>JAHHHO010000011.1 GCA_019359315.1 Myxacorys californica WJT36-NPBG1
GCCGGGTTGATAGCGTAAAAGCTCAAGCAGTTTGTCCCAGGGGCGTCGCTTAGAAGCGTTGGCGTTGACATTGCGGTTTAGGTTTAGCGTATTCAGCCCAACTTCACACAATTATCAACACAACCTAACCTTGCTACTCTTTAACTGCTTCTAACATCCGCGAGAAATAGAATCGCGTACTAGTCATAGCCTTGCGCCCAATCGTGAATCCGCATTCTTCTAGCACGCGAATTACATCAGCTTCGCGGTGCTGATAGGCGCGAGTTGTCTTGCTCGGGCCGGGAAAAAACTCACCAATCTTTTTCAAGATCGTCAGCAGAAACGTCTTTGGCGCGAAACTAAGGACAATCCGGTGCTCTGCCAAACTCGCCAAATGCTTGATCATATCCATTGCTTGTTCTGCCGGGTAATGAATTAACACATCCAAACAGACAACCGTGTGATAGGTTCCGGTTAAGTCTTCTAGGTCGCTGACCGAGAACGTTGGATTATCCCTCAACCCGATCGCCGTTGCTCTATCCTTTCCTTCACCGACCATCTTCTCGGAAATATCACTCGAAAAGACCTTGGCTCCTTCCTGAGCCAACGGAATGCTGAGGCTACCGACCCCGCATCCTGCATCGCAAATTGTCAATTGGGAAAGATTGCCATCAGCTTTAAGCCAGCCTAACAACGTGTCTACCGTTTGCTGATGCCCAGTGCGGATGTCAAGCTGAACTTTATTAACGTCACCATCTCCATAAATTCGCTGCCAGCGATCGAAGCCCGTCGCGTTGAAATAGTCGCGCACCTCAGTCTTATCATCCGTCCCGTTCATAGACTTGTTTATGCTTATTTTCACCAAGCTTTATGGTAGTACTTATGGGACACGAATAAAAAACGCCCCATACGTGAATTACGGAGCGTTTCTCAATTTCATATTTAAAGTATGAAAGCTGTTTCCTGGATACGGGATAAATCGCCTGCAAACGTGAGGTTCTGATAAACTTTTTGTGTAGCTTAAGCTACGGCAGCATCTTCTCAGTTATCCTACGGACAGGCAAAACCTGAACAACCTCGCGCAGATGCCTACAATACCACGGTAGTCTGCGGGCGGCTGCGAAGGAACTTTTGCTTTGACAAGTCAATCTGAGTATCTTGGGGGCACCTGAACCGTGCCCCGTTTTTTTATAAAGATTTATTCAGCTCAATGCTCTAAAGACCGTTTGCGTCAGGTCTGGTTAGACGTTATCCCTTGCACCCTGAAGACAGAATGATAGCATCGCAAAATAACAATCGTGCGCGGGGCTAACATAACCTGAATTCTACGTCTTTGGCTTAAAAACTACGGGTTCGTATCAGACAGAATTTTATCTGGCACACAAGATTTAATTTCTTGAAAGCATTGCGAAGCTACAAGTTCAGGTGTGATGCGCTGCCAACTTAGGCTATCGGTTTTGTCATCCAGGGCCCAACGAATGAGATGAGCAGGCTGGTGAAGGTAAGTTGAGAGACCAATGGCACGTCTTGGAGCAGTTGTCGCTAATGCGATCGCGGTTTCGACATCACAAATCTTCCATTGAACCAAGTTCTGCACTCCCTTTAGAAGAGATAACGTCGTTCCTGCAAGGGTGCCATCTAGCAAGCGTGCCGTTCCTTCAATCACTTCTATTTCTCGCGAATCCCAGGGGTATCGACCATCGGGTAAACCGAGAGGTGCGAGGGCATCACTGACCAGAAATGCGCCTTCATCGTAGCGGCTGGCTTTCAAGAACACATCCAGCATGATTTTAGAAACATGTTGTCCATCGGCGATGAAACCGCATTGTACGGTCGGAGCCGCGATCGCGGCTCCCAGTAATCCGGGTTCTCGGTGATGCAAACTGGGCATTGCGTTAAATGCATGAGTCACCATCGATGCGCCTCCAGCAAAGGCTTGCTGCGCTTGCTTGGCGCTTGCTTGAGAATGACCCAAGCTAACGATAATGCCAAGCGAACGAAGGTAAGCGATCGCTTCTCCCGTCGGATCAAGTTCGGGGGCAAGCGTCACGACTTTGACAATAGAGGCATAATCGCCCAGAACTCGCTGAATCTGCTCGACGGTCAACGGCAGTAAATACTCTTCAGGATGCGCCCCACGTTTCTGCGGATTTAGGAACGGTCCTTCAAGGTGGACGCCAAGGATTTGGGAAGAAGAGGCGTGTCCGAAATCAGATGCACCCCTTTGAAGCTTTGCAGAGCTAATCGTGGCGAGAGCGCGCTGAATATTGGCAATGGAGGTAGTCACAAGGGTTGGCAGAAATCCGTCAACACCTTGATTCCAAAGGAATTGACCGATTGCTGCTAATTGATCAACGTTGCTGGAATTGAGATCGGGAAAGGCTAAACCTAACGCTCCGTTGATTTGTAAATCAACTCCACCGAGAGAAACCCAATCGCCTGCAACATCGAGAACGGGCAAATCGGGGGCAATTAGTGCGGTTTCTTCAGAAACCGCACTAATTGCCCCGTCTTGAATCCAAATTTGCTGTACGCCCTGGAAATGCGGCACACGAGCATTGATAATCAAAAAGCTATCGGTCATCCGCTTTTAGCGATTGCAACAACGTATGTCTTCAATTCTATGACTCAACCTTTGATTGGCATCATTATGGGCAGCGATTCAGATTTGCCGACCATGCAAGCTGCGGTCGCGGTCTGCGAGGAGTTTAACATTCCTTATGAAGTTGAAATTGTCTCGGCTCACCGCACGCCAGAACGAATGGTGGACTATGCTAAGCAAGCCCATCAGCGAGGACTCAAAGTGATCATTGCAGGGGCAGGCGGAGCCGCGCATTTACCGGGAATGGTAGCATCACTGACGCCGCTTCCGGTGATTGGAGTTCCGGTGCAGACTCGTCAGCTTGGAGGGATTGATTCGCTCTATTCTATTGTGCAAATGCCTGCTGGAATTCCGGTGGCAACGGTTGCGATCGGAAATGCAAAAAACGCTGGCCTGTTAGCGGTTCAAATCTTGGGAAGTCACGATCCCCATCTGTTATTAAAAATTCAAACTTACCGTCAGAGTTTGACAGATATGGTGCGAGAGAAACAGGCAAAGTTGAATGAAATAGGGTATCAACAATACCTCAAGGACATGTAACGTTTCTATAACCGATTAGAAGATTTTTCAAACCTGAATGGGAGACTGGAAAGAATGTTTGACTAGTGTTTTATTTGACTAGCGTTTGAGGAAAATAGGAGTAGTGCGAATGACCACGAGGACGATCGAGCCTGTAAATCGAAAACTCTGGTACGCCGCGATTAAGCCACCCATGTACAGCGTTGCCATCATGCCCATTTGGGTTGGTTCTGCTGTTGCATTTGCTGAAACAAAAGCATTCAATTCTTCAATCTTCTTCACGTTTCTGCTCTCAGCGATTCTAATTTTGGCTTGGGAAAACTTTAGCAATGACGTTTTTGACTCTGAAACGGGAGTTGATGTCAATAAAGCCAATTCGCTCGTGAATATGACGGGGAATAAATCGCTAATCTTTTGGGTTAGCAATTTTTGTTTAGCGCTGGGACTAGCAGGCATTAGCGCGATCGCACTTCAACAAAAGGATTTCACCGTAATTGGCTTAATTCTGCTCTGTTGTGGAATTGGTTATGTCTATCAAGGGCCTCCCTTCCGTCTCAGTTACAAGGGACTTGGCGAACCATTATGTTTTGTCGCATTTGGTCCATTAGCCTTTTCTGCTGCCTATTACAGCCAAACAAAAGCTTGGTCAAATACAAATCTTGCTGCCTCGATCGTGGTAGGTATTGCGACTAGTTTGATTTTATTTTGTTCGCATTTCAACCAAGTCAAAGATGATGCGGCGATCAACAAAAAATCTCCTGTCGTCAGGCTGGGAAGTAAACGAGCAGCGGCGTTGCTCCCGTGGATTTGCAGCAGCATTTATGCACTCACGGTTTTGTTTGTGATTCTAAAGGTCTTTCCGTTTTGGGCGTTGTTGTCGATGTTGAGTTTGCCTGTTGCAAAGCGGCTTTGTCACGTGATTGGAACGCAGTATGACCAACCCCACAAGCTTACATTTTGTCGATTAATTGCCGTTGAACTGCATTTTTGGAGTGGATTGCTGTTGGGATTAGGCTTCTTTTTACCGTGGGTGTAATGCGGTTTGAATTTCGACCCTACTGTCGTACGTTCCGTCCTCCTCTGCTGACTAGTCATGGAGCTTGGCACGTCCGCAAGGGCATCATTTTGCGGCTGAGCGACGATCAAACCGTTAGGTTTGGAGAAATTGCACCGTTGGAGTGGTTTGGTTCAGAGACGTTTGAAGCCGCGATCGCATTCTGCCAATCCTTGCCTACAGCGATCAATGACGCGCTCATTCGCGCAATTCCCAATGATTTACCTGCATGTCAGTTTGGGTTTGAGAGTGCTCAACCTCGATCGACTCGAAGCGTGAAGCATAGTCTGAGCGCGTTGCTACCGACCGGAGAACAAGCTTGTTCCGCTTGGCAAGACCTTTGGCAGCAGGGCTATTGCACCTTCAAATGGAAGATTGGAGTAAACGCGATCGCAGATGAACTGCAAACGTTAGAACGATTAGTAGAATTAATTCCTGACACTGCTAAGTTGAGACTCGATGCGAATGCAGGACTCAACCTCATTGAAACGCAACAGTGGTTAGACCGATGCGATTCGTTGAACAAAGCTCTGACAGATCACCACATCATCGAGTTTATAGAACAGCCGCTTCCGATTAATCAATTTGAAACAATGTTAGCGCTGAGTCACCACTACACAACTGCGATCGCGCTAGATGAATCAGTCGCAACATTTGAGCAACTGCAAGCTTGTTATGAAAATGGGTGGCGAGGAATTTTTGTGATTAAAGCCGCGATTGCAGGATTTCCGTCGCGGTTACATCAGTTTTGTCAACATCACAACATTGATGCTGTGTTTTCCTCGGTGTTTGAAACCGCGATCGCACGTTATGCCAGCTTAAAACTCGCATCAGAATTATCCCATCGTGCCGCTGGCTATGGTATAACGCACTGGTTTAATGAGTTGATGATGGAAGACTTTGAGGAATTATGGCAACGCCTCTAACGCTGCTTGAACACTGGGCTAAACAGTCGTGGCTAATTGGTTACGATGCTGAAGCATTACTACAATTAGCCCAACAACGGTATCAGGAACTGCGTCGCTATTCAACTCCAACAATCTTTCTAGCTGAATCAGATCCGCTCCACTTTTTAGCAGGATTTGTGGCGGCTTGCTCCGTTCCCTGTCGTGTGTTTCTCTGCAATCCAAATTGGGGCGGCTCTGAATGGCAGCAGGTCTTCCAGTTGGCGAAGCCCACTGTAATTTGGGGCAAGGTGACAACAGATTATGCAACTTATGCAACAAATGCCTTCGGAAACGCTTCGCAAGGAGCAGATGGAGCGGATGGACATTCAACGCTAATTATGATTGCGACGGGTGGAACGTCGGGAAATATTCGGTTTGCTATGCATACTTGGGAAACCTTAAGCGCTTCGGTGCAAGGATTTCGAGATTATTTTGGCTGTGATGCTGTTAATTCATTTTGTCTATTGCCGCTCTATCATGTGAGCGGATTGATGCAAGTGATGCGATCGCTGCTCTCGAGCGGCAAGCTGATCATTTTGCCTTGGAAAGCGGTTGAAGCAGGACAGCGGCTTGAGGCTGAAGGCTTTTTTCTCTCGCTTGTGCCGACCCAACTTCAGCGCCTTTTACCGTCCTCGGCATCTTGGTTATGCCAATTTCGAGCGATTTTATTGGGCGGTGCGCCTGCTTGGGATGCTCTGTTAAAAGAGGCGCGATCGCTGCGTCTTCCCCTTGCCCCGACCTATGGCATGACCGAAACGGCGTCTCAAATTGCAACGCTCAAGCCAATGGATTTCTTAAACGGTCAAGGTGGCTGTGGGCGCGTGCTTCCTCATGCTCAAATCGAAATTCTGAACCATAAAATCTCCATTCAGTCTCAGTCCTTAATGTTGGGCTATTATCCAAATTTTGATCGACGTTCCAATTACAAGCCAGATGACTTAGGCTACATCGATGAGCAAGGATTTTTACACATCGTTGGGCGAGCGGGCAACAAGATTATTACGGGTGGTGAGAACGTATTTCCATCAGAAGTAGAATCTGCGATTCGATCAACAGAGTTAGTAAAAGATGTAGCGGTTTTGGGAATTGGCGATCGCAGGTGGGGACAAGCGATCGTAGCTGTCTATGTTCCTCAGTTTGAGATCTCTTCTAGTCAAGTTCAGCAGAGACTAGATGGAAAATTGAGTCGTTATAAATATCCAAAGCACTGGATTGCAGTTAAACAACTTCCTAGAAATGCTCAAGGCAAAATGAATCAAGGGCAATTACAGCAAGTGGTGAGGAATGCTCTCAATCATTCCCAAATTCCCTTGCGATAAAGGTCGTCTCCGATTCTCACCGCCCTCACGTCGCTTCTACTGTAGTTTGACAAAGATGTAGTTTGACAAAGAACTGTAGTTTGATAAAGAACTTTCAGAAATCGAGTACAGTCTACGAATCGCGTACTACACTTGTATTATATCCTTGTCCATATCTACTTAGGAGACGAAGCAATGCCTACCTTAACTCGCACCAGCACCACCGAAATGGAAGTCACCAGCATCCGCTTGGAAAAAGACTTAAAAGAACAACTCAAGACGCTCTCTGGCAATCAAGGATATCAAGCGTTGATTCGAGATATTTTGTGGAAGTACGTGCATCAGCGATCAGGCGACTTTACGCCGCAACTGTCTGCCAATGATATTCGAGCCACGATCTCAGCGATCGCTCAGCAAGAAGAGCGCTGCGCTATTACAGGAACGCCGATCCAATCCGGCGAAGAAATGCTATTAGGATTCACCATCGAAGGCAATTTGATTCCGCTCAGTTTGGGCAGCTTGGGTTAGAAGGAGTTGGAATATGGGAATTGGGGCGAACAGAGTTTGCTTTTTTGCCTCAGTTTTGTTCCCAATTTCCCCTACCCTGATATGATGGATGTCATGCGCGGATGTGGCGGAATTGGTAGACGCGCCAGATTTAGGTTCTGGTTTCGCAAGAAGTGAAGGTTCAAGTCCTTTCATCCGCATACTGAATCAGAGATATTGGATTAGGCAAGCTACGACTTTAACCATAAGTTGGACATCCGTTCATCTTATGCTTCAAAAGTCGTCTGTTCATCTTATGCTTCAAAAAGAACTTAAAGGTTCTTAACTAAGTTTTTTGAAGACACTTTTACATGAGGAGTTAAGAATTTTTAAGTCCTAGTTCTTGTCGAGTTGACTCTAGTACGGCGACAACAGCAGGTTCACGAAAATATGCTGGCTTGCTTAGGTACCTGGATATGTAGCTGCGTGTAGGATCAATACCTTCACCATAAAGTTTGAGAGCAATCTGACGTACCTCTTGGCAAGACTCTTGAACTTTTGCAGCACGAACCTGATCTCGGTAATTTAAGTACCGAGCCGAGATAGCAGAACACAGTTCTGGAAATCGGCGTCGGAGCGATCGGGAATTGTGTCCCAACGTTTGGGCAACAGCCTTCATAGTTGGAGGAGGTTCTTCTATAAGGGCAGATTGCAAGAATTCTTGTACTTGATCAGTATCAAGCTGTTGTTTAGGTTTTTGAGAAGGGAAGTCTCGCTTTACCAAAATGGCTAACGAATCGCGTGTGTTAGTTAAAGATTCTGGATTAAACAAGAAATTTAGTAGGTCTATCTCTAAAATTTGACAGATTTTGAGAAGCATTGACAATTGAGGCAAGGCTTTGCCCGACTTCCACTGCCATACTGCACTTTTGTGTGTTCCTAATTGACGAGCGAACTCAGCAATATTCCCTTCGACGGTGCGCGAGATACAAACAGAGAGCGAACGAGAAATTCGCTCCCTAGTAGGTGCTTTTAATAAGCTAGGAGCAGTTTCGAGTAATTTCCCTACATTCTCTAAAACCCATCTTTGCCATTTTAGTTCGTCGGGATTTGTTGTTAAGGTAGCTACTTCCGGAGTAAGAGTTGTACCTAACCATTGGTAGCATCTAGAACAGTATCCAGGTTTAGAATGCCACGCCAATGCGGGTAGTTGGCGTTGGCATTTTGGGCAACATGAGCGCAGTTGCTGCCGATGTTTTAAGCAGATTGAGACCGTTTCTAGTGCCCATAGGAGTGGCTCATAGATAGGTTTCTGATTGTGTTGCCACTCATTGTAGCAACTAGGACACCAAGCACGGATACGTCGTAATAAACCTTTCGGCGGCAAAATGTCAGCCCACGACAAGAGGGTTAGATATCTGAGATCGAGACGTAGGGTTTGATACTCCAGTGCTTGAACCAATTCCAATGCCATACGTCCGGTGCTATTTAGACTTTCTGTAGAGCTACTTGTCTGATGTAAGTAGCTTTTTCCGTGAGATTTGCTAGCCAAAGATTTAAGTTCATTGGCAATTAAATCTCCAGGCGAGACGCAGTGTGCTTCTGCTAGCCGAGCCATGTATCCAGTCAAGCTCTCAACCCAAGGAGTTCCGACTCCTATCGGTTGCAAACTGTAAAGACGACTGCGAGGTGGACTAGCAGGATATATGAGATCCCAATGTTCAGCAATGGGTGAAGTCATTGTGAGATTTATAAGTGAGATTTCTTAATGAGCCCAATGAGCGAATGTTTCAAGCAGGTTCCATTGAGGGTGTTGAATTGATTGAGGCGAGATTATTGGGTAGGGTTTCTCTTTGTCACTCAGCACCCCAGCGATCGCTCTCCTTGTTTCTAGCGATGGAATGGTAGGTGTAACGCTTAGTACCTCTGCTATTTGCTTTGCAACCCAAAGGTGCCAATCCAACTCTGCCTCAATCAAATGTTCCGCTTCTGAAGTTTGACCTGGACGCACATCAAGCCAACCTAAACAACCAGAACATTGCCCTACCTGCATTCTTCCTGTAATAGGTCGTTGAGTCTTCTTACAGTTTGGGCAACAGAATTGCAACGGTTGACCATGATGAAGACAAACAGTAACAGCAGCAATTGACCAAAGTAGAGGTTCATAAATAGGTTGCTTAGCATTACGCCAAGCTTGAAAACATTCTGGACACCAAGCTCGGACTTCTCGTGCCAATTCGACTTTGCTTTGCTTTGCTTGAAAAGGTTTATTCATCCAGTCTGGAATCGTAAGGGGTTGCAGGTTCTCTCTTAGAGTTAAAACCTTGAGTCCCTCAAGATATTGCCAAGCTAAAAGCCCATATTCATTAGGATTTCTCTTATAAACTGGCTTTGCAAAAGAAGAAACTGAAACTAGACCCCCCTCTTCTCTGACTTCATGAACTGCTCCTAAACCTATGCTGTAGTTTTGTCTGAAGCTAGGCAATATTTCTTGCTTAATTAATATAGCTGGGGAGACACAATGCGCTTTAGCTAATCGACAAATATAGCTAACTAACCCTTCAATATATGGAGTACCCTCCGCAATTGGTTCTAAGTAGTAGAGCTTACTGCGTTCTGGAGTAGCTGGTAGAACTAAATCCCATGAATCGTAGGACTTCAATTCATGGATTAGCATATTGGTTTTTCCCAACAGGGCGGCGTTGGGGGAGAGGTTTGCCTATGTCTTGGGTTTTCTTTGTTCTGGATTTTTTTTGTTCGGTGGGACTTTCCGCTTTAGACGAAGCAAGTAAATCTAATCCTAGGCTGGCACGCAGTTCGTTCCGAATTTCTGCTCTAGGCGTCAACTTCTGCTCCTCTTCCTTTGCTTCGGATAGCATAATCATGCATTGCTCCATTGACCAAGCATGATGTTCCAAATCTTCAGCTGTTAAAGTAGCTGCATTTGGATCTTTTTCCAGAACAGCATTTAAGGTGCGTGATAGCCAGTCCTTCAGAATGCCCACACAGCCAATACTACGTTCATAACAAAACTCCCATAAACCCAGTAAATCGGGAGTTTCTGGCAGGGGAAGGTAAAACTGGAGGGTTTGCACAATGCCCTGAAACGTTTCCCGATCCTGAGTAGATTCTGCATAGTAGCGAGGGAGATGAATATCAGTACTACGTCTGCACAATTGAGCACTCAAGTTCCGTAGCATTAAAAGCTCATATGTGCCACAAAGAACAAACCGGGTTTGAGCAATATTTGCGAGGGATTTGATGCAGTCAGTTTGATCACGTAGCTTGCGTCCGCTCACCACCTTGCCCAAATTTTGCGCCTCATCGACAAAAAATGCATCAGGCTTTCGATTGCTTAGGGCAGACTCTAATGCCAAACGAAGTTTAAGCTTTGAATTGGTACGATTAATCTTCTTGTCAATCATCGGCTCATTAAGAGCCATAAGTCCGCGTACATAAAAATCTTTCCAATCAAAATTGCTAAATTCTGGAGCGATCGCTTCGATTCCGGCAACTGGAATATACCCCTTATCAATTTCCATCCGAGGTAACGCTGCTTCAATTAGTTCTTTTCTAACCTTCCTTAATAAGGTGGATTTGCCAACCCCTGTTGGTCCAAAGACAAAGATTAGAGAGGCTCCAGCAGGTTGATGAATTGAGAGCATCAACTGTTGAGCGGCATCTTTAAGCTTAGGATGAGGCATTGTATAGCTCTGAAAATAGGCAACTCTATCAGCAATGGGTTGATTTAATAACTCTCGCGGAAAGCCTTTTTGGAACTGCATAATTACCACTCTCCGTAGAATTCCAAATTGCTAGAACTACTATCAGAATTAGGCTCATTTGTCTCTAGTCGTTCATCAAGCAGCGGTTCCCTATCTGATAGACCATCTGCAGTAACAGGACTCGAAGGAACTACTGAATCAACAGAGCAATCAGTTTCAACAGCTGTAATTGCCTGCACTACTTGCTTGTTCTCAGAAGCTTTTAGGCGTTGTTCCAAAAACTTACCTTCCTTGGCTTCAACAGAGTTTAAAAACTGCACCAGTTCCTTGTCGGAGGTGATCACATTCCGTCCTTGATCTCGCTTACGTTTTACTAATTCTGCACTGACCAAACGGATTTCTTTTTCGGAACGTCCCTGAAGATACTGGTAGCAATCAGAAACACACTCCACCCACTGCCCCCGCACCAATGCGTAGGCAATACTGGCATCAAAAGGTTCATACCGCACTTCAACCTTTGACTGCTCAATTTCTGGGTCACGGAAAGTATTCGACCAATAGTAAATGTTATTAATTTTGATGCCTCGCCCCGGTTGTACCTTCCGGTTTCCTCGTTCTGGAGCTGGCAAAGTCAGAATTCGGAAGGTTTTGTCATATTCCACTCGGCGGCAAGTTCGGCTACCGCCAATGGCTAAACCATCATTGAAGGCTTCACGGGGGCTTTGTCCTAGTGTTGGATGCTGTCGCTTATCGTAGACTTCATATGCCCAGTGGCAGAAAGCTTCATACAACTCACCCAGTGTCCAAACTGCCTGGCTCTCAGGTTTGACAGATTTTGTAACTTTGCGGTGCAAACGTTTAATTTGAGTATTACCACGTAACTCATGAACAAATTGAGTGTTAGCAGTACCAAACAAACGCTCTACGACAAAGCCATATCTAGCATCTGCTGGAGGACGGTGTTTTTTCGTGCAAGCAAAATATGCTAGTAGTTGTTCAAAATAGTTGCTGTGGAATTCTGGGCCATTATCTACCACGATTGACTGAGGAAATCGTTTGAAACGTTGAACACAGATACGCAATACGGACATGCAGGAACGGTAGCTGGGTTCCTCGTAACTCAAATAGACTGCTAAGAGACGACGGCTATAAGCATCAACCATGAATGTCGCCCAAGGTCTTCCTAAATTAGGAAGACCTGAATTACCGGAGTTGAAATTGCATTGAGTAAGGGAAGTCAACGAAATAGCCAGTTCAACGTCAATTTCGGTATGGTCAATGTGAATAATTTCAAAGGGGCGATCGCCATGTCGAGGAGTGGTTAATTCCAACTGCAAATAAGTAGGACGTTCCTGGATAGCTGCCCGTCGCCCTTCCCGTTTTGCCGTTTGTTCCATGCCGGAGCGGCGCTTGATCTCCTTATAGAAGGTTGTAGAACTAGGAGGAGTAAGTTTAGGTTGATGGGCTTCACAAGCAGCAACTAAAGACTCGTAGACTCGCCACCTTCTACGATGCTTCAGGGTTTCGTAGTTTTCCTTGATAAATTTAATCATGAATTCTCGAACAGGCTCACCAAGTTTGCTCGTTCGGTTCCCTTTTGCATAATTAATTGGTAGGAGTCCGACATATCCACTGCCATAGGCTGCCTCTGCTTGACGGTACTGAATTCGCCAACGACGAATGGTGCTAGAAGGTGTAGGTGGAGCATCTGGGTTGAGATAAGGCTGAATTTGCTCATACCTTCGATTTGCTTCGGCAATGTCCCCAGGCTTAGCACGCCGCAGAATTTCTTGAATTTTGTCCTGACGAGTTGTGTCTTCAGTTTCGGTTAGGGCAGTAATTTTGCCTTGCTGAATGAGACTTTCAACGGTTCCATTTGGTAGCTCTACGAACTGGTTATCTGCTCTAAGTAGTCCGGTTGTAGTACTTCCAGTATTAACGACTTCCCAGCACTCGCCATCCCAAACAAGAGAAGCCCCAACTGTTATAGAAATGATTTGTGAGTGATTTGGAAGGGATAGAGCAACTTCTGTAGCACGCTGATAAGCAAAGGCAGTTGCTTGATCAGAAAAGACTTGGACGCGATCGGGTTCTGCTAATCGAGCAGCATGGAGATCGACATACAGTGAGTCAGTTGCAATTAAGGTATAGATATCGTCTGGGTTAGCTTGCCGGAGTAATTCTGCTAGCGTAATGCCCTCTTCATCGGAAACCTGCTTAAGCAGGTTTTGCACAGCTTCTTCACTAAGCTCTGAACTATCTAGGTGAAAATAATCTTCCAGCCAAGCGAAGTTTTGTTGAAAAATCCAGTTTATTTCGGAATCTGACCGTACTTTAAAAAACAAGCCATATCGTGCTGCGTAGGTTTCAGCGGGAGGACAATGCCATTGGCTCTGCTCATCTTGTTGATAACGGTTGGGGCTATCCTCTATTAACTTGATAAGCTCTTGCTCAGTCTTGCATTCCTCCCAACCCGCAGAATCTTTTCGGATGATGAAAAAATCTGGTGTGTATGGATGCCGGTTACGCCGCCCATTCTTGGATAGGTAGTCAAGCTCAATAGGTATAGGTTGGTCGTAATACTCCAAAACGTTGGAATCATGCTCTAGCTCATATATTCGCGCTAACTCGTTGCGGTGTGATTCAAATTGAATGGTAAAGCCCATTTTGTGGCTAGGGTAATTGCCAACAACATTTCCCCGACGGCTCTGCACTCGACGTGAAGGAGCAGAGTTGCGAACCCCTTCAATGACGGCACGGGTTGTTTGACTAACACCAAGACTCTGACACCAGTTATCAAAACTCTTTGCGTCAAGCATACTTTGAGTCCTACTGCTCAGGAGTACGCGAAATTGGAGTACAGATGTACAGTTTTGACAATGATATCAGATTTTCTTCTGGATGGAACTATCGAAGTTTACTGTCTTTGCTTAACGAACGTAGCTGTTTTGGAAGTGGCTTAGACAAGGGCGAGCAGCGCCTTGTCGTTATCTCGCAGACTACCAGTTTTGCAGCAATCTATTGCGGATGGAAAGACATCCAATCGTCCCACGATGATGGCGATATTAAAATTTATCGCTCATCTGGCGTTACCGTCTCTGAAAACGCTCAATACCTATTTTGAATGTTGAGACCAATATGTTCATAAGTTCAAGGGCATTTCTAATCGTAAGTGATACGAATGTCATTTTCAGCACGATGAGATAGGTCTTGAACGAGCTTGAGTTCTAGGGTCAATCCATTTAATGCTCTAAACCAGTGGGTTGTACAAATATTGAATGCGGCGTTTCCAGCCGCAGATGTGAGTGAGAGATGAACAGGCTGCAGCAATTCGACTGGCATAGTGTGTATTTACAATTTGTTGATTTACTTTTTCTACATGTTTTTATGTATTCTTCCTCATCTGCCGCTTACGTGTGCCTCTTGTTTGTTGATGTTATCAATAGTTTGATCGCTCCAGTGCCGCTAGCTATTCTAATGAATTTGGCTGGAGTCATTAGCATTACGTTATTGGTAGCAGTTGATTACCTGTACGATCGCAAGTGAATTGCAACACTGATCGCGCAATTAACAAAACTAGAACATTTGCACGAGCAAGAGAATTTACAGAATAATTTTGTACTAAGCTCAAAAAGTTCCGCAAATGCCGCTCCTGAAATGATTCCGCTTCTCTTGTGGATCGGAGTAGCACAGGAGGATTTTATGAAATCGCTGTATGTTTCGCAGCAAGGTTGCTATGTGTCACTGCGACAGGATTGTGTAGTAGTAAAGCAGGGCAAGACTGTTCTGCAAGAGGCGCAGTTACCCATGCTGGAACAGATTCTTGTTTTTGGTCAGTCGCAGTTAACGACCCAGTTGATCCGGGCGTGCTTGTTTCGCAGTATTCCGATCGTCTACCTGTCACGCATGGGACGCTGCTATGGACGGGTGCTACCCGTGACGAGCGGCTATCGATCGCTGGCACGACAGCAATATGCCTTATCGGAAGAGATTCGATTGGCGATCGCGCGACAAATTGTAGTGGCAAAACTGAAGAATAGTCGAGTAATTTTGCAACGGCAGCAGCGGCGGCAGGGAAATGCGGAATTATTGGGAGCAATCACACAGTTGGCACAATTGGCGCAACAGATAGCACAAGCAACGTCGATCGAGCAGTTAATGGGGTATGAGGGGGCGGGGGCAGCAAGTTATTTTGGGGTGTTTGGCATATGCATTAATCATCCAGATTTCGTCTGGACAGGGCGATCAAAACGTCCACCAGGAGATCCGGTGAATGCTATGTTGAGTTTTGGCTATCAGGTGGTGTGGAATCATTTACTGAGTTTGATTGAGTTGCAGGGGTTAGACCCCTATGAGGCGTGCTTGCATCAGGGAAGTGAGCGTCATCCAGCGTTGGCTTCAGATTTGATTGAGGTGTTTCGAGCACCGATCGTGGATTCGCTCGTGCTGTATTTAGTGAATCGACGGATGGTGGACGCAACGGATGATTTTGACTTTCCAGCGAACGGAGGGTGCTATTTGAATGAGCTGGGGCGCAAGAAACTTTTGATGGCGTTGATTGGGCGGATGGAAGAGCAGGTGCAGACCGCGACCGGAGGAATGGCTCCGCGATGGGATGTGTTAAATCGGCAGGTAAAAATGTTCCGGCAGTTTATTACTCAGGTGTCGCTGAGATATGAGCCGTATCGGATTCGATAGGAGGCAGGATGTTGCTATATGTGGTGGCGTATGATATTCCTTGCCAGAAGCGTCGGACAAAGGCAGCAAATGTGCTGTCTGCTTATGGGCAACGGGTGCAATACAGTGTGTTTGAGTGCGTGTTGTCTCTACAACAGTTTCGTGAGTTGCGAGTGCGGTTGCAGCAGGTGGTGAAGTTGCCAGAGGATAGTGTGCGGATGTATCCGCTGTCGGGACACACGCTGGGGCAGGTTGAGATTTGGGGCGGGGTGCCGTTGACAAAGCGGCAGGGATCGATCGTGGTTTAGGGGTGCGAGGCTGAGGACAATCTTGCGGATGTGCGATTCCTTGGTTCTGAGCCTCGATGCGTTGTGCTGTGGTGCTTTCGCTGTTTTGACAAGGAGGAATTTGACGGTTATGGCTTTGATTGTGGCTGAGGTTCGCAGATGTAGGCTGGACGCCTCATGGGATTTAGCTTTAAAGTATGGGGAGTCCCCACTCGCTGGGGAAATCAGTTGAATGGAAACAAATAGACATAATATTCCATATATTTTCAATACTGTTAGGTCCCCACTCGCTGGGGAAATCAGTTGAATGGAAACTCGCGAAAACGTAAATTTTTGGAAAAGTTCAATGTTTCGTCCCCACTCGCTGGGGAAATCAGTTGAATGGAAACTGCATACTGCATTGGGAGGTGAGGTAGATCGCGTAGCTTTGCGCTGGTCCCCACTCGCTGGGGAAATCAGTTGAATGGAAACCTGCACGGAATAATTGATCGAATCGACATTGTATCCCCAGTCCCCACTCGCTGGGGAAATCAGTTGAATGGAAACGCAACCGTCTACTATGCACGAGTCCAATCTCAATCAACTAGTCCCCACTCGCTGGGGAAATCAGTTGAATGGAAACCAGAGACCCAGCTAACAGACCTAAAGAAAACATTGGTCCCCACTCGCTGGGGAAATCAGTTGAATGGAAACTGGATGGAAGCAGTATGCCAGACGATCTGAAGCAGCGTCCCCACTCGCTGGGGAAATCAGTTGAATGGAAACTCGAACATGCATGAGCATCTAGCTTTATCTAAAAAAGTCCCCACTCGCTGGGGAAATCAGTTGAATGGAAACCTTTGTTTTATTGAGTTTCATAGAAATAGAGAGAGTCGGGGGTCCCCACTCGCTGGGGAAATCAGTTGAATGGAAACTGTGATCACCACTCACACTGAAGCAAAAATCAGAAGTCCCCACTCGCTGGGGAAATCAGTTGAATGGAAACTTCTCAAGGAGATCCGCAATCATGTTTGTGATTAGTTGTCCCCACTCGCTGGGGAAATCAGTTGAATGGAAACCACGAACATCAAAGATGTAATCGTCGTAAGTCTCAAGTCCCCACTCGCTGGGGAAATCAGTTGAATGGAAACAGGAGGCGTTGCAGAGGTACGCCACAACCATGTATATCGAGTCCCCACTCGCTGGGGAAATCAGTTGAATGGAAACGGATGTGCGATCGCGTCTCAACTAAGGCGTGAGCAGTCCAAAGGGGGTCCCCACTCGCTGGGGAAATCAGTTGAATGGAAACCCAAGGGCTTACGCGATGATTTCTGCATCGATCGCTTGTCCCCACTCGCTGGGGAAATCAGTTGAATGGAAACTTTCGTCCAGGCGAGTGATCTTGACTTCATAAGCGAAGACTTCGGCGTGTCCCCACTCGCTGGGGAAATCAGTTGAATGGAAACACAAAGAGTACCACTCTTTCATTGACTACATCCTTGCGTCCCCACTCGCTGGGGAAATCAGTTGAATGGAAACCTATGTGGTTTTTGTGTTTTTAACGGTTGATTGGATCGGTCCCCACTCGCTGGGGAAATCAGTTGAATGGAAACAGCAATAGCCCGCGCCGTTGCTAAGTCGTTCTGAGTCGTCCCCACTCGCTGGGGAAATCAGTTGAATGGAAACCCACGAGGATTCGCCCCTTCGATCGCATCGTCATCACCGCGTCCCCACTCGCTGGGGAAATCAGTTGAATGGAAACAAGGCAAAGCGTTTTCGGCAAGGTTAGCGTCACCACCGGTCCCCACTCGCTGGGGAAATCAGTTGAATGGAAACATAGGGGCAGCTCTCCAGGTTGACCGGAGCGAGGGAAAGTCCCCACTCGCTGGGGAAATCAGTTGAATGGAAACCTTACCACCGCATCGCCACGCCCATTAAGAACCCAATCGAAGTCCCCACTCGCTGGGGAAATCAGTTGAATGGAAACCACTCCGCTTAAATGGCTTGATCGAATCCTTAGCACGTCCCCACTCGCTGGGGAAATCAGTTGAATGGAAACTGATATTTCCAGTAGTTGAGTTGTATTGAAACATTGTCCCCACTCGTTGGGGAAATCAATTGAATGGAAACCAAAGGGGATCGCGAGAACGTCAGCGACAATCAAGGCTAGTCAGGTTAGAACTTTGAGAAAATTAAAGGTTTTACACTGAATTCAAGCTTGAGTACAGGTGATACACAATATCAAACCTAGTGGATGTTGAAGGATTTGCTGCGTTTGTAGTTTCACTGTTTGAAGTAAGTAGGTTGCCATAGAAAGATATAAAATAGCTGGAGTATTAATCATCCTTGCTATCAAGATGCCTGCTCCATTACGAGTTGAGTTAACCATTGAAGAAGACACCACCTTACGAGAACTGAGTTTAGCCACAGAAGTACCCCGTCGAACTCGCCAACGAGCAATGGCCGTGCGCCTCAACAGTACCGGATGGAGTGTAGGACAAATTGCCCAACACTTACAAATGCACGAGCATAGCGTACGACGTGCGATTCGACAGTGGCAGACGGTCGGGCTCTATGGACTGTGGGAGAAGCGGCGACCAGGACGGCAACGCCACTGGCAACAGGAGGATGTTAAAGCCGTTGAGCAATGGTTGCAGGAAGAGCGCAGTTACACCAGTTTGCAACTGTGTCCTCAAGGGGTGACAGCGAAGCTAGAAGTTAGACAGAATGCCGGATGAGGGATGTGAAAAGCAGAAAAAAAGGGTAAATCTCGGATTCACCCTCGCATTTAATCATATGTTGCCTCAATTTTACCAAGCCTGTGTGCAAGCGCAGCTTTCTCAAGCTCAATTTATCACTCTCCAAATGCTGGTCGAACTGTTGCAGAGAGAACGATGCATCACGCTCGAACGTTTAGCGATGCTGTTTGCCCAACCAATTCAGTTTGAGAGCCGCCGTCGCAACTTGCAGCGATTCCTTAGTTTGCCACCACTGCAACCCAAGGCGATGTGGTTTCCTATCGTGAAGCATTGGGTCAAGCAACAATACGGACGGGGTAAACAGCTTTGCTTAGCGATTGACCGGACCCAATGGCAAGACCATAACCTGCTGATGGTCAGTTTGATTCACGGCAAACGGGCCATTCCGTTGTACTGGCGCTTGCTCGATAAGCAGGGGCAGAGTAATCTTGACGAGCAGAAATCGGTCATCGCTCCGGTCTTGCGACTGTTGCACGGCTACCGACTGGTGTTACTCGGAGACCGTGAATTTCATTCAATTGCGCTGGCGGCTTGGTGCGTGCGTCAACGCATTGGCTTTGTCTTTCGCTTACCGAAAAGCACAACCGTCAAAACAGCCGAGAACAGTGACTTCGAGCGATTGGATGCCTTGCCCCAGTCTCCTGGCACAACGCAATTCCATGTTCAGCTCCAAGTTACGCAGAAAACCGGCTTTGGCAAACATAACCTTGCCCTGCGGTGGAAACGTCAACATCGCTCTGACAAAGCAAATGAAGTTTGGTACTTGCTCACCAACCTCGAAACCGCTGAAGCGGCCCTCAAACGCTATGCTTTACGCTTCCGCATTGAGGGGATGTTCAAAGACTTCAAATCCGGTGGCTACGACATGGAACACTGCCACGTCAATCACGAACGCTTTTTAGCCCTGCTAGGGTTGATCGCTATCGCCTATACGATCTCGACTGAGCGAGGCACTCGCATTCGTCGTCAACACGTCCAACAGTATGTCGCTCGCGTCAACTCAAATCGCCGCATTCGGCAACACAGTAATTTTTGGATAGGCTTGTACGGAACGCTGTGGATTGACGCGATGGATGCGTGGTCAGTCTGGGCAGAGCGGTTGATGCGACTTAAACCGCAAAAGCGCTCTTTTTTCCTGCGAGGATTACGGGCGCTTTCCCTCATCCAGTCCGCTTTCTAGCCGCGCTGTCACCCCTTGAGAACTGTGTCACAAGTTAGCCAATGAACGCCATGTTCACTTGAGCCAGCGCACCATGAGCCGCTTGCTGCAAAAAAGGGGTTCCGTTGGAAACGATTACGCTACAGCCCTCCACAGCCCGAACAGCCAGAGTATGTGAAGTCCAAACGGGCGGACTGGGAGATGCTCAAGCAATGGGAAGCTGAAGGACTAGTGCGACTGGTGTATCTGGATGAAAGTGGGTTTGAAAAGAGCAGCCCCTTGACATACAGCTATGTCCGGCAAGGACAACAGCACCGGATTGTTAAACCGCATGGTCGAGGTCGCCGCATCAGCCTACTTGGGTTTTGGCAACCGGGACAGCAGTTTGACTACGGCATGGTCGTGGGTGGGTTCAACAGCGAACGCTACTTGACTTTGATGCACTGGCAAGCCGAACGAGCCAAAGCTCACTGGCAAGCGACCGGACAAATCACAGTGATTGTCCAAGATGGCGCCTCGTTTCACCGCTCAAAGGTGGTGCAAGCCTATTGGCAACAATGGCAGGAGATGGGCTTATTCATCTTTTTCTTACCGCCGTATTCACCCCAGATGAATCGAATTGAAGATGAATGGTTGCATCTCAAGCGGCATGAACTGTGTTCTCAGTTGTTTGAGCATGAGTATGATTTGGCAATCACGCTGATGGAACTCATTGAGCAACGAGGTCAAAGGCGTGGGTATCCCGTTGAACGTTTT
This sequence comes from Myxacorys californica WJT36-NPBG1, assembly GCA_019359315.1. Lineage (GTDB taxonomy): Bacteria > Cyanobacteriota > Cyanobacteriia > Leptolyngbyales > Leptolyngbyaceae > Myxacorys > Myxacorys californica. The sequence continues at coordinate 20,228 of JAHHHO010000011.1, forward strand.
ATATTTAATTCTGGCTAGCTACTTATCAGACAGTAACTCTTCCTGCGAAAGTCATAGCTCTTTCAGCAACGCTCATTCAGATTTTCCTGTAAAGTGTACCGGGTCACTAACTTAGCAATCGCTTGCTGATGCTTCTCAACTAAGGTTGGCGGTGACAGCACCTGTGCGTTCTCCATGTGCCGAAACACCCAAAAGCTGAACTCGTTCAGCGATCGCTCTGGTAACTTCACCACATAGTCCACATAAGCAGGCTCACCTGTTTTCTCATCATTGGGTCCAGGCAGAATCTTTTGCTTGATATGTCGGCGCTCTCCCTCTTGAATGAATCGAGAAGTAGGAGCAAAGAAGCGGACCTTCACTGGGAGCAGAGGCAGCGTCCCTTGTCGTTCCATTTGTTGTTCATCAGGATTTCCCAAATTTAATCCCCAGCCGTTTCTCAGAAGCTGATGAGTAACTTGTAAGCTTCGGTGCTGTGCTTCCAATCCACGTCCAGTAGCATCCAGAATTCTTAGATATTGTGTGAACCGATCCAGCCGAGAAATAGCTAGATGTCCGTTGGAAACATCTTCCATGACGAGATACCAGGCAACGTCATAGTAAAGCAATTGCAGTGGATAGACTTGGCGGTAGCTAACTTTTCCAGCGTAAAGGTTGCGGGACAGGTAAATCTCAATTGGTAAGCCCTGGACGATCGCCCGTTCCAGCGTCTCCAGATCGTGAAAGAGTGTGTTCCGGTTCTCCTGCTTACGCAGCATTTCATCCGGGTCTGTATGGACGATCGCTCGGTTGAAATGCGCCCGCACAGGATAAAACAACTGTCCTTGACTTTCCAGATTGAGCCGCTTGAACCGTTGGCTGAGGGTCTGGTATAGCCGCCTTACCTGGGCGTCACCCTGATAGGTGGCTTGAGATGCAAGTGCATTGAGCACCAACGGTAAGTCTTCCTGTGCCATCGCCCCCGTACCTAGGTAATAGCCCCAGTCATAGCGGTTGCGATCAAGAACACCGTAGTGCCGTAGGGTTGCCAGGTCCTTGCGTAGCGTCGGCAAGGCACAGGCAGAGAAAGGAATGCCCACGGCTTGGGCAGTGCTCTGCATGTGTTGATGCAAGTCTTCCAGGGCATCCTGATGGGGAGCTTGTTTGGCATCCCGACTGCTTACTCCTGGGTGCTTGATCAGGGTAGTGAGCAATACCATCAGGCGATCGAAGGCTGCTTGGTCAGAATAAGGATGAATAACAGGCTTTTTTGCCATAAGAATTGTCAAGCAAAATAAAATATTGATCTTTTATTTATCTAGTCTTCGTGATGTCATGTAGATAAAGTTCCCAGCTTTTTTAATAAAGGAGCAATGAATATTTGTTTTCTTTAGGATTTGGCTGGGAACCCTCGCTATAGTCGTACTGCAATGGTGTCGCCGCTAAGGAGTGTTCGCCTGTGTCTGCTGAGTCTGCTTCTCAATACACTGTTATCAGCTTTGCCCCAGTTCAAGGCTTCATCGAAAAGTCGCGTAAACTCCGAGATTTGTTCGGTGCCTCGCTAATTCTGTCCTACTTGAGTTTCAAATTGGTTGAAGAAGCTGAACAGGTGCTAGGAAAAGGAAGTGTTATTTCTCCTGGTCTGATTCGTGTTCAAGAAGGGATGCCTAACCGAATTCTGGTGAAAGGACACCTCACCCGGGAAATTGTGCAAAATACGCTGTTAAGAGAATGGCAAGAAATTTTGAGAATTTGTCGCGAGTGGGTCGAAGACAACATCGGTATCCCAAAAAACCAGTATTTTTGGTCGCAGACGGACGATCAAATCGGCAAGCAAAAAGGTGAGTGGGAACGCTGGGGCAGCCATGCTTGGGAAGTATTTGTGGGATGGGGCAAAAACAATCCTGATGATTCTACTGAAAGCACGATTAAAGCGGCGATGGAGGACTTAGAAACTCGCAAGTTGAAGCGCGATTGGACAGGGATTAACTGGATTGGCGAAAGTTCTAGTTTAAGTGGAACGGACGCGATCGCCTGGCATTGTCTTGGTAGAGAACACCTAACTCCGGGGCGAGCACTCACACCAGATGAAAAAGAGGAGATGGAACTCTTTTATTACCGTCTTGCCTGGAGATTAGATAACCCAGATAGGCTAGTTAAACCGCCGTTTCCAGACCTTAAAAAGTTAAAAGAAATTGAAAACTCTAATCAAGACAATTTTGGTAAATATGTTGCACCTAACGAAAGACTGAGTGTTCCAGAGTTGGTAAAGCGATTAGTGACCTATGAAGCGATCGCTGATGCAATTGGAATACTCTCCTTGGAAAAAGGATTTACTGAGATCGCACGAATGCCTGAAATAGGTATGGAAAAAGGGCGATGGACCGGATGGTTCATGGGTGATGGTGACGAAGTTGGTAAGAAGCTTAAAAAACTCACTGGCGACCAGGGAGATGAACACCTTCAGCAGTTTAGTTTGGCGATGCGTGAGTGGGGGGGGACGTTTAAGCAGAAATTTTCTCAGGACCTAGGACGAGTCATCTATGCGGGTGGGGATGACTTCTTAGGAGTGCTGTATCGAAGTAAACGCGATCAACCCATTGAACCGTTAGAGGCATTCCAATGGTTACGGGAACTGCCTGATGAATGGAAAAATCTTCAAGCTGACTTACAAGAAGCTTTGCATCTCAAAATGACATTCAGTGTTGGATTTGTCTGGGCCGGGCATAGCGTCCCCCAGCGAGACATTTTGCAGCACTGCCGAGAAGCTGAGAAACACGCTAAGAGTTTAGGGCGCGATCGCGTCACGATTCGAGTTGTTTTCAATAGTGGTCAGTATGTGCAATGGACCTGTCCTTGGGCACATTTGCAAATCATTGAGCGCTACAGCGATCGCATTGGTGGTAAAAACTGGGCACATCTTTACAACGATTGGGCACATCTCAAATCACGTCGCGCAATTCAGTTCCGCGAGATCAATAACAACTCAATTGATCGAGATTTGGCACTAGCAATGCTTGATCTCTACTTTGGTGACCTGGGACAAGAAATCCAGACAGCCAAAGAGAAGGAAAACCAGTGGAAAGCGATCGCAGGTGATAACAGTGATGCTGCTGTTGTGCAGTGGATCAATGATTTAGTACAGGTGGGATGGCAGTTATGTTCAAATACTTAGTCATTGTTTCGCCCTTAGGTTTTCTCTACGGCAGTGCTGGGGCATTTTTGTCTCCTGAAAACTTGGTTGGGCGATCAGGAGCGAAATTTCCTCCAGATGCTGCAACCTTGGCAGGGCTTTTTTTCAGTGAAAATAAACATAATGAAATTGCTGCCCATGACAAGCTCAAGCATGAGCTGTTCATCTCAGGACCTTTTTGGGCAAAGCAAGATGACCCAGAAGCCTTCTATGTGCCGACCCCACGCCATCGAATTATTGGAGAAGGTAAAGACGATGAGTGGAAACTAACTGCTCAACGGCAATGGGAGCGAGATCCAAAAAAACAAGATATTGAAGGGGAATATCGCTGGCAAAGCATTGATGCATGGCGGCGCAAGACCTCAGATATTCGGAAGAATCATGAAATGAGCCATGCACCGTGGGAATATGTATCGTTTCTACATCCACAGATGAAGTCTGATGAGCGACATGTTTTGCCAAAGCATGGTCTATTTCTAGAAAACGCTGTGCAGATGGATGAAGGCTTTTGCTTAGTTTATCTATCAACCTATGCACTGCCGGATGGTTGGTATCGCTTTGGCGGAGAAGGGCACATGGTAGAAATTTGCTGCCAGGAAATCTCCTCAGAGAGCACGGTTCATCAATTGCTCACTACCAAAATTCAGAAAGCCTGTGCTCTGATTTCACCTGGAGTTTGGGGGTCCAACCATTTGTCCCATCGTTATCCCAAGCATTCTGAATTTCCGAATCAGGGGATGAAGATGCTGACAGATAAGCCTATTCCATATCGTTACCGTATTGGTCAGCGCTCAACCGAGCGAGGCAGATTAGGGCGTGGGCGCTATGCCGTACCACCGGGAACAGTCTACGTGTTCAAGAAACCACTAGACAAAACCTGGTGGGAATTCCCAGAAGACTGGTTTCCAAGAGAAGGCTTACCGCTCAAGCATTTGGGTTGTGGGCTATGCCTTCCTGTTGAAATTGATGGTGTTGCATAAGGAGAATAGCTATGTACAAGCGAGCCTACGGAATTATTGAAGCTCTCGCGCCACTGCATGTGGGGGCGACAGCAGGGGAAGAAAGCGGCAACCTCAATCTGATTTTTCGAGATCAATTTACGCAAACGGGCATTATTCCCGGTAGCTCCATTCGAGGTCGGTTTCGCTCAGAAATGCGGCGTGGCAAAGGCGGCGAGAGCTTCTGGTACGGTGCTCCGGCAGAAACGGGTGAATCAGATTCAACAACGGAATCGGTGGTGAAGTTTGAGTACGCATCGCTGCTATGGTTGCCCGTATTTTGTCCGGGGCAGCCCGTCGTATGGGTCAGTTGCCCAAAACTGCTGAAACGTTATCAGCGTATTGTGGGCGGTGAACTTAAAAACACCAGGATACCTGAGAAGTACACCGGGTCATCAACCCTCAAACCACTCAACGTAGAAGGTAAAAAGAAGCTCTTTTTCAACTTTGGATTTCTGGAGTTGAAGGAAACAAAGGATTTAAAAGCCTGGTTTCCCAATGGTGAAGAACTATCTGCTGTGGTAGTTGGCGACGACGAAATCGGCATGATTCACGACATGGCGCTGTATCGTCAAAGTCGAGTGCGGCTGAAGGACGACGAAAAGCGGGTGGATGGCGGCGGATTCTTTAATACCGAAGCTTTACCCGAAGGAACAATTATGGTCTTCCCGATCGCCGTTCGAGACACTGAAGCGAAAGATTCCTGGAAGCCCTTTGGAGACGGAAATCAGAGTGGCGAAATTTACCTGGGTGGATTGGAGTCGATTGGGTTTGGCAATTGTCAAATTACGCTCAAGGGCGAAGGAGTAGCCGCATGACTTGGAAGCTATACGAAATCGATCGGGTTGCCCAGGAATTAACACTGAAGTTTCGAGATCAAGATGTTTTAGGCGAGAGCCACAAGATGCGAGCTACCACTGCTTACGGTCTAGAGCGTTTCTGGGGGGAACATTTACGCTTGTCTCAGAAAGAAAAAGACAAATCAGATTTCTGGAAAGCAACATGGGATGCACTATGCAAAATCATGAAGCAAGCTGGGGTTAGCATTCCTAATGACAAAGTGACTGGTGATACGCGCTCCATTCAAGCTATGTCAGAGAAGCTATGGGCATTTGATATTGAACAGCGTAAAATTGCCCTGGCAATTCTCATCGAGCTTTGTGACAGCTTGGTTTGGTGGACGCAACGCTACAAGAAGCCTAACAACGGGAGATAATTCACCATGCCAGATCATGATTACGTGCCATTGATGTTTCAGGCACAGGTGGGTGGACGATCGCAAATTCAGCGATTGATTCCCAGTCAAAAAGCCGATCAGCAAGCCTACGACTGGGCGCAGCAATGGCAAGAAGCCTGTGACCAGAAAACCATTCCACAGTTTGAATCGCATATTCAAACTCGTAGATATCAATTCACCTGGCGCATGGTGACCAACAGTGGTCAGGATGCTGGAGTGATCCGTCCAGTCATTGGAGAACGGGGCTGGGCTTACTTTCCTGGTTCCAGTATGAAAGGTGCGTTTCTAAGAGCCTGTAAGCACCTTTGCCCTGCTGACGAGGCGCTGTATTTCTGTGGCGGAAAGGGTAAAGATGGAGAACTGCATCCTGGTATACTGCGCTTTCATGGGGGATACCCCAACGATGCTGAATGGTTGACTGACACACTTGTAGATGTGGTGCATCCCCAAGAAGATTGGCAAGGCAAAAATCAAGGAAATCACAGCGCATTCATCCAAATTTCTCTGCATCAACCAACCTTTGTGTTTGGAATTTCCAGTACAAAAGTGTTAACCAATGATCAATGGGAAATGGTCTGGAAAGTATGGCAAACTGCGCTAGAGCAAGGGATCGGTTCACGAGTCAGTGCCGGCTATGGTCAGATTGCAACCCACAGTGGCAACAAGCTAGTGAGCTTTGGACTGTCGGGTGAAGGGCAGGCATCCAAACTGATCAATGGGCAGGGTGAATTCCGTCCTAATATCTTCAAAGCGGCTCTGCGCGGGCATACCCGACGCTTATTTAACGGCATCACCGATGAAAGGACGGCTGACAAGATAACCAAGGTGTTATGGGGCGGTATTGGTAAGGGTGAAGATGCCACTGTCGGACTGCTAGGAATTTCATTTAGCGCGCCGGATCTAGAGTTAGAGGAATGGCGATCGCCCATTAATCGCAACAATGTGGCACCCATCTATGAAACAGGGGATGCCATTCTGGATGTGCTATTGATGAAATCTGATCTTGGACAAGAGCAACGAGACGAATTAAAACAGTTCACGATTCGACTCATGAAATTTGCCTTGTTGTTGGGAGGCTTTGGCAAATCCTGGCGACGGGCTTATCATCCCCGTTTCTTTTCTGACTATGAGCGGCAGATGATTGGTTGCCATTGGCAATTCACAAGGCGTTCCTTTCCTCTTTACATTCCGTTTAGAGAGGATTTGGCATCAATCACTAAATTCCTAGAGTCTTTCCATGACAAGGCTAGAGAATTTTCTTGGTTGCAAAAAACTGCAAATCTAGGGAAGCCAACGCCTGAAATTCGGGAAGCTTGGCATCAAGACAATGTGCAAGTGTGGGGACGACTAGCAGAAGATGAAGAAGATAGTCTTGCGATTGATTGGCTGCACCAGCCCTACAAGCAAGGACTTTCAATTAAACAGTCTGAACTCACAGGGAAAATGGGTCAGATTGGTCGGCTGTGGCATCGGATGTATCCCAAATTCCGTAAAACTCAGAACCAAGAGGGTAAAGATGTTTGGAAGAACACCGGACAATATGCTGAACTACTAACGATTTTCCCCAATGTTACGGGAAATGAGAAGGAACAAGAAACGGCAAGAAGTTTCCTTCGATTCCTGGATCAAGAAACCGAATTTAAGCGACTGTGGTAAAGGATCAATCATGGATGTTTGGTTAGTGACAACTGGAAGTAGTGATGTTCAGTTGATCAACGATGAAGATTGGAGTGATTGGTATCAGGCAATCAAGAAATCACTTCTTAGAGTGCCATTTAAACCAACGAGAGCAATCAACGATAGTGGAGAACCCTATCGGTTGCCTGCACGAGTACTTGGTATTGCTTACGATCTCTTGCCGGATGAAGTACAGCCGATATTGATGCTTCCACTCTTGCAAGACTTTACGCAGGAATTGAAAGCTCGGGAGGTTGTGATCGACCAGATTATTGTTCTCATGAGCGATCAAGAGAATATTTTCACCGAAGCCGATCGCGAAACAAAACGGTGTCCCTATTGGCAAGATACCTGTCAGCTTTATCCAATTTTAGAGGGTTATTTCCATCAGCAGTTTCCGGATGCGATTGTTACACCACTTATACTCAAACCACAGCTTTCTGAGCGGGGTTTAGATGATTGGGATGCCGTTTTGGGTTTAGTGCAGCAAGAAATCAGAAGCTTAGAATTTAAGACTGAACCGCAGGCTATCTATGTAAGCCATCAGGCAGGTACTCCAGCTATTTCTTCGGCTGTGCAGTTTTCAAGTTTGGCGAGGTTTGGCGATCGCACCCGATTTTTGGTGAGCAGTGAGCAAAGTATCAGACCTTCAGAAATTTTGCCAAGTTCATCTTATCTCAAGGGAATTCGCTTGCAAGAAGCAAGAACCCTACTTAATCGTCATGATTATACAGGTGTGCAAGCACTGATTGAACCCTACCTGAAAGACGATCACACGCGAATTCTACTAAAGGCGGCAATTCAGTGGAATTTTGCCAAATTTGATGAGTTTGTAAATGAGTTGCAGAAGTTGTCAGATCAAGAACTTGCTCAGGAGCTAAAGGAGCGATCGCAGCCTTGGTGGTGGACTGCCTATGAAGCGGCTTATTTGGCTTGGATACGTTTAGAGCAAGGCAACACTGTTGAGGCATTTTTCCATAGTTTTCGATCTATTGAAGGAGCATTTTCAAATTGGGGCAAGAAAGTATTTTATGAGTACATTGAAATTGAAAATGATAGAGCCTTTCTACAGCCTTCGATCCTTGAATCTCCTAATGACTATTTTAAAGACGCAAAATTCAAACAGGACGGTACTACGCCTAAAAATAGCCTTGCTAAGCTAAAGCAAAAGCTTTTAACTTTAGCGGAGAAACTTAAAAATATTGGAGAAAAGGATCAAAAGCCAAAAGGCATACTTCTTTTCGGTGAAGACTTATATATTTTATTCAGATCTCAAAAGCTTGATTATGAATTATCAGGTTTGAATCGATTTTGGAACTCAGAAGATGGAATTGGAGAAAAGCGCAATAAGAATTTTCATCAATTGCAAGGCTTGTCACAAGCTGAACTACTAAAAGACTGGGAAGTGGATGATCCAATTGGTTGGGAAAAGCGAATTCTGACGTATCTCAATTTCATTGCAAAGGCAGATCTCCCTAAAGAGTTTGAATCTTTAGAAGAAGCCAGTTTGATGGCGATCGTGCATCAAAAATTGAAAGATGCAATCACCGAACTCTAGTCTTCTAGGCGATCGCGCCTCCTGAATTACCTAGCTGTAACTGGGTTTGACAAAAGCTTCAAACCCAAAAAATCAATGACCTGCATGGCTATGGCAAGCATCATTCTTTCGTTTGTGGGGAATCAAGATCCATTTTCTGACAACACTGAGCAGGAAGGATCGATCGTTTCTCTAGTCAATCATCTACTGGCTGAGCAACACACCATTAGTCGAGTCATTTTGCTCCATACTGCGACAACAGAGCAACGAGCGAGCGATACCAAAACATGGTTGACTGCTACACCTGCGAATTTACTCGCATCCTCGATCGCGATTCTTCCAGTCGATGAGTCTCTTTCTGAAGATCCGGTTAATTTGCTGCTGGCAGTTCAAGCAGCCCGACAAGGAATCGAATTAGCGCTGCCGTATCTCGGTCTACAAGACACATTGGAGTTTAACGCCTCCTCAGGGACGCCCGTGATGAAGTCGGCTTGGAGTACGTTGCAAGCGGCGGGTTATGCTCCGCAAAGCCATGTTTGGCAAGTGCGGAACCCCAAGGAGATGCGAGCCGGTCAGCCGAGAGTGTTCAAAACGGATGTGAATACGTTGAAGAACGAGTTTGACCTAAAGGTGATTCAGCGCCAAATCCAGGACTATAACTACAGTGGTGCTTTGATCACCCTGAATGCTAGTCAGCTTGCTACAGAGGTCATTACTGCTTTGTTGCAGTATGGGTACTACCGCATTTCGTTCGACTTTGATCAAGCCCATTCTTGTTTAGGTGCGGTTGCAGATCGGGTTGATTGCCGATGGCTGCAAGAAATTGCTCTCCTACGGCAGAAGGATACTAAAGCATTACTGCAAGAAGTCTATTTCAATGCGCTAATTCGGCTGAAAGGGCAGAAATACTCGGATTTCTTGATCAGCGTGTTCAGATTACAAGAGCAGGTTTTGTACTTTTTGGTACAGGACAAACTAGGGTTGCAGGTGTCAGGCAAGCGATCGCAGCAGATGCAGTCTTGGCAAGCCATTAAACAGATAGATCAAGGGAACCTCTATCAGCATTTGCAGAAGTATACGTTGCCTAGAGGAGATAGGCTGAACGTTGATCAGTCGGTTAATCGCTATACGCTGTTAGCAATTTTGGAGTATTACCCACAGTTTGCGTCGTTGATTCCCTTGATTCAAGGGTTGAATCAGTATTGTGATCTTCGCAACGACTCGGTGCATGGATTTGTAGGCGTCTCATACCTTGAAGACGAAGCAACGGTGTTAACGACTTTGAGCAAGTTAATGAAACAGGTAACAGGGGTTTCTAAGAGCAATCCCCTCGATCTCCTAAACGAACACATTTGCAATCTCCTTGATCTCACTTTTCAGCCCTACTAACTTCTCAGCTCCTCCACCTGCCGATCGGAAACGGTGAACATCAGAGTGTATTCTGCGTTGCCCCCTTAATACCTGGAGACCATTAATGTACCTTACTCCTCGCTCTGCCCAAGTGCGGAACCTTTCTACTGCCGCCGTCAACGGAACAATCACGCTGATTATTTTGCTGATTGCGCCGCTTGGGCTAGCAGCGGTAATCATTAACACGCTGCTCGTTACGATCGCGTCCTACGTTACCGCAACAGCTGCTGATCGCATTGTTCGGTATCTGATGACTGACTCGCAGCAAATCGAGTTGCTAAGAACTACTCGTTCCCAGCTTCAGCGTCGAACAGAGTTCGACAGAAATGATATTGATCGCCGTTAATGGATCGGTGATCGCTCACCAAAACAGACTACTCGATTGAAACCTTCTTCCTGGCTCATCCTCCTGTGCGAACTCTCTACGTTTCTCAACAAGGCTGTTATTTGTCGCTCAAACAAGAACAGGTCATTATCAAGCAGGGGCAAGCAATCCTGGATCAGGTGCAGCTTCCCCTACTAGAACAGATTCTGATTTTTGGTCAATCCCAAGTGACGACTCAGGTAATCCGGGCGTGCTTGCAACAGGATGTCCCGATCGCTTACTTGTCGCGTATGGGGTACTGTTATGGCAAAATCTTGCCTGTCGAGCGGGGCTACCGCCATCCGTCGCGCGAGCAACAACAATTGCTAGCAGCAGAGCGGCTTGGGGTGGCGCGAACGATTGTCCAAGCAAAGCTAAAAAACTGTCGGGTGCTGCTACTGCGGCAACAGCGCCGTAAAGGGTCAGCCGCAATAACTCTCGCTATTCAAAGTCTAGAATATTTGATTCAGCAGGCAGGTCAGGCCGATAGGATAGAGCGACTGATGGGGCTGGAGGGAGCAGGGGCGGCTAGCTATTTCTCTGCGTTTGGAGATTGTTTAAGCGGAGATGGGTTTGTGTTTACAGCTCGTTCTCGTCGTCCTCCTGGCAATCTAGTAAATGCCATGCTCAGTTTTGGCTATCAACTGCTCTGGAACCATCTGCTGAGTTTGATTGAGCTGTGGGGGCTTGATCCGTACCATGCCTGTTTGCACCAAGGATCTGAGCGTCATGCGGCGCTGGCTTCTGATTTGATTGAGGAGGCACCGATCGTGGATTCGCTGGTGTTGTATTTGGTGAATCGAGGCGTTGTGAACGTTGAGCAGGATTTTGACTATCACGATGGGGGTTGTTATCTCAATGACGGTGGGCGTAGGAAGTACCTGCGGGCATTTTTGCAACGGATGGAGGAACACCTCAAAATCGATGATCAAGAACAGCCTCGATGGGATTTACTCACTCAGCAGGTGAAGGCATACAAGCAGTTTGTCTATGACCCGACTAGAGCCTATTCTCCCTATCTCATCCGTTAATCTTTAATGCTCGCTATCTATACTCATGCTGCTTTATGTCGTCACGTATGATATTCCCTGCGATAAGCGTCGCAAGAAGGTTGCTGATCTGTTGGAAGGCTATGGGCGACGAGTGCAGTACAGTGTGTTTGAATGTGTTCTTACGCCCGAAAAATATGGCGAACTACGCCGTCGCTTGAAGAAACGGGTGAAGGATGAGGAAGATAGCCTCAGGTTTTACCCGCTGTCGCGCCACACGCTAGCTCAGGTGGAGGTTTGGGGTGGTTTGCCAGTGGTGCAAGTGCCGGGATCGGTAATCATTTAGGTGATCATTTAATTGATAGGTGCGAGGGATAAGGAAAATGGCGGAAGTGCTTGATCGAGGGTTGCAACCCTCGATGTTTTTCTGGGTAAGGGTTTTATGAAATTGGATGAGCTACAAGTTGCAAACTTGCCGTGTTCAGAATGAATCCCTCGCAAACTGCTTCTGGACAACGCTTGGGGTGTGGGTTTCAATAGAGGCAGTCCCCACTCGCTGGGGAAACCACTTGAATGGAAACGCATATTTAAGCGGAGAGTGCAAGCGTAAATCTGGGGTCCCCACTCGCTGGGGAAACCACTTGAATGGAAACACTATTACGCTTTGTGGGGACTAATACTGATATAAGTCCCCACTCGCTGGGGAAACCACTTGAATGGAAACTATATGAGAGGCTCTGGGTTGATTGCAACCCATTTACGTCCCCACTCGCTGGGGAAACCACTTGAATGGAAACTATTGGATTCCTGATAGAAAAGGAGAAGGAGTTTACTTTTTAGGTCCCCACTCGCTGGGGAAACCACTTGAATGGAAACCCATCCGTGTGTATGACCCACTCTGCGCCTAGCTCAGGCTTAGCGGGCTTGGTCCCCACTCGCTGGGGAAACCACTTGAATGGAAACTCCAAAAGTCTCGTAAACCTTCCATTGACCGTTCTCTAGGTATTGAAGTCCCCACTCGCTGGGGAAACCACTTGAATGGAAACCCTCAACCTTCTCAACCCAAGCAGCAAGAGACTTCTCCTGTTCCAGTCCCCACTCGCTGGGGAAACCACTTGAATGGAAACTCGTGCAACCTGACTTTGCAGAATGATTCGACACCGTGTTTTAGTCCCCACTCGCTGGGGAAACCACTTGAATGGAAACAACAAATGCCCGCATCGTCAAGATTGCAGGGAATGTTCTGTCCCCATTCGCTGGGGAAACCACTTGAATGGAAACAAAACCAGTGCGTGCCACAGCGTATACCAGGCTCGATTGTCCCCACTCGCTGGGGAAACCACTTGAATGGAAACCTGAGGAGAGCGATAGCGCCAATGCGAAGGGCGAGCAAGGAGTCCCCACTCGCTGGGGAAACCACTTGAATGGAAACTTGATGCCGTCTACGGTTTCAACTCCTAGAACGGATTTCGCAAGTCCCCACTCGCTGGGGAAACCACTTGAATGGAAACAGGGAGTTTAGCTTCGGCGCAAAGTATTCAATTAGGTCCCCACTCGCTGGGGAAACCACTTGAATGGAAACTTTTTAACTCACTGATAGCAGACTTAAACAATTCTGGTCCCCACTCGCTGGGGAAACCACTTGAATGGAAACAGCGAAGACGAAGCTCTAGAAACATTCATGTACTCAAGTCCCCACTCGTTGGGGAAACCACTTGAATGGAAACTTCTTCTGGCGACAGCGATCGCGTCGGCGTTTTGATTTGTCCCCACTCGCTGGGGAAACCACTTGAATGGAAACTTGTGAACCGCAATACATAGGGCAAGGATGATCGAGTCCCCACTCGCTGGGGAAACCACTTGAATGGAAACTTTGTGTGATTTATCGAAAGTTGTTTGTACCCCAAGTCCTCACTCGCTGGGGAAACCACTTGAATGGAAACCGCCGGTAGAATGCACAACCTAACCGCATTGACAGGGTCCCCACTCGCTGGGGAAACCACTTGAATGGAAACAATCATCTGAGTATCCTTGTGTAATATTTACATTTTGATCCCCACTCGCTGGGGAAACCGCTTGAATGGAAACAAATTACTGTAAGCCGGAAGCAGGGCGAAATCCAGAGGAGTCCCCACTCGCTGAGGAAACCACTTGAATGGAAACATCTTCACCAATGTCTTCAAGATGCATGTCGCATAGTGTCCCCACTCGCTGGGGAAACCACTTGAATGGAAACATCCGTTGTATTCCGCAAGCTTTGATCGTATCCCGGAGTCGTCCCCACTCGCTGGGGAAACCACTTGAATGGAAACCGATTCCGTCAATCGCGAGATTCTGAGTTGTGGGTCCCCACTCGCTGGGGAAACCACTTGAATGGAAACATCCTGAACAAATAATAAAAAGTGAGATTTAACAAGTCCCCACTCGCTGGGGAAACCACTTGAATGGAAACTCAAGAGAGTGGATGTTTGACTGGTAGTGTCCGGCTTTAGTCCCCACTCGCTGGGGAAACCACTTGAATGGAAACCCAGCAATCGAGAAGCATGTGTTACCTGTAGCCTCAACCCCGTCCCCACTCGCTGGGGAAACCACTTGAATGGAAACAGTCAAATTGGAGTTAATCATCTGAGTATCCTTTTGTGTGTGTCCCCACTCGCTGGGGAAACCACTTGAATGGAAACGTGAAGCTGAAGGCGCTCCTGCTGAAGGAGCAGCGCCGTCCCCACTCGCTGGGGAAACCACTTGAATGGAAACTCGCTCAAAGGCGCTTTTCTTTGCAGCCGCGATCGCCGTTTCGGGTCCCCACTCGCTGGGGAAACCACTTGAATGGAAACCTAGCTTGGCTAGCGGTACGCCAACCGATTGAGCGATGAGGTCCCCACTCGCTGGGGAAACCACTTGAATGGAAACAAAGTACCATCATCATTAACCCATACTGACTGTGAAGTCCCCACTCGCTGGGGAAACCACTTGAATGGAAACCAAAGACAACAATGTTGCCGTACATCTTCTTGATTGGGTCCCCACTCGCTGGGGAAACCACTTGAATGGAAACTCGATAAAGGACGGCGCGGGCGGCGCAAATAAAGGCGTCCCCACTCGCTGGGGAAACCACTTGAATGGAAACAAGTTCTTCAACGTCACGCAGTCAAGTGACGTAATCTCACACGCGTCCCCACTCGCTGGGGAAACCACTTGAATGGAAACTTGATGGCTCCTACGGCGTTCTGAACCTCGACTGATTGTTTAGCCAGTACGTCCCCACTCGTTGGGGAAACCACTTGAATGGAAACCAGCAAAAGCGAATTGAGTTCTAGCACATCCCCTCGGTAGGTCCTCACTCGCTGGGGAAACCACTTGAATGGAAACAACTTTCCGTTTAGCCATTCAATTATCATGGTTCGGGTCCCCACTCGCTGGGGAAACCACTTGAATGGAAACTGTAGCAGACTGTTGAGCGCTCGCTTTCAACGCCGTGTCCCCACTCGCTGGGGAAACCGCTTTAATGGAAACTTCTGCAATTAGAGCAAATGCAGGCATAGAGAAACCTAGGTCCCCACTCGTTGGGGAAACCGATTGAATGGAAACTTGAAGATGACAACTTGACCCTCAAACTGAGTCGTGATGATGTTGGTTCCCACTCGTTGGGGAAACCACTTGAATGGAAACTCGAAGTCGCTGTTGTCTAATAAACGAGGTTTTTTACCTTAATGGCATATTTGATTGGTGTAGAAGCCTTTCCTCAGAGAGCACCCTAATTTCCTGTAAAGAAGGATTGCAAATCATCTGAGTATCGTCTGCTGCTTTCCCAAAGGAACTGCTAGCCGCTAGGCATACATGAAGATAAGTAATGTTTAGAAATGGTGAGAGTCGTTATAAAGAACCTGATATTACCGCTTCTAAAACTAAAACTACCGAATCTAGAACCCTACTGGAGCGATTTACGCCTGTTCCGCATCCACCCGCTTTAGATACTTACTTAGATATCAACTGTTGCTGAAAGTCAGCGTAGTTGAGGTGCGATACTCATTTCTATCCTCACTATATACTCCAAGATACTCCAAGATTTTTCGCCTTTTGTCTCCTCATCCCTGCCCTTCATCACTCGTGGGTAGCCCCTTTTTCACCAACCAGTCCCGGATCGCCTCTTCTAAGGCAGCTGCTTGTGTAATCTCCATCCTGACACAAGCCACCTCGAAGGCAATCTTCAAATCCTTGGGAATTCGTCCCCGAACCTCTCGACTTTCCTGTGCCATCTGACCTTACTGCTTGAATAGTGCGGTCAATTGTCACATAGCTTTTGGCTGAAAACTCAATCTTCCATTATGACGCTTGCGCTATTGCGCTATAGCGGCGTAGGATGGATGTCACTTGGCTCTCCTTACTGCTGCATTCACCTGCCGTCATGTCTTTCCTCCCCCTCAACGCTCTACCAACAGGCTTTCCTGAGCATCTCCCAACCCCAAACTTCCAAATTGGAGAGCGGGTGCAATGGCGGCCCCAACCTACCCTCGACTTCGGCACTATCACAGGTATCCAATACGCCCCGGCTCCCCACCTACAGACCTGGGCTTGGAAGTACACCATTTGGTTGGATTGCCACAGTCCCTCTTGCCGTTGGGTCAGGACTGACACGGCTTGGGAAGCTGACTTGGAACCTCTGACGACTGGCACTCATCCTCAAGTCACTCTGGAGAATCAGCAGCGATGAGCTTGAGACATCTAGGACGCAGAGAATATATCTTGTTGAACTTATACAGTCATTGCCAACTAGGCATCACCCCAACTGACTTCTATGCCAAGTGGAACGTGACTCATGCTCAAATGGCTCAAATCTGTAGCTGTTCCGAATCCACAGTGGATCGCTGGTTTCAACAGGGTCGAAGCAAGCAACTCCCAGAGCCGATCTACCTCAGACGCTTAGCCGAAATCGATTTCCTGTGGGAGCATTACGAGCAAATTCCAGCTGATCTGCGCCAGCAGTTGTGTAGAAGGGATCGCGATTCAAGCATGTGAGTCTTTGTAAATTCCTCGCACCGTGCGGGTGGAGAGTTGCCCTACCCACCGACGGCATCTTTAATAGAAGGCTAGGTAGTACGCCTGCTCAACTCACTTGGTCAACACATGAGCGAACTGACTCTCCAGCCCCCTCTAGCTAAGATTGGCAATCAACTGCATGCGCACGTTCTCATTCAAGGCACTCGCCCGCTCCTCTGGAACCACCTGCATCCTTCTGAATCTTTTGGTCAGCGCCGAGAACGAGGTGGAACTGCCGGGAATGATCCAACCGAGTGGCAGCGCAATGTCCTCATCACTCACGAACGGCAACTCTATCTGTTACCCACCCATATCTTCGGCTGTTTTCGAGATGCGGCTAAATACACCAAACGGGGCAGAAGTAGCCTCCTGAGCCAAATGGCTTCCACCTTGCAAGTGCCAGAACGACGGATTCTAGTGAATCGCTATCTTCCACAAGAACCGCTCAAAGCCACTGAGGACATTGATCAGGAAGTCTATATCTTTATGAGCGTCGTCAAAAACGTGGCGACACGGGGGCACAACATTCGCTATCGAGTGGCTGCTGCCCTAGGTTGGCAATGCTCATTTACGTTGTGGTGGGACAAGACCATTATTTCCAGGCAGGAAATGGAAGCTGTTGCAATCGATGCAGGAAAACTGGTTGGACTCGCAGACGGACGCTCGATTGGCTACGGGCGGTTTGAGGTTATTCAGTTTCACGTCCATTCTGCTAGCGAGGTCTAACTCAACGGAATGGCGCTAGTTCGGCTTGACTTGGTATGCCTCGGCAAGGCTAGGCGTAGGTTCGGCAAGGCACGGTTTTTGCAGGGATCAGGAGTGAAAAATGGCTTCGTCTAAACGACAGCTGTCCAGCGGATGGCAAACAACACGGACCCGAATCTGGCACAGAGATAACGGACGCTGCCAGGGTCCCTACTGCCAACATCGGCTTTTCTATTCTCTACCTCTGAACGAGGCTCAGATCGATCACATCTTGGAGCGGTCAAAGGGCGGTACAGATGCAGATGGAAATTTGCGTACCCTGTGTCGCCGCTGCCATTGTCTTCGAGCCAGCATTGCCCATCAGGGGATGATCGCTGCCGCGCTGCGAGATGGATTGATTCCGTCTGATTGGCGATCGCTCGTATGGGAGGACTAGAGCCGCAATATTCCAGATTCCAGCCCAGTTTGGTTTTCTGCCGATTTTCATCTCAGGTTATTTTATGACGCATTCAACTCACCCCAGTTACCCCCTTGATCGAGACGAACTCTTCCGCATCCGCCAGATGAAATTGCTGACGAGCGATCGTGATTACCTCTTCTTCGCTCTGCAAATCGACTATCCAGGCAAACTTAATCCCACCATTGAAGTTGATTCCTTCTGTAATCGATGGGAACTGGGGGATGGAGACTTCTATAAAGCTCTAGGAGAACTCCGCAAAAAAGGAATTGTGATCTCGATCGCCAATCGCCTCGATTTGCAATTTCAGTCCTCCTAACTTTTCCCCTAATGCCTAGAAATTAGACTCAGCACCTTAGCATCGTCACATCGAGAGAATTGACCTGAAGCACGATCGCAACCGCCTAACTCTGTTTAATCCAATGTGAAGATCGTTCGGTTTCACTCCTCGGTGTCCTGCCTCTAGAACAGGATCAATCACCAGATGCACTCGCACACCTGAATGAAGGTATCCAGCTTGACAATCGTTGGTCAGCAGGCTGTTTTGGGTATAAAAGGCGAGAGTAATCCGCGCATCTGAAGGGCTCTAACTTGGCTTGTTCATATATGCCCTACAAAACGATTTCCGCCTCACTCCCTGGTTAACCGGCTTTTCTCATTAGGTGAGCCGCAATACTGTTCCTAATAACAATTAGAACAAAATATTACTCTTTTAGTTTCTCCCAATATTTACCAGTAATAATATTTAGGAATTAGTCGTGTCTTAACCTAGGACTGGGTTCACCATGAAGCCCTTACTCCAGACTCTTCTACTTCAAACTCTACCGTCTGACATTGATCCAGTATTGCTGGCTTATGTTGAGACTGTATTACCTGCTGTAGAACAGGAGTTCGGTCTGATTCCAGTTTCTAACGATGTTAGTCAAACTGAGCAAAGCTTGCTGGTTCACATTCTCAATAGTTTGCTGACTGCCTGGAACTTGTTCCCGTTCCTATCCTCAAAATTGGCGCTATCAGACAACGAGAAACGATTGCTTTGCTTGAGTCTTATCTTTCAAAATGACAACAGTAAGTGCCAGAGCCGAGAGAATAATTCGCCTCCTACGCTTGGTGTTAATGAAACCCTAAAACAGTACCGAGCATTTGGAGACAAACTAAATCTGGCGGCGTTCTGGACTGAGTGGCGTGAGTATTTGACAGATATAGTTTATTTAACCCAAAGCACCCAACCGCATGCTTTGTCAATCAAGAAGACTGCTCTCAAAATTCCTGCTAATCGCCTAGAGTTGCCTCTACGTCCATTGCTTCTGTTTGGGGCGATCGCTGCCCAGCTTACTGATCCCGCTGATATTGTCATCAAACCGGAAGGCAATGTCTTAAAAGAATGCTTGAAACGTCTGGGTGTTCAGCATCAACTCACTTATCATCGAGTACGCGCCTGCACAGGACTCTTAACTGAGGGCATCCACAATGCCATTATGCGTTTTGTACAACCTCTCGACTGGCAATCCATTCTGTTCTTTGCCCAAGGGATCGTTTATTTGGTTCCCTCTGACAGCAAACTGCTTGATTGCTCAAAACTACAAACCTTTATCTGGGAGCAGATTAGTGAGCAGTTAGCAATCAGTATGCTTCGAGGAAAAGTTGGTTTCAAGCGAGATGGCAAAGGGATGAAAGCTGCGCCTCAAACGCTGGAGCTATTCTCACCAGCTCAATTCATTCGGAATCTACCCACTGTCATTAATGCCTGTGTCAAGAATGAGACGGAACCTGCAACACCTAAACGACTGGCAAATCTTGACCTTGATCCAACAGATCGAGAATTTTTAGCTTGTGGGGCGGATCTAAGAAGCGATCGCATTGCAGAATTTATCCTTTTCTTGCAGAAGAAGTTTTTTGGGACTAATCCTGAATTTATCGATCGAGTTCTCGACCAACTGGGCATTCAATCTGCCATCACTCCAGAACAGACTCAAATCTTCTCAAGCGGGGTAAATAGGGGATGGTATCACGCAGCCGCTTATTACGTCGCCAGTAACCCTCACTTAGACTCAGATGATGTAACGATCAAGCTTCAGGAGATCGCCAATCAACTAGTGGACTGGGCTGAAGAGAAAGAACTTTTTCCACCTCAAATCAGTCCGACTCGTGAGGTTTTCAATCAATACTTAGCTCAGTACTTGGAATTCCCAAGGTGGAATAATTCAGCGCCATCCTTTCAACATGAATTGGCAACGTATGTAGCGGCAAAAACAAAAGCCGCTAAACAACCAATTTGCTCCCTCAGTTCCAGTGAATTTGACTCAGAAGACCAGCTAGATTCTGTTGTGCTATTCAAGCCTCAGCAGTATAGCAACAAGAATCCCCTCGGAGGGTGGCAACTGAAGCGAGGAATTTCTAAACTCTGGTCATTAGAGATGCTTCTGCGGCAGTCTTTCTGGTCAGTTTCCGCAGGCAAGCTGGAAGAGCGACAACCTGTCTTTCTGTACTTTTTTCCCAGTTTGGTTCATTCCCCTCAGGTCGCAAAAGCGATTCGTATCCTAGTCAATCAACTTAAACGAGTCAATTTGTGGAAAGTTTGTCGATTCTGGCAGGTACACGGGATGAATGCTAATACCCTGCGCTTCTACTCTTGGCTGAAGTCTGATCCCAGACCAGACGATAATGGTAAACGTGATCTCCCTTTCCTAGCAATCACTTACACCACCACAGCTGGTAAAACGACGACACAGGCTTGGATTGAACCTGCTTTTTTGGTATTGGCGCTCTCACTTGTGCTGGGCATTAAAGTAGTCGCTACGGCAAGTCCAGTACCACTTTATAACAGGAGTAGCGAGTTCCCCGAAACAGTGAAGATAGACGGACCTGCGAGCTTCTGGAGCCTGTTGGGTTTGCCAACCAGCATTCGGCTGGAAGAGAAGATCCAGGGACGGGTCAAACACCTGAATGATTGGCTCGATCGCCTACTAATTGCTTACAGTATTCACCTTGACTGTCAAGCGAATCCCCCTGACTCTCGTTGGCAATTGTTTCCCGGTACAGTGCAGGCTATAACAACTGATGTCTCAGCGATTTTTAGCCTTGCTCATTCGCATTTTCAAAGTCTTTCGGATGACAGAGTTCAACGATACTGGCACTTTGCTCAAGTATGGGCAGCAGGAGATTCAAACATGGAACAGCAATTGGAGCTAACTCAGCGACTGGTCCAGGAATATCGCGCGTTCTACCAAGTTCATGTAGCGAAAGCAACCCACGCGATCGTGCTCCCGCTGCTAAAGGTTTTAGAGGAGATTCTTTCAACTCCTAGTGATCTGCCAATTGAAACTCTGATATTACAGACATCGGGACGGTTACATGACGCTTTGAAGCGACAGGAACCCTACAAACGCCCCCTGATTATGGATCAGTCTTTATCAATTGAGATTCGTGTCAATAACGAGATTCAGGCAATTCAACGATTTGTCACCACTTGCATCAATGATTTATTTTTAGCTCAGTACAAAGGCGATCGCGCCCTACTGCAAGAACACCGTAACCGAATTAAATCGGGTGCAGAGTTTGCGTATCGTTTACTAGCTATGCAGGAGCCAAAACCAAAAACGAAAAAGCAAGAAATTGAAGGAGCACAGATATGAGTGTGTTAGAAGAATTGAAACCTCAATTCCATTCGGCTTTTCCCCGTCTGGCATCCGGGAAGTATGTTCATGTCTTCCTGGTACGTCACAGTCAATCCTTTCCCGTGTTTCAAACAGATGGTGTCCTCAATACGGCTCGAACTCAAGCTGGCTTGGATTCCAAAGATGATAAATCTAGGCAATCGATCAACCGATTGGTCATGTTCAAGCGCAAGCAAGTAACACCCGAACGACTGGTTGGACGACAACTGCTACGATCGCTAGGACTAACCAGTGCTGTAGAAGGCGAAGTCAACTTTTGCGAATACAACAGTCAGAAATCGTGCAAGAAATGCCCAGACTGTATTATCTACGGATTCGGGGTTGGAGACAAAGGTGCAGAACGCTCGAAAGTCTACTCAGACTCAGCGTTCTCGCTCAGTCCTTATGAAACTT
This sequence comes from Myxacorys californica WJT36-NPBG1, assembly GCA_019359315.1. Classification (GTDB taxonomy): domain Bacteria; phylum Cyanobacteriota; class Cyanobacteriia; order Leptolyngbyales; family Leptolyngbyaceae; genus Myxacorys; species Myxacorys californica. The sequence continues at coordinate 41,878 of JAHHHO010000011.1, forward strand.
CCCACCGCAGTTTCACCTTCAATGCGCCGTCAGAAAATGGCACGATGAGTGAAAAGGGAGAACTGCGAAGTTCGATCAACGATCTAGACCATGTCCTGCCGGAAGTGATGTTTCCTAGTGTTGAAACGCTGCGTGATCCCACATTTGAGGGGTTTATTTATGTGCTGGGCAACCTGATTCGCACGCGCCGCTATGGAGGTCAAGAATCCCGAACCGGGACGATGATGAATCACATTGTTGGTATTGCCTTTTGCGATGGTGAAGTTTTCAGCAACTTGTATTTCACACAAGCGCTATATGATGCCTTGAATGCAAAGGGGGATATTTGCGTGACGATCGAGGACTTTCGACATGAGGCAGCAAGGGTGGCAAAAAACTGTCTGAAACAGGAGCCAGTTCGCAGCATCACAATTTTTGGGGCTGAACTCGATGCCTTGCTCGAAGAAGTGACGGGCATCTATCAGGATGAAGTTAAACAGCGCCTTATTATGACCACGCTTTACCAACAGACCCAGATCTACAGTGAAAGCTACGGAGCAATTTTTCCTGAGAAGAAGAAAGAGGAAAAGAAAAAAGCACAGCAAGGCTCTTCGATCTGAGGGATGGTGGAATAATGGTTTTCTATTTTTGCCATTTAACCTTGCATGACAATGTTTTCTTTGCCTCACGGGAGATGGGAACTCTCTATGAGACAGAAAAATACCTGCACAATTGGGCACTTAGCTATGCGCTATTTGAAAGCGCCTACATTCCTAGACCTTATCGATTGGAAGGGGCAGTCGCCCAGCGTCCTACGTATCTAGAGATTGATAGTGAGCAAAACCTGTTACATCTGAATCAGCAAGGAATTTATGTTTTTCCCGCCCTGCCGCTTCAGTGGACATATCAGGTCAATACATTCAATGTGTCTCAAGCCTTCTACCATCAAAAATCAAGACGGTTGGGCTCGGGAGGACATATTCTCAATTACCCAATCAGCTATGGACGGGCAAAGGAACTCGCAGTTGGCAGCAAGTACAGAACCTTCATCATTGCTCCTGCCAAAACGAGAATCCCCCGCTGGATAAGACTAGGCAAATGGTCAGCGAAAATTCGAGTCGAGATCATCCCCATTCCTAAAAGTGGAATTCAAAGGGCAGCAGGCGAGTATGTTTCTGAGCATCCCCTCAATCCTGTAGATCTCTCTAAAACGACCCGATTATTGCTGTATAACCGGATTGTCATGCCACCTTCTAGTCTGGTGAGCCAGGCAAAATTGTTGGGTGACTATTGGGAGATCTCAAAACCAGCTCAGTGGGCTAAATTGTCTGAGTGGTCAAGCTTAGAGAATTTGCCTGAAACGATTTGTTTGCCAAGAGGAGTTGCTTATGGAGCTAACACTCTCGTTACCACACCTTGAAGCGACAGCATTGCAGACATTGGTGATTAAACTCGGGGCTGCGGGCAATGGAGATTTTTCCTTATCCTGTAGCCGAGCACTTCATGCTCAAGTTCTGAAATGGTTTCAGTTAGGACAACCACAAATTTCTCAAGCAATTCATGATAGTCAGGAGTCTCCCATCAGCCTCTCAGGACTAATGGGCAAGCGCTTTGGAAGAGTTGTGCAGGAGGGAGATGAATTCTACTTTCGGGTTGGGTTACTGAATGGAAATCTGCTTGAACCGTTGTTGAAAGGGCTAGAGCAGTGGGAAAGTCAAGTAGTGCTCCTTTCTAAATTTCCTTTTGTTATCAAAGATATCAATATGTTGCCAGGTAGCCACTTTCTGGTCGGCTCTTCAGACTACACTCTGCTTGCCCAAATGCCTTCAGACGCAAAAGCGCTAACACTAAGGTTCCTCTCTCCGACTAGCTTTAAGCTCGCTCAAAATCGGTACATTCAACCAGTTCCATTGCCCGATTCAGTTTTTGGAAGTTTACAGCGTCGCTGGAATACCTTTGCTCCCAAAGAGTTACGGTTTCCCAAAACTCAATGGGCGGGATTGATTTGTGACTTTGAAATTAAATCCCAGCGGCTAAATCTGGACAGGACAGTTGAGCTGGGTTCCGTTGGATGGGTTAGATACCAGTTTCCCGATTTGCAACAAGCTAGAATTGCAAACGTTTTGGCTCACTTTGCCTTCTTCTCAGGAGTAGGACGCAAAACGGCAATGGGCATGGGATTGACTCTACTTAAAGGAACAACTCCAAGTTGAGTGTGACCAAAACTAGGGCATAGACTTGTGGCAGACTGCAGCAAGTTCCAAATCTTCAGAAGGTTTGCTAAAACTATTAAAATGCTTAAGACTCAAGGCTCTACTCATTTCTCATGATATAAATAAGTTCAATAATTCCTGGCTTTAAGGGCTGAATCTTAACTTTCCTAGAATCAGCTTTGCCAAAGACATGGTTAAGATTTTGTCACGGTTGGCTCTGAGTATGCTAAAGGCTCACGAAACATCCCCCGGTTTGCGGGACTGAAAGTTCAAGCAACAATACCGCTGGTGTTGCGGCTGTATAACTCGTGAAGCATCTCCCGATTTGCGGGATTGTAAAATTATACGACTTCACCCATAGGTTGAACTTTAAGTCGTGATCAGAACACAACACGCGAGAAGAACCAGAATGGCAAGTATTACTGCGATCGCTTAGTGGAGTGGATTCTAGGACAGAGATTGCCGTTTGATTCACTGTACTACTATGGGAGCGATCGACCGATTCACATCAGCTACGGGTCACTGCACAGGCGGAGCATTTGGACGTTTACCAGCAACAGAGTACCCACAAAGAAAGGCATTGAAAATTGGATACTGGAAGCGATTGAACATAAGTTTTTAATATTCAATTGCCCCTAATGCCTTTAGTATGGCTTGCTCGACTTCGGTCAACCCCTTCACACCTGTAATGTTCATACCTTCGTAGGGACGATCTCGAACTATCTTTAGACATTCTCCCGTCTCAACATCCCAAAATCGGATAGCATCATCCCGTCCACCCGTTGCTAAAGTTTGACCGTCTATGCTAAAGGCAACGGATAATGCAGGATTTAAGTGCCCTCTCAAAATACGTAAGCATTGCCCACTACTAACATCCCACAGGCGTACAGTGTGATCAGTACAACCACTGGCAAGAATTTTGCCAGATGGGCTAAAAGTAACAGAATCAATCCAATCAGTGTGCCCTTGCAAAATATGCAAACATCGCCCTGTATGAATATCCCATAGACGAATTGTGCCATCAGAACAACAGCTAGCAATCAAATTTCCCGATGGATCAATTGCTACACCGCGCACCCATTCATCATGTCTCTCAAAGGTGCAAAGACACTCACCGCTATATTTGTCCCAAAGCTTGAGTAGATGATCACTACCACCACTGACAAGAAAATTGCCTGTTGGATGGAAGGTAATAGACAGTACCCGGTCATCATGTCCTTGCCACAACTTATAACATTCGCTATTGTGAATGTTCCAAAGCCGAATTGATCCATCCTCACCACCGCTGGCTAAAGTTTCTTCTGACGGGCTAAAGGCGACTGAGCGCACTGGTTGAGTATGTCCTTCCATTGTTCTTGTCAGCTCACCAGTTTGAACTTCCCAAAGCTTAATTGTGTGGTCAGAGCTTCCACTAGCCAAGTGTTTTCCATTGGAGGTAAACGCAATAGAGTTCACCCATTTGTTGTGGCCCTGAAGTGTCTTTAAGTGCTGTCCAGTCTTAGCATTCCACAATCTTATTGTGTGATCAGAACTACAGCTAGCTAGCATTGATTCTAATGGGTGAAATGCGACAGCATTAATATTGTTGGTATATCCCTGCAAAATATTTGTACATTCTGTGGTATTCAAGTCCCAAATTCTAATAGTTTGATCTGAGCCTCCGCTAGCAAGAATGTCTCTTACTGGATTAAAGGCAAGACCAGAAATCCAGCCTGTATGACCTCGTAAAACTTTGATGCATTGATAATTGTTTGCATCCCAAATTCTAATTAGCCTGTCGCTGCACGAGCTAGCAATATATTTACCTGATGAGCTAGAAGCAACTGACCAAACTAATTCAGTATGACCTTCTAGCGTTTTCAGACATTGACCATCGTGTACTTGCCAAATCTTAACAGTGCAGTCATCGCTACCACTGATCAAAAGAGAACCACAAGGGCTGAATTTTACTGAATTAACCGGACCTCCATGTTCTGTTAATGTATATAAACATTGTCCACTTCTGATGTTCCACAGTCGTATTGTACGGTCGCGGCAAGCACTAGCAACAAACTCTGCTGAAGGGCTAATTGTTAAAGCACGAACCCAGTCTGTGTGCCCCTCAAGGATATGCAAGCATTCTCCAGTCTCAACGCTCCAGACTCTTAATGTTTTGTCAGCACTTGAACTAACGATAACTTGCCTATCAGGACTAAAAGCTACAGAGGTCACTTGACCAGTGTGCCCTTGAAGAGTTTTCAAGCATTGCCCTGTTTGAATATCCCAAAGCCGAATTGTTTTATCAGCACTGCAACTTACTAGCAAATCATTCGTAGTGCTAAAAGCAACACCACGCACCCAATTAGTATGCCCTGCAAAAGTCTTTAGCCTTTTTCCACTTTCAGTATTCCACAAAGTAACTAATCCATCCCCACCACCTGTTGCAAGAACTTCTCCGTCTGAGCTCCACACGACCGAGTAGTTTTCACTAAGAGCGTTGGTGAAAGTAGATTCGATCAGGGTCGCATCAGTAAAATTAGTATGGCGTAAGCTGGATTTTGAAAAATTAGCACCAATTACTATTACTTGATTGAGATCATGCCCCTCAAGCGCGTAATTGTTTAATTCCACTGCCAATGTCGCTGAATTTCCACCAACATATCGGACTTGCTCAGGGGTTCTACCTTGGGTTCTTCTTAGAATCTGTATGAGGGGATCTGTAGAGACTAGCATTGGAACTAATAAGTCTATTACAGCTTTTACTAATGGAGCTTTTCCAAAGCTTGATTGTAGTTCCTCAAGTTTTTCACTGATAAAGCTATTCAAAGGTGCGATCGCTTTACTTAGTCCTTTTTCATCTAATTCACGGCGAAAGTAAGCAGACCAATTATAATCCTGTGGTTCTGCACCTGTATCTAAACAAGACTGTGCTTGTGCTAATTCTATAAAATCAGGAGCTAATGCTCCCAACTGCGCTGCAAATTTATAGGCAACAAAAAACTCCAACAACGATCGATGCGCTGGCATATAGTCACCATCCGCATTCCGAATCAGCATCGTCTGCCCCATCATGTCGTAATGCCAGTGATCCAGGTCTTTTTCCTCTTGAACAACCGACCCAAACAGGCGACGAATGCGATCAGGAAACTCTCGATAGTTGAGACTCATGCGATCACTACTCAACATCTCCCAAGACAACTCACACAGAAAATAGAGCTTTTCTGCCAATGACGTGAACGTGCGCTCCTCCTTGATATCCCGCTCCATCTTGCGCCGCACTGCATACAAATACACCCGTGACATATCCACAGGTTTGCCTGCCTCAATATCGGGCAACGCTTCTATAATCAACTCCGTCATTACTGGACGACGTGCTAAATCTAGAAGCTGCGGATTGTTCATTACCTGTTCCACAGTGTCAGATTCCGCTTGCAGCGACATCACCTGTCGGATTTGCTCATCGTCAAATTTTTCTAGTTCTAGCACCTCAAACTGAGGCATTTCTCCAGTTAAATTCGAGACGGATGCCTGTAACTGAGCGTTCAAGAGTGCCCGTCCTTCTCTCGCTTCTGGAAAATGTTCTGTTCGACAGGTAAGAATAACTTTCGCTCCTGGCACAACGATCTTCGCGAGTTCCCAGAAGTTATTGATCATTTCTTGACGATCGACTCGCGCTGCCATTTCATCAAATCCGTCAAAAATCAGCAGCAGTTTGCCCATGCGATTGAGTTGTTCAAACGCAGAATAAGTCAGCGATCTCACCTCATGCTTCCGGAAGAAGAACTCTGAGAACAGCGACTCTACGCTCACCGCCTTAGCATAATCTCGTAATGGAATTACCAACGGTAATCGAGGGCGCTCGACTCCACGCTGTTGAGCTTCTCGATACCGTTTGAGAGCTTGACTCGCATAGTGAAATGCAAACCAGGTTTTGCCTGTGCCAAACTCTCCTAACACCGAAATATGTTCTTTTGCTGGGTCATCTAGCCATAAATCAATATAGCCATCAATCCAACCATCACGATCGTCATAGCGACTCACGCCGATGCGCTGCTTCGTGTCGGGATCAACCTCTTCTTTGATGCAAGCCAGTGGAATGTACTTTTGCTCAATGCCCCGTCGCTGAATTTCTGATTCTAGCCAGTCTAGATAGCCACCAAAGTCTGCATCTTGATCAAGCAGTTCATCGAATGTGTAACAACCCAGGTCGTGATTCTCTTCTTTCTCAACTTCCTCCCGTGCTGCTCGACTAATGCGCCGTGTTGTTACCAACCAGCCTTCATCGGCTCGTTGTGCTTCAACCGATTGTCGCACTGCCCTGATATCTCCTAATCCTGCTTCACCATCAATGCCGCGCACCAAGATGCGATCGTACCGCCCGCGCCGCACCGGAATATCGATAATCCATTCAAAATAATCGTCTTGCCATTCCTCATGCAACTCAAATCGGTATCCCAAGGTTTCAAACCAGCCTTTCATCTGCTGGGCAAGCGCGAAGGCTCGGCACTGGCTTTCCTGAAACTGTCTTGCTTGAATCGATGCAGGAGTTTTCATGGTTCCAGTTCCAGGCAACGCCGGATAGTTCTGAGCCGCTAATCGCGCCATCTCCGTCCGCAGGGCTTCGAGTGTCGGCAGCCGATGCAATCGCTCCTGGATACTGCCAATTTGTCGGTGCAAGGACTCAAGCTTGTGATTTGCTAAGACTTCAGCCGGAGTGCGGGTGCGTTTGGCAACTTCGATAAATACTGCCGCAAACTGGTAAAACTCCTGTCTCGCGTCAATCCCTAGCTCTCGAATTTGATCGCCTAACGTGTTTCCAGAGAGAAACGTCTCGCCTTCTTTGAGCAACAGACTTGGGTTATTCTGATCCAGTGCTTTGCGAAAAATGGCTTGAATTTCAGCGTGTCGGAACATCTCCAAGACTACCCTTGGCTTGCCGAGACCATATTCCACCAGCGTGTATTGGTAAACGGCTGTAAAATCAGCGGGCGGATGATCTGGCTCGAGGTTCAGTTGCTTCAACAGCTTAATCACAAGCTCACTGCGCTGGAGCTTATCTTGTACGACTGGAGTTGCGAACCCGACAATCATGTCAATCAACTTAGCCAACTCAAACACAAGCGTTCTCCTACTTTCGCTCCGCTGGACACTTAATCGTTAATTATCCAAACTCTTCAGAGAAAATGGTAAATTACGTAGATTTGTTTAACTTGGCTGCTGCTCCAGCTAAATCCAGCCTCTTCAATCCCTAGCTTTTCGTTCTCCCTGTCTTGTCCGCATCATAGAACGCGCTAGCTTTATGCAATATGGGTCAGCATCCTTCTGCCAAACTACTCGATGCCCCTTTAATTCTGCATAGTGTTCTTCCAAGTACTTCTGCCAACCTCGCCGATCGCGAATCTTTCTCAAATCATCCAATAACCACACGTCTGTCGCACATTGTCTCCCTGCTGCATGGATAATCTCGGGGGTACGATCTCGAACTAGCTTGTTATAAACTTTCTTATTTGATTGCTGCAATAGGTATAACTGAAGGTATCAGTTGGGACTACCTTAATGTTCAATATCCGTCTGTTCTAAACAGCTTCGTTACTTTTACTGATGATCTTCTAAATTAGCTCCTCTGAAACCCACGTTTTCTGAAACTTTTTTAGCTTCCCCAAAGGGGTAAAACATCTGTGGCATAAGCTCTCACTCCACAAGGATGGGATCTTGAACCGTGCTTTGCACATAGGGCATTCTGACGAAAGCATCATTTTATGGCGATCGCCGCCCTGCGTTTCCTTGAACTGCCATCTAATTTGATGACAAGGTACTTCTACATAGCAAGCAGCACACAGGCGAATTGGCTCAAGTTTCATGACAACACTATCAGAAGGAAGCATTTTCCGCAGACATCCTACCGTTCATAGGGAGGGGTTGCAGAGAGCCTATTCCGGTTTACGGGACTGTAAAGATTGCGGATCACTGCTGCTCTTTGCCGCACAACAGTCGGGCGACCAAGAAAGCGTCAGTGCATAATAGTCGAATTGTCCAGAGACATTTTGGGTTCGTGAGGTGGATTATGGATGCAGAACTGGGCGACGTGCCTCTGAGATCGTGGCAAAGGTGAAGATTCCAGTTAACAAAAGGGCAAAGAGAATTGCCCTTTTGAATGCTGCTTTTTTGAACACGAAGAAACTAGAGCTAACTGAAGTTTTACGCTTGGACAACCTAGGGTTGCAGTTACATCTTTACCAGCACCATGATCTTTATAATTCTTAATGGTGAAGAATAAGAATCGACCAATCATAAAGTTTTGTTTACAAAATTTTGTTCAGTTTATGCCTCTATCTTTGTACTGTCGTTCAACTTATGATTAAAAACTTGGAAGACCTAAGGTTAAGACAGCATGGTGGGATCAGCTTTTTCTCCCATCTTTGCTCAACTTATGGTTCAAACAATGTTCAACTTATGGTTAAAGTCGTACAAGCCTAAGCTGTCCAACCCGGACAACTTAGGCTTGCAGCTTCCTCGAAGAGTACTCTAAGCCCAGTTCTTGCTGTACAGCGTACAGTGCAGCAGTAACCGTTGGATCTCGAAAGTAAGCCTCTTTGCAAAGCGTTGCCCGAGGCGTGTCTACTTTGACGATTTTCTGAACCGAATTTATCGCTGGTTGTACTGAATACTTAGACAAAGTGAATCTAAGTGATTCAGTTGCCCGTACTACTGGCTAGGCCAATGCACTCAAACCAAAAGCCATGAAAAAAAATAAACGGGTTCTAGTCAATTTCCTTTTTGCTCTGGTTACTTGTGTCGCTATCATCGGTCTCTCATCTCCGTCGTTTAGTTCTCAAATTGCACAATCTCCTGATTGGCTCAATCAACAATTGCTATCGAATCTACAGCAAGCAGAATCTGTCATAACTGCTCAGATGACACCAGCTCAAGACATGCCGGCTCAAGACAGGCCAGCTCAAATGATGCCAGCTCAAATGATGCCGACCCAGACAATGACACGGTATGTGGCAGTCCTCACGAAAGATGCCGTTGTGCCAACCAAACCCTCGAATGCTGCTTTTGGGGCAGCCGGAGCGGTGTTAGTCGGCGATCGCTTAGTGATGCGGGGAGATTTCAGTAACCTATCGAGTCCTCTTCGCGACTATGCAACCGATCCGGTCAGTCCTGCTAATCCCAACATCACGTCTGCCGTACACATCCACCGAGGCGAATCAACAAAAAATGGTCCGTTTCAATATGCGTTAACCGTCAACCCCAATGAAAGTGGCATGGGTGGTAGATTTGCTGGTGAATACACGTTAACCAGTGAGCAACAGCAAGCGCTATCTAACGGTATGCTCTATGTCGATATCCACACCAAGAAGAATCGTGCTGGAGAACTACGCGGTATCCTTCGTTCCTATTAATTAATGCAGATTAAAGGTGTTCACTGAGCCAACTTAATGAACACCTCTGCTTGAAGGTGCTGGAGACGATCGTCTATGAGTATCTACCTTTTGCAACAGTTTGGTTGCAACAAAACCAATGATTTGACTGCGATAGGATAGAAGCGACCCATCAACTATTGGCATGTCTCGCAGTTTCGTTCCCAGTACTGTTTCTCCTCAAGAGTCGCGATCGGCCTGCTGGTTCGCCTATCTAAACAATCAGCTACTGGTAGAGGAATTAGAGACAGAAATCCAGTTGCCTCACGCTCACAGCCTTGCTGAGATTGGATTAGAGCCTATCCGCACGCAGTTTTTAGGCATGTTGGATGATCAACCTTGCTACTCCGCCGAATTAGCGCCAGAGACAACGGCACCCGTGGGAATGCGCTTTGAAGGACTGCGCGAGGTGTATGGACAGTTAGACGATGATCTGTTTGCGATCGCGGGTCGCGCCATTCAAATTATGGAGTGGGATCGCACTCACCAATTCTGTGGGCATTGTGCAACTCCGACTACGCAATCACCTCACGAGCGATCGAAACGGTGTCCAAACTGCGGTCTCGTTAGCTATCCCCGGTTATCACCTGCGGTGATTGTGCTTATTCATCGCGGTGAAGAAATTTTGTTAGCACGCGCTCCCCGATTTTCCGCTGAAATGTATAGCGTTTTAGCGGGATTTGTCGAACCTGGAGAATCGTTAGAAGAAACGATCGTGCGAGAAGTGTACGAAGAGGCAGGCATTACCGTTCGAGATATCCGCTACTTTGGGTCGCAGCCTTGGCCATTTCCCAATTCCCTCATGATTGGATTTACGGCGGCGTATGCAGGGGGTGAACTAAGGCTTGATCCCCAAGAGTTAGAAGCGGCGGCGTGGTTTCACAAATCAGCCCTGCCCAAGATTCCACCGAAGCTGAGCATTGCGCGTAAGCTGATTGATTGGTTTTGCGACGTCGATCCTGCGGAGCTTCCTAAGGTGAATCGCACCGACACTAAGCGCTTCCTCTAAGAAGCCAAGCGAGTGGAGCCAAGCGAGTCAGGTAAAATAGGGTCTTCTCCTGGGTTTACTCCACCTTATTGACGCCATGCACTCCGACTATCTCGAACGAATTCTGACTGCCCGTGTGTACGATGTCGCTCAAGAAACGGCGTTAGACTATGCACCCAATTTGTCCACGCGGCTTAACAACAAGCTGCTGCTCAAGCGAGAAGATATGCAGTCTGTCTTTTCGTTTAAGTTGCGGGGTGCCTACAACAAAATGGCGCAGCTTCCATCGGATATTCTGAAGCAAGGCGTAATTGCGGCGTCGGCGGGCAATCATGCTCAAGGCGTGGCGTTGGGGGCAAAGCGGTTAAAAACCACGGCAATTATTGTCATGCCACTCACCACGCCGCAAGTGAAGATTGATGCGGTGAGAGCCCGTGGCGGAGAAGTTGTCTTACACGGCGACACGTATGATGATGCATACGCTTATGCTCGTCAGCTAGAAGCAGAAAAAGGACTGACGTTTATTCATCCCTTTGATGACCCCGATGTGATTGCCGGACAAGGAACCATTGGCATGGAACTGTTGCGACAGTGCCAACAACCAATCCATGCAATTTTCGTTGCCATTGGTGGAGGCGGATTGATTTCTGGAATTGCGGCTTATGTCAAGCGCTTGCGTCCTGAAATCAAAATCATTGGCGTTGAGCCAGTTGATGCAGATGCGATGTATCAATCGTTGCAAGCAGGACACCGCATTAGATTGCCGCAAGTCGGTTTGTTTGCGGATGGAGTCGCGGTGCGAGAAGTCGGCGTCGAAACGTTCCGCCTCTGCCAGCAGTATGTGGATGAAGTGATGCTGATCGACACAGATGGAATTTGTGCTGCCATTAAAGATGTGTTTGAAGACACGCGATCGATATTAGAACCAGCAGGCGCGCTTGCGATCGCGGCTGCAAAATCCTACGTGGAACGAGAGCAAATTCAGAATCAAACCTTGATCGCCATCGCGTGCGGTGCAAACATGAACTTTGATCGACTCCGGTTTGTAGCAGAACGCGCTGAACTCGGAGAACGTCGAGAAGCCATTTTTGCTGTCACTATTCCCGAAGAACGAGGCAGCTTACGCAAGTTTTGCGATTGCATTGGCAGACGTGGTTTAACCGAGTTTAACTATCGCATTGCAGACGAGCGTGATGCGCATATCTTTGTCGGTGTGCAAATTCAAGACCGCGCCGATGCGACTCACATTGCCACAACGTTTGAAGCTCATGGATTTAAAACCATTGACTTAACCGATGATGAGTTAGCGAAATTGCATTTAAGACATATGGTAGGTGGGCGATCGCCGCTGGCTCATAATGAATTGCTGTATCGGTTTGAATTTCCTGAGCGTCCTGGTGCGCTAATTAAATTCCTCAATTGTATGAGTCCTGATTGGAATATCAGTTTATTTCACTATCGCAATCACGGCGCAGACTACGGACGAATTGTGATTGGAACTCAAGTTCCGCCTCATGAAATGGAAGAGTGGCAAGCCTTTCTAGATACGTTAGGATATCGCTATTGGAATGAAAGTCAAAATCCAGCTTATAAATTGTTTCTGAGTTGATTGTGGTCTTTTTAACAGATGGGTAGCCATTAAGTAGCGTCCTAGACAGTTTCGAGGGAGTAACGGCTCCAAAGAAATGTTACGACTAAAGACAGTGTGCTTACTTACCAATTTCTATACACTGATGTCTGTAAAACCAAGGAATCTACGTGAAGAAAATTCTTATGCGGCTTTCATTTTTAGCTGTTGCTTTGACAGGACTGATGGCGTCGTGTCAGACCACCCAATCTCAAACTTCTCAGCCTAAGGTAATGCAAGTCACTTCTCCTAGCAATTCCCAGATCAATCAGCTTTATGTTTTTGGGGATAGTCTTTCTGATTCGGGAAATGTGTTTCGTGTAACCGAGGGCACATATCCACCCACGCCACCCTACTTTCAGGGACGCTACTCGAATGGTCGAGTTTGGGTTGAACAATTGGCGGCTAAGTTGGGATTGAGCGCTGAGCAGACTAACAATTTTGCTTATGGTGGTGCAACAACAGCAAATGCTCGTGAAAATGGAATACCTGGCGTTTTAGTTCAAATTCAAAATTTTGTCAAAACTAACCCCCAGGGTGATCCAAAAGCGCTGTATGTGATTTGGGGCGGTGCGAACGATTATTTAGGAGGTGATGCAACGAATCCGACACGTGTTGTTGACAACATAACAACAGCAATCGAATCACTATCTAAAACGGGTGCAAAACGATTTTTAGTAGCGAATTTGCCAGATTTAGGAATTCTTCCAGCTACACGCAACACGTCTTCCGCAAAATCCTTGAGTAGTTTGTCACAGTCACATAATGCAACGCTGTCGCGATCTCTCGAAGCGCTCAATCAGAAATTAGGCAACGGGACTCAAATTTTTGCGTTGGATGTGAGTCGTTTGTATCAAACTGCGATCGCAACTCCCAGCAAATTTGGCCTAAAAAATGTGACGAATTCCTGTCTCAACAACACAGCCTGCAAACCGAGTGAATTTCTATTTTGGGATGGCATTCATCCGACGACAAAGACTCACCAACTTTTAGCAGAGATGGCCTTTTCAACGCTGCAAAAGCCTGCTCAAGTGAGTGCTAATCCCTGAGCGTAAATCCCTACACGATCAATCACGAGGTCGCGGAACCCAAAGGCGGGAGGAGCGCGATCGCGTCATTACGTCTTGCCAGAGCCGTTCATAGCGTTGAGTCATGGCCTCAACAGTGAAGTTAGCCAATGCCATGTCTCGTGCCGCTTGACCAAGCTGAATTCTAAGCGCCGGGTTGTCTCTGAGGCGTTGCAGAGCGATCGCTAATCCGTCAACGTCATTTTTCTCGATCAGCAGTCCGGTCTTACCGTCGAGAATCGCTTCTGGTATACTGCCAACGCGGGTAGCCACAACGGGACGGGCAGCTAACATCGCTTCCACCATCGCTAAGGGAAAGCCTTCTGAGCGCGATGGCAGTGCGACGACATCGAAGGTGGATAAATATGACTGAGGATGCTCGACCCAGCCGGGGAGATGGACGCGATCGCGAATGCTCAACTTGTCTGCTAATGCTTCTAAATAGTGTCGTTCGTCTCCTTCTCCCAGGATTACGACTTTTGTCTGTTCGACCTGTGCGATCGCCTTCAGTAAAATTTCATGGGCTTTCATCGCGTCTAATCTGCCAACGCTACCTACGATGATTGATTTGTTTGTGATTGATTGATCTGTAGAATGTTCCTTCACTTCTCCACAGTCAGGAACGCCATTTGGAATCGAGATGACCGAGTTTCGACCCAAAGCGTAGAAGTCTTCCATACGACGACAACTCGCCTCTCCCACCGCGACATGAGCATCGACTCTGAGGGATAAAAAACGGGTTTTCCAAAGCGCGATCGCATCGGTTGTTCTAAGCGGAAGTTGATCGACTCGAATCACGCGAGTATAGGGTAATCCTAACGCAGCGGCTAATGCAGCATGACACGCCCAGGGAGTACAAAGATTAATATGAATAATATCGGGTTGTAATGAATAGAAAGTAGCTAGATGAGAGAAAGGATTATCAGATAGAACAACTCTTCTAGCACTAGAACGGCGACTTGCAATTGCATCGACAACAACTGAAGAAACACCAGTGATCGTAAATTGGATATCCTCTGAGGCTGTGGCCACTAAATGGCCCAGACTAATTTCCGCTCCGCCAATGCCAGCAGAATCAGTATAGACAACAACATGAAGAGGATGTTTATCCATAAATAGCAATCTCTTCACGCATGTTGGTTGAAATAGCAGGAGAAACCGATCGATAAATCTCTAAGTGTGCATCGGCAATGCTGTCCCAAGTGAAGTTGTGGCTGAAGTGACGTCCTTGCTGAGCTAGGTCATTTGCTCTTGTGGGATTTGCGATGAGTTGAGTGAGCGCGATCGCAAGGTCATCCACCTGGCGCGGCGCGACTTGCTCAACCAAGGTTGACAACTCAGAATCATTTGAGTGGGTGGCAACGATAGGTAATCCATGCGCCATCAATGCTAACAGCGATCCGCTTTTGAGCGTGACGCCATGATGAAACGGCAGTACGCCGATGTCTGAACCTGTGAGATAGTGAGATGCAGTTCTGCTATCGAGATACCCCGTCATGTGAACATAAGATGTCAGATTGAGCGATGCAATTTCAGCTTCCAACTTTTGCCAATACTGTTGTGCTTCCTCGCCTCTCAACGCCAAACTCTCAACCCCGCCGATTAAAATCAGTCGAGCTTGAGGCTGTTTTTGAACCACGGCTTTAAACGCTTGAAGCAACGTTTCTAACCCTTTTACAGGATGCAAAAAGCCAAAGAACGCAAGCACAACCGAATCCTGTGACCAACCACAAGTTTGAAGTAGCATTTTTCTGGCCACACCGCGATTAGCGCCAGGCGCAACTCCGGAGGAACCGCTAGAAGCAACCTCAATGTTTGCACCAATCGGAATTTGATGAACCTTGTGCATTAGCAATGGGAGACGCCGATCAATAGTTTGCGTTGCTTGCTCATTTGTTGTGATTATGGCGTTGCTTCTAGTGAGCAAAAATCCGTCTTCTCGATCCCACCAGTACCGTTGCTGTCCCCAATCCTTTATCCGTTCTAACAATGGCTGCGATATCCACTTTGGCTGCCATTCCCACCAACCGTATTCGTGAATCGTGGTCACAATCGGACGATTCCAGCCCGTTTGTTTTAGGAGCAATGGCAATAGAAAAATCGAGCGATCAAAACCGTAGGTTCCAGCCGCGTGTTGAATGTGTAGAATATCTGCTTTTGTCCGATGAATCGCTTGAGTCAGGGAGATTAAGTTGCTTACATTCCAGTCTTCAACAGCCCCTAAAATCGTTGGCTCATTGCCTGCGACTGCGTGAGTGGTCAATACAAAGGTTTCAATGCCTCGCTGAGCTAACACAGTTCTAAGGTGAGCCGTGTAGTGAGCAACTCCACAGCGATCGGGAGCATAGGTTCCTGCAATAAGTGCGATTCGAGCCATGCCTTACGTACTCATTTATGATTTGTTTATCATGCTGAAATTGTTTAAGTTTCTAATCTACTTTACGATAGAGAATCTGTTGTTAATTAAATCCAATCCCGCACTAACAACTCTTTCTGGCTCAATGTCCAAGCACTCTAAGTTGTAAGGACAGGTAAACGCATAGCATGGGCTACAGCCTGTAGGCTGACGCAACAAATGAGACTGGCAACTGCGAGGTTGCCACTGGCATTCAAGCTCGGTTCCGGCAAATAGAATGACGCTTGGAGTCCGAGTTGCATCCGCAATGTGCATGGTAGACGTGTTGTTACTGAGCAACAATCGAGCGTGGGCGATCAAGGCGGCGAGTTCTGATAAATCGGTTTTGCCAATCAAATCAACGCCCCACTCTCCTAGAATGTCTGTGACACCGCCGCTATGTTCTCTGTCTTTCTCAACTCCAGTGATCAAGATTTTCCAGCCTGTGGTTTTAGCGAGTTGACGGGCTGCGAGCGCAAACCGTTCGGCATCATAATTGCGAGACTGACAGCTTGTCCAAGGATTCAGCACCATAAATGGTGTATCAAGAGTGAGTTCGTTGTTGATCAGGAGCTGAGCAGTAGACTGGTTTGCAGCGTCAGGAATTTGAATCGTGAGGGTGCGATCGCGCACCTCTAACCCAACCGACTCGATCAACCGTAAATTCCGTTCAACTTGATGAATGTCATCCGGTGCAGACGGGATTTCATGAGTGAGCACCCCGCCTTTTTCTTTCGATTCTCCCACTCGAATCGGAATGTCAGCGAGAGCGCAAAGCAACGCAGGCGGATGGGGCGATTGATTGAAACTTGTAAAAATAATGGCAGCATCAAATTGACCCGCTTTCAAGCTGGAAACTAAGTCCCACTCTCGCGCCGGGTCAAACGCCAATCGCCCCAGATCCTGCCACAGAACACGAGCTGTCAAGACCTGATCAACCCACGGCAATAACGGTGCTGCCAAAGATCCTCCAGGACTTGCCATCAACGTCAGTTGGGCGTGAGGCAGATGTTCTTTGATTGCCTGCAATGCTGGACTGGTCATAATCACATCGCCGATATTGTCTAAGCGCATGACTAGAACATTCTTGACCTTCGACCAATCCTGACTGATGTCGCTTTCTACAGAATCTGATAACACTTGAGTTGCAGACTAGTAACCAATCAACCCCCTCATCATGTAGAAATTTTCCTCGTTTTTCTATCACTCAATGGATAGAATTTGGAAATTAACGTGAAATACATTCTCATCATTACAACGCAGATGTGAGAGGATAAACGAGTGAGTTGGACGCTCCCAACTGCCCATCTCCATGCGCTACAGTCTAGTAGACCCGTACTGATTGATTCGGCATGACCGTCTCTCCTCCAGAACCAGACTCGACCCACGGCGTTCCCGATCGCCTCGTCAAACATGCGGTGCGCTATGCCGATCATCGAGCCGTCAACCGAGACGCTCTCACCCCGATGATGCGTCACTACGCAGATATCAAAGACCAATATCCCCATGCGCTCTTGCTCTATCGAGTGGGCGACTTTTACGAAACCTTTTTTCAAGATGCGATCGTCATTTCACGCGAGTTAGAGATTGTTCTCACCTCCAAAGATGGCGGCAAAGATGTGGGGCGTGTTCCCTTATCGGGCATTCCCCATCACGCGCTCGATCGCTATTCCGCGCAGTTGGTTGAGAAAGGCTACGCGATCGCGGTGTGCGATCAGGTCGAAGATCCCGCCGAAGCGCAGGGATTAGTGCGGCGGGAAATTACTCGTGTGATTACGCCCGGAACGATTCTCGAAGAAGGAATGCTAAATGCGCGGCGCAATAATTTTTTAGCGGCTGTGGTGATTGCGGGTCATCACTGGGGGCTTGCCTACGCTGACATTTCCACCGGAGAATTTCTCACCACCCAATCCACGGGGCTCGATCAGCTCAATCACGAAATTACACGTCTCCAGCCCGCAGAAGTTCTTTTCCCAACCAATGCACCCGATCTAGGTGGACTGCTGCGACCGGGGGAGAAGTCAAGCCAGTTGCCCGATTGTTTGCCGACTCAATTTTGCTATACGTTGCGATCGCAGTCTCCCTTTTCTCAAGTTGAAGCGCGGCAACGACTGCTACAACGGTTTCGAGTGCGATCGCTAGAAGGAATGGGCTGTGAACATCTTCCTCTAGCGGTTCGTGCAGCAGGTGGATTGTTAGAGTATCTAGAAAGCACATCAGAGCGCGCAATCTCAAGTCAGAAGAAACAGTTTGTCACTCAACAAGTCCCGCTTCAGCCCATTTGCACATATACGCTAACAGAATATTTAACGCTAGATAATCAATCTCGACGTAACTTAGAAATCATGCAGACAGTGCGAGATGGAACATTTCATGGATCGCTGTTATGGGCGTTAGATAAAACAATAACGCCAATGGGAAGTCGAGCGTTGCGGCGATGGTTGCTACAACCGTTATTAGATATTTCCGAAATTCAAGCTAGGCAAAGCACAATTAAAGAACTCATTGAAGATGGGATCCTGCGAGAAGATCTGCAACAATTACTGAGGCAGATCTATGACCTTGAACGGTTAGCAGGTCGTGCTGGATCGGGAACCGCAAATCCTCGTGATTTGGTGGCTTTAGCAGATTCGATCAGTAAACTTCCTCAGTTGAGTCGGCTGGTTAAAGAGGCGCGATCGCCGTACTTGAAAGCGCTACAAAACGTTCCACCCCTTCTAGAAACCCTCGGAAATCGCCTCCACGCTCATCTGGTCGAGCGTCCACCTTTGGCGATAAAAGAAGGCGGTTTAATTCGTTTAGGCGTTGTGCCTCAGTTGGATGACATGCGCCATCAAGCCACGGCAGATGAAAAATGGCTTGCCGATCTCGAAGTTTTAGAGCGCGATCGCACAGGCATTCCAACTCTAAAAGTGGGATATAGCAAAACCTTTGGCTATTTCATCAGCATTTCTCGTGCCAAAGCCGATCAGGTTCCGCCCGAATACGAGCGCAAGCAAACCTTGACCAACGAAGAACGCTTTATCACCGCAGAACTGAAAGAACGCGAAAGCCGCATTCTGAATGCCCGCAAAGAACTAGGCGAATTAGAGTACGACGTTTTTGTGGGATTGCGAACTGAAGTCGGAGAACAGGCAGAACTGATTCGGTCGGTCGCTCATGCGGTAGCGGCGGTAGATGCGCTGGCAGGTCTAGCTGAGGTTGCCGTCTACCGGGGCTACTGCTGTCCGAAAATTCTCGCAGGTCGAGAAATTGCGATCGCAGAAGGTCGCCATCCCGTCGTCGAGCAATCCTTACCCGCTGGATTTTTTGTGCCAAACTCGGCTGAGTTGGGCAGCAATGCCATCGCTCCCCATCCCGATCTGATCGTCCTCACCGGACCCAATGCCAGCGGCAAAAGCTGTTATTTGCGTCAAATTGGACTGATTCAACTGATGGCACAGGTTGGCAGCTTCGTTCCAGCTCACTCTGCGAAGTTAGGCATTTGCGATCGCATCTTCACCCGCGTCGGAGCCGTCGATGACCTCGCTACCGGACAATCGACGTTTATGGTCGAGATGAACGAAACCGCGAATATTCTAAATCACGCCACGCCGCGATCGCTGGTGTTGCTCGATGAGATCGGTCGCGGAACCGCCACGTTTGATGGGCTCTCGATCGCGTGGGCCGTCGCCGAGCACTTGGCGACTGAAATCCGCGCCCGCACGATTTTCGCCACTCACTATCACGAACTGAACGAACTCGCCTCAATCCTGCCCAACGTGGCAAACTTTCAGGTGACCGTGAAAGAGATGCCCGACCAAATTATCTTTCTGCATAAAGTCCAGCCTGGAGGAGCCGATCGCTCTTACGGCATCGAAGCAGGACGCCTCGCTGGGTTGCCGTCCTCCGTGATCGATCGCGCCCGTCAGGTCATGAATCAAATCGAGAAGCACAGCAAGATTGCGCTCGGGCTGCGGAAAGGGAAACGAAGTGAGCCAACTCGCCACCACGACAATAACCCAACACAGCAACTAGATATTTTCAGGTAAACGCCCGGTCGTAGGCAGGACTTGTGCAAGCTGAAAGAAGGGATTTGGTTTTGCAATCAGCGCTGCCGCCTCTGTTTTGGGCAATGGCTTCGAGAAGAGAAACCCCTGAGCATATTCACACTTGAGGGCTTTTAGTTGCGCGAGTTGCTTAGTTGTTTCTACGCCTTCCGCCACAACATCCATCCCCAAGTTCCATGCCAAGGTGATAATGGTGCGGACGAGCTCTAATTTTTCTCCATCCGCATCCACTCGGCTAATGAACGATTGATCGATCTTCAAAAGATCCATTGGAAATCGGTACAGATAGCCCAGCGAGGAGTAGCCCGTTCCAAAGTCATCGACCGATAGCTGAATGCCCATGGCTTTGAGTTGAAGTAGCATGTCCATTGCCGATTCAGGGTTCTCCATGATGGCGCTTTCTGTAATTTCTAGCTTCAAACTATGGGCGTTTAGCCCTGTGTCCAGTAACGTTTGCTTAATTTGACTAATCAAATTTGGCTGCGAAAATTGGCGACCGGAGAGGTTAACACTGACAGTTAAAGCATCGTGGGGGAATACATCTTGCCATTCTTTAAGCTGACGGCAGGCTTCGCGCAACACCCATTGTCCGAGGGGGACGATTAGCCCAGTTTCTTCTGCGATCGGTACAAACTTAGCGGGTGAAATTAGACCCTGTTCCGTATGCTGCCACCGGACTAACGCCTCAAAGCCCATAATCTTTCCAGTGGCCAACGCCACGATCGGCTGATAGTACAACTCAAAGTCCTGATGCTCGATCGCTTTTCGCAAATCATTTTCCAACTGCATTAGCGCCACCACATGCGTGTGCATATCGGTGTCAAAGACTTCATGGCAGGCTTTGCCCTGAGCTTTTGCCCGATACATCGCAATGTCTGAGCCGCGCAGCAGATCTTCTGGACGCTCAAAATTGGTTGTGCTGAGGGTAATGCCAATGCTGGCAGAGGTAAAGACTTCATGCCCGCTCAGCGCAAAGGGATGGGAGAGGGCTTGCTGGACGCGCTCAGCAACTTTGATCGCGTCCCTTTCATTCCGAATGTTTTCGAGCAGAATTGTAAATTCGTCGCCGCCGAGCCGTGCAACGGTATCTTGGGCAGACACACAAGCTTCTAGACGACGCGCGATCGCAACTAAAAGCTGATCGCCGATCATATGCCCCAAACTGTCATTAATGACTTTGAAGCGATCGAGATCCAAAAACAGCACCGCGAACTGGTAGTTGCTATCTTGCTTTGCCCGGTTAATGGTTTGCGTTAGCCGCTCCATAAACAAGAGTCGATTGGGCAATCCGGTGAGGGGGTCATGAAACGCATTGCGACGAAGTTGTTCTTCCGCCAACTTGCGTTCTGTGACTTCTCGCATCACAGAGACAAAGTGCGTCACTTGCCCTTGCTCGTTGCGAATCGGAACCATGTTGACGTCCACCCAAAAATGCGAGCCATTTCGACGGTAGAGAATCACTTCTGCCCTGACTGCTTCATGATTGAGTAAGGATGTACGAATCAGCTCAAGTTCGGAGGCTCCTGTGTCCTCTCCGAGCAGAATTTGAGCAGATTTACCGATGATTTCGCCAGAACTGTGACCCGTGGCGCGAGAAAACGCATCGTTGACATAAACAATTCTGAGACTAAGCGG
The DNA here is from genome assembly GCA_019359315.1 of Myxacorys californica WJT36-NPBG1. Taxonomy (GTDB): domain Bacteria; phylum Cyanobacteriota; class Cyanobacteriia; order Leptolyngbyales; family Leptolyngbyaceae; genus Myxacorys; species Myxacorys californica. Next base: position 63,234 of record JAHHHO010000011.1, read on the forward strand.
ATCGTTGGTTGGTTCTGCCTGAGAAATCATCACGATTTCGTTGGCATTCACCACCACTGATTCTAAAAGTCGAAGATACTCCTCTAACCACTTTCGTTCGGTAATATCTTTCACGGCAATCAGCGTTCCAACTGGTTCACCGTTGCTATTACACAACAGCGTCGAATTGACTTCAGCCCAAAACTTCCTGCCGTCTTTTCGCTTGAGTTGTCCTTCCTTCCACCCATAAAACTGTCGCGATTTGTTAGGGTCATCTCCCTGAAAATCTAGCCACCCTTCGATCGCTGAAAAAAACTGTTCTGCGGGTTTTCCCACCATTTCAGCCGTCGAACACCCGACTAGCTTCGCCATCCGAGAATTAACAAACTGCACACGCTCTTGCACGTCCGTGATCACTACCCCATCGTTCAAATTCTCAACCACCGTTTGCAAGAGCCAGTTTGATTCTCTAGCGGTTGGATCAAACTGGCTCTCACTAGTGTAGGGTTCGGTCGCCACACTTGGCTCTTTGGGACTCTCTGCTTCCAAGTGTTGAAGGATGTTTGCCATGCCGCTTATGAGGTGAGGATTGGAGCAGGTAGAGCATTTATTGAAGGTGCAACCTTGAAGATTGCCTAAACCTGCCTCTATTTAGGGATGGGCTTATCAATCTGAGAACTTAAACTCAGGAAAAAGAATTTATTCAAATTTGATACTGAAATCCTCTCACTGAACCGGAACTTTATAAAGAAGCTAACGCTTTGCGGCCATCAGTAAGCGCTTTTTCTAAACTAGACCCCCTGTACTTAGGCGGCGACGCTAAGTTAGTGAGTGCTATTCGTTTAGGCTTCCCAAACCAATGACTTAATACGCAACCATACGCTGCCGAATTAGGTTTGCAAGCTCCGGCGCATGATCTTGAGGCAGTGCATGACTGGCATAAGGTAACACAACGAGTTCCGCTTGAGGAACTTTCTCAGCGTAGGTTTGGCTATGCCAAAGCGGAATCGTATCGTCTTGATCGCCAGTAATTACTAGTGTGGGGACAGAGAGACGATGAATTTCTTTCTCAACGGTGTCGATCGCATCTTCAGGGCGCAGGCGATTGACGAGGAATGATCGTGCCGCAGGTTGGGCGTTGAGTTGCTGTCGAAACCAGGCAATCTGTGCCAGTGGTTTTTCTTGCCTCAACCCTTGAGCGATGGGTTTTACAAGCTGGAGTGCCCAATCGACGATCGGGGTTTGCCAGAGCAATGGACGCAAATGGTCATAGCGCCCAGCAAAGCTGTCATCCCGAATTCCGGCTGGAGCCGCTAAGATCAGACCTTTTACAGATGTTGGATACTGTAACGCATAAGCAGACGCAACCCAGCCGCCGAATGAATGTCCTAAAAGATAAAAACTTTCCAACTGCAACGCTTCTACCACCTGCTGCACAAATTCAACTTCTTTAGCAATGTTGTATTGAATCAGAGGTTTTGTTGAGTCTCCAAATCCCAATAGATCAAGACCAATGCAGCGATACTGATCTTGAAGCTGATGCATTAGTGGCATCCAGCAACTTCCATCTCCCATGAAGCCATGCAACATCAGCAATGGCGCTCCATTCCCCATCTCAATATAAGCGGCGTGGGCAGACTCTAATCCATCGAAACTGAGGTGAATGTGCAGAGAGGATTTTTGAAACAAGGGGCGGAAAACTCTGACGGTTTGATAAGCTTACTGTCTTACTTTATCGAATCTACATGAAACGCGATAGCCTAAAGGTAATGTTTCTAATCTTAGGAGCTACGCAGAGGTTTCTGGTTGGCAGCGGATTGCGGATACCTTCAGAAGAGGCTTCGCCTGCCGATATACAGCCTTTTTCGATCAAGTGAGGTACATCCTGAATGGAAAAGGGGCTAGAGCGTACCTCATGGGAATGGAAATCGCTATAGCCGATATAACAGGTTAACAATCTAGTTGGAACCAGGGAGCTATATTTGCTATCAGATCTGTTGCCAATGCGTAAGTCCTGTAATCTGTGCCATCTCTAGGAGAAGCACCTATGTTACCGTTAAGGACTGTGATTTTTCAGAGTGTTGCCCTGATTGCAATTTTTGCTAACTTCTTTTCTCCAGCGAATGCGTCTTCTCTGCCGAGTTTTACCTCTGAGCAATTACAACGCATTACTCGTGATAGTACTCCTACAAACTCGCAAGATTTTTTTAGAAGAGGGCAGGCTCAGTTTGAGCGAGAAGTCCGATTGCTACAGCGTTGGCGAGAATCATCACCTAGAGAAATTCTCAAAATTGCTCCACCTTTAGGTAACGCTCAAGATAGACAGACTTCAGAGTTCTTCCAGAAAAATCGTTTGTATCCAGATCGGCGTACTAATTCACGGCATCAGTAGAGTATAGGTTGATATTCCTAGATTCAAGGTAAGCCTTGCGATAACTCAATTCAAAGGGGAAACTGTCTTGCGATCGCAAATATCTTGCCTCAGTCAGTACTAGGGTTCGGTACATCGCCATGAGGCTCTTTACCATCGTCAGTAATTAGTCAAAAATTAGTCAAAAAGTGCTAATTTTCGGTGAAATTACTTCAATTTCTCCCTAAAGTACGGACAAAAGTAGTATTTTGTATGTAGTTCAAAAAATAATTCTTTCATAAAGACTAGTGGTATTCCCCTACCAGAGTCAGTCTCTGCTTTGGCTAGAAGTCGAAAAAATTACGCAGGTCAAGTTGCCCTCCTGCACAGCTTTTGACTAAAGCTTAAAGAGCGGACTTTAAGAATTGGGAGGAAGAAATCAAGATGTCGTTAGAAAGTGCGGATCGGTTTTTGAAAGCGGTGGCTCATAATCAGTCCCTCCGCGAGAAATTTGAAGCGGCTAAATCACCCGAAGAATTTTTGAGCGTATCTCATCGGTTAGGGTATTGTTTTACAACAGCGGAGCTACAGAAGACTGTGTCAGACTTCAGTAAAAATATTCAATTGCGCCGACCCACAGGAGTGGGGAAGTGGCTGCGATCGCAACAATGGATTTAACATCGGTCATGATAGTAATGATTGAGATCAGTAGATAAATATCTCTAGGTGTAGAGAAAAAAGGCTATCGAACTGTGCTGAACAGACGTTTTATGCTTTAACCATCTCTAGCTAGGTTAGGAGCAGTGCTACAGATGTCATGTATTTTCTTTGATTTTCGTATAGAATTTTATAGCTTTGTATGGATATCAACTCACGGGGCACTCTAGCATCAACGTAGAGGTGCTGGATGATTCCAGTTATGAACTATGCAAGACCACGAGTTTCTTCAACAGTATTTGTTAGGAGAAAGAAACTTTAATGGGGCCAATCTTGCTCGGATTAATTTGATAGGTGCTGCTTTGGCAGAGATCAGTTTGGTCGCTGCGACTCTAACAGAGGCAAATCTACCCTTCGCCTATCTTGCTTCAGCCACTCTGAGCAGAGCCAACTTAACCCAAGCTAATTTGAGCCAGGCTTTTTTGCGCTGTGTTGACTTGAGATTTGTCAAGTTAGGAACGGGAAATTTAACGGCTGCTGATTTGACAAAAGCCGATTTGAGAGGAGCTTTCTTGGCGAAAGCAACGCTCAGAGGTGGTCAGCTGAGTGGTGCTAACTTGGCAGGAGCAAATTTGCGGCAAGCCGACTTAGAAGGCAGTAATCTCTGTGCTGCTGATCTACGCGACAGTAACTTGCGCTCAACAAATCTGGCTAAAGCAAATCTAAGCTGGGCAAATTTGACCCATGCAAGACTAAATGACACTCTCTTGCAGGGGACGGTGTTCAACGGAACTCAATTTTGTGAGGCTTATCTGGATGGTCTAGATCTGTCTGGTGCTGACCTCAGTAGCGTGGATTTGAGCCAAGCTCGCTTCAGAAATAGTAACTTGCGGCAGGCAAATCTAGAAGGGGCGAACTTACGGAACGCCGAGTTGCGGTTGACGATCCTGGCACAGGTAAACTTGCGGGCAACCAATTTAAGTGGTGCTGACCTCCGCAGCACCAATTTAGATGAGGCAATTTTGGAGCGAGCACTCTACACGGAAACAACTCTATTTCCAGAGGGCTTTGACCCAGCGGCTCACGGCGCTTACTTGATCGATGACGAAGTAGCTGTTGCTTGAGAAATATCAAAATGATTTTTACAGAAGATTACACAGAAAATGCTGGGTCACTCAGCTTTGACATTCTCGCGTGTCAACACACGGAGGATCGAGAAGCCTGTTGGCAAAATCTCACTCAAGAATTGATGCATGAACTGACAGTGCATCAGAATAAGCTACGACAGGCGATCGCTCAACGCCATCAAGTCGAAGCTGAACGCAAACAACTAGCAGAAAAACTGGAAGAAAGTGAGGCAAAGAACCACGCGTTAATAGAGGCGTCGGCTGCGCAGGCACAGCAGTTTGGTCAAGCCTTGAAACAATTGCGCCAAAATCAGGCCCAAATTATTCAAACTGAAAAGATGGCAAGTTTGGGTCAGTTAGTGGCGGGTGTTGCCCATGAAATCAATAACCCCGTGAATTTTATCTATGGCAATCTACCTCACGCGGCTGACTATGTCCAAGACTTAATGCACTTGCTTCAGCTATATCAGCAGCATTATCCTCATCCTGCTCCAGCGATTGAAGCAGTAGCCACAGCCATTGACCTTGATTTTCTAATTGAAGATTTACCTAAACTGCTGATGTCCATGAGGGTAGGCGCAGCACGTATCCAAAAGATTGTTTTGTCATTGCGTAACTTCTCTCGCTTAGATGAAGCGGAAATGAAAGAGGTTGATATCCATGAGGGAATTGAAAGTACGTTAATGATTCTGCAAAATCGGCTGAAGACCCGATCCAATCATTCTGAAATTTCTGTGCTGAAGGATTACGGAAAGTTGCCCTTTGTAGAATGCTATGTTGGACAACTCAATCAGGTGTTGATGAACGTCCTGGTAAATGCGATCGATGCTCTAGACGAACGGGATCAAGAACGATCGCTTGACCAACAAATACAGTATCCCAGTACTATTAAGATCACAACAGCAGTATTACCCGACAATCAGATCGCTATCCGCATTGCTGATAACGGGCTGGGCATTCCAGAACAGATTCAACAACGGGTCTTTGACCCTTTTTTCACCACAAAACCAGTCGGTAAAGGCACGGGCATGGGAATGTCCATTAGCTATCAGATTGTGGCTGCAAAACACAAAGGTCAGTTGTACTGTCACTCTATACCAGGACAGGGAGCCGAATTTGTGATTCAGATCCCAATCCAGCAGCAACCCTAATAGGGACTCCAACACAATTTGACAAATTGTTCTTTAACCTCGGTATTCGTCGCCGCAGTCGCCAATCACTTTGTGCAAATCGCGCGATCGCGAGGTCACTTCTGCAATTCTTCGATAATCCTCCTCATCCAAAGCAAAACCAAAGACTCTGGCGTTGTCTGCAATATGCTCTGAAACACCAAGCCGTGCCCCTACGATCGCGCCTGCTACAGTGGGACGTTCCAGAACATATCGAACGGCTACATTTGTGAGACTCACACCATATTTCTTAGCAATCTGTTCTAATATCTCTAGTAATTGCTGAAACAGATTCCAATTGCCCCATCTAGTGATCATATTCTTATACTTTCTAAGCGATGCCGTTGTTAATCCAGAGTTTCCTGGTTCTGGCATTTTTAGAAATCGCTCAGACAACAATCCACCAGCTGCCGTTCCGTAGGCTAATAGGTGAATGTTGTTTTTCTCACAGAATTTTGCCATTCGTGAGCTTGGGCGTTGGTCAATGATTGAGAATTGAACTTGATTAGAAATAATTTTAATACCAGAGTTGACAATAGTTTCAAGATGATCAGTATCAAAATTAGTCAACGCCAAATGTTTAATTTTTCCTTCTTGCTGAAGATCAGTCATATGCTTCAGCGCTTCTAAATAATTTTTATCTTGATAATCCCACCAATGAAATTGTACTAAATCTAACGTTTCCACTCCCATTCGTCGCAGTGAAATATTAATATTGTCCTCAACGATCTTTTGGGTCATTCGACCCGGACGAGGAACCCATTTTGTAAAGGCTTGGATCTGAGAAACTGCATCTTCTCCACGATCGTTGATCAATTGTTTGCGAAATTCGCCCATAAAATCTTCTGCAGGACCATAGTGATCGGCTAAATCCCACGTTGTAAATCCAGCATCAATGTAGTCAAACATCGCCGCGATCGCTTTGCGCCGATCGATTCCACCATGCGCTCCTGACACTTGCCACATTCCGTTGAGAACCCGGCAAATTTTCAGGTCAGACGTAAATTGAAATTGGCTCGCTTCAGGTAGAGGCATTGGAAATCGGATAGAACAGCGTGAGTTCATTTAAAAGCAAAGAGGCGCTTTGTGCAACGCCTCTGGAACTGCTATTGGATTGGAATCTAAACTCAATCAACTCACTAAACTTGATTAACTAACTCTGAATTAACCAACTTTCGTTGCATTAACATCTACCGTATCTGCCGATGCAGTTTCTCCATTCATGGAAGCGGTTTCCCCTGTTTTCTGCGCTTTGAGACGATCCATTAATACAGTCGATATCTCAGCAACTAGTAAACCAAGCACAACAGTATCATCGATCTGACCAATTAAGGGAACAAAGTCAGGTAGCAGATCGATCGGGCTGAAGATGTAAAGAAGGGAACCCAGAATGATCAGCCAGCGATACTTGGAGTTGCGAATTGTGTTGCGATACCAGTCGTAGAACGGAAGTTTCATGTTTTTTGTCCCTCATCTGATGTATTTATAATGTCAAATTATGGCGGAGTAGTCTGGTGTGGAAAACTGTCGAAAGACGTGGGGGAGAACCGACTAGAGAAGAAGGATGAGGCATGAAGAAGTGATTGTGGGGCTATGAGAGGAAGATTTGATTCTTGGATTTGCTTTTTTGGGTCTGGCGTTGGGCTATTTTCCAGGTTTGCGGATGAATCGGGCGACGATCGCGCTGGTGGGGTCTGGTTTGCTAATTGGAGTGGGATCAATTGGTTTAGAAGAGGCGTGGCGAGCGATTGATGCAAAAATGATTGTCTTTTTGCTCAGCCGATCTTTGGTTCGGTTGCTAATCTGATTGTCGTTCACGCTTCAGCAAGTCTTGGGTACAAGCTCTCATTTTCAGAGCATCTCCGTTTTGGGTTGCCGCTCACGCTTTTGACGCTAGGATTCGCTTATTTTTGGCTTCACAACTCCCGTTAATTGACGGGGAAAGGAAGCCTTCGAGAATATCAGGCGGTTCCAGCCACGTGCATTACTTGCTAGCGATTCGCTTTGCGAAGCTCCGAAGGATCGCAGGTGGTGTCGAAAGTAAATTGGGAATCAAAAATTGGGAATCAACGTTGCTGCTGGGTTGCCTAAATTCTGAACGACGAGTCACGAGTTGTGAATTATTTCGGTATTCTAGAGAAGTGAGTTCAACAAACTTAATATCTTCTGGCTGAAATTTATCTCTACTCTCAGTATTCTGCGCTCTTCCCTAACCTGTTTATGAAATGCATCATCGATCGCCGCGCTCAGTTTTCGGCAAGTCATCGGTACTATTTGCCAGAACTGAGTGAAGCCGAAAATTTTGAGCGGTTCGGAGCCTGCGCTCGCCATCTTGGGCACGGACACAACTATGTTCTCTATGTCTCAATGCTGGGCGATCTAGACGAATATGGCATGGTGCTTAACCTGTCGGATGTAAAGCACGTCATCAAGAAAGAAGTTACCAGTCAGTTAGACTTTTCGTTTCTCAACGAGACTTGGACAGAGTTTCAGGAGACTCTGCCAACCACCGAACATATTGCACGATCGATTTGGCATCGACTTGCTCCTCAGCTACCAATCGTTCGCATTCGAGTCTATGAACATCCTGAACTTTGGGCTGACTACTTAGGAACCAATATGGAAGCTTATCTTACTATTAGCACGCATTTTAGCGCCGCTCATCGTTTGGCTCGCCCCGACCTGAGCTTTGAGCAAAACTGCGAGATTTACGGCAAATGCGCTCGTCCCAATGGTCACGGTCATAACTACCACTTGGAAGTGACGATTAAAGGAGACATTGATCCGCGTACGGGGATGATTGCAGACTTGGTCGCGTTTCAACAAGCAGTGGATAATTTTGTTGTTGAACCGTTTGATCACACTTTCCTAAATAAGGACATTGCTTATTTTGAGAAAGTGGTTCCAACGGCAGAAAATATCGCAGTTCACATTCGCGATTTGCTGGAAGCGCCAATTAGCAAAATTGGAGCGCAGCTTTATAAAGTGAAGCTGATTGAGAGCCCGAATAATTCTTGTGAAGTGTATGGTTCTGGTATTACTGATCCGATCGCGTCCATGATGCGCGAACCCGCTACAGTAAGCGTTTAAGAACCTTCGGGCCGCAATAGTGCACAAGCGCCTGGAATTGCATTTCGGGCGCTTTTTGGTATCCTTCAGCCCTGCGGATGAGTTTTAATCCATCAAAAGCCAGTAGCGCGATCGCACATTCTCGCCAATACTAGCTACCAAGTAAATAGATAGGGAGTAATTTATGGCTTCTCCTACACCCCTTCACGGAACCGATCTGGTGGATTGTGCCAGAGCTAACGCGAAACAAGGCGTCGAGACAGCTGCTAATTTGTGCGGCTATGGCAGTGACCTCAACACCTTCCGGGCAGAACTTGAAAAAGCCTGCAACGATATGCGAATTGAGTTCAATGAACTGAGTGATTTAATCAAAGATAATCAGGTTTCGGTTGGCATCGATGGCACTACGATCGCGCCTGATACGAAGTCAGAGCTTTAAACGGGTCGCGCTTTTTGCTTCTTCTCAAAGTATTGCTGATGATCGTCTGTTGCCAACCAGTACTCGGACGCGGGCTGAATCTCAGTGACGATTTCTTTCTCGTATTTGCCGGAGCGACTCAGATCATCTCGTGACTGTGTAGCGGTTTGTATTTGTTCAGAGGTGTGACAGAAGATGACCGATCGGTATTGCTCACCACGATCGGCTCCCTGTCGATTCAAACTGGTGGGATCGTGAATGCGCCAGAATACTTCTAGCAGTTCGGCATAACTGACGACGTTTGGATCATAGTCGACCTGACACACCTCTGCATGTCCGGTAATTCGAGATAAAACGTCTAGATAGCTTGGGTTCTCGAAGTGCCCGCCCATGTAGCCGACCGATGTTGAAACGACGCCTTTGGTGGCGCGGAAAGCAGCTTCCGTGCCCCAAAAGCATCCCGATCCAAATGTTGCAGTCTCCACAATAGATTCAGTTAGGGATCCAACATTTTAGAGACGGTCAGCACGTCTTTGTCCCCTCGGCCCGAGCAATTGATCACAATGCGAGGGCTGCCTTCTAGTTGAGGACAGAGACTATCGAGGTACGCGATCGCATGTGCCGTTTCTAAAGCAGGAATAATGCCTTCTAATTGCGACAATCTCTGGAATGCAGTCAATGCCTGTTCGTCGGTCACAGCGTAGTATTCTGCTCGTTCTGTCTCCATCAAGTAGCTGTGTTCCGGTCCAACTCCCGGATAGTCTAGTCCCGCACTGATCGAGTGGGGTTCAATGACTTGACCATCTTCATCTTGTAGCAGATAGCTCATTGCGCCATGTAGTACGCCGACTCGTCCTTTCGTTAATGTTGCCGCATGTTTCTCGGTTTCAACTCCATGTCCTGCGGCTTCGACGCCAATCATGCGAACGGAGCGATCGCCAACAAATTCGTGAAATAAGCCCATTGCGTTAGATCCGCCGCCAACACACGCGAGTAGAACATCTGGCAGACCGCCCCACTTTTCTTGACACTGAGCGCGGGTTTCTTCACCAATCATCGCGTGAAAATCTCGCACAATCATCGGATAGGGATGAGGACCTGCTACCGAACCGAGAATATAATGCGTGGTTTCAACGTTTGTCACCCAATCGCGAATCGCTTCAGAGGTCGCGTCTTTGAGCGTTCCAGTGCCCGCTTCCACAGGACGCACTTCTGCACCCATGAGCCGCATCCTGAACACATTAAGGGCTTGCCGCTCCATGTCGTGGACGCCCATATAAATCACGCACTGTAAACCAAATCGAGCGCACACTGTTGCCGTAGCAACGCCATGCTGTCCGGCTCCGGTTTCAGCAATGATGCGCTGTTTGCCCATCCGTTTGGCCAGGAGAGCTTGCGCGATCGCATTATTAATCTTGTGAGCGCCTGTGTGGTTTAAGTCTTCTCGCTTGAGATAAATTTGTGCGCCTGTGCCATCAGGTCGCGCGTAATGCGCGGTCAAACGTTCTGCAAAGTAGAGCGGACTTGGGCGACCCACATAATCGCGGAGTAGTCCTCCAAGTTCTGCTTGAAAGCTTGGATCTTGGCTGTAGTGCTTGTACGCGGTCTCCAACTCGGTCAAAGCAGGCATGAGGGTTTCAGGAACATACTTACCACCGAACTTACCAAATCTTCCTAGTGCATCAGGGCGATTTTCCGAAGAGACACTGTTTCGGTTGGGAGAAAGCGGTGTAGTCGTCACAATCTGAACCCAGTAAAGTACAGCCTCCATTGTATCGAGACTTAGAGCAGAATTAAACCGCGATCCTTTAGAGTTTGGCAACGCCAATTGCAAGTCGATTTGATTACCCTTTCAAGGCATCCATTCCAAACCTACTCCGATGCGATCGTCGCGCCCCTGCCGAGAATTCTGCCGCTGAAGATCAGTCGAAATTCTTAAGTGATGCGTCACGGCATACCTAAACGAAAGTGTTGAGAGCCCGACCTCCGAATCACTTCCAGGAGCCACCCAACTTTGGCTTAACGCAATATCTGCTCCGCCGCCTCGCGACAGTACGAGTAGAACACGAACTCCTAAAGTTGCGCCGCTTGTAGAGTATCGATCGGTTTCTAGATGCCGATAGCCAACTACCGGAGCGACATTGACATAGCTTCCTAGAGGACGCAAATAGTAGTTTAAGTTTGCGCCGATCGCACTTCGTCCCTTAAATGTTGTTTGATAGTCTGCGGTTACGGTCAGTCGAGTTTTACCAATCCTCAGATCTTCAATCCCCAGAGCCAGCCCTGGATCGTCTTCTGGTGAAAATCGCAAATATCCTATCCGCGCCCGAGTCCGAAAGCTGGGATCATTCTGAATGTCGTCAGCCACTGTTGGAACTTTTTTTAACCATCGTTGCAGCACAGGGCTATTTTGAATGATTTGAGGATCCAGATCGAGGGAGGTTAGTTCATCTCCCAACGCTGGACTTGTTCCCACTAACACTCCTAGCCATGCCATTAAAACTCGTTTCATCCGCGCCCCGCACTCAGAACCTGCATCCAACCTGATGCATCATACTGACTGTTGAGTGTTCTATCCAGCACAATTCTTGAAGTTTTAAAATTAAAAAAGCGGCTCTGCCTTAACAGAACCGCCATCACCAAGGGGTAACTTGGATTTATTGGTCTTAACGAACTTTTCCGTGTGTCGCAACCATATCAATCGGCTTGATGGTGTACAGTTTCAACAACTGCCAGCCGTTAGAGAAATAGTACGGTAACTTCTGAAGCGTTTTTGTGAGTTTGGAGCCTTGCTTAGCCGCGATCTCGCTCAATTTCTCGTTGTTCTGAACGCACGTTTCCAGCCGCTTGTAGAAATCTGGATGCTTCACGTTCAGGATGACGGGGAAGACGCGACCAGCGGTTTGATTGGTCTTCTCAATCACTTCATACTCAAACTCACGGGTGTTCAAGCCCAGCGACTCGTAGAAGCCTGAGCGCTGAATATCGTTCAAGTACATCGTTGCGAACACAGACAGCAGGAAGAATCGACACCACAACTTCGCTTTCCAGTCATTTAGAAACTGAGGCTGGGCACGCATAACAGCATCAAAGAAGTCACCATGGCGATTCTCGTCCTGGCACCAGTTATCAAAGAATTTGAAAATAGGATAGAGCCGATCTTCAGGGTGCTGATCGAGATGATGGAAAATTGTGATGTAGCGCCAGTAGCCGATCTTCTCAGACAAGTAGGTGGCGTAGAAGATGAACTTCGGCTTGAAGAAGGTGTATTTGCGGCTCTTGGTCAAGAAACCCAAATCCAAGGACAGATTAAAGTCTGACAAGGCTTTGTTTAAGAAGCCTGCATGACGCGCTTCATCCCGTGCCATTAACGCAAAGCCTTCAGCTAAGAGGGGATGACGGTCTTTGAGCTTGCGAGACAGTTCTTTGTAAAGCAAAAAGCCAGAAAACTCAGCTGTGCAAGAGCGTTCTAGAAATTCCACAAACATTTTGCGGGTTTCACCATCAATGTGATCCCAGGATTGCTCGAACTCAGCATCCCGCACAAAGTGATGGCGATTGTAATCGGTGCGAAACTCTTGGAGGAGGGCCCGAATCTCATCTTCGTTGCACGATAGATCCATTCTCGCCATCTCTTCAAAGTCGGTGGTGTAAAACCGAGGCGTCAGAATGGTCTCTTTCGCTGGAACTTTGATTCCAGGGCGCAGTTCTTCAAAGCTAGGTTTTTTAAGGGAATCTACCATGAGTATCCGATCGCTCTTGATAAGGGTTTCCTCTGGCAAAGTGGCGATAAGTTCACCACAGAGTAGGAGTTACGTCCCTCAGTGTACCAAGCTTGCTGCAAGGAAATTTCTGTGATCGCGTTAAGACTTGCAACAGATGTTTACATTTCGCAATACGGAGTTTCAGGGCTTGCAGTGTCAGTTTCTGGCGAATCCTGCGTAAAGTTTTTATGATTGTTCATAGTAGTCTCTGAAGCGTCGCTGAGAATCTATGAACAAAGTTGGCACTACCTATGTTCTGTGGTTAGGAGGACTGCTAGGCTTTGCAGGACTGCACCGCTTGTATAACGGCGAAGTCCGCACAGGTTTGCTATGGCTGTTTACCTGGGGATTGTTTGGGGTCGGTCAGCTAGCAGATCTAATCTTCATTCCAAAGATGGTGGAGTCGCATAATGCTCGGTTAGGTAGCGGTCAGGGAACTGTGCCTCAGATTCAGGCAGTCGCGCTTGCTCAAACTCCGATCGCAGATCCATTGGGGCTTCGCTTCTCGAAGCAGCAGATCCTGATTGATTTGTTGAAAGCAGCGGATGCCAGAGGCGGCAAACTCTCAGTTACGCAAGGGGTAATGGCAACCGGAATTGGATTTATTGAGATCGAAGCTTTACTAGGAGACATGCTAAAGAGCGGGTATGTCGATGTCAGCAACGATCCCGAAACCGGGATTGTTTTATATGAATTCAAAGAATTATCGTAGCCGTTGAATCCCTCATATCTCTTCATGAAAAAGCTCTTCATGAAAAAGCGCGATTAGAAATCTAATCGCGCTCCATCGTATTCAAGTTAACTTGTCTTCAGAATTCCCTTAATTTCTCGTGAGCCATTTCTGCCCGTTGAGACGCTGCACCGCTCCATAGACCAGCAGATCTAACGTGACTCGGCGCTCATCGATGAGAAAAGATTCCATGGTGCTGAAGCGATTGCTTTCTGCACAAGAAAATCCTTTCAATCCATTGATCGTTTCATCGAAGAAGAAGATATTGAATTCTCGCAACTGCTTCTGATTGGATTGCCACTTGCCAACAATCTGCCAGCATTCCGGAGACTGATTGTAGCCTTTGATCGGAATTTTTCGCTTTTCAAACGAGAGATCGAGCGACGTTGCGCCCATCGTTTCGAGTCCTTTCTTCAAGGCAGGAATATAGTGTTGCTGAATAAATTGGGTAAACGGCTTATCTTCCAACGCGGGCGGCTTCTCTTTTTTGGCTTTAGCTGGCTTCTCGCCATCTGCCGCCGCTTTGGCCTTAGCCGCAGGCTTTTCACCATCCGTCGCCGCTTTGGCAGCTTTCGCCTTGGCAGCAGGTTTTTCAGCGTCCGGTGCGCTATCAACTGTCTCTTCAGCAGTCTCTACCGCTGCTTTCACAGCTTTATCAGATGGAGAATCAGGCTTTGCGGTTTTCGCAACTTTTGGAACCGTTGCGTTAGGATTGTCCTCAGCATTTACAGCGTCGGGATCAGGCGCATTCGCAGTCGGAATATCGGTAGTGGCAGGATCGCCTGTGCCCTTGATATGTTCGTCTACAACATCTGGCGCCATCTGAGCAGTTGAGTCTATCTGCTCGGTGGTGGTAGGCGGCTTGGTTTCCGCATCGTCTGGGCGCTTGGTCTCTTCGTCTGACATGGCTCACAATCCTTTCATCTTTCATTGAGCAATTCGATTTAATGATAGCGAACTGTGGAGCTTGAAGGATGAGGGTTAGCGGATAGGAGGGAAAGCGAACTGTGGAGCTTGAAGGATGAGGGTTAGCGGATAGGAGGGAAATAGATTGGAGCTAAATGTAACGGTTGAAGGTCAGGGATATCCAATTTTATGTCTGCACGGGCATCCGGGATCGGGGCGCAGTATGCGGGTATTTACTCAGCATCTTTCTAAGCGATTTCGGACGATCGCGCCGGACTTGCGAGGCTATGGTCAAAGTAAGACGCGTCAAGATTTTGTCATGACGGATCATCTGAACGATTTGGAGCGGGTACTCGATCGCTATGCCATAGAGCGCGGTCTCATTTTAGGCTGGTCATTGGGTGGAATCTTGGCGCTGGAACTGGCCGTCAAATATCCAAAACGGTTTAGCGGCCTAATTCTTGTTGCAACGGCAGGGCGTCCGTGGAGCGGTCACCCACCCGTGAGTTTACAGGATAATGTGTATACCGGGATCGCGGCGCTTATTAACTCGATCAAGCCAGGATGGGATTGGAATATTGAAACCTTTGCGAAGCGATCGCTGTTTCGCCACTTGATTCAGCAGCATACGCCGTCTGCCTATCAATACATTGCAGACGACGCCATTTACGCGTTCCTGAATACGTCGCCAGCAGCAAACCGGGCGCTCAATACAGCGATGCGAGGAGGCTACACTCGCGTTCAGGGATATGAAAAGATTGATTGTCCGTGTCTAATGCTGGCAGGAGAAGCAGATCGGCACATCAGCGCGATCTCTAGCCTAGAAACGGCGGAAGCCTTGCCGAACTGCGAGTCAAAGGTTTACCCGAATACGGCACATTTGCTGCCGTGGGAGATCCCGACTCAGATTTTAGAAGACATTGATCACTGGCTGGAGTGGCATCCAGAGGCGATTGGCGCAACTGCATAGAACTTGCAGAGGAGCACGGAAACCTCTGATCAGATGTTTGTCGCCTCGCTTAAAACTGACCGCTCAAAATCCCAGAGGGCACTACGCGATCGTTTTTGTCATCGTACACGGTCAAGTTCTTCGGCTTGCATCGCATTACTTTGGCAGTAATGTTTTGTGCCCCTTCGCGCTCTAAATCTTCCACGTATCCACCTTGACTTGACGCTGCCATTTTCTGCGCAGGGAACGGACCAAAATAGTAGATGCAGCGTGGGTTCTCTGTTCTAATTTCAACCCACCAAGCCAGTCCAACCGCATCTAGAAGAGTTGTCAGAAGTTCGTTCATAAGATCAAATGCCACTTACATTACAGAACTGTTTGTGAACGTTTTGAAGTTTGATCAAAAACCTAGTACTACGTTTCACACTAAACGAGGTTGCCCAAAAAAACCTCTGCTCTACTATGACTTACAAACGAAATGCAAGCACAGATTTCTTTATACTGCCTTGCATTTCGTTTTGCAATCGTCTTTGTGTCCAAATCATGCAGGGATCGCATTGGGGATCATGTTGGCTTGACTGAATCAAGATGAATCGTTGTTGTCCAACGTTGCCGAAACACTTCGTAAAGTGTCATCCCTGCGGCAACCGAAGCATTTAGGCTAGGAGTCTCACCTTGTAAGGGGATAGACACTAGGACATCGCAACTTTTTTGAGTCAGAAGATTTAATCCTTCTCCTTCCGCACCAATCACTAAAACAGAAGCTTTGGCAAATTTCACAGTATGAATTGGCTGACTGGTTTCGGCGGCGGTTCCATAAATCCAGAATCCGGCTGCTTTGAGATCATCTAAAGCTCGAGCAAGGTTAACAACTCTTGCGATCGGAAGCTTATCTAGCGCACCTGCTGCCACTTTCATCACAGTAGAAGTGACACCCACTGCACGACGCTGAGGAATGACCAGTCCTTGCGCTCCCAGCGCTTCAGCCGTCCGAACAATTGCCCCTAGATTGTGGGGATCAGTAATGCCATCGGCGACAATAATCACAGGTTGATCGGTAGCGGCTTTTGCCTGCTCGATCAGATCGCCTAGCTCCAAGTATTCGTGGGCTGCCACTTGAGCGGCGATGCCTTGATGATTCGCGCGATGAGTAATTTGATCCAATCGCTGAGGGGAAACTTCATCGATCACGGCACCATTCGCTTTCGCTTGATTCAACAACCCATGAAAGCGGCTGTCGTACCGGAGCCTAGAAGTAACCCAAATTTTGTTTAAGGTGCGATCGCCCTCCAAGGCAGATAGGAGCGTATGGCGTCCATACAGCAGATCGAGAGATTCTTCTGCTTCTGCAAACGGCGAACCAACCTCGGCATCTAAGGCGCGATCGTAGTCTCGTTTGTTGGCACCGCTAAAGCTTCCGTAGCGATCTTGTTTGCCCTCGCGAAACTCTCGCCCGGGCTTACCAAATTGTCGATCGCCAGAACTTGGGCGAGAATCGCCCTCAAATCGTCGCTCTCGTGACGCGTTCCGAGGTTCATCCCGGTCAAATCGCTTGCCGCCACCCGTCTCAGGTCGCCGCTCTCGCGATTCAGGACGGGGCGAGCGATCAGGTTTACCAAATCGTCGATCGCCAGAACTTGGGCGAGAATCGCCCTCAAATCGTCGCTCTCGTGACGCGTTCCGAGGTTCATCCCGGTCAAATCGCTTGCCGCCACCCGTCTCAGGTCGCCGCTCTCGCGATTCAGGACGCCGACCATCGCGCTTGTCATACCCGCCGCGACTGGCTCCGCCAAACTCTGAAGAATTGCTGTCCCGCCGCTCTCTCGACCCGTCACGCGCATCTCGTTTGCCCTGATAGCCGCCACCACGCTCGTCAAATCGGCGTTCTGGCTGGCCCTCTCGATTCGCTCTGCCAAATGCTGAAGAACTGCGATCGGAGCGCTTTTTCGGGCTCTCACGGCGCACATCCCGCTCCTCCGAGTAGTTGTCAGAAAAATCGGAGCGATCGCGGGGTGCATCGTCATCAAAGCGCTTTCGCCGCAGGGTGGGCGCGCTAGGACGCGAACCGCCAACAATGGGACGCTTGCCCTTAAATCTAGGTTTCTTACCTGACCGATTGGGGGAGTTAAAGTTGCGCTTCTCGGTAGCCATAGTAATTTTTCCTGACAGAGTGAATAATCGGTCGACGGTAAAGAAACCAGTCAACGGTGAAGAGGTATTCAGTTGCGATGGAAATCTAAGACGCCGAATCTTGAAATCGCAAGATATCGATTCTAGCGTCTAATTTCCTTTCCCTGGTTATCCCTTTATCTCTTCGTCCAATTTTAGAGTGCTCAACAACTCTAGAAGGCGCGATGGATCGGTGAGGTAAAGGTAACCTACCAGTGCTTCGAGGCTTGTTGCTTGTTGATAAATTTCGGGATTAAGCCGCTTTGGGCGGTTAGAAGCAGCATTGCGACCGCGTTTGAGAATCTCTTGTTCGATCTCGGTTAGGTGAGGCAGCAGCGATCGCAGGTGGTCTGCCTGTTGCTCGGCGCGGACTTGAGCGACGACTTGACGATGATAAGTGTCCGATCGTTTTGGGGGCAATAGGTAATGCTGACGGATGTAGAGCTCATAAACCGCGTCGCCCAAATAGGCTAAAGCAGCAGGGGCAAGACATTGAGCTTGAGCAGAAGACACAGATTGGTTTGCACTGAGCCGTAAACCTAAGTAACTGCCAATAATGAAAGGAGAGGGATTGTTAGAGATCCCTGAATTATTATCCACTGCTCTTCTGTGTTGTTCCAACACCCTACCCGCTCTGAACCTGACTGCTCTTCAAATCACTAAAAAACCGACTATCTAAGTATAGATAGCGGCTCTTTAGATCTAAACCAAATCTAGGCGGACTTGATATTCTCAATCGCCACATCCACGGAGGGTTGTAGCGCCAAAAACTTCTCCAAGCGTACTAATTTGACGGTTTGCGTCACCCGTGGGTTGGTTACGATTTGCATCGTACCACTGGCAGACTGAGCTTTCTTAGCAATCTGTACTAATGCGCCAAGCCCGGAACTATCAATGAAATCGATAGTAGACAAGTCGAGTACGACATTTCTTGGACCATCATCAACACATTTTGACAAAACCTTGCGGAAGGTTGGCTCAGAAAATGCATCCAACAGACCTGTAAGGCGAAATAATTGATAATTATCCCTAACTTCTCGTGTGCCTCTTAGACTAACTGTTAGGGTAAGTTGCTCAGGAATAGCTCCCTCCTAGCGCTGACATGAAATCTATGAATTCGAGGCTTAAGTATACACTCTTGTAAGGCAGTTTGCTACTACCAGGGAAGGAAATTGAAAAAGGGATGAGACGTGAAATGGTGATGGCACTTGGATAGGTGTAACTTGATTCAGATAGCCCAGTAGTGGTGTAGACCTGTTGATCAGCTTCAATGCCGTGTTGTAAAGACGAACAATTTACCTCTAAAGGGCTGGATCAAGGATGGATCGTTCAAGCACAGGTCTACAACATCACCCACCCGACCGTCATGACCTGTTGCTGCTAAGCGTTGCTAGGGACCTCCGCTCATCCCTCATCCCTTCTACCGCCCTTCCCGCATTGCTTTAACGAATTCCTCAAACAAGTAGTCCGCATCATGGGGACCTGGACTTGCTTCTGGGTGGTACTGAACAGAAAATAGGGGAAGCGTCTTGTGACGCAATCCGGCGATCGTTTGGTCATTCAGATTCAAATGCGTCACCTCGACCGAGGTATCGGGCAACGAGTCAGCAGCGATCGCAAAGCCGTGATTCTGACTGGTAATCTCGATTTTCTGCTTCAGTCCCGCCGGTTGATTCAGCCCGCGATGCCCAAACTTGAGCTTAAACGTTTCTGCTCCAAGAGATAGCCCTAAGATTTGATGCCCCATACAAATGCCAAACACAGGCTTTTGGGCTTCTAATAGCGCTTTTGTGGTTGCAATGCCGTCTAAATTGGCTGCCGGATCGCCGGGTCCGTTCGATAGAAAAATGCCGTCAGGATTATGCTTGAGAATCTCATCGGCCGGGGTGTCCGCTGGAACAACAACCACACGACAGCCATAACTCGCCAACCGACGAAGAATATTACGCTTAATGCCAAAATCAAGCGCCACAACCGTCAACAGTTCTAAACCATCGGGTAGTGCTGTAGGACTAAATTCCCACTCTTTGTCGGTAACTTCTGACCATTCATACACTTCTGGCGTTGTCACTTCTTTGACTAAGTTTAATCCCGCCATGCTGGGCGCATCTTGCACCTGCTCTAATAATTCCGACGGATCAAGAACGTCAGTCGAGATGGCTCCGTTCATAGCCCCAACAGAGCGCAGCTTGCGAGTCAGAGAACGGGTATCGATACCGTAAATGCCGACGACATTATGCTGCTTCAAGTAATCTGGCAATGATTGCGTCGATCGCCAATTACTGGGGCGATCGCAGATGTTGCGAGCGATCGCTCCTTTAGCATGGGGGGCATTCGATTCTTCATCCTCCAGATTCACGCCCGTATTGCCTAACTCCGGGTACGTAAACGTAATAATTTGCCCCCGATAGCTTGGATCGGTCAGCACTTCTTGATAGCCCGTCATGCCCGTATTGAACACAACTTCTCCAAGGGTAGTTCCCGTAGCCCCAAACGAAAAGCCCGAATACGTCGTGCCATCCGCTAAGACAAGTAATGCAGGTTGAGCGGCAGTGAGAGACATAGCACAGTTACGATAAATTCCCCTCATTATTCCACGAGTTTTTGATTTCCGGGGGGTGGCAACGGGGTTTGTTGGGAAATGTGTAAAGAGTAGACGGATTCGCCGAGGGGATGATGGTGTTCTGCTGATTTTTGGAACTCTTAAGGTAATACTCTCCCTATCTGATGTCACTCCATGCCCAAGTCTTTTCGCGCTGGCACACTCCTACTCGCGATCGCAGGCGTTTTTGCCTTGAGCAACTTGGCGTGTAGTCAGGTGCATTCTGCCAAAGTAAAACCGCCACAAGCTAAACCGACTGTACCAGAAAAGACGCCTGCGCCTCAGGAGACGCCTCAAGATGAGAGCTATCGACTGGCAATGGACCGCGCAGATAGTGCAAAGAGCATTACTGAATCGGCTCAGTCGCCAGAAGATTGGGAACTCGTGATCGGACGGTGGCGAGACGCGATCGCGCTGCTCAAACAAGTGCCTAACGCTGATCCCAATAAAAAATTTGCGATTCAAAAACTTCGAGAGTATCAGCGCAACCTTGTCGTAGCAGAACGTCGGGCCAGAGGAATGGGCAAGGAGAATATCAAGGTTATTGATCCGGGGTTTAGCATCGACCCACCGATCAGCAAAGCGGAGTCAGCACCGAGTTATAGCGAGGGAGACAACGTTTATCGCGTCAAGATTAAATATCGTAAAAACCGAATTCCCGTGATTGATGTGGTGTTTAACGGCAGTCAGCGCTATGAAATGATGGTCGATACAGGCGCATCTAGCACGATGATTAATGAGGAAATGGCAGAGCGCTTGGGCGTCAAAGTCGTTGGCACAACCAAAGCCCAAACTGCCGCAGGTGTCGCAAACGTGCAGATCGGGTTTCTTCGCTCGATTGCGGTAGGAAATAATACGATCGTGGATGTGCCAGTCTCGATCGGCCCACTGGATATCGGGCTACTCGGTCACGATCTATTTGGAGACTGTGACCTCTCGATCAAACGGGATGTGGTGGAATTTGCACAATGTCAGAAGAATAAATGAGTTAGATGAATAAGCGGGCAAGACTTCTTTCCACTTTTTTACTTCTCTACTACTTTAGAAATGCGACGAGTTGGTTGAGTTTCTCCCAGGCTGCGCCAGAGTCTAAAATGTCGCGAGCTTGAGCGATGCCTTGCTCATAGGACGTAACCGCTTCTCCCACGTGTAGAGCTAGAGCTGCATTGAAAGCAACCACATCTCGCTGGGCAGGCGTTCCTTTTCCTTGCAGGACGGTTTGCAGAATTTCTGCGTTTGTATTTACGTCGCCGCCTTTTAGATCATCTAACGATGCAGAGACCAATCCAAATTGCTGGGGATCAAGACTAATGCGGTGAACCTGCTGATTCGATAAAACCGCTAGATCGGTCAAATCGCCCAAGCCCGCTTCATCTAATCGCTCTCTGCCATGAAGCACGATCGCCTGTTTCACGCCGAGTTGGTCTAGTGCCCCTGCGATCGCGTCGAGCAAGCTGGCATCAAACACTCCAATCACCTGTCCTGTCGGACGCAGGGGATTGACCAACGGACCCAACAAATTGAAAATCGTTCTTACCTTTAATTGCTGTCTCAATGGCGCAACGGTTTTAAGGGCAGGATGCCAGCCCGGAGCGAAGAGAAACGTAATGCCGACCGCCTCGATCGCGGCTCGAATCTTTTCCGGTGACGCGCTCAAATGAATGCCCAACGCTTCTAAAACATCTGCCGACCCGACCCGACTTGATGCCGATCGATTGCCATGTTTTGCCACTCGAACCCCTGCCGCCGCCGCGACAAAGGCAACCGCCGTTGAAATATTAAAGGTTGAAGCGCCATCGCCGCCGGTTCCACAAGTATCAATTAACGGTGTGGAGTGCGGAGCAGAGGAGATGGGGGAAGCAGCTTGAGCATAAACGACTTGTGCCATCCCTGCGAGTTCCGAGGCTGATATGCCTTTGGCTTGAATCGCCACTAGGAGTGCGCCCGATAGAGCAGGTGGAATCGCGTCGGTTAGCCAGCCCTGCATCAGAAACGCGGCTTGCTCTAGCGATAAAGATTCACGATCGAGCAGTTGTTGCAATAGTGTAGAAAAACTTAACAAATCTTTTGATTCTGCTAAGTTTTCACACAATGAAGAAGGTTGAATCATAAGCTATGTTGCTGGCGGCACATGAAAAGTTGCTTGAGTAAATAATTTACATTACTCTGAAGGCGTAATTACGCTGTTGGAGTAATGCTTTACGTTTACCAATCGGGACTTCAACGCTCTCTGGCCACCATATGCTCATATATAGTACAGATATGAGACCCTTTAACTAAGTAAAGTAAGAACTTAAGTACAAATGTGAGGCCCTTTACTAAGTAAAGTAAGAACCTAAGTACAGTAAGGTGTGCTAGCGAACAGCACAACACACGGTTTAAGCAGTATGTATGTTGTTTATCTAATACATCTTTGAGCCAGCAGCTCTTAGTATGTGGCGTGAATTTATGTTATAGGCAAAGGAAACGGTTAGCTGTGCGAAACGTGAGCCTGTTAAATGATTCTTTGAAACTAATTGTGCAACCGAGCGATGGGGAAGCCTATCCTGCCCTGTACCAATTGGGCTTTCAGAAAGTTCTGATGGTTCCTCAACTGCTCTATTGTACGGTTGAAGAAACTACCGTTCCGGAGCTATTTCTAAAAATTAGTCAGTATTTGCCAGATGATGGGCAATGCCATTCTCGATTTATCTTGACACGATCGCCACTCGATTCCAAAGCATTTCTGATTGAGTTTCTCAATGCTCAATCGTTGCGAGACTTAACCCTGTTAATCAAACATGCTTGGTTTATACAAGTCTTAACCCAGCAGGGCTTATTTTTTAATTTCCAGCCTATTGTCGATCTTGCATCAGAACGAATCGTAGCGCATGAATGTTTGGCACGGGCGCAGGGAGCGCGAGGCGAAGAATTTACGGGTCAGCAATTGATTGAAGCGGCATTGCAGATGAATATGACCCAAGAGTTTGACAACGTGGCTCGAACGGCTTGCTTGGATGCGTTAGGCAAAGTATGTCAGCAGCTTAGTGGATCTGAGCCTAGCCCCACCTTTTTCATTAACGTTTTACCTAACGCGATCGCGCAAGATCCCAATTCTCTTAGAGAAAACTGTCAGCAAGTCCTCGATCTAGGATTGCGCCCCGAGCAAATTGTGTTTGAACTGACCGAAGTAGAAGCCCTTGGAGATCATCCCGATCTGCCACAACTGATTCAGCAAGTTCGAGACATGGGTTTTGGACTGGCGTTAGATGATTTAGCAAGTAACGTTGCGATCGATCACTACTGCACTCAGTTTCGCCCGGATGTAATCAAGCTCGACCGGCGGTTGGTGCATCAGTGCAGCCGCTACGAGCTTAAACAGGTGATGGTTCGGAGTTTGCTACATTTTGCTCATGAATTAGAAATTTTGGTGTTGGCAGAAGGTTTGGAATTGCCCGAAGATATTCAGTTTTGCCGAGAGATCGGAGTAGATTTAGGTCAAGGGTTTGGGCTGGGAATGCCTAAGCTCGCGCCGTGGGAAAAGCCAGCCTTGATAGAACGAATTGCCTGTTGAGAAAAGTGGCAACAGATTTGGTAGCAGATGAAAAAGAGGAATCATCCGCTACATCTATCAAATCTATTGCTAACGATTAAATGTCTTGCCTCGTCGCTTTACATCACAATTTCGCTCGCTCTATTTTCATCGAAAATAGAGACTGCCAACCCGCTTTTCGCACATCAGTCGGTTCGGGCGATTTGTTCCAAAGCGTTTCATAGAAAAAGAACGACATGCCCGAGTAGCCGCGATCGCGCACAGCTTGCACTTGTCGCTGGAGTTCGTCAATGGATCGCGGGTTTCCGGATAAGCCGCTCAGAATCCCAATCGCCGTGGGAATGAGATCGCGGGCTTGTTTCAGTTCTGGATGCGTTGCAGGCTCGATGCGATCGACAAATTTTTGCCCTTGAAAATAAATTTGTGGAATTAGCTCTTCGATCAGTCCATCCTGCTGCCATTTATGCCAATCCACCATTGCACGTTCATAGGCGTAGGGCAGATCTAAGGGAGACAACCCAATGATTACGTTACTTTTACGGGCTTTAACGGCTTGAAAAACTTGCTTCAAGACTTGTTCGATCTTATTTGATCGCCAACGTAACCATTCTGCCCACTGGGGATCTTTTGCCAAAAATTCTGGGCACGAATCTTTCATGCCCGCTCGATCGCAGCGAGCCGTATCGTATCTTGGCGGCGACTTTCCGTTGTGTTCCTGCTGATAAAGCTTCACCGTGTAAGCGTCGTAGCCAAACTCCACAGGCAAGCCAAAATGATCATCGAATTGGATGCCATCTACGTCATAGTTGGTCACAACTTCCGTAACTAAATCCACCATAAACTTTTGGACTTCCGGCTTCAATGGGTTAAACCAGATCGGAATTTGGCGACCGTCCAATCCTCGGGGATCACCGTCTACTGAGCCATCCTGCTTCGTTGTCCACCAATCTTTGTGCTTTTGAGCGAGTTCAGAATCTTTGGGAGCAAAAAAGCCAAATTCAAACCACGGGATCACCGCTAGTCCCTTTTGATGTCCTTCAGTGATAATTTGCTTCAGCATGTCTCGCGATCGTAGTCCTGCCGCGATCGCTCTTGGGTCAACGTCAAACCCCAGATCTCGCTTCATAATTTGGCTGGGATAAAGCGTGTAGCCCCAATTCCAGACGACAGGGTAGAGCGTATTGAAGTTTAAGCGAGACAGTTCAGTGACAGCATTGCTAAGCTTAGTCGCATCGAATAAGACATCGCTGTCAATATTAGTGAGCCAAACGCCACGAATCTCACGTTTTGCAACCGTGGAGGGAAGATATTTTGAAGAGACTAATCCGGCGGTTTCTGGTAGGGCACGACATACCAGCGCAGCAACTTCTCCGCGACTAGCGGGTTTGGTCGGTTCTAATCGTTGAGCGTTGGGATAATTGACGACTAATCCTTTTTGCGTGGCCGATGCGATCGCTCCCGCTGCATAGTTTGGGATCGCCCCCGCATCGCTATACGTTTTGAATAGATCCACAGACTGCGACGGTGCCGCCTTTAAGCCACTAGCTAAAGCGGTCAGAGCTTGCGCCCGAATGATTTTGAGATCTGGTTGAAACGTTTGATCCCCAAATCCAGAGAAGAAGTTGGCGCGGTAAGCCTTTTGAATGGCCTCGGCTGCCCAATGGTTTGAAGGGACATCTTTAAAGGCGATCGCTGGACGGGAAGGGGAACTGATGATTGTCGGAAATGCCTTGACGGCAATCGCGGCGAACTGCGATCGGGTCACTGTT
The DNA here is from genome assembly GCA_019359315.1 of Myxacorys californica WJT36-NPBG1. Taxonomy (GTDB): domain Bacteria; phylum Cyanobacteriota; class Cyanobacteriia; order Leptolyngbyales; family Leptolyngbyaceae; genus Myxacorys; species Myxacorys californica. Next base: position 88,424 of record JAHHHO010000011.1, read on the forward strand.
TCATCTGGGCGAAACCGTCCATCTGGAAATCCACCAATGATTTCTCTTTGGGCCAAGGCTTCGATACAAGGTTGCGCCCAGTGAGTTTGAATGTCCGTAAACCGAACTTGGGCCGTGGTCGATTTGACAGAAAAAACGCCAATTACGGTGACTACAAAAATGAAACCCAAGCCCGTCTGTTTTAAAGAATTTGGCCTGACTACCTGCCGCGCCAGCGCTTCAAACACTCGAAAAAATTGTCGAAAAAGCTGCATCGTGAACCACCCCAACGGTGAAGTTATCCCTGAAACTACTGAGTACTCTCGCATCGAAACGAGAATCAGAGATAATTTGTTACACAACTCTTAAATCAACTCGCAGCTAGAAAAATCGTAATAACCATTACTTGCCCCCGCTAACTTTGGCCTTGTAGCCCAATCCAACTAAGATTTGCAACAGCTTTTGAGCGTGGTCGCCCTGAATCTCGATCGTGGTCTCCTTCGCGGTGCCACCTGTGCCGCACTGCGCTTTTAGCGTCTTCGCCAGATTGGTTAGCGTCTCTAGCTTGTGCTGAAACCCTGTGATCACCGTCACCGTTTTCCCGCCTCGCCCTTTGCGCGACACTTGAATTCTCACCTCCTGCTGAGACGGCGGCAAATCTGGTACAGCCCGTTCTGTGGCTGGCGAGTCTCCAAACTCAGACCAAACTTTGCGTTCTGACGGTTTTGATTGCTTAGCCATGAATTAAGAATTAGATTAGGAATTGAACGAAACAAACTGCGCTCACAATCTCAAGTGAATCTTAAGGCAGGGTCAGTCATCGAAGCGAGAGTGATAAGATTTTCATCATAGCGAGTAGCGTCCTTTAACCTCTAGTGTCATTTAGCCAGTTTGAACCGTGTTGTAGAAAGACCGTGTTATAGAAGTTACTGCGCTCCTCTAGACGTTGCTCTGCACTCCCTCGCAGAGCTTGACGAAACCCATCGCAACTTTAGCTCAATCCCTTTAAGAAACTCTGGTTTCTGTATTACTCGTGCAGACACAAAAGCCGAACAAAATCGAATTTAACACCGATTATCCTTGTCCCTGTCGGCGTCGAGGACGCTTGACTCCGATTACGTTAACTGAAGCCTTTGGCTGCACTCGCTGTCAGCAAATTTTTGTTGTCGAAGACAACGGCTATGTGATTGAACAGTTGTCTACGACCTATCCTTACAAGCGATCGTGGCGCTGGACAGGGCAGCAATGGAACGTCGTTCATCCCGGCTTAGGAGATAGCTATTTGCCCTTGGCATTAGGGATATTACTGGTGCTGCTGAGCATTTGGCTACCCGTAGCCCTCCATTCTCCCTCTGGAGCGCATATAATCTTGTGGGCGATTGTGGCGTTAGTGCTGGCGATTTTGCCTGCGCTTATGGTTTGGTTAGCTTATCGACGGTAGCCCGATGACTGAAGCATCTTTGGAGGGAGCGATTGACCCATTGGCAGCCTTGCGAGAGGCCTATGCTGTGTCATGGGACGTCACAAATATTAGCGGACTCACCCGCAGCCATGCCGTTCAAACCATGGCGCATGCTCTGAAGAGCCAACAGAATGAAATTTTAGAGGCGAATACATTAGACCTGGAAATTAGCCGCGAAATGGCGGTTCCAGACCTGTTGCTGGACTGGCTAAAGCTGACTCCAGAGCGGTTACAGACGGCGGTTCAAATTCTAGAGCGCTTGAGTGAGCTACCCGATCCCATCGGTCGGGTGATGACTGGAAATTTTCAGGTTGATCAGTGTCAGACCTATTCGCAGTTAATGCCTCTGGGTGTGATTGCTCTCATCTATGAGGCGTTCCCCGAACTCGGTGCGATCGCAGCGGGCTTGTGTATCAAGACTGGCAACTGTCTCATTCTCAAGGGCGGTAGTGAAGCGAGTCATTCTAATAGTGTGATTGCTCAAGCCTTGAGGGGTGCGTTGGAAGATTCAGGCATCCCAACCGCAAGTTTGCAACTTCTACCCGCTGAACAAGGCACTTCGATTCGAGAATTAGTCACTCAAGATCGCTACTTGAACTTAGTGATTCCCTATGGCAGACCTGGTTTAGTCCAGCAGGTGGTTCGTCAAGCGACTGCTCCAGTCCTGCGATCAACCATGGGGAATTGCTATCTATATTGGTCGTCATCGGGCAGTTTGGACATGGCGCGATGGATGATTCTAGACAGCCACCAGAGTGAGCCTGACCCAGTGAATGCGATCGAGAAAGTCTTGATTCATCGGCGGCAAAATCCGTCGTCGGTGACGATGTTATGGAATAGCTTGAGAGAAAAGGGGTTTCAGCTTCGCGGCGATGCAGAACTTGTCGAGGAGTTTCCAGACCTAATCTTGGCTGAAGAATCAGAGTGGTCGCAAGCGTATCTTGATCGCGTGATTAGCTTTAAGGCGATGGATGGAATGGGAGAAGCGATCGATTGGATTAATCAGCACAGCAGCGGTCATGCCGATTGTCTTGTCACAGAGTCTTACCAAGAAAGCCGGCGGTTTGCGCTGGGAGTCTACAGTGCTTCGACCTACATTAATGCGTCGCCCCGGTTCTATCGCAACCCGAAGCGAGGGGATGCCATTTTTCTCGGCATGTCAAATCAGAAAGGTCATCGCAGAGGATTGATCGGGTTAGAGTCCTTCACAACAATGAAGCATATTATTCAAGGCATGGGACAGGGGTAGATCAGTAGGAAGTAGATCAGTAGGAACAAGTTGCGACACTCAATCGCGATCGCAACCGAAAAAAATTGGGTTACAGCATCGCCGCAACCCAACTCAATTAAACCGTTAAGAACAGGTCATCCGTTATGATGGCGTTTCCGTGTTCTCAACTAACTTCACCTTGGTTGCCAAGCCTAGCGCCTGCAACAGCCGAATCGTCATCCAGGTCATATCAAATTCCCACCACTTCATGCCGTGACGAGCAGAGTATTGATAAGCGTGGTGATTGTTGTGCCATCCTTCTCCATAGGTTAACAGCGCCACCCACCAGCAATTGGTGGAATTATCGCCTGAGTCATAGGTACGGTAGCCGAATCTGTGCGTTGCACTGTTCACCAACCAGGTGCAGTGGTAAACCAGCACCAAACGTGCAAACACGCCCCACACGACGAATGACCAGCCGCCGATTAAGTACAGCACAACTCCAAGCGCTACTTGAATCAGCAAGAAGTAATCATCCAAAAACTTGTAAACTGGGTCGTCTGCAATGTCCTTTGTGAACTTCGGAATTTCTTGAACAGCAGGGACATCGTGAATCATCCAATCCATGTGGCTCCACCAGAATCCCTTCTTAGAATCGTGATGATCGACATCTTCATCAGAGTGTAAGTGGTGATGGCGATGTAACCCCACCCACCAGATAGGCCCGCCTTGCACCGCTAACGTTCCAAAGAACACAAGTAGATACTCTAACCACTTGGGCGTCTGGAAACTGCGGTGAGTCACCATTCTGTGCCAGCCCAGGGTAATTCCCAGTCCGCCTGTCACCCAGTACAGAACTGCCGCTAAGCCAACGGCTGACCAACTGAAATTGCTGGGTAGCAGCGCAAACAGCGCGCCTACATGAACCGCCACCATAAAGAGGAAGGTAGCCCAATCAAAACTAAGCTGAGTTTTTTGAGTTGCAACAGTCATGAAAAAGTCTCGAACGATAGTGTCCTAGTTGGTGCGACCTCTGCCCAGTAGTTAAAGACGAGCGGACGGGGAGAGTACTATAATGATTCTCCTTATCCGGTTGCTCCTAAAGTTCAACGCTGTCTCAATTCATTGATCGCGCTGGACAGGATTCCAAACGGGGCAAAATGGTTCGCAATCTCTACTGTAAACGTTTTTTAACGTTTGTGAATAATTAAAAGAGGCAGGATGGACGGCTCAACGCTAGTACAACAGGCAGAACAATCCCTCTCCGAGACGTTCTCAAATATTGATGCTCAAGTCAAGAAAAACCTCCGTCGAGTGCTGAGTGCCTATCACAGCCATCGGGTTGGAGTACACCATTTTTCAGGGGTTACAGGCTACGGGCACGATGATTTGGGGCGTGAAGTATTGGATCGGGTCTTCGCCGAAATCGCTGGCGCAGAATCCGCGATCGTCCGGGTTCAGTTTGTGTCGGGGACTCACGCGATCGCGGCGGCCCTCTATGGGGTTTTGCGCCCTGGCGATGAGCTACTTTCCGTTGCTGGTGCGCCTTACGACACCCTTGAAGAGGTGATTGGTATCCGGGGTGAGGCTCAAGGCTCCTTAAAGGACTTCGGAATTTCTTATCGACAGTTAGAACTTACGTCAGAAGGAGCTATCGATTGGCAAGCGTTAAGGTCTGCAATCCAGCCCCACACCGGCATGGTGACGATTCAGCGCTCGTGCGGCTACTCTTGGAGACCCAGCCTATCGATTGACGACATTGAAAAGATTGTGTTCTACGTCAAACAGCAAAATCCGAACACTATTTGCTTTGTGGATAATTGCTACGGCGAGTTTGTGAATGAGCGGGAACCGACTGCCGTCGGAGCCGATTTGATGGCAGGGTCGCTGATCAAAAATCCGGGAGGCACGATCGTAGCGGCAGGAGGATACATTGCAGGCCGCGCGGATTTGGTCGAACTGGCAGCATGTCGATTAACGGCTCCTGGAGTGGGTAGTTCTGGCGGAGCGACGTTTGATCAAAATCGCTTGTTGTTTCAGGGCTTGTTTCTCGCGCCGCAGATGGTGGGGGAAGCGAAAAAAGGCAATCATTTGACGGCATATGTGTTTGACCAGTTAGGCTATCCGGTGAATCCCGCTCCCTTGACAGCGCGTCGGGATGTGATTCAAGCCATAAAACTAGGATCGCCCGAAAAAGTGATTGCGTTCTGCCGCGCAATTCAACAGCATTCCCCAATCGGGTCTTACTTGGACCCGGTTCCATCAGGAATGCCGGGGTATGAAAGCGAATTGGTGATGGCAGGCGGCACATTTATCGATGGCAGCACCTCAGAATTTTCGGCAGATGGCCCCTTGCGAGAACCCTACACGGTGTTTTGCCAGGGAGGAACGCATTGGACGCATGTTGCGATCGCGCTCGAAGCTGCCATCAACGCGGTTGGTGCTGCCTAATCGTGATGCACGACCTCCAGTTCTTCATCTTCCCAGTAAGGTTCGGGGGTTAGCTTCGCTAGAGCGCGATCGAGATCGGCTTCAACTTCCGACATCTCGTATCGGTCAAACAGAAACGTAAGCGCTGAAAGATCGTCATCCCCGATCGCAGGAAGTGAGTCTGGGTGAGCCACGTGACGTGACACCGAGAAGCGGTCGCTCTTTATAGGCTGTTCGTCTCGATCAGCATTAAAACGCGAGGAAGGTTCTCTTGTATCAAGATCAAGCTCAACCTCATGAGGATGATGAGAGGTCGCGTCGGTTTCTAAGGGCACAGATGGAGATCGATTCGCGAGAGATGCATTCTCGCTAGAGGAGGCGTCTAGCATGAACTGGTTGCTCCGTAAAATTAGCTGGGGAACTGATAACCCAAGGTCAAACGGAAAGAAATGATCTGAACACACTCTATCTCTAGCTACCGTAAAACCCCTGAGGTAGCGAGGTCAATAAAATCTCTAATTATTTAAGTATTAGGTGCCGGGCGGTGGGGTTGGTGCGATTTATAACGCTCAACCGGCTGGCCTTATGAATTCCCTTGTTACGGGGAGTTGTCAAATCGCGATAGAGTAAAGTTCAAAGGCTAGGTTCAAGTCAATATGAATGGCGAAGAGACAATTAAGCTCGACCAATTTCTTAAATTAGTTGGCATTGCTCAGACTGGAGGACAGGCAAAGTTCCTGATTCAAGACGGAGAAGTGCGGGTAAATGGCAAAATTGAAACCCAGCGCGGCCGAAAATTAGGCAACGGCGACCAGGTGACAACGATGGGAGAAACTTTTGAGGTAAATTTGTAGCCAATCTTTTAAGCTTGAGATGGGCATTCAGGTTAGGGATTTCGATAATGTATTTAACGTGGTTAGACAATAATTCTTGGCTAATCGAGCTTGCGGGGAAGCGAATATTGCTTGATCCGTGGCTGGTTGGTGACTTGATATTTGCGAATCTAACCTGGCTGTTTCGCGGTTCGCGATCGCGCGATCGCCCCATTCCAGAGAACCTCGATCTGATTCTGTTGTCTCAAGGCATCGAAGATCACGCTCATCCCGAAACGTTGAAACAGTTAGATAAGTCAATTCCCGTAGTAGCGTCGCCTAGTGCCGCTAAGGTTGCTTTATCCCTCGGATTTGATCAGGTCACTGCCCTTGCTCATGGTGAAACCTTCACCCTAGCAGACCAGGTTCAAATCTTAGCGACCGTCGGTTCTCTGGTCGGTCCGACAACCAAAGAGAATGGCTATCTATTCACAGCATTAGACACGGGAATGAAGCTTTATTATGAACCTCACGGATTCCATGACTCTAGGCTGAAGGAATTTGCACCGATTGATGTCGTGATCACACCTCAAATCGATCTGGCACTACCATTAGTTGGTTCTATCATCAAAGGCAATCAGAACGGGCTGAAACTCGCGCAAGCTGTCCACCCTCAAGTGATGATCCCGACTGCTGCCGGAGGCGATATCACGTTCGAGGGAATGTTAGTGTCAGTGCTAAACACGATCGGCTCACCGAATAAATTTCGAGAGAAATTAGCGCAACATCACCCAACGACACAAGTGGTAGAACCCCAACCTGGCGTTTCCTATGAAGTTGCGATCGGTACTAATCGTACTGAACTCTCTGTCAAACCTGCCGCCCTGAGTACTTGATGCCGTGTAGCTATTTTTACCCCTGCCGTTGACCCCCTCTCTCCAGCTATGACTCTTCCAAAACTCTCTCCCTCAGACCTAGAGGCTCACCTCGCGCAACTCGACGGTTGGACGGTTAAAGACGGCAAATTGCACAAAGAATTCAAATTTGCCTCATTTGTTGAAGCGTTTGGCTTTATGTCTAGCTTGGCATTGGTGTCAGAATCGATGGGGCATCATCCCGAATGGTTCAATGTCTACAACCGTCTCACTATTGATCTCACCACCCACGATTCAGGTGGAATTACTGATAATGATGTGTATTGGGCACAAAAAGCTAACCAATTATCTACGTAATACTGGAATTTGTTAAAAACTTACCCGAACTTTTCAAACCCATCCTGAAGACCGAACAATCTAGCGAAAAAAGAACGTAAGAGAATTTGGATTCTGTATCTCCTCGTAACCGAGCCTAACTACGGCCGCCGGAGTACGGGAGATCAGCGTTGAGTAGATTATATTTTTTGAGGATGGGGAGATGTTGGCACAAGATACCGCCTTCTGTTTTGGAGTTCCAAGCAATACCGACACAGCCGAACTGCCAATAGAGGGATTTAAGCAACTGCTAAGTCAAGTTGAAGCAGAGCTATACCAGAGTGATGTGTTTCGAGGCGCGATGGCGCGGTTAGAAGAAGCCCAAAATGAAGCCGCCAGCGTTCAGTTTTTGTTAAAAAGCGTAGGACGGGAAGCGATTCGCTTAGCCTTGCGGCAAGTGGTTCAGCAGCTAGACACAGTAGAAGCACCTTTAGCAGAGGTCAAGCCTCAAGCACCAGTTCAGGTTCAGAAACCTAGAATTGAGTCTTCAGATGACTCTGATCCTGATCTGCTGAATCTTGTTCCAGGCTGGCGCAAACGAGCCAATCCATCTCATCGAATTGATCTCGAAGAACAGCAACGGCAAGTCGGATTAAATCATTTAGGCGATCGAATTCGTACTGCACGAGAAGCACAACTGATGTCACTTGAAGAATTGCGTAGCAAGACGCTTGTGCCATTGCATCAACTCCAATCGATCGAGTCAGGACACGGCGCTCATTTGCCGGAAGACATTTATCTGCGTGGTTTCATTCGTCGCATCGCAAAAGCTCTGAATCTCAACGCTGAGCAATTATTAGACACTGTGCCTACTCCCGATCCGGTAAAAGCAATCTTGCCGTCTTGGTATCATCCTCAAACTAAGTCTTCTTCTCCCATTAGTTTCGGTCATCTTGCTCTTCGTCCAGCACATCTTTATGTGGGGTATGCTGCCCTGCTGGCGGGGGGGATAGCATGGCTTTCTCATCAGCCTGCTCCCGCTCCTCTGCCTAACGCGATCGATTTAAATTCGCCACGGGTGACGACTCCAAATGCTAAATCTCAGAGTAACCAATCCCGCTCTGCAAATGTGACCCTCAGCGTCGCACCTCCAGAAACTTTGAGATAACTCAGAGCTACGTCTTGAGGGCGTTATAGGGGTATTGTTCTCAAGGCAAACTCCGGTTCGGTCAGTAACATATCATTGCAAACCTTTTCGTTAAATTACCAAACGCTACTTCAAATTCTATTTTGTGTTTGGATGGAAACACGTCTACGGCGACTCAAGGTAGTCATCGTTTCCCTCAAAACAGCGTTTTAGGTAGACATCTGCCAAAACGTCGTTTTTGGCAGATATCGCAATGGTTTGCGGCTTGATCCAAATCCCGGTAGCGCTAAATCTACAACAGACCCATCATTGCGAAGACGAATCAAAAGATGAATCGCTAAGCCGCAACATAGACATAACAGAAGGTGAATCTCAATTCGTGTCCATTTCACTTACAAGGACAGAATATGAAGGCACTGTTACTCTACCCCTGCTTTCCTCAAACGTTTTGGTCTTACGATCGCTTTATGGAAATGGCGAACCTAAAGGCGTTCATTCCGCCATTAGGGATCATTACCGTCGCCGCACTGTTGCCCCAAGATTGGGAGATTCGCTTTTACGATCGCAACGTTAATCCCGAAACCGATGCCGACTGGGATTGGTGTGATTTGGTCATTCTCTCCGCTATGCTGGCGCAACGAGATGATTTTCATCATCTAATCCGCAAAGCGGTGCAAGCGGGCAAGAAAGTTGCGGTAGGCGGCCCGTATCCCACCTCGATTCCGCAAGACGCGATCGCATCGGGCGCACAGTATTTGATCTTGGATGAAGGCGAACTGACAGTGCCAATGTTTTTAGAAGCGCTGCAAGCCGAATCTCACGCTCAAGAATCTGTACTAGAACCATCACCCTCAGAGCCATCACCTAAAATATTTCGAGCCAGCGAAAAGCCCGATGTTACGCTTAGCCCCATGCCCCGATTTGACTTGCTTAACATCAATGAATATCTGATGATGGCAATTCAGTTTTCGCGTGGCTGCCCGTTTAACTGTGAATTTTGTGACATCATCACGCTCTACGGTCGCAAACCTCGCACGAAAAACCCGGAGCAGGCGTTAGCGGAACTCCAAACTCTTTACGATTTGGGGTGGCGTGGCTCTGTGTTAATCGTTGATGATAACTTTATTGGCAACCAGCGTAACGTCAAACGATTTTTGCGAGAGCTAATTCCGTGGATGCGATCGCACAACTACCCCTTCACGTTTCTCACCGAAGCCTCAGTTAATCTCGCTGAAGACGCTGAGATGTTGGATCTGATGGCACAGGCAGGATTTTATGGTGTTTTCCTCGGTATTGAAACGCCCGATCAAGACAGTTTGGAAGTGACCCACAAATATCAGAACACGCGCCACTCTCTTGCAGAGGCATGTAACACCATCACTAAAGCAGGACTGCTGATTTATGCTGGGTTTATTATTGGGTTTGATGGTGAGCGAGACGGCGCGGGCGATCGCATTCAAGCCTTTGTTGAAGAAACAAGCATTCCACAGCCGATGCTAGGGGTGTTGCAAGCTTTGCCTAATACCGCATTGTGGACTCGTCTAGATCAGGAACAACGCCTCTTTCAAACGATCCACGGAGCGTTGGAAGTGGGGGATCAAAATACGCTCATGAACTTTACCCCGACCCGTCCCATCGGTGATATTGCCAAGGAATATCTCACCGCACTTTGGACGATGTACGAACCTGCCAACTATCTGAAACGCTGTTTTCAGCATTGCCTAGAAATCACCCCCAATCCCAGGCTCCAGCAGAATATGCACTTTCCCCCCGGTAAAGGACTGAGGCTAATGAGCCAATTGCTTTGGCTGCAAGGCATTCGTCGCCCTGGAATTCGCAAGCAGTTTTGGCGACAGTTGTGGGTGATTTTGACTCAAAAACCGCAATTTTTGAATGTGTACCTTGGCTTGTGCGCAACAGGTGAACATTTTTTGGAGTACCGAGCGATCGCACGAGAACGAATTTCGCAGCAACTCGGCTACGACCCGCTAACCTCATCCGAAGTCGCGTCAGAGCCCTCTAGTCTTGTTCATGTTTAGCAAGCCTATTTCGTTGCTCATCATCAGTAAAGTTGCCCTCATCCCAACTCTTCTCTTTCAAGGAAAAGAGAGTAAGCGCTTTAGTTCCCTCTCCCTAGGGAGAGGGCTAGGGTGAGGGCAAATCCCGGTCTTAACTTAATTCCTATCGGTACGATCGCGTCAACACATCGAGTTGCGTCCATTCGTCATCGCTCATCGACCAGCCCATTGCCCCCGCATTTTGCCGTGCCTGCTCTGCATTTTTAGCACCCGGAAGCGGAATCACATTCCCTTGAGCAATCAGCCAATTCAGCGCAACTTGGGCAGACGTGCGATCGTGGGTTTCACCAATCTGCTGTAATTTCTGTACGATTGGAGCGAGCCGCTCTAACCCATGTTGGCTAAATTTGGGGTCAAGTTTGCGAGCGCCTGTGACTTGGTTGGCGTTATCCGGCGTGTATTTTCCGGTCAACAGCCCTTGTGCCAACGGACTATACGCCAAAATGGTGACGTTCAACTCGCGCGCAGTCTCTAAAATTCCGTTGGTCTCGATCTCGCGATTGATTAAGGCATAGCGCACTTGATTCACGGCCAGAGGTACACCTTTTGCGGCAAGGTAGCCCTGAGCTTCGCGCATTTGACTTGCAGAATAATTGCTGACGCCGATCGCGCCAATCCGACCGCGTTTCACTTCGTCTGCTAACGCGTCCATCAAAGCTTTCTTGCCCATGAAGAAATCGAACGGCATGTGAACCTGATAGAGCGCGATGTGATCGACTTGTAAGCGGCTGAGGCTGTTTGTAATGGCGTCATGCACCGATTGCGCTGAGAATCGCCACGGCAACGGCATGTATTTGGTGGCAATAGAAACGGGTTGCCCAGTCTGTTTCATAAACTGGCCCAAAAACTGTTCCGATTTGCCTAACCCATAAATTTCTGCTGTATCGAAGAAATTGACGCCAGCCGCGATCGCGGCTTCAAAGGCTTCTCTCAGTTGTGGTTCACTGTACTCTTTGCCGTAGCTCCAAAATAATGAATCGCCCCAAGCCCATGTGCCAATGGCAATCGGGGGCACGACGATATCCGTCGTACCCAAGGTGAGAGTTTGAGTTGTGGTTTCCATAGGTTCCTTTGTAAAACTTTCTTTACACATCTTCTTTACATAGTGTAACAATCGCTCCTAAAGAACTCACTATCGCAAGGCTGAAGCTATGCTTTTGTTGAGCCGACGCGAACAATGCCTCTTCAACCTGATAGCTTAGAGAAATGCACAATTAAGACTTATCTAGAATCATTCTTAGAAGGCTTTGATCGCCATGGAAACCAATGATTTTTCAGATTCATCCCTAGGCGGGAACAGCGTCAGGCTGCCTCGATTGAGTATCCTCACCATGGTTCGGTTGGGTCTCTTTCAGATGGGACTTGGCATGATGTCGGTGCTGGTGTTTGGCGTGCTCAATCGCGTGTTGATTCGAGAATTGGGAGTGCCCGCGACGATCGCCACGGTGATTTTGGCATTAACGCTGTTTGTGGCCCCAGCTCGGATTGTGTTTGGTCAACTCTCCGACTCAAAGCCGCTTTGGGGAATGCACCGGACGAACTATGTTTTGATTGGAGCCGCGAGTTTGGCGATTTTGGCCTATCTCACGGTTCAGGTGATGTGGCAAGCGGGAGCGAGTTTGCAAGCAACGGGCTGGACGATTCAAACCTATAGTTGGTTAGGCTTTCTCGCGCTGATGTTCGGGCTATACGGAATTGCCGTCAGTGCTTGCTCCACGCCGTTTGCAACACTGTTGGTGGATGTGACCGAAGAAGAGGATCGCTCGAAGGTTATCGCGATCGATTGGTCGATGCTAATTGGCGGGACAATTATTGGGGCGATTATTATTGGCGTTTTGCTGAAAAGGCTTTCGATTGATGCCTCGATCGAAGCCATTCAGGCGGCGGTGAATCGATTGTTTATCATTGTGCCGCTAATCGTCTTGGGTCTGGCTTGGATCGCTACCTGGGGCGTTGAGCGCAAGTATTCACGGTTTGCTTCGCGATCGGTGATCAATACCGAGGGTAAGCTTTCGTTGGGGCGAGCGTGGCGAATTCTAACCGCTAGTCGTCAAACTCAGCTATTTTTTACGTTTCTAGTCGCCATGACGCTGGGCTTGTTTATGCAAGATCCGGTGTTGGAAACCTATGGCGGCGATGTGTTTAAAATGCCGATTGGTGCAACCGCGAGCCTAAATGCGTTCTGGGGGACTGGAACGGTGATTGGGATTATGATTGCAGGCTTTCTGATGAGTCCACGAATCGGCAAACGCCGAACGGCAAAGTGGGGCTGTTTGCTAACCGCCGCCTCTCTGATTTGGGTGATTCTCGCGGGATTCACGGCAAATCCTAAAGCATTGCAGTTAGCGCTTTTGATTTTTGGTTTAGCCTCTGGTGTAACCACCACTGGAGCGCTGACGTTAATGCTCGACTTCACGGCGGCAGAAACGGCAGGGACATTTATCGGCGCGTGGGGATTATCTCAAGCGTTGGCGAAAGGACTGTCTACTGTGATCGGTGGAGCCGCGCTTGATGTAGGTAAACGGCTGTCCCCTAATCTTGTCATTGCGTATGGATTAGTGTTTACGTTGCAGGCGTGCTGTATGGTTTTAGCGGTTTGGTTGCTGAGTCGAGTCAGCGTGCAAGAGTTTCGCGCGAATGCAAAAGATGCGATCGCGGCAGTCATCCAAAACGATGCTGACTAGGACAGACTGAAATCTTACCGAACGAGTCATGCCATTTTTGCGTCTGCGTCGCCTTTTAACCACGCCGATTGATCAGACCTCTCGTCGCGACACGTCTATCGCGATTAGCGCAAAGCGCAACTCCGATGGAACCGCAGTTTGGCTAGCTCTAAGCTTCGGATTTGCTATCTATTACGGCAGTTTAGGACTTCAAAAAGCGTTTAGAGCTGACTATGTTGTTCAAGACGATGCCCGAGAGTATGTGTTTTGGATGCAGCAATTTGTCAATCCAGCCTTATTTCCGCAGGATTTAATTACCGACTACTTTAAATCGATTACGCCTAGCGGATATGCGGCAATTTACCATCTCGTGGCAACTCTCGGCATTCAACCACTTTTGTTGAGTAAGCTTCTGCCCATGATATTGGGCGTACTAACGACGCTTTACGGATTTAGCGTCTGTTTGCAACTGTTTCCAGTGCCTGCCTCTGGCTTTATGGCAATGGTGTTGCTGAATCAAAGTTTGTGGTTTAGAGATGATTTGAGTTCTTCGACTCCGAGATCGTTTGTGTATCCGCTGTTTCTGGCGTTTTTATATTATTTGCTGCGCCGTGTCCGGCTGGGTGTGATGATCACGATCGCGCTGCAAGCTTTCATTTATCCGCCGTTGGTGTTCATTACGATCGCAGTTTTGTTTCTGCGGTTGTGGAACTGGCAACGTTGGCGACCTCGGTTTCAGCCGGGACACATTCTACGGTTTGGAGTGGCAGCAGGATTGGCGTGTTTGGCACTCCTGCCCTATGCGGTTTCTTCCTCTGAGTTTGCTCCGCTTGTAACTAAGGCTGAAGCGTTGACGATGCCAGAACTTTATCCGGGTGGACGACATCCTTATTTTGATCCCAACCCCTGGAGGTTCTGGCTGACCGGACAACATAGCGGCATCTTACCGCCACTGTTGCCGCCGCTGATCTGGGTTGGGTTAGCGTTACCGATCGTGTCGCGATCGTCACGTTTTCCATTGGTCAAACAGCTTAAAGGTGAAGTCGTCGTTCTCGCTCAAACGGCGCTAGTTTCTTTGGGACTGTTTTTAGCGGCTCATGCCTTGTTGCTGAGGCTATTTTTTCCAACTCGATACACGACTCATACGTGGCGCATTGTTTTAGCGATCGCATCGGGCATTGTGCTGACCGTCTTGCTAGATGCAATGCTGCTCGCGTGTGCAGAACTCGCGAGGTCTGGTCGCTGGAAATCGGTGGTCTGGAAACTCACGTTGACGATCGCTGTTGGGGCAGTCTTCTTTCTGTTTCCGACGGTGACGCGAAATTTTCCAGCGACGAACTATCGTGTGTCAGGCGAGGCGGCACTCTACGAGTTTCTACAGCAACAGCCTCAAGATAGCCTGATTGCAACGCTCTCGGATGAGGCAAACAATATTCCAACGTTTGCTCAACGACCTGTTTTGGTTGGGAAAGAATATGCGCTTCCGTTTCATCTCGGCTACTATCGCCAAATTCGTCAGCGCAGCATTGAGTTAATTCAGGCTCAGTACAGCCAAAACTTAGCCTCCGTGCAGCAAGTGATCCGCAAGTATGGCGTTGATTTTTGGTTGCTCGATCGCGCGGCGTTTATGCCTCAGTATTTGACGGACAAGACATGGCTTCAAAGTTTTCAGCCAGCTTTTGATCAGGCGTTAACAAGTTTGCAGCAAGGAAAAGTCCCTGCATTGACAACGCGAATCAAGGACTGCTCAGCATTTGAAAGTGAAAGTGTGATTGTGCTGCAAGCGGACTGCATCTCCTAACGTCATTTTGATCGAAGCAGTACGGACTGTTAAAGAGGCGGATTTTGTCCTCTAGTTTCGCTCCGCTTGCTTAGCAACTCGGCGACCGACCTCTATTTCTTGCTGCAACTGTTCTGCTTCGGCTTCTAAGTCAGCAACAGATTCTTCAAGACTCTCCGCGATCGCGTTGATGTCTTGTCCTAATTGCCGCGCCTGAGTCAACACTTGATCAAACTGTTTAGCCGTTGTGTCAATCTCAGCAAACACTTCGCGGTACTCTTCGGGAGGGTTGTCGAGCCAAGCTTGAAACTCAGAGTCAGAGGGTTTGAGAACGGTTAGCGCCTTTTCCCAAGAAGCTGTGTAGCGCATATCTAGCGATCGCAGGGCTGCACATTTCGCCTTGAGTTGTTGAGTTGTTTCTACCTCAGCCAACTCAAACACTTGAGTTTTCAGTTCATGAAGTTTCATGGTTGCGGCTCTCATGACTGTTCTGTTTAAGAAATTGCTGAACCTCTTCTAGTTTGGCAAGCAGCAATTGGTTTTCGTGCTGAAGACGCTGATTGTCTTGGGCTAGGTTCGTGAGTTGCCGTTGACATTCTGCAAGAGCCGCTCTTGCTTCGTCGAGTTTCTGTTTATTTCGTTTG
This sequence comes from Myxacorys californica WJT36-NPBG1, assembly GCA_019359315.1. Classification (GTDB taxonomy): domain Bacteria; phylum Cyanobacteriota; class Cyanobacteriia; order Leptolyngbyales; family Leptolyngbyaceae; genus Myxacorys; species Myxacorys californica. Next base: position 103,819 of record JAHHHO010000011.1, read on the forward strand.
GCATGAGAGACTTGTCCTCCCAAACGCTGATTATTTCGACCGAGTGCTTCTCTTTTCTTTTTCTCGCTCTCGTACTGTTTTCTTAGTGATTCAAGCTCTTGGAGCAATTCCGCATAAGCTTTAGTGTTTTCAGCTTCGGCTCTGAGGGCTTCATTTTCAGTCTTTAGCCCAGTGATGCGATTTTGTAGCTTCGCAAGTTCTTGATCTTTGCCGAGTAGTTTTTGCTGCAAAACGCGAAGGAGTTGTAGAAAACGAGACTGCTTTTGCTCTAGGTCTTGGTAAGCTTCCTCTTGCTGGTCTGTCTTTTCCCGTAGGAGTCCGACCCGGCGCTGCAACACTTGCGCCGTACATTGATATTTGATTACGGCAATGACTTTGCTTCTCTCTTCTTCATCTAGTAGCAGCACTTCACGCAGATGCCGCAATTCGTCGTAATTTGTACAGTTATGCCGTAAGTCCTGAGTCGGCACAGGCTGTGAATCACCAATGAGATCAAAGTTTTTAAGCCGCACTTGTTCGTGCCAGTAGTCAAAAAGTTCTTTGGAATCTTTCATGTTTGATCCGCACTATGCTGATTAAGCTGCTTTGGGTAGTCTAGCGATCGCAGAGGTTTAATCTATTACATCAATAGCAACTCTAAGCATTCCTGACAAAAGCTAGAGAAATCAAGGCGTGTATTAGCAGTTCTGATTCGATGCACTGCCATTTCACCAGCAACTCTCTCGAAGATTGGTTACCTCAAGTTTGTTGAGGAGAGCAAGGAAACGATTGTCGTTTGTTGAGACAGGTTTTTCCTGCTTAGCTCGGACTTTGCTTCAGAGCAGGCTGCCATGCAAAGAATCGAATGCAAGATTCATTTTATACCTGCTCTTCTCTACCGTTGGACTCGAAAGTGGCCGTAATGTTCCTGCCCTTTGCCCGCCGGGAATTCTACACTAACCCCCTCAACGCATCTCATAATCCATGATTAAAAGATTTACCCATGCCTTACACAGACATCAACACCACGCTGAGCGACTCTGATCGTCAAGCCATTAAGCAAGCGATCGCACTGATTCAACAAAAGATGCCCTTCCTCATTACCCTCAGTGCTGACGATCGCCAACGTCTCTACAAAATGGGCGACAAACGCCTTGCCTTTGTGCAAAACAGTCTCTCAGCGGCTCAAAGCAATCCCAACATTCTTCCGGCTAGTTTTGACCTGCAAGGGTTTTCCAACGACTATCAACTCGCCACTGACCTCAGCGAACTCCTCATGCTGCTCACTCAACTGACTGAGCAAGTCGATGATACTCTTCTAGCGGTCGGCAGCGAAGCGATGAGCAGCAGCTTAACGGTCTATGACTACATCAAGACAGCCGCCAAGAAAACCCCCGGTTTGAAAACTATTTCAGAACAACTCGGCAACTTATTCAAAGCCTTTCGGAGTAAGCCTGCCAAATCTGCGCCTGCACCTGCTCTCTCGTCAAACTAGCGCGGCTATGGATTAAGGTTCAGCAATGATGCTTAGACATTCAGCGTTGAACCTCAGACATTCGCGCTTGAAGCTCAGACATTCAACGCTGAAGCTCAGACATTCGACGCTGAAGTTCAAACCTTCACGCTTGAACCTCAGACATTCAACGTTGAACCTTAGACATTCACGCTTGAAGCTTAAACATTCAACGCTGAAGCTTAAACATTCAACGCTGAAGCTCAAACCTTCACGCTTGAAGCCCAGACATTCACGCTTGAAGTTCAAACCTTCGCGCTTGAACCTTCAACCTTTGTCATTAAAGGTTTACCTTCCTCAACTAGCCCACAGAAATTCACGCTCGAAAGCTGAATCTCGACCAACCTAGCGTAATCCTTCACACTCAATCCTCCACAAACCGACGAGGCTCGATACACTATGATTACTGATGTCAGAACCTCAAGCCGCTATTCCTGATCACGAGCGTTGCAGAGGTTCATCATCGCTTACCCCCCATCTTCCATCCCCTTCATGCCCGATTTTTGGACGACTGTTAAATCCTTCGCCGAATCCACCACTCAGCGTGTCGGCGCTCAGCTCCTTCAAGACTTTGGACACGCGATCGCATCCGAAAAGGACGACGGTAGCTTAGTCACCCAATCCGACCAGTGGGCAGATGCAGAATTACGGAATGCGATCGCACAAGCCTTTCCCGATCATGGCGTCTTGAGTGAAGAAGTCGAACACATTTTCCCCGACACCGAATGGTGCTGGATCATCGATCCCATAGACGGCACCACCAACTTTGCCCGCGGCTTACCCCTTTGGGGAATTTCCTTGGGCTTGCTCTATCGCGGCACGCCCGTCTTTGGCTACGTTTACCTGCCGCCGCTCCAACAAGCGTTTCATGGTTTCTGGCAAGGCAAGTCAGACTTAGAGATGCCGTCGGGTGCATTTCTCAACAACACGCCGATTCAAGCAAGCCGAGCCACCCTATCTAACAACGAATTCTTTAACATCTGCGCTCGCAGCGTCAGCATTCTCAAGAATCCGTTTCCTGCCAAAATTCGCATTCTGGGTGTTGCCACCTACAATCTGCTCTCTGTAGGGGCAGGCGTCACGCTCGGCAGCGTCGAAGCCACTCCAAAGATTTGGGACATTGCCGCCGTGTGGGTGATTGTGCAAGCGGCGGGGGCAGTTTGGTACTCTTTAGAATCAGAGCCAACCTTTCCGCTGACGGTCGGCAAAGACTACACCCAGCGATCGTATCCCACACTGGTCGTTAGCTATGCTGACCTCATTCCCGCCTTCGAACCATTGGTCAAATCCGTCGCTAAGCGAACCTAACTCTGACTGGACTACCTACGACTAGACCTAACTGAGCTTGAGCATGACCCCGATTCACGGCGATCTCAACCCAGCCGTGACTGCCAACTAGTCCAATCATCTCTCCCGGAGCCGCATCTGCGTAAGTTTGCTGACCGGGATACCGCTTGAGATTACACTCAACCGACCAGTTGCGATCGCGAACGTGCTGTCCTTCAATCGTTGTAATCAGATTGCCAAAGTGATCGATCGCTTGCACCACGCCTTGCACTCCCATTGGTGTCGAAACCACCTCTGGAATTGGAAGCTGGACTAGAGTATCGATCGCGATCGCATCTCCCAATTCTTCGATCGCCACTCCGCTTGCTAAATGAGCGCCCACCGGAGCAAAAATATCCCGCCCATGAAATGTGTTGCTTGGAGTGGAAGTGCGCCAATAGTTAGAATTCGTCAACTCCACAGCCGCGATCGCGCTTGTCTGACTCAACACCCCGCTAAACAAACCATTGTCCGCCCCAACTAAAAATCCAGACTCACACTGAATCGCGATGGATCGCCGCGAACTGCCCACCCCAGGATCAACCACCGCTACATGCACTGTCCCCGACGGAAAGTAAGGATAGGCGCTCATCAACTGAAATCGTGCCATAGCAATATCTTGAGGCGGGATCTGATGAGTCAGATCGATCACATGAAGTGCCGGGTTGATGCCCGCGATCGTGCCCTTCATAACCCCCACATAACTATCGCTTAATCCAAAGTCGGTCAAAAGAGTAAGAATCATATATAGCTTCGTTCTTAGCCGTTTCAATCAGATTTTATTTCCGAAGTAAAAATAAGGTTAACTGTAAACTTTGGTAGCTTAAACTACCGTTTGATCCTAAAATGCTAGTATTGAATTAAGAGCATGCACACCTTTACCTTTAGGAATGTTTACAATGAACAGAAATCGTTTTAATTCTACAGAAGTTGCGAATATCCATCGCGAAAATCTTCAAAAAAATCTTCAGCGCCGTATGGAAGCTGCAAGAGCTAGAGGGGACGAGAACTTGCTAAAAATGCTTGAAGCTGAGGCGAAGTACCTACGATAACTAACTTGTTTTCAAAGTTATGTTGTCCGTCTCACACGAATAGCATCCTGCTTTTGTTCACAATCTTACAAACGGACGCGGTTTTTAGTACCTGCGTCTTTTTTATTGCCTGTTTGATGAATCCTGTTTAGGAACTTGAACCGATCATCTACCCTATCTTCTGCTGTTCCCAGATCTCCTACCTTGGGAATTACTGAATGCAGATCTTTACTCCACAACAGTATGCAGTATCCCTTGGAACTCACATTCAAATTTTGGGCATTAGCCCCCCAGATTTCAGTAAAAGATGCTCAAGGCAACGTTGTTTTATACGTTCGCCAAAAACTGTTCAAACTGAAAGAAGCCATTCACGTTTTTTCAGACAGCCAGCGTAGCACTCTTGTCTATGAGATCAAAGCCGATCGCATTATTGACTTCTCCGCCTGCTACCACTTCTCAGATGCCAACGGCAAAACCTTGGGTGCGGTCAAACGGCAAGGAATGCGATCGCTCTGGCGAACTCACTATGATGTTTTAGACGGCGGAACCGTCGCTTTTACCATTCAAGAAGAAAATCCTTGGGTCAAAGTAGTAGATACCCTGTTTGCAGAGGTTCCTGTGATTGGAATGTTTACTGGGTATTTCTTTAACCCAACCTATTTAGTGAATCGCCCGGATGGCAGAACCGTGATGCGGCTTTCTAAAAAGCCCACGTTCTTATCAAGAGTGTTCTCCATTCAGCAGGTCGATCAACTGGGCCATGATGAAGAACCTCAAGTTTTGCTCAGCTTGTTGATGATGCTTCTGTTAGAGCGCAATCGTGGTTAAGCAGAAGAAGAATGGGGAAGATGAAGTGTTCATCTTCCCCATTCTTCTAAAAAGGTTGAGTTTTAAACAGGCTTACTGAGGTTGAGCTGGCTTAGCTTGAGCAGCGTTCGTTTCTGGGCTACAGACATAATTTACTACTGTAAATGCGCTGCTTCCCCGTTTAGGCTGGCTGAGCATGCCACTATCCCCATAATCAAACTTTTGGATCAACTGCCGATTTTTGGTGTAGGCATTCACCTTTCGCAGCCGCTGCGTCTTACTCGTACAATCGACTGACCAACGCATAACCGCTCCGTAAATGGGCTGCTCTACCGTCGTGTCTAACAGCGCATTGTTAGGCCCTGGAAACTCTCGATACTCCCAGTACCAAACATACGGATCGTTACGCTGAATCGAACTGACATCGACAAAGAACTTATCGTTAACAGAATTCTCAGTAATTTTAGTCCACTCTACGGCTAGCGCAGAAGGACTGTAGGCTAGAAATGCGCCTGCGACCAGAAATTTCAAGAACGGATTCATAGATCAATCTCTCAGGCAAAAATATAGTCAGTGTGGAAAGGCAACAGAATCTAAACGCAGTCACGGCGGGTTTAGCGTTTCACAGGATCAGTCTTGGCAGGGGTAGGATTTGTGGCTCGGTTGGGCTTACTAGCTGCCTCCAAGTTCCGAATTGCTTGAGATGCAAAGGTATCTTGGGGACGCTCATCTAAGGCTCGTTTGAAGTAGAGCATGGCAGTCTGCATGTCCTTCTTCTGGGTGGCAGCATAGCCCGCTTGCATGTAGCGATCGTAGAACGTTGTCTGCTTTCCTGGTGTAACCTTCGGCGCTTGGGCAGGAGTTGTGGGCGCGGCTGGACTGGTTGGCTTGGCAGGAGTTTCTGGGCTGCGAACAGCCGCGATCGGCCCTATGGACTGGTAAGCACTACTCACCTTCTTGACATAGGGCGACGCTTCAGGGCTATTGTATCGATTAGAATTACCCGTCAACCACCACGCTGCTAAGCGCTGAACTGCCAGCAATTCATTATTGCGGCTCGCCTTGTATTCCTGCTTCAGCACATCGCGGACAACGCATGTCACTAATGATCGCGCCGTTGCAGGACTATTTTGAAACTGGAGCGGCGTCACTTCTCGTCCTGTGCATAGCCTTGACCACCGACCGATGTTAGCGGGTTCAACCTGCCAATCACTATATAAATTGGGAGTTGGTTTATCTGGCTTTGAGGCTTGGCGAAGGGCTTCTACCGCTCGTCCTACCTGCACTTCTGTAACTTGTGCTTGAGCAGGCAGTGCCATCATCACACTGATCCCAATAGCTCCTAGAACTCTCAGTCGCATAACTCGCCCTAACAATGAATACTAAATTATTATGACTACAGACTCGATTTATGATTCTGCTGTGCCTGACCGTGATAAAGCGTTACTTTTCCTGGTAGAGAAATAAAAAATTGGTAGATATCTATTCACTGAATATGAAGGAAGTTGGGTCAAAGGTCAAGCGAGGAGAGGACGACGAGGAGAGACAATGAAGGGCGGCATAGAGGGATAGGAGATTTTCTATTTAGATTAAATCGTGGTTCTTATTCGCCTAGCTAAAGTGTTTGAAGGCGATCGCGAAGTTTAGAGGATTGCTCACCCAAATTTTGTATCGCAAATGCGTCGTTGCGCAACGAAGAAAGGGACGCTTTTTGCGTCCCTTTCAGCACTTCATATCACAGAGGTGAAGATATTAGAGGTGAAAGACTACTCGTTACCAACAACTTGGTTCTTAAGTTTGTCGAACTCTTGACCCAGTTCTTGACGATTAGAAGCTTTCAGGAGATAGCGATAAACAAACCAGGCGGTGTATCCTAACCCAATCAGTTCAAAGGTAGGTTGCAGAAGGGGAACATCGTTAATTGCACTCAGGAGGGCTAAGGTTAGCTTCACGGAAACAATCGATCCGAAAACTAAACCCACCGTTATAAGAGGCTTGCGATATTCCGAGAAGAACGCTCCTAGATACTCTGGCAGCGCAGACAAGATCGTGTAAGCTTTTTCGCCTACTTGACGCCATTGCTCGTTTTGCTCAGGAGAGACTGTCGCTAAGGAACCTGCATCTTCTAGGTTAATGGCAGGAGTCGTAGGCTCAGCGACACTAGTGGGGGAGTTGTCTGAATACTCCACTTGTTTCAATTCAGGTTCCATAGTAAGAGTTCCTTGGAAAGATTAACCTGGACATGCCTTGCGGGATGAATTAGACCAGCGATTCGGACAATATCAGAATTTAGGAATAAATTTCGCTATCTTTCAAACATAGCGAAATTCTCTTCTGAAGTTGTCACTTGCAAGATAGATAATCACCTAAACTCTCAAATTCTGCAAATTTCGTTCTCTAACGTATTTAGCAATACATTAAAAGCGGCATCAACCAAGGGTTTCAGTGATCGCAGGGCTGCGATCACTGAAAACGCAAATTTTAAAGCGACAATTTTAGTCAATTTATCTAGAAATGGCTGAATAATACCAAATCTCCAAAGATAGGCTACAGATGGTATAACTCAAGTGACGAGTTCAGAAAGCAGAAATGGCAGGCGTTTACAAACTGGAGATTCAGGAAAGTGCTGAAGAACTGAAACACCTG
>JAHHHO010000012.1 GCA_019359315.1 Myxacorys californica WJT36-NPBG1
CCCACAGTCCACGCAGATATGATTTTGCTTGTCTTTGCGTTTTCCATTCTTCCGAATGTGAGTAGACTGGCATTCCGGGCACTGCAGAGAATCACCTTATTCATCTCTCCATTATGCAACGCCGAAAGTTTTAACGCCTCATTTTCCCGAGCGAATGGGCTACAGTAGAAATAGAAGACACCGTTTAACTCGTAGGTAATGACTTCCTTCTCATCGATCGCAGTCCGCGAACTTCCAATATTTCCATTGCCTGAAGTTGTCCTGTTTCCTGGGAGACCGTTACCCCTTCACATCTTTGAATTTCGCTATCGCATCATGATGAATACGATTCTAGAAGCGGATCGGCGCTTTGGTGTGTTGATGTGGGATCCAGTGAAAGGTGAGCCTGCAACTGTAGGATGTTGCGCCGAAATTGTGCAGTTTCATCGGTTGCCGGACGATCGAATGAAGGTTTTGACTCTTGGGCAGCAACGCTTTAGAGTTTTGGAGTACGTGCGTGAGAAGCCTTACCGAGTTGGGCTAGTTGAATGGATTGAAGATGAGGCTCCAAGCCAAGATCTTAGACCTATGGCAAATGATGTTAGTCAGTTGCTGCAAGATGTAGTGCGGCTCTCTGCAAAACTGACGGGTCAGGAAATTGAGTTGCCAGAGCAGATTCCTGATTTGCCAACGGAGCTCTCTTACTGGATTGCTAGCAATTTATATGGAGTTGCGGATGAGCAGCAGGCGCTTCTGCAACTTCAAGATACTGCCGCTCGACTTGAGCGCGAATCTGAAATTTTAATGTCTACTCGCAATCATCTTGCTGCTCGAACTGTCTTAAAGGATACATTGGGCGATGTGATTGAAGAGTAGCGCTATTGAGGCAGAAAATCGTAGCTGCCAAAAATTTTGAGCGTCTCGGTACACGTTAGTAGTTCTCTCAAAGCACCTTGAGTTGCAACCTGTCTCACGTCTGCTTCTAAATCTACAAAAAATAGGTAATCGCCTAGCGATCGCTTACTGGGGCGTGATTCAATTCGGCTCATGTTAATGTTGCGCTCTGCAAACACCTGGAGAGGCTTAAGCAGCATTCCAGGGTGATTTGCGCTGAGACTAAATGCTAATGAAGTGTGGGTCCCACCGGAAGAAGGAGCTAAACTTAGTAATAGGAAACGAGTGCAATTATCTGGGTAGTCATTAATAGGACATGCCAGAACCGAAAGATTATAGAGTTCAGCGGCACGTTGAGACGCGATCGCAGCACTTGTCGCATCTTCATCCAGATGTTGCAATGCTTCTGTTGTCGAATTTGCGGCAATGCGCTGAGCCTTTGGAACGTACTTGTCTAACCATTGTTGACATTGAGCAAGGGCTTGAGGGTGAGAATACACAACTTGAATTGTATCTAGGTGCGTTGATTGGGTAATCAGGGCGTGATTGATCGGCAACACGAGTGCTTGTTGAATTTGTAGTCGATCCAGTCGCCAAAGGGCATCCATCGTCATGGTAACGCTGCCTTCGATTGAATTCTCAATCGGAACGACTGCCAATTGAGCGTTACCATGGGCTACTGCTTCTAGCGTCTGAGCAATACTAGGATAAGGACACAAATCCGCCTCTTGCCCGGTTTGCACTTGAAACCAATTTAGAAAAATTAGAGCGGCAGCTTCAGCATACGTGCCATTAGGTCCTAGGTGAGCGATCGCGGTTGTCATTATGGTTAATCTGCGTCAAGCAAAGATATCAAGAGCTTGTGACATAAAAGTATGTGCTTTAACAAAGTTTCTCAGGTTTCTCCAACCGTAAGATCAACTATTTATGTTTATATTTCAAAAGATTGACTTGAAATCATAAGAGGACCTTTAAGATTGATGAATGGCTTCGAGAATCTTTATCTCTTAACAAATCTAAATGCATATCCGGTTTACTGCATCCCAAGCGGTTGAACTCCTTGTTCCAGAGCAACCCATCCACATTGCAAACTATCTCAGTCAACCGCAAAGAGTGGTTAATGCATTAGCGGCATCTAGCCAAATTGAAAAAGTGGCGGAAGGTTGCTACCGCTTGACGATGCGACCGCTCAAATTCATGTCACTTAGCATTAAGCCTGCCGTTGATCTACAGGTATGGGCAGATAATGACGCAAGAGTGAATGTTCAATCTGTGAACTGCGAATTGCAAGGTATGGAATACATTAATGAGCGATTTATGCTTGACCTGAAGGGACAGCTTTATCCCCTTCAAAAACATGGATCTACTTACTTAACTGGACAGGCGAATTTAGCTGTAGAAGTCGATTTACCACCGCCATTTTCCTTGACGCCGCGATCGCTGCTCGAAGCGGCTGGCAATGGTCTTCTTGCTAGTGTTTTAGGAGGGTTCAAGCAGCGTCTGCTGCGCCAATTAATTTTAGATTATCGGCAGTGGGTAGATTCTCAAGTCAACTCAGTTCAGAAAACGAACGCATCTGTCTCTACCAAACTTTCTTATTAATGAAAATAATGTGATGAATTGAGTGATCAGAGTTAGCGTTCTAGTCTCTACAACCAGTAATTGGCTATACTTTTGACCAATAAAAATGGTGGAAAGTGATGAACGTTTACTCCTGTGAAGGTTTTGCTGAGGCATTTCGTGCCGCCTACTACTCGGATACAGATACCAAACCTGCACTATTCAGTTTGGGGAATCAAGTCTGGCAACTACCTGCTGTAAACTCAACTCGACCTATCGTTCTTGATTCTTTTTCGACCTCTTTTATTGACTTTTACGAACCTTATCCCTCTTTAGAGGTGCCTGAAGGGGCTAACCTGCGCCAAATAACCTATTTGCCGGCAGTATCTCATGGCCTGGTCACTACAGCAGAGTGGCATGAGAGGCAGCTAGAGCAGACTTATACGGCAGCGCCTACAGTTTTGTGGAAGAACTTTCAGACATGGGGTAATTTTGTTGACCACGTCCAGCAAAATCGTTCTAATGCTTTTGCTGATTCCCGTCGGCGGCATCGCAAGCTAGAAAAACAGGTGGGAAATTTAACTTTCCTGTTTGACGATCGCAGACCAGAAACTATGGCAACTTGCATGAAATTAAAGTCTGCACAATATCAAAGATCAAAATGCACAGATCACTTCCTTCATCAGCAGCACATTCATTTTTTTAAGGAGTTAGCGGATAGAAACCTGCTGCTAGTCTCTAGCTTAAGTTCAAACGACCAAGTGATTGCAGCACATATGGGATTGCTTGCCGATGGACGGGTATATTATTGGATTCCAACCTACGATGTAGCCTTCGCCTCCTATTCGCCAGGACGCCTGCTTCTCGAAATGCTTCTGGAGGAGAGCTTTAAACAGGGACACACAGAATTTGATTTCCTTATTGGCGGTGAGTCCTACAAGTGGCACTACGCGACCCATACACGACTAATTGCAGAGTTAGGCTCTCGCCCGCTTTCGCTAAGGGCAAGCTTAACAGCGCAGAGCTTTAAGCAGAGTGTAAAGCGATCGCTGAAAACTTTAATTTGGGCTTAACTTGCTGTTTAGATTTGCTTCGGCTGTTCGATCTAGTAGCTCTAGCTGCTGAATGACCTGCTGCACAGGCGCATACGTTCGACGATGGTAAGAAGTAATTCCCAGGCTTTGCATTGCTCGAATGTGCTGCTTTGTACCGTATCCAGCGTTCTTCTCCCAGCCATAGCCTGGATAGCGCTTGGCTAATCGCTGCATGAAGCGATCGCGCCTAACTTTCGCCACAATCGAAGCACAAGCGATCGCATAAGACGTTGCATCGCCATCGATAATTGCCGTATGCGCTCCGAGATCGGCTTGTTTAATAGTGCGTCCGTCAATTAGGGCATGATCGTAAGGCACAACGCGGGAGAGAGATCGCTGCATCGCTAAATAGGACGCTCGAAGCACGTTAATTTGCTCGATTTCTCGAACAGTGGCAATTCCAATCCCAACAGCGATCGCTTGGTCAAGAATCTGAGCAAATAACCGTTCTCGCTGCTTTAAAGAAAGCAACTTTGAGTCTTTAACACCCTCAAGCGGCGTGCAGAACGCAGGGATGGCGACAGCGGCAGCCACAACTGGACCCGCAAGGCAGCCCAAACCCACCTCATCCACACCCACAAGGCGGAGTATTCCTTCTTGCCAAAGGATAGACTCCGCATCAAGGTTTGGTGCTTGGCTCACGCGCTATTCGGCTACCGCCGCAGATGAACGACGGCGACGACGGCGGGGCGGTTCCTTCTCATCAGATACCGCTGGCTCTAATTCGGGTTGTTCAGGTTGATCATCGACTTCGGAAGATGTTGCGTTGGACTCAAGATCATCAGATGTAACCGGACTGGACTCAATTAGATCAGGTGCGACACGAACCGCAACATCCTCTTCCTCATCCTCCACGTCGGCTTCAGGCTCAACCGGAGATACGATGGAGACTGGAGGAGCTTCGCCTGGAAGAGTAACCGCGACGATCGCAGACTTAGGATTCTTCACTTCTTTGTCGGTCAAGATGAGTGGAGAAATTCCCATCCACGCATACACGTCTTGTTCCTCCGGCGTCATCTCAACGTGAATGACTTCGGGTGGATCGAGAACAGGCTTCATGCTACCCCGCCGCGATCGCCCACGCCGTTCTTCAGAAAATCGAGGCTCTCGCTCTCGTGGCGTAAAGGTCTCCTCGACTGGAGCCGACTCTTCTAGTTCCAAATCATATTCTGCACGGGCTGGATACTCTGCTCTCATTGGAGCGTCTGTACGAGTTGGGTATTCTGCTCTCGTTGGGGCAGGAGTGGGAGTGTAACGATTCGGCTCCTCCCATGGAGTTGCTTTTGAAGGCACCTCGCGAGTAAACCCTTCACGCCGATTACCGGCACCATTGCGGCGACGACGACTTTGATTAGAACGATTCCGTTCTTGATAGCTGGGATGATGCAGAATGTCTAATTCTTGGTCATTGCCTTCAAGCTCTGGCTCTTCACCTCCATCCCAAAATGCTTCAGCTGCAACAGGCTCTCGATCGCGGCGAGGTTCTACCCGACGAGGTTCCCGCTCTCGCAAAGCCACTGCAGAACGCTCTATGCTCTCTCCCTCTTCATCATGGGTTTCTCCAGGAAGATGTACCAACTGCCCCAAACCGGCACAGGTCGGACACGGTCGCCCAAACATCTCATAGATATTCTTCCCTTGACGCTTTCGAGTCAGCTCAATCAGTCCAAGTTCCGTCAGTTGGGAAATTTGGGGTTTTGCTTTATCGCTGCGGAGGGCTTTATTGAAGTGCTCAAGCACTTGCAACTGATCGCGACGCGCATCCATATCAATGAAATCGACAATGATGATGCCCGCAATGTTTCGGAGCCTCAGTTGACGCGCAATCTCAGTAGCAGCTTCACAGTTTGTCCACAGCACTGTCTCTCGTGCGGTGGCAGAACGAGTAAAGGAACCAGAGTTAACGTCAATCACGGTCAGAGCTTCGGTTCGCTCGATAATGACATAGCCACCTGAAGGTAAGTCTACTCTAGGTTTCAGAGCTTCGCGGATGGCAGCATTTACGCGGAAGTATTCCAAAATAGGAACACGATCGCGGTGATGATCAATCAATACGCCTTGGGGTAGCTTTCCGCCGCCCCAATTCATCAACTGCTGCTTGACGCGCTTTAGCCCTGTGTGGGAATCCACGACAATTCGGTTAACATCAGCGTTGTAAACATCACGCAACACGCGTTGAATAAAATCATCATCCCGGTTCAGCAAGGCGGGGGCACGAGTTGAATTTGCTTCTTGAAGGATCGATTCCCACTGGCGCTGGAGATTTTCTAAGTCCTCCATGATGGCTTCTTCGGGCATTCCTTCAGCTTCTGTGCGGATGACAATGCCCATTCCCGCAGGTTTTACCAGAATCGCCAAGGCTCTTAAGCGATTGCGTTCATTTTCATTGCGGATTCTGCGAGACAAATTCACGCCACGACCGAATGGCATTAAGACTAAATAGCGCCCAGGCATCGATATGTTGCCGGTCAAGCGAGGTCCCTTGTTACCAGTCGGCTCTTTCATCACCTGAACCAATACCTTCTGCTGCGGAGCCAACAGTTCAGTAATGGAACCTGCCGAGCGCTTTAATCGTAGTGGTCCTAAGTCAGAAACATGAATAAATCCATTGCGCTCAGAATCACCAATATTAACAAAAGCGGCATCAATGCCGGGTAAGACGTTTTCTACGACACCTAAATAGATATCACTAACCTGGTGGCTACCGGTTGCAACAATTAGTTCTTGAGTTTGGTCTTCTGAAAAAACGGCAGCAATTCGATGCTGCTCCGCGATAACAATCTGCTTTGGCATTCAATTTCCTCAAAGTTTGGTTGCGATCAAGCCATTACTGAAGTTTTGCTCTTCTCGCAGAGAATTAGGTGGAATTAGGTGTGAGATTATTCAGCTAAACCCCGACTACCATCTAAAACTGGGCGACTCATCGCTTGAGATGCTTAAGACGCTACCATCAAGGAAGCTACTACCGTAACAGACGAGTCAATTCGTGAGCTTCGGCTAGTAGAACAGTGAACTCCTACCCAGAAGCAACCACTGTACGTTATGAAGAATGCGCGAAAAGTCTAGCAAGAAAGCTGAGGAGTCTAAAGACGGATCTTCCGGCGGCGACCACGGAGAACGTTTAGCCTATATTCAGCCTCTGATGCATTGCATTATAGCGTGCAGACCTACATATGCACAAACTTTACAGATTTTATAGCAATAGACTAGGCGATCGCATCCTCTATCTGACCGATTGCTGCTAGAAAAAGTTGGCAGCGATGAATTGAGAGGAGACAGAATTCCTGCTCAGCAACCTGTTCTAACATCCTCACAACTTGCTCTGGACGAAGCATTGTGCCGTCATTACGGCAGCTTCCAATGTAGCGAAGCACAGCTTTGGATGAGTTGGGCGAGATATTGATCAGGGAAAGTGAAAATAAGCGATCGCGCCCATTAATTTGATGCACTTTGCCAGATTTCGTTTTTTGCTCTAACCACACTTCGGCCTGCGATAGAACCGACTCAACCCAAGTTTGCCAGTTTGAGAATGCAGACTGAGCGGCAACATCTACCGTAATTTCATATTCTGCTTTTTCTAATATTTGAGTTGCAGCAGGGGTTTTGAGACTGACCTCTTCAACAGCATACACAGGTAAGTTAGCCGGAAGATGAGTACTTAGCTTATGGCGGAAGTCTTCGAGGTCTAGTGATCGCGTCAACTCAAAATCAACGATTTCACCCGAACTTGTAACACCGAGCGGCAATGCATTTGCGGCAACAATTCGAGGACTGGGATGAAATCCTTGCGTAAATGCAATCGGAATCGCCGCACGTCGTACGACCCGATCAAATAAGCGCATCATATCTAAATGACTTAATAGCGCCATGTCTCCTACCTTGCCCAGCCGCACCCGGATGCGCTGCACGCGATCGGGAACCGGCTTGAAATGTCCATTGAACTGAGGAACTGGTAGAGGCGGAACAATCACATTGTGGCCGAAATCATTACTACACACCCCGCAGTGAGAACACCCGTCAAAGGAGCAGTCTGGCACGATTGCCGCTTCTAAAGCTTTTTGGAGGTCATCTTTCAACCACTGCTTATCGATTCCAGTATTGAGATAATCCCACGGCAACGGAGTATCCAGCGAAGCTGCACCTGCCGCCTGTTCAAAAACATTCCATTCTCCGCTTTCAACCTGGCGATATTTCCAGCCAACACCCGATTCTTCGATGGCTTGCGTCCACGCGTCATACGCACGATCGAGGCTTTCCCACCAGGCATCCATGCCCGCACCTAGCTCCCACGCCCGTCGAACGACGGGTGCTAACCTGCGATCGCCCCGACCGACAAAATCTTCCATTGCAGAAATCCGGACATCGGTAAAGTTAATTTTGACGCCCCGAATCGAACGAAAAGCGTCTTTGAGAAGATTCTGTTTGCGCTTAAACTCTGTGGTCGAGACAGAATGCCATTGAAAAGGCGTGTGGGGTTTAGGTGTGAAGTTAGAAATTGTCACATTAAAATCCAACCGTCGTCTGCCCTGCTGGCTGCATTCGCGGCGCAGCCAGCGCAGGGTGTCTGCGATTCCTAGCACATCTTCATCTGTCTCACCCGGCAACCCAATCATGAAGTAAAGCTTGACCTTATCCCAACCTTGCTCATGGGCTGTTTTGATGCCGCGAAGCAGTTCTTCATTCGTCAAGCCCTTGTTAATGATGTCTCGCATCCGTTGAGTCCCTGCTTCCGGGGCAAAGGTGATGCCAATCGGGCGAGTTCCACCAATAATGTGAGCAATGTTTTCGTCAAAGCGATCGACACGCTGACTTGGCAGAGACAGCGAGATATTCTCGTCTTTGAGACGGTTTTTGATTTCAACTCCAACCGCAGGCAGCGCGAGATAATCTGAACAGCTGAGCGACAAGAGCGAGAATTCGTTATACCCCGTTGCTTGCATTCCCTGCTCAATCGCATCAATGACCTTTTCTGGCTCTACATCCCGCGCTGGGCGAGTCAGCATTCCGGGCTGACAAAACCGACAGCCGCGAGTACAGCCGCGTCGAATCTCGATTGTGAGGCGATCGTGAACCGTTTCCACATAGGGAACTAAGCCAATTGAATAAGCCGGGATCGGATCGGCAACCCGACGCAGAATTCGAGCTGGAACATCTGGATGATTTGGATGGATCGAACCATCAGCCGCCATGTCATAGAACTGTGGCACATAGACGCCTGGAACCTGTGCCAAATCGAGCAAGATCTCTTCACGACTCAGTTTTGCTGCTTTGCCTTCCTCAAGCACTAGCCCAATTTCAGGCAACAGTTCTTCACCATCACCAAGGGCAACAAAATCGAAGAAGTCGGCGTAGGGTTCAGGGTTAGAAGTTGCCGTCTGTCCACCTGCAAAGATTAAGGGGTAATCAGTCCCCGATCGCTCTCGCCAAGTTAACGGGATGCCTGCTAGGTCGAGCATCTCTAAAATATTAGTTGCCCCTAGCTCGTAGCTTAGACTAAACCCTAGAATATCGAAATCAATTAGTGGACGGCGGGATTCGACCGCAAACAACGGAGTGCCCGTAGCGCGAAGCTTGGCAGCAAAGTCGGAAGCAGGGAGGTAGGCACGATCGCACAATTGCCGGGGTTGGGTGTTCAGAATGCTGTAGAGAATGATGTGTCCCAAATTAGACGCACCCACTTCATACACTTCTGGGTACGTTAAGACCCAGCGGATGGTGCTGTCTTGCCACGGCTTATGCACTGCGCCTAGCTCATTTCCCAAATACCGAGCCGGACGAAGAATATCCGAGGTGAGGAGTTCTTCGACAGCAACAGTTTGGTCGCGCTTCTTAGGGGGAGCATCCGTTGGAATTACCACGATGACTTTGCCTAGCAGAGAGGACATAGACTATCAGTATACTGACTCACCTACTCTGTTGCGGACGATTGTCACGCGATTCAACCGATGGAACTAAGCGGTGACTAATTCAAAAGCAGTAAAGCTCTCGAAGATGTCAAAGACGCGATCGAGTTGAGTCATCTCAAAAATGATACGAGTTGAGGCAGAAACAGAACATAGACTCAGGCGCTTGCTTCTGCGTTGCGCTAGCCGGAGAGCAGCGACCAAGACCATCAAGCCTGCACTATCAAGCGCTTCAGCTTGGCTCAGATCTACTAACACTGTGGAATGATGCTCAGATAGGATAGCGGCTGTTAACTGAGTTTGAAACTGGGGTGCGCTGGCGGCATTTAGGCAACCGCAAGGACGAACAATAGCAGTTTGAGGACGGACAAGCACACTCTGCATAACGTTACCTTTAATAAAGTCCAAAACCAAGAATTTTGATGCCAATGCCCCTGACGATAGCTAGGTATCCTTGACATTGCCTAGAGCGGTTGTCGAGTTTGGCAGAATCTTTATTAGATGATGGCTATTTTATAAACTTTTCAGTAAGAGGTTGAATTTAAACTGTAAAAAAATACACATTCCATGCGACTCACAATCTAGTCTTGTCAAAGCTGCTGAGATGAGGCAGATAAGGCAAACTCAATTGCATTTCTATGCAGATCTTTCTCGATAAATTCCCGGATCTGTTCTTGCTAGTTCCGACTGATAAAGGGACAGTTCGTGTGAGAGCGGGTAGGTGCAGGAGAAGGACTGGGTAGTTTGGTGCGCGACAAGATTAGTGGAATACTGAGCGTTCCTAGAATCATGACAACCGCTGTTATTACCCAGATGGAGAGAGGACTGGGACGGTAATTGCCCTGTTCAATTTGCCATAACACCTGGTTATATCGCCATGCCGCAAATGCAACCATCGTAATGCCGAACACAACCAAGCTAACGCCCAAATTTTCCGAGTTAAAGAGTGAATCTGCTTGATACTCTTGCTGAGTTAGAGCGAGATGTAGTTGGCGGAGAAATAAACCAAAGCGAGCGATCGCAAATCCAAAACCAATCAATGCGATCGAGGTCCGTAGCCACGCCAAAAAGGTGCGTTCGTTCGCCTGATGTTCTCGTTGACGGTCGATCTTTGGCTCTTTTGTCATGAAAATGTCATACAGAAAATATCATGCAGGCGAATAACTGGATGTCACAATCTATTTGGAACGATCGCTTGAGAATACCTCAGGGTAAGCTTGCCAAATCTTTTGAATAAACTGGTGCAGTTGATGAGATGCAGGTTTGGTTTGTACTTTAAGTTCAGGATTAGCATCTAAGCTGCAGAGCCAGGACAGGAGCGGAATGACGTCAGTATCTAATGCTTGTCGGAACAGAACGGCAGGACACATTAGATCGGAACCGTCCCGTAAGTCTTGTAGAGCTAAGGAGTTGCAATCTGTCCAGTCTATGGCAGCATCTGACTGAGATGCTAACGCCAATGGACGCACCCAGCATTGGCGTCTCGATTCCACAAACTGGACTACTTCTGCATAAAGCCGAGTTGAATCGTGTTCTAGGTAAACGATTTGAGAGGGATGAAAGATGAGCGCTTTGTCTTTCCCTGCCTGAAATGCAGCAGAGTTCATGGGTATCAATTGAGTTTTATGAACGGTATCTTACATTTTAATTTTAAGAGATTGAGTTAGCAGATCATCACTTGCGATCGCAACATTCGCTCTCTGACACTACAGCATTTGCTCTCTAGCACTACAAAATCTATAGAGGTATACCAATTGCTGAGTTCAAATTTTTCTGAGCGCAGGAAACAGAAGCAATGAATAGAATTAGGAACGAACAAGCGGCTGACCAATAGTTGGCTGAAGCTTAAAGGATTTCTAGTGAAAGATGAAGAAGTTCTGATCAGCAGTATCTATTACAGTAGAGAGGATGGGAAAAGGAGCGATCGTAGATGGCACTTATTACAACAGGTGGACAACTGATTAAAGATGTTGAAAAACACGGCGCAATTGCCGCGTACGTTCCTTTAGAAGGGGGCTTTGAGGGACGCTATCGCCGTCGGATACGCGCTGCTGGATACACCTCAGTCAGTATCACCGCACGGGGATTAGGGGACGTTGCCGCTTATTTAACGGGCGTTCACGGCGTTCGTCCAGCTCACTTGGGTAAGAAGAGTACAGGGGCTGGAGCGGCTGTCGGATATCGATATTTTGCTCCTCCTATTGTCACCACTTACGTTGACAACCTTCCTCCCAAATCCAAAGGGCTGTTGCTCTGGATTATTGAAGGACACATTCTCTCTAGCCAAGAACTTGAATACTTGGCAAACCTTCCGAAACTAGAGCCTCGTGTCAAGCTTGTGGTTGAAGTGGGTGGAGAACGCTATTTTCGGTGGACGCCGCTGACTGATGCGATCGCGGCGTAAGAGTTGGATGAAGGATGAGGGATGGAAGTAGAAACATGGAACAGAACTCTGGACTGTTGAAAGTTGATCAGCCTTTTCCGCCTCATCCCTCGTCCCTACCTATGTCCTAGGAGTCAATTTTTCTTAAAAATCAGCTTTATTTGCGATTTGCACATTAGCATAAAGGGGTGACTGAATATCTTCACCCTCTACACTCCCTTAAGGAAGGTCACTGGTTTAAACTCATTTGCGGAGCCAGCTTTCAGCATCTTCCTGCCATTCGCACACTCGCCCTCACATATGCCCTTGCTGGTGCGGATTGTATTGATGTCGCTGCTGATCCAGCGATCGTCGCTACAGCACGAGAAGGTTTTGCGATCGCGCACACTCTTTCTGATGAAGCCCGCCGTCGAGGATTTCACGCTTCATCACCTTGGCTCATGGTCAGCCTTAATGATGGAGAAGATCCACATTTCTGCAAAGCAGAATTTATTGCATCAGACTGTCCAACGGATTGTCCGCAGCCTTGTGAGAAGGTTTGCCCAGCACAAGCGATCAGATTTAGCCACTACTCCGGTGTGATTGATGAACTCTGTTATGGGTGCGGACGATGTATTCCTATTTGTCCTGATCAACAAATTTCAACGCGATCATATATCTACACGCCAGAAGTAATTTCGCCAATTTTACGGCAAGCCGCGGTGGACGCGATCGAGATTCATACCCAAGTAGGGCGATTTGAAGACTTTAAGCGATTGTGGAGTGCGATTGCACCGTGGGTACATCAACTCAAACTTGTTGCCATTAGCTGTCCCGATGGTGAGGAGCTGATTGACTACCTGCAAGCACTACACGATTTGATATCGCCCCTGCCCTGCGCCTTGATTTGGCAAACCGATGGACGACCGATGAGCGGCGATATCGGCGACGGAGCCACAAGAGCTTGCTTAAAACTTGGTCAGAAAGTTCTTGCCGCTAATCTTCCAGGGTATGTGCAACTGGCAGGAGGAACGAATCAATCGACTGTTCCCAAGCTAGAAGCGTTAAATTTGTTGCACAATAGAAATAGTACGTTTGTATCTAGCTCTATTGCAGGAATTGCCTATGGAAGCTATGCCCGGAGTCTACTTTTACCCATTCTGAATCAGCTTGAGGTACTGGAAATGCAGCCATCAACATTACCACCAAATGCGATGAGAACGCCTTCCGACTCACAATTCCCCGTCCACATCGAGACAACTCCCGCTTTATTGTGGCAAGCCGTTGCGATCGCGGATGCACTCGTCAGCCAAATCAAACCTTCCCAGGTCCGTTCTTCTCCAATCTATTGATACAAGTGATTTAGCATACACCAGTGCTAGATTGCGATCCCGTACCCTACCCTCAAGGACTTCCGTTCCCCGTTCTTTTTGGAGCTTGTTGAACAACTTATGGTGCAACCCAGCGAGATCAACGTTTCCTCAGTCCCCGATTCTGACTACGACCAGAACGACCGTCACACCGGACTCATCTCCTCACCTAAAAGAATGCAAGTGACCGACGACTTAACGAAATTATTAGATATTTTGCCGAATGCTCTGCGCGATCGCTTAAATCAACATCCGCAGCGAGACAGTTTAGTCGAAGTCGTCATGGATTTAGGACGGCGTCCTGAAGCCCGATTTCCAGGCAAAGCAGAGTACCTATCGGAAGATCCGATCACTCAAGACGAGTTAAATGAAAGCATCACCAAAGTTGGCGATTTTGGGGGAGACAACCGAGCTGGGATTGAGCGCACCTTGCACCGGATTAGCGCCATTCGGAACCGACGTGGCGATGTAATCGGTTTAACCTGTCGCGTGGGTCGAGCCATCTTCGGAACGATTGGCATGATTCGCGACTTGGTAGAAAGTGGTCGCTCGATTTTGATGCTGGGTCGTCCTGGTGTTGGCAAAACGACGGCATTAAGAGAAATCGCTCGGGTGTTGGCAGACGAGTTGGATAAGCGCGTCGTCATCATTGACACGTCTAACGAAATTGCAGGAGACGGAGATGTGCCGCATCCCGCGATCGGGCGAGCGAGACGGATGCAGGTTGCCCGTCCTGAGTTGCAGCATCAGGTCATGATTGAGGCAGTGGAAAACCACATGCCTGAAGTCATCGTCATTGATGAAATTGGAACGGAGCTAGAAGCCCTAGCCGCCCGAACGATCGCAGAACGGGGCGTCCAGCTTGTGGGAACAGCCCACGGCAACCAATTAGCAAATTTGATCAAAAATCCAACGCTATCTGATCTCATTGGTGGGATTCAATCTGTCACCTTGGGAGACGACGAAGCAAGACGGCGCGGAACTCAAAAAAGCGTTTTAGAGCGCAAAGCACCACCGACGTTCGATATTGCGGTGGAAATGCTAGAACGAGAAAAGTGGGTAGTCCACGAACAGGTCGCTGAAACCGTGGATAGCGTGTTGCGAGGGCGAGTTCCCAATCCTCAAGTCAGGACAGTTGATGAAACGGGCAAAGTGGTTGTTAGCCATGAACCCGTTAGTGAACAGGCAACGGCACGGCTAGGATCTCGGAGTGAGTTGCGTTCTAACGTGGTTCATGGAGGGTTTCCCTCTCAAGAATCGAGCCAGTTTGCGGCACCACAGAGCCGGGGATGGCGATCGTCGGGTCGTATGAAAGCCGTCTCCAGTCAAAGCAGAGCGCCGCTTTCGCCCGAACAGCAAGCCTTTGAGCAGCTGCTTGACGAATCCTTAGGCAAGCAGTCTGATCCCTTTAGCGCAATGCGTAGCCCTAACGGAAGCGCCGCTTCTCCCTATCAAAGCGCAACTGAACAGCGCTACTTCCCCGGTCCCAATGGGGAAGAATTGCCCTTGCACGTTTACCCATATGGGGTGAGTCGGCAAAACCTCGATCAGGTGATCCGGACGCTGAACTTACCAATTGTTTTGACCAAAAATATCGAGGATGCTGACACAGTGTTGGCCCTGCGATCGCACGTCAAGAATCACTCTAAGCTCCGGCATCTCGCTCAAACACGACAGATTCCGATTCACACCGTCAAATCAAATAGCGTTCCTCAAATTGCTCTTTCCTTGCGTCATGCGCTCAACATAGATGATTTAGGAGCGCCCACCGATGCAGAATTAGATTTACTCGTGCGCGGCGACAGCACCGACGAAATCGAAGCGTTAGAAGAAGCAAGATTAGCGGTTGAACAGATTGTCATTCCAAAAGGACAGCCTGTTGAGTTGTTGCCGCGATCGGCGATGGTTCGCAAGATGCAGCATGAGTTGGTCGAACACTATCGTCTAAAATCGAACAGCTTTGGCGAGGAGCCAAATCGCCGTTTGCGAATCTATCCTGCCTAATGTGCAACACTAGCCAATTTCTTGAGAAATTGGCTAGTGTTGTAAACCTGTGGTCGGTCGCATTGCCCTTGTAAAGACGCGATGGATCGTGTCTTTACAGACACACCATCGAAGCTAATCAACAGGTCTACACATCACTAGAAATCGGAGATTTTGCGCCGTTTCTTAAGTCTCAAGTTTTAAGTCTTAAGGGCGCAAAGACAGCGTTCCTGACGGCAAAATTTGTGGAGTGCAGTTTAATGCACCTCTTCTCACTCAAAACCTATCGTTTCTGCCATGCTCCAGTTTATTCGGTCAGATTTAGCGCAGCTCACTGCTTACAGTACTCACCATACCGATAATTCAGCCGTGCATCTCGATCGCTTAGATGTGAACGAGAACCCTTACGATCTGCCCGAAGAACTGAAGGAAAAATTGGCCTGGACGTGGCAACAACAGATCGAATCGAATCGTTATCCCGACGGAGGTTATCTTGCCTTGAAGGAGGCGATCGCAGATTACGCAACAGACTCCTCCAACGCCAACTTCGCGGCTGCAAATATCTCCGTTGGCAACGGTTCCGACGAATTGATTCGCTCTCTGCTGATTGCGACGTGCCTCAACGGAGAAGGCTCTATTCTCGTCGCAAATCCTACATTCTCGATGTATGGCATTTTGGCAAAGACATTAGGAATTCCAGTGGTTACGATCGCGCGATCTCCGGACACCTTCGAGATAGATTTGACCGCTGCACAAGCCGCCATTATCGACACTCAACAGCCACCGATTCGAGTTGTATTTGTGGTGCATCCCAACTCGCCCACTGGAAACGCTCTAACTGAAGCTGAAATTACTTGGCTAAGGAGCCTTCCTCAGCACATCTTGATTGTCATTGATGAAGCTTATTTTGAATTTAGCCAGACAACATTAGCAGATGAACTGGTACAGCATCCCAATTGGGTCGTGTTACGGACGTTCTCAAAGGCATTTCGCTTAGCGGCACATCGAGTGGGTTATGCGATCGCTCATCCCGATCTAATCACCACGCTAGAGACCGTCCGATTGCCCTATAACTTGCCAAGCTTTACGATCTCCGCTGCACAATTTGCCCTATCGGAACGACAGCACCTCCTCGCGATCGTGGATGTCTTGCTAACAGAACGTCGCAAACTCATTGCAGAACTCTCAAAACACAAACAGCTTCGCCTTTGGAATAGTGATGCCAACTTCATTCATATTCGGTTGCAGAATGTAAATGAGGCTGACTCTAAACTTGAAGCAATTTATCGATCGCTCAAACAGCAAGGCACCCTGATTCGGTATACGGGTGGTGGGTTGCGGCTTACCGTAGGAACTCCAGACGAAAATCAGCGCACCTGCGATCGAATGAAACAAGCTCTAGTCGAAATGCTCTAGCCTGCGCCGCCCATATAAGACGTTTGGGAGTTTCGACGAATCAGTTCAATCGTCTGAGGTAACACCCCAACGAGAAGCGCGAAGGCATCATCTGGCACTTGAGCTACGATTTCCGCACCAAAATAATTGTCAAACTGATTCAGAATCATTTGTGCTCGCTGAGTTGGTAATGGATTGTCAGTCAACTGTTGAGTCAACCGAATCCACTGCCGGCGGATTAAATATGCCTTCTGGCGCTCTTCGGGGGACTTTGGGCAAACCAACGCCAAATCACCTATGGGTAACACTCGTTCACAATCCAAATCAAAGAAACTACCGACAGCGGCTCCAGGTCCAGCGAACTCAGCATGAAAGCGCTTATATAAGATTAAGCCGTTTCGTCTACGGCTATTGACGATCAGCAACTGTCCCTTACTAAGCTGAGTCAGAATATCAGCCACTTTGCTTAAAGAATTACGATTTATGAAAATTGCCCCCCTATTCTATGGCATGGAACTAGAGAGCAAGAAGCTGTACGTGATGGAAATCAAAGCGACTGATAATACACATTCGTAATTTGGAGCGCTAGCGGAAGTTATACATTCTCTCGCACTCATTCTTTCTGCCCTGTGAAGTGCCTGAGCATTTCTGCAAGAGGTCTCATTTTCAATTTGTTAGCATTCGCTCCCTTTATCTCCTAACTTCTAGAAAAGATAGACCTTAAACTGCCAGAAGTTAGGAGATGTGAAGAGTTTTTAGAACCTCTCTTAGAAGAACGGGTAATTCACGATTCTCCTTTGCTAATTAAGTCTGTTAGCACAACTTTAAATCAGCCTATTGCGCGTTAGAAAAAACGCAGAAGCGATGACTTATGTTCTTAGTGGTCTTCCACATTGGATGGAATTCCTAACACCGGGCATGGGAGTCGCCCCAGTTGCTTGACCAATGAATGATGTTTAGATTCACAGCCCAAAATCATCAGCGAGGCTGACTCAGACTTGACCACCGCTTTTAGCTCTTCGGCAACGGAGCCAAATCGCAAGTGAGTTTTGAGAGAACCTCGCCACTCCTCTGCAAGACAACGCGCGTGCCAAAGAATGCGATCGGCTTGCTCAAACACCTCCGCCATACTTGCTGGAGCTGCTTGTAAGTCTACCTCTTGACATTCAGCAACGGCAGTTCCACCAGTCGTGCTGTTTCCTCCTACAGAGCGCTCTAAATCGCAGTAGGGTCGGCTAGGCTGCAAATCGGCCAGTCTTTGCATCCATTCGTCGATCACATACACCACTTGCACAGTCACTTGTTTCCCCGTAGCTAAGCGGGTCTGATGGGCAATCCATAAGGTCAGATCCAGCGCCGTCTGACTGCGAGGCGAGTGAGAATAACCAACAACTAGATTAATTTCTGAGCTTGAAGCGTTGTGGGAACCTACAGGCGATTTTGCTTGCGGCAAGAGCAACATCTGGTTGACCAAATCAGTACAACCCAGCGTGTCCTGAAGCCGTGCCAACATTGACAAAATATTCACGATAACAAACCTCTCCTAACGACGGTGTGCGAGAGGTGGGTCGGGCAAAGTTACAGTTGTCAAACTTATACGCTGACACCTGTAACTCCCAGGAGACCACAACGACTACTGCACTGGGCAGCACAAGTCTTGGGCACTCCTCCCATTGCCGACGGAGTTAGCTGACGGGCTAAGACTGGAAGGTGTCTCTCTCAAACGCAGAGAGGTTTGACCTAAACCTCAAAACGCTTAAAATTCGCCCCAGAAACATTGGTTCCTCCGCTTGAATTTGAACCCGGAGCTTTACCCCGTTGCTCAATTCAGATTAGGCTACCCACATATGAGAAATTGACGCTAAAACATTCCACTGTGAGAACGTATCAGATTTAAGAATTAAGAAGATGTGCCAGAATTTAAGCTCGACAATCTGATTCTAAATCCGTTAATAACCAACTTATTACAGATTAAGGTGTGAGAACTGCTATCTGCAAAACAAAACCACTTCAGCTCATGAGTTTGCTCAATCGTGAGACACTCTGAATAGTATATCAGTGCATGCCAACTCTGCGATTCTTCATAAAGTGTGATTTCTCATAAATAAAAACAAGCAGTCATCTACACTAATTTTTAGCCTAGCAAAGACTACCGACAGAAAATTCTTAATATTTTTTACAAATAGATTCTTACAAGCTAGAAAAATTGGGGTTAGCTTACTGAAAAACCTTGTCCTAGGCTGCTTGCTGAGAATTAGTTGTCTCAAGCATACGTTGGTAGAGACGTGCCGTTTTTGTGGAGCGCTTGAGCTTGCCCAAAAGTTCTAAGTAAGCGAAGGGAAGCACAATCGGCCAAAGCATTGTTGCGATCGCAATGACAAACCAAGATGTTTTTCTTTCTTCATCAGACATTTCTTCATCGCGGCGGAAGAAAGTCATCCAAGCGGAAAACAAAATCGGCATTACTAGAAGGTAGAAGCCAACAGGGAGTAGGAACAGGGTTTGCATAACCAACATCTCAATGAAAGTCCAAAGTTCGATCCGAAGCTTTTGTGAGAGGCGTTTAGCTAATTCGCCTTGATGTACAAAATACTAAGTTATTCAGGTCTTTCTCATTGGCATAAATACCGAAGCATGAGACGGGAAGTTGCAAAAGCACGTGAATATACTAAATCGTTTTCTGTTTGTTTTATTACTCTTCGCACAGAACGTAATAGCTGTAGTCTTGTAAGTTACGCTCTACTAAACAATAAACTCACACCTGCTAAAGCGATCAGGACACCAAACACTGATCGAATACTAACGCGATCGCCCAACATTCGAGCGAGCGGAATAACGAACAAAGGACTGGTGCTGGTGAGGGCTTGAGCGACTCCAGTAGGAGCAAATTTAAGCGAGATTTGCTGGAGCCAGACTCCCAAATAGGTGCTAACGAAAGCAGTTCCAGCAACAACGAAAAAGAGGCTTTGAGAGCGCAATGGTTTAACGATTTCGTGAGACTGCTTTTGCGCCACGCCCCAAACCAGTAGCACAATCGTTCCGCCAATTAAGCGAATTAACGTACTCCACAGTGGGTCAACATCAGAGTCGATAAAGGCAAATCGAGAGAGGACAGCACCGATCGCTTGTCCTAAAGCGGCAAGCAACCCAAATAAAGCACCGCGCCTGAGGTGATGAGACGGTTCTGTTGATTCAGGAAGGCGCTCAAGAACAACCCAAATTACTCCTGTTAAGATCATCACAATTCCAAACCAGGATTGTGATGAGAGTCTTTCTTGTAAAAAAAACAGCGCTAAAAGGGCGGCGATCGCAGGCGCGAGGGTTTCAAATAAGAGAGTGCGCCTCGCGCCAATCGAGTTGAGTGCATTGAAATAAGCCGTGTCGCCAAATCCGATGCCGATTGCACCACTGAGCAACAGCAGCATGACGCTCTTGAGATGGATCAATGGCACAGGTTGACCGATTGCAAATAGAGTGAGACCGAGCATCGCGATCGCAATCCATCCTTTCGTCAAATTGAGCGCTAGAGGCGAGATTTGACGTCCGACTCCGGTGTAAACCAGCGAGGCACAGGCCCAAATGAAGGCAGCGCTAAGAGCCGCAATTTCGCCTCGATAGTGAAGAACCTGGAACATGAATTTTAGAGAAGTTTTAGCAGTTCTAAGGTCTGTTTGGGATGAACTAGCGTATTGGCACAGAGAATTCCAGAAGCGGCGACGGCAGGAACGCCGATACCGGGAGTCGTACTGTCACCAACACGATAGAGTCCTGAAATCGGAGTGTGGCAACTGGGAAACAGTCCTGTTCCGGCAGCAATAGCGGCTCCATAAGTGCCTTGATGACGACGCAGATACCGAGCATGAGTTAATGGCGTGCCAATGAGTTCTAGCACAATCCGTTGCCTGATATCTGGAATGACTCGCTCTAGGGCGCGAAAAAGGGAGTGCGATCGCGATCTCTTCTTCAACTCGTACTGCTCGTCGCGCATCCATCCCTCATACGGTTCGAGGGTATAGGCATGAACCCCATGATGTCCTGGAGGCGCAAGGCTTTTATCCCACACCGAAGGAATAGAAATCATGCAGGTGTTCCCCGGCTCAGTGATGTCTTGATCAGCGTCATGCACGACGACATGATGCCCGGTCAACGCTTCTAATCCGTCGGCTCGAATGCCTAAATGCAAGTGCATAAAGCTATCGACCGTGGGAGTTGCTAGCGCGGATTGACGATATGCAGTAGGGACATCAGACGGCTGTAGCAGATGAGTATAGGTGTCCCAAATCGTGGCATTGGAGATGACAATCGGGGCGTTTAGGGTCTCCCCGTTTCGCAGTCGAACGCCTTTCACAATGGTTGCTTCCACCAATATCTGCTCGACATGCGTTCCCAAGCGAAGCTGTCCGCCCCACTTCTTGAAGCCTCGGATCAAGGCGTCCACGATCGCAGCACTGCCTCCAATCGGATAGTCAATGACGGATCGCGATCGCTCTCCAAACATAAACGCAACTTCGGGGGCGATCGTCCCGTGAGCCTTTAATCCTGACAAGAGAAAACACTCTAAATCGATCAACCGTCGTACCCAGGGATCACGAATCGTTTGATCCATCAACGCCCCGACCGAGCTTTGAATCAAACCCAGGTTTGGCAACAGCTTTAGCAACGATGGAAAATAGCGGATCAGCGTGGGAATGAGGTTGAGATCCGATCGCAGTGCCAAAGTAGGAATAGCGCGTAAGCCCTCATACAAACTCAAGAAGCGTTTTTCTAGTTGAGCAAATTCTGTTGCGCCTTGAGGAGTGATAGCTGCGATCGCCGCTCGATATTTTTCAGAGTCACCATAGATCGGCAGCGTTGCATCAGGAAAATGATAGTGTCCAAACGGATCGTAGGGAATCGCGGGAATAGTTTCTCCCAAAACGGCTAAAACCTGTCGCAGAGGATTGAGCGAATTTGGGTCAGATAGCCCGCAATAAAACGATGCGCCCGAATCGAAATGAAATCCTTGACGCGAGAATCCATGGACGGCTCCACCCGCGATCGTATGGCTTTCACAGAGGAGGACTTGTTTGCCGTAGCGAGCGAGGAGCGCCCCTGCCACCAAGCCACCAATGCCGCTTCCAATCACAATCACATCGGCTTGCTGCATGAAAAATTTAGAAGATTACATGAATATTTAGAAGTAAACCGTTTCCGACCATTCCCGCTAGAGTGAAAAGGATGAAATCAACCCTAGGAGAACTGCGCTTATGGCTCAGGCAAAACTTGGAGATATGGTCAAAGTCCACTATACGGGCAAGCTTGACGATGGAACCGTTTTTGATTCTTCCACCGATGGCTCTCCCTTAGAATTTACAATTGGCTCTGGACAAATTATTCCTGGATTTGAGCAGGCGGTAGTAGGCATGAGTCCGGGCGATTCAAAGACGGAACTCATTCCCGTCGATCAAGCTTATGGTCCTCATCGCGAAGATATGGTCGTGATTGTCGATCGCGCTCAAATGCCAGGAGATCTAGAGCCAGAAATTGGTCAGCAGCTTCAAATTCAGCAGCCGACTGGACAGCCGATTCCTGTCGTTGTGACGGAAGTTTCAGAGGCAGACATTACGCTGGATGCAAATCATCCATTGGCTGGAGAAGACTTAACGTTTGACATTCAGCTAGTGGACATTGAGGCAGAAGGCTAATCCAAAATTAGTGAATCGTACTTGGTACGTATCAGCATTTTTTGAACTTGTAGCAAAAAAATCTGGCTCCGCAGCGACACAGTTCTGCCACGGAGCCAGATTTTTTGTCAAGTTTCCGTAATGATTCGGGATGAAGATGAAGATTTCATCTAGTGACAACCATGGCGTTTCTTCCTTTCGGTAGAGAAATATTAAAGAAACTTGTTATATCTTTTGAGCAATCTTACCTACAGCGTCAAAGCTAGGGTGTGTTGCAGTTTCAGTGATTTTGACTAAGCCTTCCAGCCAACTCAACTGTCCATAAAGATTTGACAAGACTTGTTACACATGGTTTCTATCTATGAAGGACCCTTCTATTTTTTAACAAGTAGCTATGCGAAAAGGACTGCCGCGCACCCCCATTAACGTCTTTGGTCCGATTCTTGACAAGATCATTTTGACTCACCTTGTCGTGATCGGCTTACCTACAGTCCTGTACTACTACGTGATCAGTGGCGGTGGAAACCTGCTGCCGATGCATATTGTGATTCCGGTGCTGTACTTTGTCACTTCGCTGGTGGTAATTGGGGAAGCGGTTTCTACAGCGCTCACCTACGGGTATAGAAGATCTGGGTCTAAGACATTGCGTAAGCCAAAGTTTGGCTGGATTCAACGATTCTTAAGGACGCCGCGCACATATGACAGCGATCGCAGGGAAGTCCCAGAACTTCAAAGTGGAACGCCCAGAAGCTCACTCATTGTGGCGGCATATCTGCCGAACGAACAGCATATTATTCTCAGCACTCTCAAGTACATTCTGGCAACGCTTAATCGCCCAAAGGATGGACTAGAGCTGATTCTGGCATACAACCGACCGGAGCGACTGGGGATCGAGGATGAATTAGAAAAGCTCGCCGAGCGTTATCCCGATTTGAAGCTCCTGTGTGTCGAAGACAGCCACTCTAAAGCAGAGAACGTGAACGCCGCATTAGAAGTCGCGACTGGAGAAATCACGGGCATTTTAGACGCTGATCATTACCCCAATGCAGACTGCTTCGATCGAGCGTGGCGCTGGTTAGAGAGTTATCGCTATTCTGTCGTTCAAGGTCGGAATGTGATTCGCAATCACGATGTCAATTTTATGACTCGGATGATTGCGGTTGAGTTTGAGTGCATGTATGGAGTAAGCCACCCGGCTAAGTCGCTTCTGGCTGACACTGGCATGTTCTGTGGCTCTAACGGCTATTGGAGGACATCGGTTCTGAAGCGGGTACGGTTTTCGTCGACGATGTTGACGGAAGATATTGATGCGTCACTCAGAACACTGCTTAGTGGCTACAACATTGTTCACGATCCAACGATTCTGACGACAGAATTGGCTCCGGTTGATCTACGATCGTTCTGGTTCCAACGAAAGCGATGGGCGCAAGGCTGGCTAGAGGTCACCCTGAGACACCAGTTTTCGCTGCTGCTTTCGACAAAGCTTGACCACTGGCAAAAACTCTACTGGTCGCTGTTGTTGGTCTACAGTGCAGGGTTTCACTTTGTTGCACTCCAGATGTTTCCAATGATGATCAGCCTGACCTTGACGGGCACAACAGCACCCGAAGTTGCACCAGAGTATTTCTGGGCGACCACTGCATTGACGCTACTGAGTGGTCCGATTCAAACTTTAGCCGCTTGGCTGGTGCGAACCGACCTCGTACATCAGCCCCGCAGGGATTATCTAGCGTTTTGCCTATTCATTCCGTTCTACTGCGTGTTAAAGAGCGTAATTGCCATTACTGCAATTTATGATCATTTTGCAGGCAATACAGAATGGGTTGTCACGCGTCGAGGATTCATGGAGTCGCTGCCGACTGGATTCTTACGTAAAGCGGGATAGAGGAGCTTATCCATTTAGCGTTTGAACCGCGACGGCTTTAATCGTAGCAAGCGGCACTTGATAGAAATACTGGCGACGGAATTGTTCTTCGCGCACTGCATCTAGAAATTGCTCAACTCTGCCTCTTGCTTCGGCTTGAGGCTTTTTTTCTGCCCAAACGATGCTAAAACCTTGTTCGGTATAGGAGACGCTGAAGCCAAGCAGTTCTAACGCTTGAAAGCCCATTTTTAGAGGCAAATCACCAATTTCCAAACGATCGTAGAGTTGTCGGCGAGTGGCAGTTTGCTCAGTGCGGCTTAAGTATTTGGCAATGCCGATCAGGGTTTGCCACGTGTCTTGCGGAGGAGTAAGGGTTGGGGCAGAGTAGGCGATCGCTAACAGCCTTTCTTCTCGTGCCGCTCGCCGAAACCATACTTGCAACTCCTGCCAGCTCGTTGGACAGGTTTGGACTTGAAGCGGTTTAACATCACTGGAAGAGGATTGAGTGCGCCAATCGAGAATCCAATCGAGGCGAGTCGTCTGAGTGACAGCATCCGCGCAGGGACGCAAGGCAATGAGGCGGACTTCGTAGCGTTTATGATAGGTGTTGTTTTCCAGTTCGACGATCGCGTCGCAGCGACCTGGAGGAATCTCATTAGCATAGTGCCCCCACCAAAGCCCAGGAAATCCGGTCGTCGCCGAGTCATCCCAAAGGGTAAAAGAGGTGCGAATGTATTCAACTTTTCGTCCCCGTAAGTCCTGAATTTTGCGGTTTTTGTCTGCTTCTAGCCAACAGTTTTGAACTAGCAATCGAGGAATCGGGTTGCCCATCCCACAAGGTTCGATCAAGCGCAATTCTTTGTATAGCTCTAGTCCAAGTTCTGAAACCGTGACGCAGAGATCGGCTCGCAGCGTGGGCGATGCGATGATACCTTGTTGCAGTAGCCGTTGATTGATTGCAGCTTTAAACAAGGGTAGGTTATCGACCGAAATACTGAGTCCCGCCGCGAAGGGATGGCCGCCAAAGCGATGAAGTAAGTGTTCTTGATGTTTGACGAGTTGATAGAGATCGACCTGATTGATAGAACGGGCAGACCCCCTTGCAAGTTGAGGTGTAGACGGTACGGCTGGCTCACTTGGTGCGCTGAGCAAAATAGTCGGACGACCGTATTCTTGAGCAATTTGACCTGCAACGAGACCCAAAACGCCTGGACTCCATTGTTCATCCCAAAGAACAATCACACTGGTTGTTGAGAGATCTAGCTGTGATAGTTTTGCTTGGACGTGCTGAGTCACATCTTTTTGCAGGGCTTTGCGACGCGAATTGGCGAGTTCTGTTTCTTCTGCTAAGTCTCGACACCATTGAGCATCTTGACTTGTGAGCAACTCAACGCAGAATCCAGCATCACCTTGAATTCGGCTCACGGCATTGATTCGCGGACCTAAACCGAACGAAATATCGGTAGGCCGATCGCCCGATCGCTTGCAAAATTCTAAGAGCCGAGCAATGCCCGGACGAGTCATCGTCTTGGGATTAGATTGCTTTTGGAGTTGCTGAATGCCCTGCTGGGCGAGGTATCGGCAATCACCCTTTAGTTCAACAAGATCTGCAATTAGCCCGATCGCAACGAGATCCAACAATTCTTCTAGCGATCGCTCTGCCACGTCTGGAAGCTTCTGGTACAGTGCTTCGACGAGTTTGTAGGCAACGGCAACGCCGGAAAGCGTTGCTAGCGGATGCTCGGGTGCAAGGTAGCGCGGATTGACGATCGCAATCACGGGCGGGCGATCGTCGGGCAACGTGTGGTGATCTGTAACAATTACATCAATTCCTAACCGTTGAGCGTACTGAATTTCATCCAAATTTGTACTGCCCGTATCACACGTCACAATGAGCTGACAGCCTTGCGCTTTCAGTTGGTCGAGTCCTTGATAGGACAAGCCATGAGACTCGGTCAAGCGATTGGGAATGTAGTAGAAAAGCTGATGATGTTTAGGAAAAAACTGTCCTAGTCCATCCCAAAGCACTGAGGTTGCGGTGACGCCATCGGCGTCGAAATCGCCCCAAATCCCGACTATTTCTCCAATTTCGTAAGCTCTGATCAGGCGTTTTGTGGCCCACTCCATTTCCTGGCCAAACTCAAATGGAGATTGAGGCTGATAGTGATCCACGTGCAGATAGGGCGCGATCGCAGCTTCATCTCGAATGCCTCGCTGCCACAAAAGCTGAGTAATATAACGCCCGTCTACTTCTGGAGCGCACCGCCAAACCGCTTGAACAAACTTCTCTGGAAGTGCGATCGTCGATTCAACTTGCCACTGAAAGGATTGCTCAGGCATATCGTTCGCAGAGAGTTAGAAGTATTAGAGTTAGAAGTATTTCTGTACCATAACCCGGGATCACGTTTTTGGAGTTGGACGCAACCGAGGACGCTTCCAGACCTTGCGATCGGCTTTCTCGCGCTCATAGGCAATCAGTTTTCCGTAATATTCATGCTGACTTAAATCCATTGACAAGAAAATATGGCGGCGGGCATCGTGAAAGCCCTTGCGATCGAAAAATTTAACGGCGGGCGCATTTTCAGGGTCAGTATCTGCCATCATGAACCGCGCTCCATCGTTAATCAATCGTTCAACCAAGCGGTCTACAAGCTGGTCAGCAATGCCGCGCCGCTGAAAGCTAGGAGAAACGCCAAGCCAGGTGATATAGCCGTAGACCAACGTCCCTTTGCTAATAATCGTGCCCAAGATAAAGCCTGCAAGCTGTTCGTCTACCTCGGCAACCAAACAATAATCCGGCTCGGTATTGTAAGAGCCAATCACTTCCCATTCATCCCAAGTGCGGTAAATGTAGGGATATAAGTCACTGGTGAAGAGCAATTCACCGAGATGAAATACTCCTGCAAGATCGTCAATCTCCATCTCCCGAACCGTTAATCCAGCGTCAGAGCGCTCATTGTCAAAACTGTTTTCAATACTCATAAAAATGTAAGTCATCAGGACGGAGTAAACTGTGGCTGAGTAAAAGTAGCCTGATGCTTCTATGGTGTCACAGAGAACTTACAGCGGAATTTCGGCGATCGCGCTGAGACTTGGAATCACCACGTCTTCTTGTCGGTGACACCGCACGGCAAAACCACAGCGATCGCACTCTCCCACCGCTTGAGAAACTTGAGGAAATGGCTCCCCCATTTCGTAGCGATCGAGCCATTCGGTTAACTGCTTTAGAAGCTGGATCAAGGTTTGCCAAGTCTGCTCGTGTTTCGTGCGATCGTACTTGAGGGTCAGACTTTGCGGTTCGGTCGCTTCTCCCTTTGCCTGAAAGAACCAGTAGATCATTGAAATCTGATCAGGTGTATATTGGCTCGTTTCGGCAAGAACAAAGGGGTAGAGGCGAGATTGCCAGTTTTGCGCCAATCGATCTGAGCGTCCTGGTTTGGGGTAGGTTTTCCAGTCAAGAATTTGAGCTTGGGTAGGAGACAGAATTAATAAATCATAGATGACGGTGAGGAGATGCCCTTCAACGGCGAGCGTGCGGAGGTGTTCACTTTGACGGTAAGCACTGTCATCCATTTGTGAGGCAATCGTGCCTAAAATTTTTGGCTCCGCTTCAACAAATGCCCCAAACCAGCGTCGCAACTGCTCGTCTTCTCTCAGCAGCGGGTCAATCGGCAGTCCCATCTCCCACTGCTGCATTAATAAGTGAAAGCGGCTCCCTGCTAACAATCGCTCTTGCTGCTCAAGATCGGTCGGAGAGCCGAGTTGTTCTAAATAGGTGTGCTGAAACTTGCGAGGACAAACTTCAAGCAGATTCAACTGACCTTGAGAGAGCCGCATAGATGTAAAGAGTTAGCAACCAATCAGCTTCATTTCAATGTTCATATTTTAATGTTCATCCTTTGGTTAAGACGAACACACTTCCTTCGTTGCCGCGTCCGATGCGTAAATCTTCGTCGAGATAGGTAATGTCGAGCCAGCCCTGTTGGTCACGATTTTCAATGCTGACATCGAGCGCGGCAAATTTTTGTCCCGCTTCAATTTGTTCAATAAAAGAGGCGGGCGATCGATAGTCTATTAATCGCTGGAGTCCAACAATTGAGCGCTCAAACTTCACCTCGACGCGCCGTTCCGACACGGGCTTAAACCGAGCCGCCACGCTGACAATTCCTTCTAAAAAAGGTACGCCGACTAGTTCAGCAATGTTGTAGACCTTGGCATCGGCAGTCCGAATCGATTGATAGACCTGTCCAAGCTGCACGAGGGGAACGCGATCGATACCCAAAATTCCGCTACTGGTTGTGTAAATCAGCCGCCAATCTCCTTCGAGTAATGCCGTTGCTTCCACAGGGCGCGGTGTCGGATTCCGATCTTCGAGTTGGGCGATCGCGGCCAAGACGCCCTGACGATCCGCATCGGTCGTGAGCAAGCCTCGATTTTTGCCTGCGATCGCTTCTAGTAATGTAGCTTTCCCGATCATGGGTTCCTCCTTGTGTAAACAGAATTACCCCCTCAGCAGAATAGTAATGGTTGGGCTCTAGAGCCGGGTGCCGATTGACACCTTTTTTAACCCCCTCAACGGGTGCGTCCCCCTGCGCAATTCCGAACCAACCGCGACCAATTATTTAGGCCGCAAAAAAATCTTGACATTTTCCTAACAAATATGCGATGGTTCGTGAACCAAATTCCTGACTCGGTGGTACACTCTGGGTGTTTCATTCGATCTAGAATCTGAAGTATCTGTGTTGTAACGATCCGACTCTGGAACATTTCTTTACTTATGGTTCATAATCCCTCTTTACGTCAAGAACCCCGCGATGTGCGCGCGGCAATCATTCCAATTGGGCGAGAAGCATCAATTCTCGACTGGCTGGAAAATTCGGGTCGTCTGCTCGCACGAGATACTTCAGACGTTGATTACCTTGAAGAAGAAGAGGAAATCAATGCATTGATGGCGGGCGATGACAATACGATTGACGATGATGACGATGATGACTTCGATTTAGAAGATTAATGAAATTAGCTTAGGGGTGAGCAAATTAAAGCTCTAGCCCCTAACTAAGGTCAGAATTTTTGCTCTTTTTCCGAAGTTGGCTTCTCAGGTGTTGTGGTGTTATTGTGCGGAGTGAAGTAGAAGCTTGTGGATGCGAAGCTATTTAGCAATCGATCGGTTAGTCTCTCAGGAACCTTTTTGTTTCTGATCCTGAGTGTTGGCATGACGATCGCTGCCTTGATTTTAGATCGAGTTGGTGGGCGGAGTTGGAGCGAGGCGATTTCGTTAACCACGCCGCTTTGGATTAGTGGATTAGCGAGCGCTGGAGTTGGTTTTTGGGGGGTTCCCTTTCTAAAGGCACTGAAAGCAGGACAAATTATTCGAGAAGATGGTCCGCAATCTCACCTGAAGAAGGCTGGTACTCCGACGATGGGCGGAGCCTTTTTTGTTCCCGTTGCGCTCCTAATCGCGTTGGTGTTGACTGGCTTTTCGAGCGATGCGATGGCCGTTTCTCTGCTAACGCTTGGTTATGCAGCGATCGGCTTTGTAGACGACTGGCAGATCATTCGTCAGAAATCCAATAAAGGCATTTCTCCGCGCATGAAGCTGGGATTGCAGATCGGATTTGCGATCGCGTTCTGCCTCTGGTTAATCATGACGCACCCAACGCTCACAACCTTAGCGTTGCCGTTGGGAATCATGCTGCCACTGGGAAGCTTGTTTGCGCTGCTGGCGTGCTTTGTGTTGGTTGCAGAAAGTAATGCTACCAATCTAACGGACGGCATGGACGGACTAGCGGGAGGAACTGTTGCGATCGCATTTTTGGGGCTTGGCGCGATCGTCGCTCCCACCAATTCTGACCTAATGATTTTCTGCGCCTGCATGAGCGGCAGTTGTCTAGGATTCTTAGTCCATAATCGGAATCCCGCTCGCGTGTTTATGGGAGATACGGGCTCACTGGCGCTCGGTGGGGGCTTAGCAGCTGTAGGACTGCTCAGTAACTCGCTGTTTTCATTGCTGATCTTGAGTGGTCTTTTCTTCTGGGAAACCATTTCTGTGATTATTCAAGTGAGCTACTTCAAAGCCACGAAAAATAGTTCTGGAGTTGGGAAACGCTTTTTTAGAATGTCTCCGTTTCACAATCATTTAGAACTGAGTGGCTGGACAGAAACGCAAGTCGTCGGTTGGTTTTATGCGATCGCAGCGGTCTTAGCCGCGATCGGTCTCGCGATTCGTTAACAGGTTAACTCCGCACCTAAAAATTGAGATCGAGTCACTCAAATCTGTTATGATAGTGACTCGTTAGACCTGGAGAGATGGCTGAGTGGTCGAAAGCGGCAGATTGCTAATCTGTTGATGGATTTAGGTCCATCCGAGGGTTCGAATCCCTCTCTCTCCGTTGAACAATTTGTAATAACAAAGGTTTGCTTGCACTTGTTGAATGCAACCTTGGAGATTGAACATCAGTTTAGTCTCCGCTAAATCGATCTTGATGAGAACTAGTGGCGGGCGTATTCTTCCTTCAAACCTTCCTAAAAGCATTATCATCTCCATCTGCGATCGCTTGATGTTGGCCGAAGCAATTACAAATTACAAACTACAAATTACGCATTATCCTGCTCTTGGTTTAAGATGAGGCTCATTTACAGCAAATCTACGGAGTCGCACTCTAACATGAGCAGATTGACATCGGCACATCGGGTTAGATTGAGCAGGGTTAAATTAAGTAGCGCAGTAGCACTTGCCGGAGTCACCCTCGCCGCCGGGTTATTGACTGCTGCCTGTCAAGAAGCAGAAGCTCCCACCGCTCAAGGAGGCGCACCTTCGGGTTCTAATACCGCCGCAACAGCAACGAAAGGCTTAAAAATTGGCTCCTTACTGCCATCTACAGGAGATTTGGCGTCCATTGGGCAGCAGATGGTGGCGACCGTACCGCTACTTAGGGATACCGTCAACCAATGCGGAGGTGTAAACGGTGAGCCGGTCACTCTAGTGGCGGTCGATGACCAGACCGAGCCATCGGCAGGCGCAGAAGGAATGACTCGCCTCGCCCAAGTCGAACGAGTGGCGGGAGTCGTTGGGTCATTTGCCAGTAGTGTCTCTACGGCAGCATTACCCATTGCGGTTCGCAACAAAGTTGTTCTCATTTCTCCAGGTAGTACTAGCCCCGTTTTCACGCAACAAGCAAAAGAAGGCAAGTATGATGGCTATTGGGCAAGAACGGCTCCACCCGACACTTATCAAGCCCAAGCGTTAGCAAAATTAGCCGCCGAAAAAGGTTTTAAGACCGCCGGTACAGTTGTGATTAACAACGACTATGGCGTGGGCTTTGAGAAGGAATTTGTAAAGTCATTTGATAAGCTGGGTGGGTCGATCACCAATCAGTCAAAGCCCACTCGGTACGATCCGAAAGCAACCACATTAGAAACTGAGGCAGCGGCGGCATTTTCAGGGAAACCAAATGCGGTGGCGGCAGTCTTGTACGCCGATACTGGAAGTTTGCTCGTCAAGTCTGCGTTTGAGCAAGGTCTAAGTAAGGGCGTCCAGCTTTTATTTACGGATGGCGTCTATTCTCAAGACTTTGTGAACAAAGTTGGTAAAACCTCAGATGGTAAATCAATTTTGGCAGGCGCGATCGGAACGGTTCCTGGAGCGAGTGGAAAAGGACTCGATCAATTCTCTAAACTTTGGCAACAGACGCAAAATCGCCCGCTTGCAGCTTATGCTCCTCACTCTTGGGATGCGGCTGCCATTTTAGTGTTAGCTGCGGAAGCCGCCAAGTCAAATACTGGAGAAGGTATCAAGAGCAAGCTTCGGGACGTAACCAATGCACCTGGCGAAGAAGTGACAGACGTGTGTAAAGGGCTAGAGTTGCTGAGACAGGGCAAAGAAATCAACTTCCAAGGCGCAAGCGGCGATGTTGATATTGACGCGAATGGAGATGCGATCGGCAGCTACGATGTCTGGACGGTCAAAGAAGACGGGGCAATCCAGACGATTGGCAAGGTCAATCCTGCACAATAACGTCAAGTACAGTCATTTCAAGTTCAGAAGGGCTGAGCTAAAATCAGCCCTTCAGCGCTTCTATCCATCTTGTCACTTGAGTATAGAGGCGCTCTGACGCGCATTCAGATAAGCAATCGAGGGCACGGTTATAGTCTGCGATCGCATAATTCCAGTCACCGATAATGTGGTGGGTTCTGCCCCGTGCTGCGTAAATATGAGCATCGAGTACGCAAGAGTCCTCCGAGGTGCGAGTCAGCAGCTCGCTGATGTGGAGCGCCTGTTCAAAGTTTTCAATTGCTTGGGAATACATTTCTAAATCGCGAAAGGTGATGCCTTGATTAAGCCACGCACGCACGTTGGTTGGATCGAGGTCGATCGCCATCTCGTAATCTGCGATCGCTTCGGCTAGCTGTCCTTGAATAGCGTAGTAATTGGCGCGATTATTGTAGGCATTCGCCAGTTTTGGGTTGAGTTGAATCGCTCGATTGTAATCCTCTAACGCTGCTTCTCGCTCACCCCACTGGAACTGCACCAAGCCGCGATTGTTATAGTCTGTTGCGTTTTCAGGATTGCGATCGATCAAAACACTCAATCCTTCAACAGCAAGCAGATAATTTCCTTGTTTCGCTTCTTCAAGCGATCGTTGGCGCAACAGCCGATCCTGCTCATGAGCGTCGAGCCACACGCCCTGATTTCGCATCAAACGCTCAGTAGATTCACGACGCTGAGGGCGGCGTTTTACACCCCGTGTTACTCCGAGGGAGCCACGACGAGGGGAAAAAGATTTTGTTATGCCAACTGTCTCAGGGCGGAGGTGATGAGTTGTATTGGCGCGATTTAGAGAACTGTGAACGTTCATATCATCCTCACTCAGCGTGTGATCTTTACCTTACAGACTTACGAACCAAAGTTTTTCTGCCCAAGCGCTACATCATGAATATGTCTTCAGTTAGATTTTGAATAATTAGGGCTGAAATGCCTAAGCACGATAAGACTTACGACTTACTTGAGAATTTTAGGAGCGAACTTTAACTACAAGGTGGAGCGATTCCATTTCTGAAACAGACCTTCCTTGAAAGATGAAGATTTGGTCAAGTGATATTCAATAAACTGAGACGCCATCGCAGGAATATTGGATCACTCTTTAAACTAACTTTGCTATTTCTTCATATTGCTTCGCGTCAGCTTAACGTTCCCGCAACTGCTGAACTCTTAACAGTTGGAGAAAAAGGCTGAAGCTGCTCGATCAGTCTCTGTATCATTTAGGGGACTGCTCCGCAGAACAAGGCGCGATCGCTAGTCTTCAAATCTAGAAATTAGCCAATCATCGGGTGGTTCGCATTTCTATGCTCATTCCTCGATCCACTGATGATAGGTGGCTTTAGAAATCACGTTAAGTTACAAATCCCGAATAGGCGCAGGAAGAACTTGGTAAAATGCGACGGATGTGAGGCAATTTGCATCCTTCCGCCCTAACGAAACACACCAGAGTTTAGTCTGGTTGATGACAAAACATCCTATGACAGCAGCCACTTCGTATCCCAATATTTCCGATGTCTCCGCAGATGATTATCTTGTCCTTGGCTTAGCCACTTGCTTTCTAAAAGACGAGGGAGAGATTCATGAAGTTAAAGTAGTGGAGCCGATTCCATCTGCGGCACTCGAAGCGATTCTGAAGGGCATCCCCACCTCGTATTCATTGGCGATCGCAACCCCGATCGGAGCCGTCTTGCCAGGCGAAACGCCTCAACTTCCATCTGATTTTCCGACCGACGCTCAGTTTTGCGACGACTTTGCCTATCGTGCCACTGCTGCTGCTCGGACTTACAAAGCCAAGACCGCCGCACAGCAGCATATTCCTATGGGCACGTCCCGCGCTGACTTTAATTTTTCAACCGAACGCAGACGGATTCTCAACTCTCAGCGCATCGTGAAAACAGAAGATAACGTTAAGCAGCACGAGTACACGCACAAAACTCTGTAGTTAATTATTGAAGGATTTGACCGAATGTTGAAGCTCTACGCTGGTGTGCGGAGTCGCGCGTCTATTGTGCAGTGGTATTTAGAAGAGTTAAACGTTCCCTA
The DNA here is from genome assembly GCA_019359315.1 of Myxacorys californica WJT36-NPBG1. Taxonomy (GTDB): domain Bacteria; phylum Cyanobacteriota; class Cyanobacteriia; order Leptolyngbyales; family Leptolyngbyaceae; genus Myxacorys; species Myxacorys californica. The sequence goes on from JAHHHO010000012.1 coordinate 34,149, forward strand.
TGAGGTTGTAGTGCTAGATCTTCAGGCAGGAGAACAGCTGCAGCCAAGTTACCGAGAGATCAACCCGTTTGGCAAAGTCCCAGGAATTGTAGATGGTACGGTCAAACTGTGGGAATCGGGGGCAATCTTGCTTTACCTGGAAGAGAAGTACGGAAAAGCTTCGTTTGAAGAACGAATGATTTCAATTCAGTGGGTTACTTTTGCCAATGCGACATTAGGGCCTGGCGTATTTGTTGAGGCTAATCGTGACCGAGAACTTCCGCGGTTGATGAAGCCACTGAACGAGTTGTTCGAGCGGCAACACTGTGTTAGCGGCGACCATTTTACAGTTGCAGATGTCGCCGTTGGCTCTTTGCTGGCATACATTCCACTGATGCTGCAATTGGATCTCAGCGAGTATCCTGCCGTGGTTGATTACACCAAACGGATGGCAGAACGTCCTTGCTTCCAAAAAGCGATCGGTGGGCGCAAGTAATCTGCTGCCAAGTGAGGTTAACGGATCAAACACAATCCATAAAAAAGGGGCATGAATCATGCCCCTTTTGTTTTCTATATTCGGTTTTATATGCAGATTATCTGAAACCGATCGCGGCTTGCCAAACAAACGCCAGCAGCAAAAAGAAGACGGGAATAACTGGTAGAACGTCTACCAAGGGATCGAAAATGGAGTACGCTTCGGGCAGTTTGGCTAAAAGCAATGCTGCTTCCATGACTCGTTTACCTCTTCAACACAGATTCATAATTGCCATGAATTTTAACATAATCGATAGGTCAACGGTAAGCAGGTTTCATTGAAGGGGGACTAACCAGGGAGCAAAGTCTTGGTGAAATGTACCGTTCAAAATAGAAACACGAATCCGTTGAGTAAAGGAAATTAGCTCAGTAATGTTGTGAATGGAAAGGAGAGTGTAGCCGAGAAGTTCCTGCGATCGCAGCAGGTGACTGAGATAAGCTCGGCTAAAGGTCTGACAGGTGTAGCACGAACAGGATGAATCGAGGGGAGTAAAATCTTCACGAAACTTAGCATTTTTCAGATTCCACCGCTCTCCTTGCACGAGTGCCGCGCCATGCCGCGCCAAACGAGTTGGAATGACACAATCAAACAGATCAATTCCTGCCGCGATCGCGCGTGCCATTTCTCGATACGTTCCCACTCCCATTAAATATCGCGGCTTATGCGATGGCAGGAGTGGTGCAGTGGCTTGAACGACTCGATCAATCACGTCAGGCGCTTCGCCAACGCTGACACCTCCGATCGCATAGCCTGGCAAATCTAAATCACTTAGCATCTGAACTGCCTGCGATCGCAGATCCAAAAATTCGCCCCCTTGAACAATCCCAAACAGTGCTTGATCGGGTCGGCGATGGGCGGAAATACAGCGTTTTAGCCATTGGTAGGTACGTTCTGTTGCCGTCTCAGTTGCCTCGCGTCCCACACCGGGCGGTGGACATTCATCGAACGCCATAATGACATCTGCACCGAGCGCATTCTGAATCTCAATTGAGCGTTCTGGAGTGAGATGAATCATTTGTCCGTCGCGGGGAGAGCGGAACATCACCCCTTCATCCGAGAGCGATCGCATCTCGCTTAAACTAAACACCTGAAAGCCTCCAGAGTCCGTCAGCATCGGCTGCGACCAGCCCATAAACCGATGCACGCCCCCTGCCCGTTCTACAATGTCTTCTCCTGGCTGCAAGTGGAGGTGATAGGTGTTGGCTAACACCATTTGCGCGCCCGTGGCTATTAGCTGATCGGGCGTTACGGTTTTGACATTTGCCAGCGTACCAACTGGCATAAAGCGCGGGGTTTCAACGATTCCATGGGGCGTGTGAAAAACTCCCGCCCGTGCATGAGTGTGGCGACAGGTCGTTTGGCAGTGAAAGGAAAACTGATTCAAAGCGAGTTGATGTGCGATCGCAAAACAGACTATCCATTGTTGCAGATTCTAGATAGAAAATTTTCCGCAGTAATTCGCGTCCACTCTACTGTCAGAAAGATTACTTCTAGACTGAATCTATTTTTTGAGAGCAAATTGTTTTCTATCTCTAGACAGGTCGGTTTGGAAAGAAATGATTGCTAAATTGAACACATCAGGTTGAATCAGAGTTCACTTTAATATACAAATTTTTTGGAGATTTCAATGAATATTCTTGCTTGGGCAATTTTAGGATTATTAGCAGGCGCGATCGCAAAGGCAATCTACCCTGGATATCAGAGCGGTGGCATCTTAGGCACAATGCTACTTGGCGTAATTGGAGCTTTTGTAGGTGGATCGCTCGTGACCTTTTTTGAAACAGGAACGCTGGCTCTGACGGCTACGGCATTCAGTTTGACTGGTCTGTTTGTGGCTGTACTTGGTGCAGTTGTAGCCCTATTCTTCTACTACTTACTGACGCGTCGAGCTGTCTAATTTTTACGCTACTGCAAACGTTTTCCCTACTTGAGACACTCTCTTAAGCCTCTGCAAAAGCAGAGGCTTTTTCTGATTTGGTCTAAGCTTCTGCAATCAGCATAGCCTTCCTACATAATCTTCTCAGAGGACAGGCTACATCTGATCCACGCCAACGGAGAATTGATCTCACACTCTGCCGACGTGGATCATATCTACTTAGAAGATCAAATCTACTTAGAAATAAAATGTGCCCATACGTCGCCGTCTCCGCCGCAAACTTGCTGACAGTAGCTATACGGGTAAAGAACTTTTCGTCCTTCGGTGTAGGTGTACCCTGTCAATGCGTCTCCCCACGGATCGTTCACAATGAAACCATCTGGGGTAAAGCCAACGACGGTAACAATGTGCCCCCCATGGGTAAACAGCCCGCATAGAATAACAGGGTTACCATTGATCAGTTCTTCTTTGATGTCCCGCCACGATCGCTTTGTGTCAAAACTCGCTTTGAAGCCATAGGCTTGAATTAAGCTAACAAGGGTGTTGTGATCGGTTTGAGATCCTTGTCCGTCTTTGTTGAAGCACCACTGTAATAATTCGTCTTCTAGCTGTCCGTACTGAGATCGCACACCGTAGTAATAAAACACCATCGCGATCGACGTTACGTTACACGTTGACCAGTAATAGCGCGGATTATCTCGCTGAGAGAAATAAGGAACATTCATCTCAACACTCGGTAAAATTGGATTAAAGGCTTTCGTTCCCCGTTTCATCTGAGCAAAATCCGGGAAAACGTAGCCTGTATTTCCAAACCCTGGAATTTCTTCTGTCAGCGATACTTTGATATGTCCGCCCTGCACCATGTAGCTCGAAATTCCGTAGAACGCATGTTTATTAAAATTAGTGCGCTCTTCGGGTTGCAGTTGCGACGAATCTACCGGACGCTTTTTAAACATCGTATCGGTTACAGCGGTAACCGTCAAAGCGCCAGAATCATACGGAACTTCTTTACCATTACGCTTAATTTGAGCGTATTGCCAATACACATATCCTCGATTTCCAAATCCTGGAATTGGCTCTGCCAAAGTCACCCGAAAGTGCCCACCTGTGCAAGCATATCCAATAATTTGGAGAGTTTGACCTTGCAGAACATCAGCTTTTTGGTGAGCCGCCAGCGTTGAAGAATCTGCCAGTTGCGCTTTGATCAGTGTTGTAGACGTGATTAGCAACTGAGCTGCCAAGGGAATATCAGGCACGTCATCAAGAGCGAAGCGAAGAATTTGAGTGCCTTTGCTGAGTTGAACGTGAGGCTCGTAAAAGAAGCCAAAATTCCCGATCGCATCAATGTTTCGTCCAATTTCTAACTTCAAATGCCCGTCAATCAGTCCATAGCGGTTGACGGGAAAGGTTTGTCCCGCTTTGACTAACACCTTTTGCTGACCATTTAATTGCGACGAGTCCGCTGGCGACGTTTTAAAGTAAGTGTCTTGCATCACTTTTAGCGTCAACGCTTGACCCACCGTGAGCGGATCGGTACTAACCGTGATGTAGAACACTTTGTTTTCGATCAGCTTCCCAACCGTGTCAAATCCTTTAAGGCGAATCCAACGTGATCCGGCTTGAGAAAATCCTTTTGGCAGCGAGACTTGCCAGGTTCCATTGCTGGTCGTGACTTGAAGCGGAAATTTATCTTCGGCTGCGATCGCAATCTTGGCAACCCGACTCGCATCATAGCTGCCTTTGAGATTGACAGGCTTATTCACCAACACTTCTCTCGGACCTGAGTAAGTCGGCGGCGTCGCAACACCCATTGATGCATACGGGGTGTTAATTACGTCAGCGACAGCAGTAGTAGTCATGGTTGATATCCCTGAGATAAAAATGGTATGAGCGATGCTAAACAGGGAACTCAGTATTCTTAGAAAACAGGAGTTTCTTAGTTGAGAATGCCCAATCTTACTTCAGGAATTTGTGCTAAAAAAATGTCCCAATCTGGAAAGAGATTGGGACACCTAAAGTGAAATAGTGGTAAGGCTTGAACTCAAAAGCTACGCGCCGATTCCTGCCAAAATATCGGATGCATGAGTATCGGTTTTAACAGATTCGTAAACCTGAGCGATCTTACCGTCATCAATTACATAAGTAACCCGCTTTGCATAACCGCCGCCATCGACATCATAGGCTTTGGTGATGGCACCGTCAGTATCGGCTAACAGGGGAAACGGCAAGTTGAACTTGTCTGTAAACTGTTGATGCGACGCTTCATCGTCCATGCTGACCCCAAGAACCGTAATCCCTTTGCTCAAGTACTGCTCGTAGTTGTCGCGGAAGCTACAGGCTTGTTTGGTGCATCCTGGTGTGTCATCTTTTGGGTAAAAGTACAGAACGACCTTCTTACCTGTGTAGTTTGCAAGTTTGATGGTCGTACCCGTCGTGTCTTTCACCGTAAAGTCTGGGGCTGTATCGCCAACTGATAAAGGCATGATGAACGCTCCTTGACCTTCAAATTTCTTAATAATTGTAATACTTTAAGGACTAGGGATAGTGCGTTGCGTTAATAAACCAAATTTTTGAACAAACCGAATTTTTCTGGTAAGTCAACGCAAACGAGTTACCGCCATTGTATTTTGAGAAAAAGATTGTCGAACTATCGATCTGCTATGAAAAAGCTCCTCACACCGTTTTATCAACGTTGGCTGCTGCCATTTGCTCTAATTCTAATGTCTCTCGTTTGGGTTGCTCCAGCGTACGCAACTAGCTTGTATGAAGTGCCCGCGGCATCGGATGATACTCACGTTGTTGATTTAGCCGACATCATCAGTCGCATCAATGAAGGGAAACTCAATACGACGCTTAGCGAGTTGAAAGAAAAAACTGGGCAAACCGTTCGCTATGTGACGATTCGGCGTCTCGATTATGATGAGACGATTGACTCGTTTACCGAAAAGTTGTTCAAACAGTGGTTTCCCACTGCTGAAGCAGCGGAAAATCAAACCTTGATCGTGATCGATAGCCTGACGAATAATTCTGCGATCGCAACAGGCGACAAGGTAAAAGAATTGATGCCCGATACGATCGCGCAAAGCGTGTCCCAAGAGACGATTCAAGTGCCGTTGCGCCAAGGCAATCGCTACAACCAAGCCTTTTTGGATGCCAGCGATCGCTTGGTTGCCGTCCTTTCAGGTGCGGCTGATCCAGGTCCGCCTGAGGTAATTGACAACGTTCAAGTCGAAGGAACCTTTGCGACACCTGAAGAAACGAAACAGAGTAATGCAATTCCGTGGGTGATTGGCTTGCTGCTTGCCGCAACCGTGATTCCAATGGCGACGTATTACTGGTATGTTCGCTAACCCTTTTTCGCTAAAACTCTAAAGGGCGCAGGATGGCTACGCCCTTTAATCTTGGATATATTCCTCTCCGCTTAATAGCGCCTCTTCTGCCCGCACAAATTCTCGTCCCAAGTACGCAGCATGATCGAGACGACTCACTAAACACGTTTTAGGTTTTTCAAAAATTTCGATGCATAGTTCTTTAGCCGTTCTGCCCTTAAACAACGTACTGGCTTGACGCTTTAGGCTGCCATTGCAAGGAAGTGGCTCTCCGGTCTCAGGATCGCAAGCAAGTCCTTTGTCGTTAATTGTATTTGTGTAATGTTCTGCATAGATGAGGCGGGCATCGCGATCGAGGTAAATAATAAAATATCCGCTCGGATCAAGTTCGATAAATCGTTGGGAAAGCTTGTCGTCTAGCGCAGTTGGGTCAACAACAGACTGAGCCATAGTTCAAAGTTCTAACGTGGGTTCTGATTAACATTTTAAGAGAATTTGATCTGCTTTTCAGCGCTAGATCTTAAATTGGATCGCCTCTTGTTTAAACGGTAAATCCTGATTAATTGCGTCTATTTCTTGCTGTTCTAAATCGTTGATTTGTTCGATGTGGCTTCGCAAAATTTGGGACAGGCGACTGTTATAGAACCGATGCAGCGAATAGTTTGGCATTGCCGGAAATCCGCGCCGCTTTTTGTGGCGTCCGCCTGCTCCTGGATCAAAAAGTTGAATCCCGTTATTGATTGCCCACTCAATCGGCGTGTAATAACAGGCATCGAAGTGTAAGTTATCCAGTTCTTGAGTGCAGCCCCAGTAGCGACCGTATAAGCGATCGCCCTTCCTTAAACAAAACGACATGCCGATTGGATGGCGATCATCCCCGTGGGCATAAGCTGCAAAAAAGACGACTCGATGACAGTAATTCGGGTAAAGCTGCTCAAAAAATCTCTTCGTCAAATACTTGCTTCCCCACCAGCCAAACTTGTCGCAGGTGTCGGCGTAGAAGTTGTACATGATAGGAAACAGCGACTTGGGAATTTGTTCACCTGTCAAAATCTTGAACTGGAGTCCAGCATTCGTCACCGCTTTTCGTTCACGCTTAATGTTGCGACGTTGATTTGAGTTAAACGCACCTAAATAGTCATCAAACGTCTCATAGTTCTGATTAGACCAGACAAAACTATGGTGCAGCCAACTGCTAAACCCATGACGCTCCATTGTCTGTCGCCATGCTGGATCGACATAGAGAAAATTACAGCCCGAAATCCGGTTTCGGGTGCAAAAATGCTCGATCGCGTCCACCATCAATTCAGTCAGTTCGTCCTCATCTTCGCCCGGCGCAATCAAAAATCGATAGCCCTCAGCCGGCGTAAACGGCGACATGCCAAGCAGCTTTGGATAGTATTCAATACCCAAACGACTCGCTAGATCTGCCCACTGGTGATCAAAGACAAATTCTCCGTAGCTGTGTCCCTTGACGTAGAGCGGAGCGATCGCAATTAAATGATGGTCACGCCATATCGTCAAGTGATTTGGCAACCAGCCTGATTTCGCCGTTGTACTGCCCGACGTTTCCATTGTGTGGAGCCAATCCCACTCAAAAAAAGGCGTCTTTAAAGGGAGCGCGAGGGCATCCCAGGCTGCTTGAGGGATTTCAGAAATTTTGTTAATCCAGGCAACCGAATAGCGAGGCTTAAGCTGTTCCACCATACCTAGACATCAACACTTCATACAGCTTAATCTAAATTTCTCAGTGCTGTTGCGTCCACAGATACGGCTGGCTAAACCGAATGTCTTAACCAAATCTCTTAAAGATTCTGAGGGAATGTTAGACCTTAACGTTAATGGCGAGAGAATTTCTTATATGGTTAGAAGAAGTGTGACGGCTAAAGCTAAAGTTTCGGGTGAGTTGAGTCATAGTTCCTATTGAAGCGATTAATACCCAATATCGATACGCAGTATGACGGTTCCCAAAATGACGCGGTAAGAGTGAGCTTTCTCGACAAACTGCAGTTTTATCCAATGTCTTAGCCTTACTGCTATCCTCGTGCTTGGCAGAACAAAGTCTAAGAATCGTGAAGGCTAAGAGTTGTGACTAGATTGACCTGTTATTTTTGTTGTTCGCAATCGTTTGTGTTCGCAATTGCCAACGCATATCCGTTACTCTAGAACCACCTAGAGCACTGACAAGTGTGAAATAGGCTCCTGACGAAATAAAATCTGATGGCGCTTAAGATTCACCCCTTATTCAGCCGCCCGCTTGTGGTTTGTATCTTGGTTCGCATCTACTGTTCCGTGGTTCCAAGCCTTGAGTGTTTTGAGTATTGAGTAGAGTGGTTATGACGAAGCCCCGTCAGTCCTCATTCCGTCGAGTTTTGCTGAGACGTCTGTTACTCCTCAGCATCCCGGTGTTGTTGACCGGAGAAGTTGTGGCATACAAAAAAGCGCGATCGGGATTTTTAGAAACCGCGCGACAGAATCTGACTGCGAGTGCGGTGCGAAAAGCCGATAGTTTACAGGGAACCATCAACGCCTTGCGATCGAACTTGGCTACCGCAACCAGCTCGGCTGCCCTCCGGTCGGGGTCTCCATCCCAAGCGTACGAATTTCTAGACCAGTTTCAGCAAGCCTCACCTGTTGCGTTGAGCTGCGTTCAGTTGACTGATTTACAGACTCAAAAAATCAAAGCGAGTACCTGCGGCAAAACTGCAATCATTCCCGTATCAGGCAGCAATTGGTCGTCGATAGGTGGACGAGAATTTGCTAAGCCCAACGCCGTGCGAATCTCTCTGGTTCGACCTCCAAGAACTCAAGCGCCTTTAAACAACCAGCTTAATTTGGTTTTCAGTGCCCCTGTGCAGATCGGCTCCAATATCCGCTATGCCCTGAGCGCTAAGACGGCACTCTATCCGCAGCCCGAACCCGAATCGAACAGCATTACTGGCTATACGGTGGTGATTGACCAAGACGGCGAAATCTTGGCCCATCCGATCGCAGAGCAGGTGGGGCGCAACGTCAACCAGGAAGTCGATGCAGAGCGGTTAAAGAGTTTAGTCGCAAATGCGATCGCTGGAAAACAAGATGCTCTCTCCCTCTTTGCATTTGAAGAACGAGGGGCTGAATGGCTCGCAGGCTACAGCGCTGTCCCCATTGCCCTAAGTGCCACGGAAACCCGGAACTGGGCGGTGTTGGCAACCATCTCGCTGGATACGGCTCTCTATAGCCTAGAAGAGATTAAGCAAGTCCTAATTATTCTGACTCTGGGATTGCTGACGGCAATTCTGCTCTCGACCCTGTATCTCACGCGAGACCTAGCACGTCCGATCGAGCAGTTGAGCGATTATGCGATGCAAATTCGGCATCGGTATGCTGGCGATCGCGCCCCCAAAGATTTCAAAGTTCGAGAACTGAACCTCTTGGCAGAAGCTCTCGACAATATGGTTGATCGGCTGGAGGATCGCGCTAAAGAACTTGAAGCAGCTTGGCAAGAGGCGCAGGAAGCCAATCAGATGAAGAGCGAGTTTTTAGCCACCACATCTCACGAATTGCGGACGCCGCTAAACGCGATTATTGGCTGCGTTCGCTTGGTCAGAGACGGGTGCTGCGACGATCGAAACGAAGAATTGGAGTTTCTTCAGCAAGCGGACGATGCCGCCCTCCACTTGCTCAAAATCATCAATGATTTATTAGATATTGCCAAAGTCGAAGCCGGAAAAGTGGAACTGAATCTACAATCGGTTTCGATTCAAAACCTCTGCCATCAATGTCTCAAAATGGTTCAGCCAGGCGCAGAAATGAAGCGTTTGAAGTTGACGATCAACCTTGATGACCAGATTGAGCGCGTCTTGATGGATGAGCGGCGAGTGCGGCAAATGGTGATCAATTTGCTCTCCAACGCTGTGAAATTTACCCCTGAAGGGGGCCAAGTCAAACTCGGTGCATGGTTGGGCTATGGACGCCAGCTACAACTCGATCCGCGCCCCGATCGCAGCCCAATCAATCCTGAAACGCCCTACCTGTGTCTAGAAATCTCAGATTCAGGCATCGGTATTCCTGAAGAACGGTGGCATCTGCTGTTCCGTCCCTTCCAGCAAATTGATTCTTCCCTGACTCGCAAGCATGAAGGAACCGGACTTGGACTTGCCCTCACGAAGCGATTGGCAGAGCTACACGGAGGAACCTTGTCCTTCAATTCCTTCCCCAATAATGGCAGCATCTTTCGGATTTGGTTGCCCTTAATTGAGCTAAGCAAGCCGGACTTACCTGCGATCGAGGAGGCTCACTCTGAGGTGAAACATCCGGTTAGTGTACCAAATAGCTGAAAGGCAACCCACGCAATTTAGAGCTTGGCTAAGCCCATCACTCGTCCTCCCTGCTGCATCGACTCTGATAGGGCTACCAGGATTTGCACGAGTTCCGCCCCAAGCCAACCGGGAGAGATATCAGACGGTTGATTGCAACGCACGCAGGCTAGAAAATGCTCACAAACCTGATTTAGAGGCTCTCCAGAAGACAGTTTGATGGCTTCTTGGCGTTGATGAACGGGCCTAAACCGATTTCCTTGGCGCTCAAACTGTCCCCACTGAATCATCAACGGTTCTGCTGCTAGTTCATCAAAAATTAAACTTCCCTGCTCACCAACCAGGCACATCCGGCGTTGCTTATCTGAATTGAGCCAACTGAGATGAAGCGTTGCCTGAAATCCACTCGGGTAAATTAACGTCGCCCAAACCGTATCAGCAAGACCGTTAGGAAACAAATTAGATGATTCACAGGGCAGCGCGTTAGGCTGGAGCCAAACCTGACCTCTTGCCTGCACTTCACAAGGCGTTTGGGTTAACCAATAATTTAAAATTGCAATATCATGAATCGCTAAATCCCAAAGCGCATCAACATCTTGACGAACTGGACTGAGATGAGTTCGAGCAGCATAGGCATAGCGCAAGTCTCCTAGCGACTCTACTAACCCCCTCCCCTGTAAAACGGCGGGGTGAAATAGGTAAGTATGATCCACGACAAGTTGACGGTGCTGCTCAGCCGCGAGACGGCAAAGTTGAACCGATTCTGCGGTGCTTAAGGTAAGCGGTTTCTCTGCTAGAACGTGCAGTCCTTGCTTAAGGGCGGCTGTAATCAAAGCATAGTGGGTCTTGGCAGGCGTGGCGATCGCGACTGCTTCTAAGCCGCTTAACTCTAGAGCATCCTGCCATTGTGTGGTGACAAACACTCGGTCATCAAGCTCGAACCGTTGGGCTGCGATCGCAAGCTGCTCAGCACATGGATCAACAACCGCCACAACCTCTGCCTCTGCATGTTCCAAAAAATTCCGCAGCAGGTGAGTGCCCCATCGCCCAACTCCGAAAACCGCGATTCTAGTAGGCTTCTTCATCGAGCTTCCCTTGTTCCTCTACGTTCCTCTACAACTGACCACTCAGCGCTAAAAATGCAACTTGGGCGGCGGCTTGTTCGGCAGCTTTACGCGAGCGCCCGCTGCCCTGACCCATAGACCGCCCCCCAACTAACACTTCCGACACGAAGCGGTGGGGATCATTGTGAGTGTGCCCAGTTTCGATGGTGCGATACTCAGGCAATATCTTTTGGTGGGCTTGTGTCCAGTTTTGTAAGGCAGCTTTGTAATTTTGCCGAGCGGGGTCTGCTAGGATCTCTTTCGCTAACCGCTTAAAGTGTTCATCCAACCACGAGCGGATCAGCGATAAATTATGAGTGCTGAGATAGAGCGCGGCTAACACGGCTTCCAACGAATCTGCTAAGCGTGATTCTCGCCCTGCTTGGTCGAACTTAGCGCTTGATGCGACCAGAAGATATCGATCAAAGCCATACTGGTCTGCAATTTGAGAGAGAATATGATCGCTTACTAGCACCGATCTCAACGCTGTAAATTCTCCTACCTTTAGCTCAGGATAAACTTCTAGCAAAAACTCTGCGGCGGCAAGCTTAACGACTGCATCGCCGACAAACTCTAACTGTTCATAGTTTTTGTCGGCTGAGAAGGTCGCGTGAGTCAGCGACAAATCTAACAAGTCCCATCGGAGCGACGAATGTTGAGATAAGCCTAGTCTCTGCACTAGCGCCTCAAGTTCCTGCTGACGACGAGGATATGCAAGGGTCATGGGATCGTTTGGATCAGATTAGGGGAGGACTCTTCTCATCCTAAAGGGATTAGCCTACTGCGTATAGTCTAGTGCTTGACCTAACGATTTAGTTGACCTAACGATTCACCACAATTGAGGACGACTAGGCAGACCGAAGTACGGCGTAAGTTTGCTCAATTTCGCTGACTGTTGCTGTAGTAAGGAGCGGAACAGAAGTGACTTCTCGCTGCCCAGCTTCCAGAGAAATGGTCGTTACTTTGAGTTGATCTGAGCAGGATAAATAGACTGCGGCATCGAAGCGGTTTGTGCGCCAGTGCTGCGATCGCACCATTTCAATGGTTCCTGGAAAGACACCTGCTAATAATGCCAAGACTTCACCTGGTAAACTCACGACAACTTGCCGCCCAAAAAACTCTTCAAAGCCCGCTAGCAGCTTCTCGGCTCTGATTGTAGGCTCCGGATTTTCTACAATTCTTTGCAGCCAGCGTCCCCACTGAATGCGCCGACCATAGGCTCTGCGGCGATCTTCTACAGTAAACATCGGAGCTAGGGTTGGTGACCCGATCGCAATGACAGCCCGATAAGCAGGCTCAACCGAGCAGTTAATAGCGGCTCCAGGACCTGCAAATTCAGCATGATAATCTTTGCAGAGAATGAGTCCGCTCTTTTTTTGCTCACTGATCGCTAATAGCGGACCAGTCGACGAAGAAACCTCTAGATATTCTGAGCTATTGAGCACGGGAAGTTGGCTGTTCACAGACCTATCCTACACTGCTGTAGGAACACAAGTTGTTTCGGAGCAGTCGCCTCAACCGGAGTCGGTTTAAGAACCATTAATTTAAGATTAATGGAACGCTTGGGCGCTTTATTTGAACCTTTCTTTTGTGAACCTTTATAGTAATTCAGGTTGAAAATGTCACTTTCGTTCATGAAGAGGACTTTGCCGAATCTACATATTGTGGGGTTCAGTTTAAAGAATGTTGAGAAACCGATTTGCTAGCGTGAGTTTCTCGATCGTTGAGTGAAGGGGTGGAGAAGAGGGAGACATAAGCCGGGTTCTGTTCTCTTGAGAGCAATGCTCCTAGAGGGCGATTATCTATCTGGGACACCTGTTACCAGATGCCTCAAGCGGCTCTTTGCTGGATATTTCACCAGCAACGCGGGACAGGAAAAAGACCAACCGTTGCCCCATCTGCCTTGCATCCAACCGGGGTTTACCGAGCCAGTACCTCTCGATACTGCTGGTGCGCTCTTACCGCACCTTTGCACCCTTACCGATAGGGAAGGAGGAAATAGGAAAACCTTTTCCTCCTTCCCTATCGGCGGTATGTTTCTGTGGCACTTTCCTCACGATCGCTCGCACTGGACGTTATCCAGCAGGTTCGGTCTTTCGGAAGCCCGGACTTTCCTCAAGCAAGTGGCTTGCTCGCAATCGCCTCGCTCCCTCTTCTCCATAGCTCAGTGTAGTCGGAGACAGCGAAGATTTGGAGGTGTTAATTAGAACGGTTTTCGTTTGGGATTCCAGGGAAGTCCCGCCGTCCAATCGAGTTTAATCATTGTGAATTTGCAGACGATGCGGGCGCGATCGCCCGTCGGAGCGGTGTTTGCTCCTACCACTCGGAGGGCAAGGTGTAATTCAAATTCCAGTTTAATCTGACTTGCCACGAAGTCACGGTAGCGCTTTCGTTTGGCTTCGCTCGCTCGTTTAGGGTCGGGTTTGCTAAGGTCAATGACCGTCTTCGCGACTTCTAGAAATCCACTTTCGCCCTTACGCACTAGTTGGTCTTCGCCAGAGATGAGTTCTTGCAATGTTTGCTTCGGAGCAATGATGCTGAAGACTTGATTTTGAAATGCATCTAACGTGCCGCCTGGTGAAAAGCGAGCAACGCGGCGCGATCGCCCGTCTAAATCTGTAAGGACGCAGTGATCCCAATCGACATAAATTAGATAGTTCTCTGACTTGTTCTGAATTCGGATGGCGAGTTGCTTTAGTTTGTCGAACTCGTAGCGATTGTCAAACCTAAAGTTAACACCAACGATGTCTTTTAAATGATGGGCTTCAAGGTATTGGTTTAGGTCGTCCTGTTCGAGGCGGATGGTAAATTCATCGTTAAATGAGTTAACGATTTGATAAAGCACATAGCTAACGCACAAGAAGTAAACGGTTAACAGTACAAAATCAAGTTCAGTCATCCTAGACCTTGTGCAAGCGGAGAAACAGCAGAATCTCTAGTCCTTATACCATGCTTACTTTGTTCTGTAATTTCTAAGTCTTGTAATTTCTAAGTCTTGTAATTTTTAAGGTGGATTGAATGGGGTTTAGGATGTGCGAAACTGAGCCGTGTACTCGCAGAAAACATTGATGCCGAGGTGAAGAACGTAGAGTACGAGAATTGTAGCGACGGCAGGACTAACCGCCAGTCCAGAGAGCTGTACAAGGTAAACGACTGCTCCGCTCAGCAAGGCAGCGCCTTCAGGATGCAACTGCGATTCGTTCAGAATTTTGCGTAAACTATTCCGATTCGTCTGGCAAAGATCCGAAGAATTGCTACCACAGACATCTGAATATAGTTGCTCTTAAATATAGTTGCTCTAATAAAATCTCCCATATCGACTTTGGAGTGGCGAGTACAAGACTTTGCACTTCTCCTCCTGCTAATTCTTCAACGCTCGTTTTTGGGTTCCGCGATGCCTCTTTAGAACTTTAATTCCGGCTTGTGCTTCTGGGTAGTGTTCTAACAAATGGTAAGCATGGTTGAGTTCTTTCTCTGTAAGATAAGTCGTAGGATTCATATCAGCACTCTGACAACAAAAATTGGCGGAAGAATTTGCGTCTTCTGCCAACTTTTAGCACAAGTTAGGAGATTGATTTAGTAGACCAAAAGAATTATTTGTGGCTCGTTTTTTGGCTAGTCCGAAGAATGCTTTTTGTCGTAAGGATCGCCGCTATAGGGCTGTACACCCGTGTTTGGGTAATGATCGTCATTGAGGGCGAAGATCCGACTGACTGCACCTGAAAAGTAAACAATTACATCATCAATGACTTTAGGAACGCTCATAGGGGTAACCTCTGAATTTGAGTTTAAACTGAAGCGATTTTCAGATTTGATGTAGCGCGGCTATCTGAATACTTCAATTATGCAGAGTGGTCTGTTGATCTGCGAGCGATCGCATTAATTGTTTAGGTTAATCTCCTAACTTTTCATATTTCTTCAACGTTTGAAGTTTCTATTTGCTTTGCTTTAGAAAACAATGCAGAAAGTGAGTGTCGATATTGCCCGTTGCTACTAGCGCAGTTGCTCGATATGGCGCTGATGAATGGGCAAAGTTCTTCAGCAAAGTTCTTCAAATAGGGATAATAAAGTCGCTCGCTGCCATTTTAGAGCCTTGTGAAAGCGATAGACGCCTGCTTTCTCAAGAATATTTTATTAAAAAACACTATAACTGTATTTTGCGCCCAATCGCTTCTCTAAGGAGATGTAGCCCTTCTTACGCCTCTTTTGCACTCCCAGATTGAGCAAACCATAATAGTTCATATCTTGACTTTTGGTTAAAATAACTATAATTTAGAAGTAAGGTGACAAAGGCGAGTCTCCCCAGCCCCTCAAGACTCCGTTGATAAAACCCTTGATATTTAGGAGAAACGGGTGGAAGACCTAGAATTAACCATAAAACCAGAAGATTACAGCCTGCTGACCGATTTATACCAACTTACAATGGGGGCTTGCTATGTTGGTGAGGGCTTGGATCAGCGCAGAGCAAGTTTTGAACTGACGGTACGGCGCTTGCCTAAGGGATTTGGCTATTTGATCGCCATGGGGCTCGCTCAAGCGTTGGATTATTTGAAAAAGCTGCACTTTAGCGCCGCGCAAATCGAGTTTCTTCAAACTAGCGGACTGTTTGACCATGCCCCCGCCGAATTTTGGACGCTGCTGCAAGATGGACGCTTTACAGGCGATGTATGGGCCATGCCAGAAGGAACAGCAGTCTTTCCGAATGAGCCACTGCTAAGAATTGAGGCTCCATTGTGGCAAGCCCAACTCGTGGAAACCTACCTGCTGAACACGGTAAACTATCAAACGCTAGTTGCCACCCGTGCAGCTCGGATGCGAGATGCAGCGGGTGCCGAGTCCACTTTGCTAGAGTTTGGAACTCGCCGCGCCTTTAGTCCTCAAGCCTCCGTTTGGGCGGCACGAGCTGCATTAGCGGCAGGGCTAGATGCGACCTCTAATGTTTTGGCTGCACAGAAATTAGGACGACAGCCAACTGGAACCATGGCCCACGCGCTCGTCATGGCATTAAGCGCGACTCAAGGAACAGAAGCACAGGCGTTTACTGCATTTCATCGCCACTTTCCGGGTGCACCGCTGTTGATTGATACTTACGATACGATCGCGGCGGCTCGTGAGTTGTCGACTTACTTAAGAGATGGCAATCAATCTTTGGCTGGGGTTCGGATTGACTCGGGTGAATTGCTTTCTCTGTCTCAGCAAGTCCGTGACGTGT
Source organism: Myxacorys californica WJT36-NPBG1 (assembly GCA_019359315.1). Classification (GTDB taxonomy): domain Bacteria; phylum Cyanobacteriota; class Cyanobacteriia; order Leptolyngbyales; family Leptolyngbyaceae; genus Myxacorys; species Myxacorys californica. The sequence continues at coordinate 50,481 of JAHHHO010000012.1, forward strand.
TGCCAGGAGTCCCAATTTTTGCGAGTGGTGACTTGGATGAGTATAAGATCGCTCAGCTAAAAGCGGCAGGTGCTCCTATTGATGGATATGGGTTAGGAACTCAGTTAGTGACAGGCTCTCCGGTAAATGGGGTCTATAAGTTAGTGGAAATCGATGGGATTCCGGTGATGAAAGAGTCTCCTGGAAAAATTACGTATCCCGGACGCAAGCAGGTGTTTCGTCAGATGGAACAGGGGGTTGTGACGCAAGATTGCTTGGGGCTGATTTCAGATTCCCTGTCAGCCACTCCACTTCTACAGCTTGTGTTTAAGCAGGGACATCGTGTGCAAGAACCGGAATCCTTAAGCGCGATCGCAGAGCGCACCGCCAAGTCTATCCATAGTCTGCCGTCTTGGGTTCGTCAACTTGATGAGCCTACCTCAATTCCGGTTGAGCTTTCCTCTAGCCTGGCTGACCTAATCCAACACACTCACCAGCGATTTGTGCCAAGCGCAACTCCGTAGAAACCGCAGTAGACATTCGCCCCCGAAAGAGTTTGCCTGCCAGATGCGCTACTGTCAAAGTACTGATTCACAATCCTTCACGCGTCGTTCAAACCCATGCTCAACATTGCCCTGTTTGGAACCAGTGCTGATCCACCAACGATTGGACATTTGACGATTTTGCGATCGCTCTCGGAGCAGTTTGACGAAATTGCAGTGTGGGCAGCCGATAACCCGTTCAAGGCTCATCAGACGCCGCTTCAGCATCGGACTCAAATGCTGCGACTGTTGATTCAAGATTTGCACCGTCCTCGGCAAAATGTCTGGGTTTATCCAGAATTAAGCCATCCTCGTACCTTAATTACGGTTGAACGGGCGCAGCAGCGCTGGCAGGGAGCAGACTTTACGCTGGTGGTGGGGGTTGATGTGGCGCGGCAGCTTTCAAGCTGGTTTCGAGCCGAAGAACTGTTGCGGAAAGTCAAGGTGTTGATTGTGCCGCGATCGGGCTATTCCCTCAATTCAGGTGAGATCGCACGATTGCGACAATTAGGGGCAACGGTTGCGATCGCGCCGATTGCCGTTCCAGATGTTTCCTCGACAGCGTACCGTCAGCACGAAGATTTAACGGGAGTCACCCACCGAGTTCAAGAGTATATCGATCGGGAGCAACTTTACGGATGCGACGCACGTTTAAAAAAACAGCCAGTTCATTAACCAGTTCACTGCCAGGAGAGAGTCTTGCAGATTTTAGAGTCGGCGTCGATAACGCGATCTTTTCGGTCGATACGGCTCAAAATCGGCTCCTCGTGCTGCTGGTGATGCGCCACGAGGAACCATTTTTGGGCCAGTGGAGCTTGCCCGGAACCTTAGTGCGCCAAGGCGAATCGCTAGAAGATGCCGCATATCGAATTTTGTCAGAGAAGATCCGAGTCCGCAATCTGTATTTAGAGCAACTTTACACATTTGGCGGTCCCGATCGCGATCCGCGAGAGGCAGAAGATAGTTATGGGGTGCGCTATCTCTCGGTCAGCTATTTTGCGTTGGTACGATTTGCCGAAGCTGAACTGATTGCCGATGGTGTGAGCGGAATTGCTTGGTATCCGTTAGATCAGTTGCCCCAGTTAGCGTTTGATCACAACAAGATTTTGGAATATGGGCATGGTCGCTTGAAAAACAAACTGGAGTATAGTCCAGTTGCGTTTGACGTGTTGCCCGAAGTCTTTACGTTGAGTGATTTGTATCAACTTTACGCCACGGTTCTAGGCGAGCATTTTTCCGATTATTCTAACTTTCGATCGCGCCTTCTAAAATTAGGATTTTTAGCCGATACGAAAGTCAAAGTATCGCGGGGTGCAGGTCGTCCAGCTAGTTTGTACCGATTCGACGCGGACGCATTTGCGCCATTTAAAGACAAGCCGTTGGTATTTATATAAACGTATAGGAACACAACACATCGTGTCTCTCTTCGGAGAAATCAATATGGGAATCGACGAATTATTAGCCGACAAACGAGAGGAAATCTTAGCGATCGCAGCCCAACACGGAGCCTACAACGTGCGGGTCTTCGGGTCTGTGGCACGCGGCGAAGCACGAGCCGATAGCGATGTCGATTTTCTAGTCGAGATTGAAGAAAGCAGAAGCCTATTAGACCGCATTGCTTTAATTCAGGATCTTCAGGATCTACTAGGACGCAAAGTGGATGTGGCGAAAATTCAAAACTTGCACCGATTGATTCGCGATCGCGTCCTAGAAGAGGCAATTGCTCTATGAGAGAAGATCGTCTTTATTTAGATGACATTCTAAACTGTATGACTCGCATTGAGTCTTACACTTCAAGCGGACGTGATGCCTTCATGCAGACTGAAATGATTCAAGATGCAGTCATCCGGAATTTTGAAATCATTGGAGAAGCAACAAAGCAAATGTCGCCTGTCCTGCGTCAGTCTTATCCTGACGTGCCGTGGAAACGAATCGCAGGGCTTCGAGATGTTTTGATTCATGATTATGTCCGCGTTGATTTAGATGAAGTTTGGCGCGTAATTAAGCAAGATGTACCAGAACTTAAAGCACGAATCACCGCTATTTTGCAGGAATTAAACCAAGGATCATGATGAAAATTGCGATCGCACAACTCAATCCTACGATCGGAGATCTCGACGGCAATGCTCAAAAAATTCTCGCTGCCGCCAGTCGAGCGGCTCAAGAGGGAGTCCGGCTTTTGCTCACACCCGAATTGTCGCTCTGTGGTTATCCACCCCGCGACCTATTGCTCGATCCGAGTTTTGTGAGCGCAATGGCGACCAAACTGTTGGAATTAGCGCGATCGATTCCTGACGGATTGGCCGTATTAGTCGGAACAGTGGAGGTGAATGCGCGATCGCGACAAGCGGGTGAAAAACCACTATTCAATAGCGTCGCTTTACTGGAGAACGGTCAGATTCGCCACTTTCACAAGCGCTTACTGCCAACCTATGATGTGTTTGATGAGGAGCGTTATTTTGAAGCTGGCAATCAAGCGAATCATTTTATTCTTGACCTAAACTCTGCATCCGTTCACATTGGCGTTACCATCTGCGAAGACCTTTGGAACGATGAAGAATTTTGGGGAAAACGCACGTATGATCTAAACCCGCTTGCAGATCTTGCCAATGCTGGCGTTAACTTTACAGTGAATCTTTCTGCTTCGCCATTTACAGTCGGGAAACAACACTTAAGAGAACGGTTGCTGCAACATGGCGCAACACGGTTTGATCAACCGATGATGTATGTTAATCAAGCCGGTGGCAACGATGATTTGATTTTTGATGGACGCAGCATTGTCTGCGATCGCAGCGGAACTCTTGTGGCTCGTGCCCGTGGCTTTGAAGAAGATTGGCTCGTGGTCGAATATAGTCTTGAGTCTCAAGATTTTTTACCCAGTTCCATCGTGCCCGATGTGGAGACTGAAGCCGCAGAACTCTACTCAGCCTTGGTGCTTGGCGTGCGCGATTATGCTTACAAATGCGGCTTCTCTAAAATCGTATTGGGCTTGAGTGGCGGAATTGACTCCTCGCTGATTGCCGCGATCGCCGCTTCAGCGGTCGGAGCAGAAAATGTGTTAGGCATTCTTATGCCGTCGCCCTACAGTTCCGATCATTCAATCGATGATGCGATCGCCTTGGCACAAAATCTTGGCATTCAAACCAAGACGCTGCCAATCGGAACGTTGATGGAATGCTATGACGACACATTAGACGAGCTATTTGCCGGAACGTCCTTTGGGCTCGCTGAAGAAAATCTTCAGTCCCGGATTCGCGGCACGCTTCTGATGGCAGTCTCGAATAAATTTGGTCATCTCCTCGTTTCGACGGGAAACAAATCAGAAGTGGCGGTGGGCTACTGCACCCTGTACGGTGACATGAACGGCGGACTTGCCGCGATCGCAGACGTTCCCAAAACGAAAGTCTACGCCATCTGCGAATGGCTCAACCGTCAAGACAATCCTCCGATTCCACCCAACGTTCTGAGCAAACCGCCCAGCGCCGAACTGCGACCCGGACAAAAAGACCAAGATTCCTTGCCAGCCTATGAAGTGCTAGACGATATTTTGGATCGCTTGATTCATCAGCGCTGTACGATCGCGCAGATTGTTCAAGCCGGGCACGATGCTGCGACCGTCGAGCGAGTCGCGAAACTCGTCAAAATTGCCGAATTCAAGCGCAAACAGTCTCCTCCCGGATTGAAAGTGTGCGATCGCGCCTTTGGCACCGGATGGAGAATGCCGATCGCCAGTCGATGGATTGCTCATCTAGAGGCTGAGCAATCGCCTGATCCAGCTAAACAATCTTCATAGCGTAGAGGATAACTATGAATTGGCGAATTCTTTTGTAGAGGCTTGCTGCAACTTTTCTTGCAAGTCACTCCAATGAACTCCGGCGAGACTAGGCAAGACGAGTTGTGCCGCTCCGACTCGTTCGACTGGACCTAAACCCAATGCCCACATGCCTGCGGCTAAAGCAGCTTCAACTCCTGCTGCCGCATCCTCAACCACAAGGCATTGGGCTGGCTCAATCTCAATGGCGTTTGCGGCGAACAAGAAGAGATCGGGGGCAGGTTTAGGACGCTCAACGCTGTAGCCATCTGCGATCGCATCGACGCGATCGGCGATGCCCAATTTCTCCACCACAGGTCGCGCATTCTTACTGGCAGACCCGATCGCGGTTTTGATGCCCGCTTGCCGTAGTTCTTCTAATAGCGTTAACGCTCCCGGTAATAAGTCATCCGTGGAAACGTGTTCGATCGATTCGACGTAGTAACGATTCTTGCGATCCATCATCTCCTGCAATTGCGCTTCAGAATAGGGGCGATCGCCCACAATCAGCATCAGCGATTCTCGCCGGGACACACCGCGCAGAGCTTCATTCGCGTCTCGATTAAACGGAATGCCTTCCTCATCGGCGAGGCGCTGCCAAGAACGATAGTGGTATTCTGCGGTGTCGGTGAGGACGCCATCGAGGTCAAAGATGACGCCGCGAACGGGGAGACTGGGCGTGGGATGGGGAAGTTTGGGTGTCGTCATAGCGTCTGATGGGGAGGGGATAGATTCTAGTGTAGGCTCGGGCCGGAGGTCGAAGTCGTGCCATTTGCCGCGCCAGTATAGACGAAACTTGAGGCGAGTCCAACCGGGGGGAAGATGACAATGAGCGATCGGGCTTTGATCTCCCAATTGAATGCCTCCAAATCCAAAGACCACAACCTGCCAAATGCCGCCTGCTGATGCTCCATGAATGCCATCTGCGGCATTGCCACGGGTATCTTCGAGATCGACTAAGGCCGCTTGCATAAAGCGATCGTATGCCTCAATAGATTTGCCTAAATCAGACGCGAGAATCGAATGAATGGCTGGACCGAGGGAAGAACCATAGGTAATATCGGTGCGGGGAGCATAGTAGTTCCAGTTTTTCTCGACCGTTTCTAGGCTGTAGGGAGGCTCTTGCGATTGGCGCATGAGATAAAGCAACATCAGCACATCCGGCTGTTTGAGCACCTGTCGCTGATTGCCTTCTTCGATGCCGATGAGCGCTTGAATTGATTTTGTTCGGGGTTCGTATTCGTCTAAATTGATGTCTTTAAGGTCGAAGAATCCCTCAAACTGTTCGATCAAGCCAGATGGGCTTTGAAGAATCCAGAGGTTTGTGGCGATATCTTGCCACCGCGATCGCCGCTCTGGTGTAATTTTTAATTTCTGATTCAGTTCGCTTAATCGTTGTGGATGGCATTGCTGTAGCCAATCATAAACATAGGCCGCTTTCTCTAAATGCCATTGAGCTAAGCGATTGGTAAACACACTATTGTTAACGTGTTCATGGTATTCATCTGCGCCGATCACTTCACGGATCTCGTAGCGTTCGTCGCGGTTGCTCCACTCCACGCGGCTCATCCAAAACACAGCCGTATCTAGAATAATCTCGGCTCCGTAATCGCGCATCCAATCATCGTCGCCTGTGGCTTGCCAATAATTCCAAGACGCATAGGCAATGTCAGCGCTAATGTGTATCTCGCGATCGCGACACCAAATCCGAATATCGTCGGCGTAAGGATCATTAGGCAACGCCCAACGCGGCGTCACTTCATCGCCCGTATCAGCGCTTTCCCACGAATACATTGCGCCCTTAAACCCGTAGTGAGCTGCTTTCCGTCGTGCGCCTTCGATTGTGTGATAGCGGTAGGTGAGCAGGTTTCGGGCGAGAGCGGGCTGCGTATAGGTGAAGAACGGCAGAATGAAAATTTCGGTGTCCCAAAAGACGTGACCGCGATAGCCAAATCCAGACAGCGTTTTTGCGGGAATGCTGACGTGCTCATCGTGTTTGGGCGCAGCAATCAGGAGTTGGAACAGATTGTAGCGCACCGCAAGCTGTGACTTGACATCGCCTTCAATCACGATATCGCTGTTTCTCCAGGTTCCGTCCCAAGCGTCTTGGTGCTGCGATCGCAGGTCGTCATAGCTGGGTAATTCTGCTAACTTGGTCTGCGCCGCTTGTGTTGGTGCTTCTGCCTCGCGAGACGTATAAACCGTGATCAAGTTCTCAATTGTTACTGTTTGTCCTGCTGATGCTGTGAATGTAGTCAGTAGCGTTGGATATCCTGGAACATTTGCTGTTTGCGGCGATGTCTCCGCTCCCGACATCGTCATGCCCGATGCCATTGCCAGTTCAATCCGCGAGGTGCGCGTTCGCACCCGTAGCCACACGCCATGTTTGTTTGTGCCCTGACCAATCGATTCCCAGTGATTGAACCCTTGATTTTCGGGATAGCCGCTAATACTCGCTTGGACTTCAATCTCGCCCTCAAAATCGACGGGTGTAATCTGACAGCGCAACGCCAGCACATGCTGATCGGCTAGACTAGCAAACCGCTCAAAGTGTAAATCGATCGTTTTTCCAGTGGGACTGCGCCAGCGCACCGAACGGTTCAAAATGCCATGCTGCAAATTCAAGCTGCGCTGGTAGCTCAAAATCTCGCCTTGATCGAGCCGAAAGCGATCGCCCTCGATCGCAATCACCAACGGTAACCAATCGGGGCAATTGACCAATTCGGTGTAAACCACTGGAACGTGATCATAGACTCCATGAATCAAGGTGGCAGGTGTCGCTTGCGGGTAGCCTTCCTCGAAGCTGCCGCGTGTGCCCAAATAGCCGTTTCCAATTGTGAATACAGTCTCTCTAGTCTGAAGGAGGGCTGGCTCAAACTTCGGCTCGATCACCGTCCAGTCGCTGTAAATCAGGGATTGAGGGCGTTCGGTCATATTCATGGGCAAGAGACTCCGGGTGAAAAGGACTGAGGGATGAGGGATGAGAATGGGGAGGGGATCGATAGATTGGTGCTTATCGCTCTCTAGAGAGGTGGTTTTCTAAAATAGTGGTGGCTCTGGGTTTGAAAATGAGATGGAAGATCAGTTCTAAATAGCGGAGGAGGGAGTCGCGGTTGTTGCGACGCAGATAATTCCAGAAGCTGTAGAGCTTGGTTGATAGTAAAAGCTGCTTGCTGTGTAACTGCCAATTGTAGTCGTCGTGAATGCGCTGAACGGCGCGATCGCTAATCATGCGCCAATAATCAGGATCTTCATCACAGCGATCGAGAAAACCTCTGATCTTATAGGTCGTTGCTTTAAAGTCGGTTGGATTAATTAAGAAGCCGTATTTATCATCTTGAATAATTTCCGAGGGTCCTCCAAATTCGGTGGCAAAGGTCGGTAACCCAGACACCATCGCTTCGAGAATGGTGCGCCCAAAGGCTTCAAACAGCGCAAAGTGAATGAAAATGCCATTGCGATCGGCAATCACTCGGTAGGTTTCACCCATGTCACGACTACTCATGCGGATGCCAACCCACCGAATCTTGCCGTGAAGATTGTATCGATTAATCAGCATGTGAAGTTTGTCGATTTGCTCTGCCTCCTCTTCGCTAACGGCTTCGTCAACATAAAGTTTGTTCGTCACCAAGACCAAGTTACAGCGCTCTTGTAATTCTAAATGTTCTGCAAAACACTGGACTAATCCGGTCAAATTTTTGCTCACGCTCATCGGAGCCAGTGATAAGAGCGGTCGCTTGGTCGGATCGTCGAGTTTTCCTAAGATATGAGGGTCTTCTTGCGTAAACAGTAGCTCAGCAATTCGGATGGTGCATTCGTTGGAGCGCCGTTGCTTGTCTGAATATGGAAAGAAGGTGGCTTCGTCCACTCCGGGCGGAATGCGGTTGAATTTGGGGCTAAATAAATCAATGCCATCGACCACGTGGTAGAGTCCCGGCATGGTGAAGTGTTTGTACGATTCATACTGTCCCAAGGCATCGGGCGTGCCAACGATCTCTTGATACGACGAGGCGACAATAAAATCTGCCGCATTCATGCCGATCAGATCTGCTGTAAATTGAGCTGAAAAATGATATCGCGACTCGAGTTCGTGCCAATAGAGATTACTAAAGAGGTACTTGGGTTTTTCTAAGACGTGAGCAATATTGCAGTGCGTCACCTTGAGGCGTCGTGCCAGCAAGAAGGCGACCAAATTGCCGTCGCTGTAGTTGCCAATGAGTAAGTTGGGACGCCCGCCCAAGTGTTTGACAAGCTCTGGTTCGGCGTCGATCGCAAAGGGTTCTAAGTAGGGTGAAATCTCGAATTTAGAAATCCAATTGTCAGTGACGGTGGGGTTAAATTCTCGAAATGGAACCCGTAAAATCCAGGCGTTCTGCGTTCCATCGACTGGCTCAACGCGCATCGCACACTGCGTGCCCTCGCAATTGGGAATCAGGCGCGTCAGAATCACGACATGGGGCTGAATGCCCAAAAACTCTAACCCCGCTAAGCGGATCTCTTCGTGCAAGGCTTTTTCTAAACTGCGGGCTTGTTCTAGCACATACACGACTTGCCCCATCGTTTCGGGGCGTCCCAGCACCACATTTTGTTGACCCACCCAGCCGTGAATCGACACCAGCGCCACGCGAAAAACGGACGGAAATCGAGCGACAAAGGCTTCTAAGATCGCTGGCTCTGGTGTGGAGATGAAATAGTCGAGTAGCTCCAGGGTTTCTTGTGCCCGCCCTGCGCTGTTGCCCCATCCCGGCTCAAAGCCGAGTTCTTGCATTTTGGGATGGGAGAGTTCGTAGGCTTCGTGGCGCGATCGCGTCCCCAGGAGTTTAATCGCCTCTTTAATCTTTTTCACCAGTTCGTCTGCTGAACCAATCCGCTCGTTGATCATGAGCGGAATGTCATCGTGAGCATGATAAAGCAGAACCTTGTAAATGGTTTGCAACCAATACTGGGGATTGTCGGAAACCTGATTTGCCAAGTAGCGATTGAGGAATGCAACGCCCTGCCCAATGCTGCGTGAGTCGCTGATGCTGGGTTCGCTCTCGTAGAAGGAACTCAGATCGAGTTCGACTAGGCTAGGCTGATAGCGCCCGACCAAGCGATCGCGGACATCGAGCAAGGCGCTGACGCTCATCCTTGTCGGAGGATCGCTTAACTCCCGACTAAGCCGCCAAATCTCTTGACTGCCAATCCAAGGACGCAGCACGAGCCAAACTTCGTTGTCTTCTACAATCAGTTCGTGGGTGGTGTGAACTAGTCGACCAATAAATGACGAATGATAGAAATGAGCAGGCTTTTTCTGTTGCCGACAATCTTCTTCAAAGGTCCGGAGAATCTTGCTGTGCAAAAAGTAACGCTTTTCTAATCCCTCGGCTGCTGATTCCCCTGAGGCGGAGAGGGCATCAATCAGCCGACGCAGGGCGAGGGTTTCTTCGCGATCGTGGAGTATCGATTGAATAAGCTGATACATGACGGTCAATCCCAGCACGAAAGGATCTCAGGTTCGGTAGTGAGAAAGACACTAGGAGCCTAAATCTTGTGATACTGGGTAAGCCTGTAGAATTCACCTAGCCTTTGGCTGATCTCCTCAACGTTGTGCCAAAGCTTTTGCTGATGAATTGAACGTCTGGAGGTGGAGCGATGACGTTCTTGAAGGTTGAGTAGACGATCGCAGTGGATAAAGAATGCTTTAATGACACACGTTAAAGGTTCAACGGTGCAAGTTTAAGGTGAGCTGATGCAGGTCTGAGGTTCGGCGTTGAACCTCAGAGGTGGGCTGACGCAGATCTGAGGTTCGGCGTTGAACCTCAGAGGTGGGCTGACGTAGGTTGAACATTCAAGCGCGAATGTCTGAGGTGGGTTGATGCAGGTCTGAGGTGGGCTGATGCAGGTCTAAGGTTCGTCGGTGAATATCAGAGGTGGGCTGATGCAGGTCTGAGGTTCGTCGGTGAATATCAGAGGTGGGCTGGCGTAAGTCTGAGGTTCAACGATGTAGGTCAGAGATGAGTTGACGTAGGTTGAACATTTAAGCGCGAATGTCTGAGGTTCAAGCGCTGTTGCAGCCGCATCAACACCGAACCTCAACACATTGGAACGTTAGTTAGAAGCTGAAGCCATTTCAGGCGTTGCTTTAACTGACTTACCGCGAATTGCTTTGAACAAGCTGCCGAGTTGCTCTGCGATCGCTTTTAATCCGGGAGTCTTTTTAGAAGCGGTCTTCACATAGTCGTAGACGGTGAGGCTGTTGCTCATCGCGTCGCTGCCGACTGCCATGAGAGTATCGTCTACCTGCTCACTCAGTTGGGTGAACAGCATCAGCAGTTCGGTGAGGTCGGTTGCGAGGTCATATTCCTTGGCAAAACGAGGGAGGTCAAAACTTGGCAGGAAGAATGTTGGGGTTGCTTTGCGCGGCGGTGAGGCTGTTTTGCACGAAGGCAAGGCGTTTGTCACCAAGCTTATAGAGGCGTTTGCGATCGTCGGCGCTCAGTGTGATCAGGAAGGGAAGCTTTTGTTGAATGAGGGCGATCGCTTGCTTGATTTCTTGCAGATCGGCATCGGAAAGGATTGCGTTAGGGTCGCGATAAGACATGGTAGAAGCGCTCAATAAAAATGTAAGGAATGAGTGAAGGGAACGATCGTAGAATTCCCGAACAATAAAAGATAGGAACATTACAGGTAAGTTCGGGTACAACGGTAGAGGCTGACCAGAACGGGATGGAAAATGAACGACAGCGATCGCGTCAGAATCGAAGCTTTTATTAACAACTGGACAGGCTCAAGCGGCAACGAGCGAGCCAACAGCCAGTCGTTCTTTGTGGATCTCTGCGATGCGTTAGGGGTCAAGCGTCCTAACGCGAAGGGGAGTATTCTGGGTGATCCGTACTGCTTTGAGAAAGACGTTAAATTCTTTTCGCTTAATGGCCCAGTCACGAGCAAATTCATCGATTTCTACAAAGTCGATCACTTCATTATCGAAGCTAAGCTGGGAGGGCACTACACGCCACGATCGTATGTCGAGCGCTTAGTGCTTCAGGTAATGATGAAGCCGTTGAGCGAGAAATGAATGAATATAGCCGCTGAGGCGAAGTAAAACCTCTTAGATAAAAATGATCATCTTGTAACTTTAGAGTCTTATCAAACAATGCATTTTTCTGAGAAAGACATACAGAACTACATTTGGGAAAATCGTGCAGACTGGGAAGCCCTCGTTGAGCCTCTTGAACTTCCTGACGTATACCAATTTTCTGATGACCTCTCAGATCTAACACCAGAACTTCTACTGCACAACCAGACTCTAGAGAGAGTAGAAGCAGTATATGATTCTATTTCAGAATTAGAGCTTTTTGGATGTGAAGTTCCGTTAGAGAAAGCCTCTAATTCAACTATAAGAGCTGACTTTCTAACCTTATCTTCCCATGAAACTAGCGTAGTAGTAATAGAGCTAAAAAAAAGCTTTCAAACTGAAAGACAAGCATTCACAGAACTTCTAGCGTACTCGAACCACCTAACGAATCTTTTTCCGGGTATGTGTAGAGAAGACATAACTTATGTTCTTATCTCACCGATGAATACAAGAATAGTGAGGGAAGCTTTCATTCAGACCCTTATCTTTGATAAACGTCCTATTTGCGCATTAGTTCCAAAGTTGTCCGATGAAAGTGATATATCAACCCTCAAACTTTGCCCCTGGATACCATCTTTAGAAGAGATGGTTAATTTCACCCAGGCAGCTTTTCATCCATGTAATCTCGATGTTTGCAAAGTTGTATGGGAGTATTCTGAAAGAGTTTGGGATCCGCCAGTAAATGAGCCAATAAACGATCAGTTAATCAACCAGCTTGACTCTGTGGCTTCAATGGCTGCTCAACTTATGGAGCAACAAGGAATTCACGGTTTTGCGTATTGTTCTCAGTTATGGTCCGAATTATCTCAATCCTTACCTTTTACTAATTCTTTAGTAATCGTAGGGTTAAACCCTTATGCAATTGCAAGTAGCATATATTCAAAGGAGAACGAGCGAGAAGAGGAAGAGCCAGAATTTTACACGCGTTACATTCCAGAGATCTCAGAGATTATTTTAGGCTTGTCAAAGTCAAAAAATACAAATAGCTATTCTGATGATCCCTTGAGCCGACTTCACCATGGGTGGCGTTCACATCTCTTTAATATTGCGTTCAAAGCTGTAAGGCTTGCAACTAAGACAACAGACGGATGTCTTCATATTGATTACGGCTCGATGACTTGGGCAGAATATCAGATGTTACCTATGGAGGACATTCACTGTACAAATTGTGCTGTGCGTGCCACTGGTATTGTTAGGGATCTATTCTGGAAAGTTGTGAATCTGGATTATGATGTTGCGGCGAAAGTAGGTATAAGAAATCATCCAGTTCATGAAGATATGTTTTACAGTGCAATCGAAGCTCTTAACAATAACTGGGATTTCCGTGATTTTATTAAACGTATGTTTGGTGAGAGCACAGACATAAATCTTCGTCCAATTATTAGCAATTTTCGTTCTTATGACGAAAACGATTCTTGTCTAGAGCCGCCATTCTAATCAATAGAATTTATTAACTTTCTCCTCTTCGCCATCCGCGATCGCCGTCCCACCCACGGTGGCGAGTGTCCATTTGCCCAAGTCACCGCCCAGTTCAAAAACGCCACCCGTCAAAAACAAGCAATACTCGACAGCCTTGAAAGCCTAGAAGAGTTAGGCATTCTCGCTAGTCACGAAGACGAGAACCACATTCGCCACTGATATCTCGCAGACCTTCTCAAAGCGAGTTAAAAGCTAAACAAATCTCAAGTTGACGCTTGAGATTTGAATTAGAATCTCGACAAACCTAAATCTCAAGTTGACGCTCGATTATGATGGAGCTACTCGCTTGACACCGAAACTATTGCAATTCCTCCCCAGACCTTATGAGTCGATCGCTAACCATTTCCGACGAGCTTTACCAGCATCTAGAAACCACTGCCAAAGCACGTGGACTAGACAGCATTGAAAATTTGATTGCAGAACTCATTCAGAGAGAAACCGTTCTAATTCAGCATCGAGAAGCCATTGATCGGATCAATCAACGGCGTGAACAATTATTTGAGAGATATGGTGAGATGCTAGACAGCACAGACCTCATTCGAGAAGACCGAGACCGTTAATGACCCAACTCGTCGTTGATAGCAGCGTTGCGATTAAATGGTTCGTTACCGAACCGAACACTCCTGAAGCTTTAAACATTCTAGAGCAGTCGCGAAACGGCGCGATCGTATTCCTTGCACCCGACTTCATCTACGCCGAATTTGGCAACATCGTCTGGAAAAAACAGTCGTCTCAGGGCTTAAATGCTCAAGATGCACAAACTAGTATCCAAGATTTTCAACGGTTACGCTTCGTGCTGACTTCAACTGCCGTTTTACTAGATGACGCTTACCAAATCGCTGCAACCTACCGACGAACAGTGTATGACTCCCTTTATCTAGCTTTGAGCTTGCGCGAGAACTGTCAATTCGTTACAGCAGATCAAAAACTCATCAACGCCCTTGGTTCTGCCTTCCCAAATGTTGTGGGACTAGCAGGTTGGACTTGAGTAGGGTCTGCCCTATTTGTTACATCCGTTCCTACCATTGCCAACTGAGATTTGTGTAAAATCTCAGTCAACCCAAGACTCAATGACTTCAAACAACTAACGCCGTCGCAAATAAAATCACAGCCACCAAACTCAAGATCGCCATCATCCCCGCAGGCATCATCTTTTTCGTTTTAATCCAGCGAATGGCAAACACAATCAGCAAAAATGCAGCAATGAAAACTGCTAACGATAAGCCCGTCGATGGATTTTGAGTTGTCGTGTAAGCCGCGATCGCGAGCGCCACGCCGCTTCCCAAACCCGATATCAACGACACCTGACTGCGAGCCTTGACATAGCCAATGACGCCCCCGATCGCAACCAGCAATCCGTAAACTACAATCAAGCCAGCCCATGTCGTTGCTGATAGTGCCAGAGAAAAGGTCATGTCTCAATCCATTCCTGTTGTTAGCTTAAAGGACTTCCTTTCTGATGCTCATTCCGATCAGCAAGCGTTCGTCTCCACAATCGGCAACGCATTAGAAGACATTGGTTTCTTTGCGATCGTTGATCATGGTATCAACGCTGATCTAATTAGAACGGCCTATCAGGTTGCCCAAACCTTTTTTGAATTACCAGAACCAGTCAAACTGCAATATGAAGATCCTAAGCTAAACGGGCAACGAGGCTTCACCCGATTTGGACGAGAACACGCAAAAGATCATCCCGTCCCCGACTTAAAAGAGTTTTGGCATGTCGGTAGAGAATCAACCCTCGCCAATCTGAGACCGAAAGAAGTGTCTCAGTTCCATGACGTGATGAGCCAACTGTACAGCCAGCTTGATGCCTGCGCTGCCACACTGCTAGAAGCTTGTGCCTTGTATTTGGGAGAGCCGCGATCGCTCCTCTCAACTATGGCAGATGGCAGCGATACGATTTTGCGGGTGATTCACTACCCACCCATTCCTGAAAACGCCGATGTCTCAAGTCTACGGGCAGCTCCCCACGAAGATATCAATCTGATTACGCTTCTGTGTGAGGCAACTGCAAGTGGCTTAGAACTATTGCAGCGCGATGGAACATGGTTAGCCATTCCAGCGCTAGAAGGTCAAATTATTGTCGATAGTGGCGACATGCTGCAACAACTCACGAATGGACTATTCAAAAGCACAACTCACCGAGTCACAAATCCCGATAATGTCCGCGATCGTCGCTTCTCGATGCCGTTTTTTGTTCATCCCAAACCTCAAACTGACCTGACGCCGCTCCAAAGCTGCATTGACAGAACAGGTGGCACTCAAATCTTTCCTGCCATTACCGCAGGAGACTACCTTCATCTCCGCCTGCAAGAAATTGGCTTGGCAAGTTAGCCCGCCTCAGCGTGCTTCGCTCTAGTTAACCTGCGCGATGTACAATCCCAAATAGCCCTCACCCCAACCTTCTCTTCAAGGGGATGAGGGCTGTCTTAAAGTTGCACATCGCGTTTTGCAGGTTACGGGTATGTCTGCGTCAACCGCCCGCCGCAAATGTCACCATCACCGCAACTGAGAGTAAAATACCGGGAATAAGCATCAAGACAAGCATTAGTAGATCGTGGGTCGTCATAACAATGAGGTTCTAGTTGGGTACAGTTTCTTAGAAGTTTACCGAGCCACGAGGCACTGGAGCATCGCTTTCAGAGTTTGCACTTCTGGTGCCAATAACCACAGAGCATAATCCGAGCGTCAAGTTAACCTATCTATGCTAGCCCCAGAGACAGCTAGTTTTTTCGACCTAGAGATTGAGAAATTCTAAAGTCTTCGTCCCCAGCCTCTACCCTCCTGACAATGAACAACTTCTCTTTCGATGAATTGCAGCGCAAAGATCTTTTCATTGCCCTCGGTCTCTGGCTTGTAGTTGAACTGGTGAGTTTCGTGTTCTTTCCGATCGTCGGACTGATTAATCCTGGCGATAAACTGAAAGCATGGTTTATCATCAGCGTACCGTTGGGAGTAGGCGGCGCGATTCTAATTGGAGCGAGTTCGCGCTTCCTTGCCGCTTTTCACGAAACCGCCAGAAAAGAATACAAGCGGTTGTATGGCTTTTTAGGTCAGTTTGGCGGCTGGATTGGACTTGCTGGAATCCTGTTTCCTTTGTTTATGGTGTGTGTAGAGTTTTTCTCTCGCCTAACGTAAAGGATAGTCTGAGATGGAACTGAGCCATGCGCTGAAAGAATGGGCGATTGCAGTCCGCGCTCTCGAACAGGGCGAGATGATTTTGCTGCTAAGAAAAGGCGGCATTCGAGAGCAGGGCGGAAAATTTTCGGTAGACCATGAGCGGGTTTTGCTCTATCCCACGTACGAGCATCAAAATCCTCACTTACTAAAAGCTCCCTATGATGCCAAGGTGCAATCTGTCCCGTCAGGCTGGCATCCAGACGAAATTCAGATTAGTTCGTTTGCCGACATTACGGATATTTTTCAGGTGACGGAAGCAACTGTCGTGCAGGCTCTGTATCCGTACCATGTTTGGAACGCGCAATTTGTTGAAGAACGGTTGAAGTGGAAACCGAAGTCGCCGTTGTATGTGCTGGCACTGCGATCGTTCAAATTGGCTCAACCGCAATCTATTTCCTATCAGAGCGAGTATGGCGGCTGCCGATCATGGGTTGATTTGAACGCTAATATTTCCCTCGAAAATGCCACGCCCGTCTTAACAGATGCCGCTTATCGAGAGCAGATTGAGGCAATCAAAGCCGTTGTGATGAGTGGCTAAGTAGCGAATGTAACGGCTAAAGCTCCTGAAATACTCTCTTGATAAGTCATTTTTTATTCTCGATTTGCAAAACTTTTTGCTGCAAATTTCACACTTCCGTCTATCCTGGGA
Organism: Myxacorys californica WJT36-NPBG1; assembly: GCA_019359315.1. Lineage (GTDB taxonomy): Bacteria > Cyanobacteriota > Cyanobacteriia > Leptolyngbyales > Leptolyngbyaceae > Myxacorys > Myxacorys californica. The sequence continues at coordinate 67,241 of JAHHHO010000012.1, forward strand.
AACCAAGTCAGTAGGAAGCTTGGGGTCATGGTTAACCAGGAAAGGACGGAAAAACTCGTGAGTCAGCGCAAATTCTATCTGTTGTCTTTTGCCTTGTGTCTCGCCGCTTCGCCTGCCTTGGCTGCCCCACTGCAAAACTGGCGATACAATCCTGCCACCAATCAGCTAGAAATAACAGTCAAACCTGGCGTTAAGCCTCGCTATACGTTCGCGGCTTACCCTGCCCGCATCATTCTGGAATTGCCCAATACTGAAGTGGGTAAGGTCAAACTGCAAGAATCCTATTCTGGCGCAGTCAGACAGATTCAGGTGGCTCAGTCTCAAAGCACAGCCAGAATTACGTTAGTGCTGGCTCCCGATGTGGTGTTGTCGAAAGAACAGGCTCAATTGCAGCAGGTGCGCGAACAGAATCGATCGAGCGATCGCTGGGTGTTTCGTCCCCTCCTTGCCAATACTGCCAACACAGCTGCTGCTCCTCGGCTCTCTGGCATTACCGCTCCGCGCGATGAGAAAACTGCTCCCTCGAAAGCTGCTCCCTCTACGCCTCCTCCGGTCGTGTATCCACCGGGCTTATCTCCCAATGAAACCTCGTCTGGGGCAACGGGTAATCCGGGTGTGTTAGCGCCGCCAACAAGCGCAGTGAATCTGCCTCCCAATGAGGCTCCGCCAGCCGCGATTCCGACTCCGCCAACCGCCGATCAATTTCCCCCTGGGCTTGCTCCTAGTAGCGGGCAGCCGAGCGTCACCGTACCAACGGCTCAACCAAACCTGCCCCAAACGCCGCCACGCGAAGTCGTGAGCCAAGCGCCGCAAAATTCTTCGGAAATTGTTTCCCAAGCGCCCCCTGCCAATCCGCTGCGTCTGCCCGAAGTTAATCCTAGTTTGGCGATTCCAGATTCTCTACCGCCTGTATCAGTCCCGACGGCTCCAACGGCTCCAACCGTGAGCGTGCCTCCGTTGCAACAGGCATCTCCTACAACCGGAGCTGGACTGCCTCCAACGATGACCGAATCGTTCTCACCTCCACCGGCTCAGCCTCCTCAGCCCACTCAATCCGTCCTTGGTGCACCTCTGCAACCTCAGACGCCGCCAGTCCTGCCGCAAGCTCTGCCTCAGGCTCTGCCGCTACCGCCTGATCAGACGTCGCAATTCCCTCAATCCTTGCCGCCGTCAATTCCTCAAACGACGACCGTTGCAACGGCGGGGACAATTGAATTTGGTCAGCCGTTGCCCGTTGGTGGAAGATCCTCATCGTCAAATTATGGCAACCTGCCGTTGCAGTCGCCTCTGGTGAGTGTGGCGAGTCCTACAGAAGGGGTCATTTTGCCGTCAGGTACGTTGCTCAATCTTAGCTATCCTGGCAGTCAGGTCTTGAAGTTAGAAGCCAATAAGCCGCGTCAGGAAGTAGTATTGCTGCAAACTGAAATCCGCGATCGCGGGGGCAATTTGATTATTCCTTTCGGTAGTCAAGTGTATGGGCGGTTTGAGACCAATCGATTCATTGCTCAATCGATTGCGATCGGCGGTCGCTCGTTTCCGTTCGCTGCCCAGTCCGAAGCGTTGGGAGGATCGCGCCAAGTCAGCGATCGCAAGCTGCTGATCAATTCTGGAATTGGGGCAGTGGCGGGGGCGTTGCTCGGTGGGCTCTCTGGCGGAACTGTAGCTGGAGGAGCGGCAGTTGGGGCGGGCGTAACGTATGCTACCGCACCGAAACCCGCCACGATCGCACCGGGGCAAATCTTTCAAGTGCGATTGACTCAAGATTTGCGATAGATAGCTACAGAAAAGGCGCGATCGCATGGGTGCGATCGCGCCTCTAACACATCCATCCTTACTCTAAAAATCGTTATTTTGTGATGGAGCGCTGCCATCTAAAAAGAGATTCTTGGCGTTGTCGCTCTGGTAGACACAATCGATAATCGGCTTATTCTCTAGACTGCCAACATAGCCGAAGGTGCTAAGCCGCTGACGACACTCCCGCGATTGATCCGACGTTAAGAGTTTTCGTTGTTCTAGCACCGCCCAATTCGCCCGTCTCAGGACGCAGGCAGGTTCCATTCCCGCTTGAGCGACGTACACCTTGAACGGAGCCAAAGTAACGTACAGCCGAGCCGTCATTGACATGGCACTCGCTCCATTCTGAATACAAACATCTGGGCTTGGAGCTTGCTGGTCGAGTTGCACATTCGTCTGTAGGACACCGTTTTGATTTGGCACCACAGAGGTAAACCCAATTCCGACACCAATTCCCAGAATAAAGATTCCTGCAATGATTGCGATCGCGGTGGCATTAAACAGCGAATTCCCCTTCTTCTCCGGTTTGGGATCGGGAGGTGTGACATCAGGTCTGCGATCGGAATTGTCGAAGTCGTTGCGGTCGTAATCGTTGTAGGAATTAGATCTAGGTCTACGTTTCATGGTGGCTTCAGAAGTGGAGACGTTCGTAAGAAATGGTAAATGCTATTCTACTTTCTTTTACTAGTATGACGAATCTGGCAGGCAGATGGCTGCAAATCGAATGTGCGCTCGGTTGTTCTAAGTGCAAAAATGATGAAAGTGTTTCCCTAACGTAACCCTCGTGACCCTGCAAGCCTCTTCCTCAACTCGATCGCGCAAATCTTCTCTAGCGACGCTTTGGTCAGATAGTCTCACCGTATTTTGGGGCGATTGGCTCGATCTGCGAGTCAGACTGGTGCAAGTCGCCGCTTCAGGACTTATTTCTCCCTTAATTTATATCTTGGCGTTTGGTTTAGGATTGGGCAGCACTCTCGATTCGGTTGCGAAACCAACCGCAGGAGACACCTATTTACAATTTATTTTGCCAGGAATGGTTGCGCTCTCATCGATGGTGATTAGCTTTGGTGGAACGACGTTTTCGATTTGCGGCGATCGCTTGTTTACCAAAACCTTTGAAGAGATGCTGCTGATGCCCGTTCACCCGTTAGCACTGCACTTGGGCAAAATGCTCGCCGGAATTGTGCGGGGAATGCTGACGGCTGGGTCGGTGATTCTGGTGGCGGTTCTAGTGACAGGGAAAATTTGGAGCTTTCTCAATCCATTATTTCTATTAGTTCTGATTCTAAATTGTGCTGTTTTTGCTGGATTGGGTGTGTTGGTTGGTTTGAACGTGAAGTCTCTCGAAAGTGTTGGAATCTACAATAATTTTTTGATTGTTCCAATGTCGTTTTTAGGCGGGACATTCTTTGACGTGACGGCTCTTCCGATTGCTCTAAAAGTAATTGTCTATCTATTGCCTTTGACCTATACCAGTCTAGGACTAAGAGCCGCTGCTTACCTTCCGATTGCGCAGTTTCCTTGGTTTGCGATTCCGGTTTTGTTGATTATGGCGATCGCGGTTTCAGCCGTAGGCGCATATCAGTTCTCTCATCTACAAGATTAACGAAAAAATTAATCTTTTCGCTCAAGCTATCAGTGGATTGATCGTTTCCACTACCGATTGTGCTAGTGCGTTAAAATCATATCCGCCTTCCAGTCCAAAAACAATTCGCTCAGTGATCGCTAAGCAATACTTTGTAAACACACCGTAGTCTTTCGGCTTCAACGAAATTCCGGCTAACGGGTCGTCGTGATTGGCATCATATCCTGCACTCACTAACAGCACATCGGGTTGAAACCCAGCTAAAAACGGCATAATCTTTTGTTCAAACAACGGCTGGTAATCCTCAATTGTGCTTCCCGATCGCATCGGCAGATTCAGCACATTGTCGTGCAGCCCTCGCTCCGTTGACTGCCCCGTTCCCGGATATTGGGGCGACTCATGAATCGAGCAAAATCGGATGTTGGGATTGTTCTCTACGATCGCTTGAGTTCCGTTGCCATGATGCACATCCCAATCGAGAATTGCGACTCGTTCTGCACCATTTTCTAACGCATAATGGGCTGCGATCGCGGCATTGCTAAACAAACAAAATCCCATGCCAATTCCTGATATGGCATGATGTCCGGGCGGACGCGCTAAGGCAAAACAAGGTTCTCCGCTTTGCAAGGCATAATCTACACCATCGATCCAAGCATTCACCGCGAGCATCGCCACCTCAAAACTGCGCGGAGACACTGGAGTATCACTGTCAATGTGTCCGCCGCCTTGCTCAGCTAACTGACGCAGCGCCGTCACATAGCGCGGATCGTGGGTTTGCTGGATTAGCGGTAGCGGCGATCGCGCTTCTATTGAGGTTGGGGTGCGCCAGTCTAGTTGGTCTGCCCAAGGCGCAGATTGGAGTGCGGTTTGAATCGCGGTTAAACGTCCTGGTTTTTCAGGATGGAGAATGCCAGTATCGTGGAGCAGAAACTCGTCGGAGTAAATGATGGGTAGCATGGGCAAGGAGGTGCGATCGCGCTCTGAAATTACAGCAATTACAGCATAAGTAACTTTAACTATGCCATCCCCTCTTTGAGGACAACGCTTTGAGGACAACGCTTTACTTCCCTCATCACAAGGGTAAGGCTGATTTCTGCATACAGTCAGCATCTTCACTCCCCCGTCAACGCCTCATTCCATGCGCTCTTCAGCCGCCTCAACGTCCATGAAAATATGATAAAATTTAGACAATATTGAACCTAGCGAGTATACTTTCTAGGCTTCATTCTGCTGACAGGCTTGCACTGACATTTCGGAGTATTCTATGACCTTCTCCCAAGACCCGCCTCAAGATCGGATTATTCCAACCGACTTACGCAACGAAATGCAGCGGTCTTACCTGGAATACGCCATGAGCGTAATTGTGGGGCGGGCACTTCCAGACGCGAGAGACGGCTTAAAACCCGTACATCGTCGTATTCTCTACGCCATGCACGAACTGGGTCTCACCCACGATCGCCCCTTCAGAAAGTCGGCTCGTGTCGTCGGGGATGTACTGGGTAAATACCATCCCCACGGTGATACCTCGATCTACGATGCGCTAGTGCGGATGGCTCAAGATTTCTCGATGCGAGCGCCGCTGGTAGACGGACATGGAAACTTCGGCTCCGTTGATAACGATCCGCCTGCCGCGATGCGATACACCGAGTCGCGACTCACCTCCCTGACGACGACCGCACTGCTACAAGACATCGAAGCCGAAACGGTTGACTTTGGCGATAACTTTGACGGATCGCAACAAGAGCCGCTGGTGTTGCCTGCCCGTGTACCGCAACTGCTGCTGAACGGCTCATCTGGCATCGCGGTGGGAATGGCAACCAACATTCCTCCCCACAACTTGGGAGAATTAATTGACGGTTTGATGGCATTAATTCAAAACCCGGACATCACCGATTTGGAGTTAATGCAATACGTTCCGGGTCCTGACTTTCCGACCGGAGGACAGATTCTTGGACGCACCGGCATTCGAGAAGCTTACACGACAGGTCGCGGCTCGATTACGATGCGCGGTGTGTGTTCGATCGAAACAATTGAGCATCGAGGACGCCCCGATCGCGATGCCATCATCGTCACCGAACTGCCCTACCAAACCAACAAAGCGGCGTTGATCGAGCGGATTGCAGAACTTGTGAACGATCGCAAGATCGACGGCATTTCCGATGTGCGCGATGAGAGCGATCGCGACGGAATGCGGATTGTGATCGAACTGCGGCGCGATGCTTACGCGCGAGTTGTGCTGAACAACCTCTACAAGCAAACGCCCCTGCAAGCCAACTTCGGGGCAAACATGCTGGCACTCGTCAACGGCGAACCGCAACTGCTTACCCTGAAGCAATTCCTTAGCGTCTTCCTTGATTTTCGGATCGAAGCGATTACTCGGCGCACTCGCTATCAGCTTCGTAAAGCAGAAGAACGCGATCACTTATTGCAAGGCTTGTTGATTGCTCTGACCAATATGGACGCGATCATTAACTTGATTCGTCATGCGGCAGATACGACAACAGCAAAGCAAGAACTTATTTCTACCTACGACCTTTCAGAAGCGCAAGCAGATGCCATTCTGCAAATGCAGTTGCGGCGTCTAACGGCGCTCGAAGCGGATAAGATTCAGCAAGAACATGACGCTCTGCAAGAGCAGATTACTGACCTGCTTGACATTCTTGCCCGCCGAGAACGAATCCTCGAAATCATCGCTACCGAGGTGACGCAACTGCGCGCATCGCATGCGACGCCTCGCCGCACGGTGATTGAGCAGTCTGAAGATGAACTCGGTGATATTGATCTGATTGCCAATGAGAAATCGCTCATTTTGATCACCGAGCAAGGCTATATCAAGCGGATGCCCGTTGATTCGTTCGAGGCGCAGAGCCGAGCCACAAGAGGCAAAGCGGGAGCGCGAATGAAGGAAGATGATGTGGTTGAACACTTCATTACCTGTTGCGATCACAATAGCATTCTGTTCTTTAGCGATCGCGGCGTGGTCTACGCGCTGAAAGCCTACCAAATTCCGATCGGATCGCGCACCTCACGGGGAACCCCGATCGTTCAACTTCTGCCGATTCCCCACGCTGAAAAACTCACGTCGGTGGTTCCGGTCACAGAGTTTACCGACGATGAATACTTGGTGATGCTAACGCAGAAAGGCTTCATCAAAAAGACGGCGCTCTCTGCTTTTAGCAACATTCGCTCCAACGGGCTGATCGCGATTTCTCTTGAAGAAGGCGATCAGTTGCGGTGGGTTCGTTTGGCGCGCGTCGATGACAGTATTATCATTGGTTCGACCTTGGGACGTTCGATTCACTTCCGCGTCAACCATGAGCAGTTGCGTCCGCTCGGTCGCGCCACTCGCGGGGTGAGAGCCATGAATCTTCGCAAGGGCGATAATCTAGTCGGGATGGCAATCTTACCGAGCCGAGTGGTCGAAGATGTGGCTCAAGCAGAAGCCGCCGGACTGATCGATGATGCTGAAATCCCAGTAGAAGACAATACTGAACTTCCGCCTCAGTCAGGGCCGTGGGCATTAGTGATCACCACAGGTGGACTGGGTAAGCGAGTTCCGGTGACTCAGTTCCGTTTACAAAAACGGGCAGGAATGGGCATCATGGCGACGAAGTTCCGCAAAAAGGGCGATACGTTAGCGGCACTGCACATTGTGAATGAAGGCGATGAGCTGATGCTAATCACCAATCGCGGTGTGATCATTCGCCAGTCGGTGAATGCCATTTCGTCTCAGTCTCGCGGAGCGACCGGAGTCCGGGTTCAGCGATTGGACGAGAATGATGCGATCGCGGCGGTGGCACTCGTTCCTGCTTCTGCGGAAGCCGCCGTCCTTTCACCTAGCGCTAGTGATGAGGCAGAATAAGTTGATTGGCAAGGAATAGTCAGTAAAACGGCAACCATTGCCAATCAGATTTCTTCTACGATCATGCATCAAGGACTGATGCATGATTTTTTATGGCGTGATTTCGGTGGAGTGGAGTTCACCCAGTGACGCGGCAGCTTGAACTCTGACCTGAGAATCCGCATCTTGGCTCAACCGAGTCAGAAGCGCGATCGCGGCTTGGCGGTCGTCTCCTTGTGTGTCAGGGAGCAGCCCGCCTAAAGTAGACGCGATCACAACTCTCAACACACTATCTGGATGCTGGACATATTGCGCTAAATGCGCGATTTGGTCTTTCTTTGACTGGTGGTCTAGCTGATTAATCTCTTGCAGCACATCAGGCGTGTGGTGAGGTTGAGCCTGCTGCTCAGATTCAAGAGGATAACCCGGATAAAGATCAGGAATTGTGATCTTCTCAGGATTAACTGGGTCAACAACTTCTGAAATGGTAAGAGAAGTAGCTAACGGAATGTCATGCTCAAAATTCGCAGAGTCTAGTGTAGCATTTGATACGTTGCTAACAGGTTCATCGTCAGAAGACGAGCCAGATTCTACATTTTCTGCATTAAATTCTGAACTTTCTTTACGTGTTTCCGGAGGAACTGGAGTCGTTGTAGAACTAGGATGGTTGTCATGAGAAACAAACCTCTCTCGCGTTTTTAGAGCCGCCTCGATCGCTGCAAGAATTGCTACTAAACTTAGAATAATTAATGAAATACTCATTTTTCTCTGGCGTTATGTTAATTCTGATACCTCTATTTCAGCATTAATAATTCACTCAATTCATCTAACTTGTTATATAGCTCAGTGAAAATGAACATCTTGTATGGGTGAAGCAGGTTTAGCCTAACTCTGGTAGTATTTACCTCCTTCTAAAGACTGTCTTTACAACGGCAATAAATCCCTAATTCAACTGATTCCGATTGCCTTTCTTGCCACAATCTTTTTACTCAACAATTTACTGAAATTTCGTTGGTTAAACTTCCACATTTTCATAGACTGTTTTACTATTTATAAAGGATGTATCGCTATTCCAAGTGGCTTGTAGTGTAAGTCTATTACTTGCGGCTGATCAACGAGTTTGTATCGCGTAGCAGATCGAGCACTCGCGTTAATTAGATAGAGGGGCTCAATAGCACGCTACAGCCCTACTTTTGTATTGTTTTACTTCTTCTACTGTTTCACTTCGTTTAATAAACCCTGATCGTCCTATGAAATCTATGAGTTCCTGGTTCACGTCCTCTTCCCTTGTTGCGGGAGTTCTAGCTGCAATGGCTCCCGTTGTTGTCTTTGCACTGCCTGCTCGTCAATCTGCAACTCCACAGCCAACTTTAGTGGCTCAAGCGCAATCAACAAACTATCAGATTTATCAGAGTCCCCAACTTGGGTTTAGGATTGCTTATCCCAAAGGCTACACCGTGGATACGAGTGATGTTAGCAAGGGATATCTACGCTTTTCTCGGAATGCAAGCACCCTTCAAGCGAGTGCGGCTGAAACCCCAACGAAAGCTCAGCCCGATAGTCAATCGGGTAGCATCGTGGCAGCTACCTTTGATAATCCGGGTCGCTTGTCTGCTCTCGAATGGGCACAGCAGAACGGCGAGAAATCGTTTTTTGAGACGGGACGGCAAAGCAACTATCAGAGTCGCAAGTTTGCTGGACAAAATGCGATCGCATATTCGTGGTGTGCTTCACAGTGCGGGGATAGCGTCATTTTCCCCAGCCGCGATGGTAAGCGCATCATTGTCTTGAGTGCCGTCTACCAATTGCCCGGAGACCCTGTGCGTTGGGAATTCCAAAACACGATCGGCAAGTTCCGATTTAACTAGTCGTCTATTTCTATAAAGATCTCCGACTTCCTAAAAAGTCGGAGATTTAGATAAACCATTTTTTAGATTCACAAGTCCTGCGAAACCTCTAGCAACTCCTTTTCCAGATCGGGGTACTCCTTAGCACCGTTGATCTACTTCCCAGGCTTTAGAAACAGCCACCCCACAAAGAAGAATGAAGCTGTAAACAGTTGAGTGATATCTAGGGCAGAGAGATAACCATCCATAAGCGCCGCGATCGCCCGATCAGCAAGACCAAACAGCCACGAAGAAATTCCCAAGAACCAAATGCCATTCTTGAGGTTGAACAGAAACGAGAGTAGCTCAGTCGGTGGACGAGTCATAAGTAGCGCCTTGGTCGAGAACCTCTATATGTATATTAAGAAATATCTAGTTTAGTTGCCATAATTCACTTGATGTGAATCTATCTTGCCTGACCTTTCATGGCAAAGATGTTTTTACCGAACATTAGGAATTCTTGCTATGGGTGTATAGGTTGTGGTTCTGTGAATTGGTATGAGTAATACTGAATGTCGTCCTAAAGGGTGGATGAGATTTGCCAATTCTATTAATCATCGGTTGATACGCCAGAATGTCTTACGCTATTGATTTTGGAACCAGTAACACCGTCATTACTCGTTGGAATCGAGCCACTCAACAGCCTGAAACCTTGGCACTGCCCAACATTTCTGTGCGCCAGGGGCAAAATCCGCCTTTGATTCCCAGCCTGGCGTATGTTGAAAATGCTGCCACTCCAAAAATCGTCGTTGGGCAAGTGGTACGCGATCGCGCCTTAGATGTCACCTCAGATGCCCGATTCTTCCGCAATTTTAAACGTGGCATTGGCACCAGTATTCAAGGCTTCTTACCAGAATTAGATGGACGCACCATCACCTTTGAGCAGGTCGGTGAATGGTTTCTGACCGAAATAATCAATCAACTCAAAGTGAGCGATCCAGCTGTGGCGGATTCGCTCACGTTCACTGTGCCAGTCGATAGTTTTGAAGCGTACCGACTTTGGCTAGGTCGGGTGTCCGAGGCGCTGAATATCAATCAAGTCAGAATGATCGATGAGCCAACGGCGGCAGCATTGGGCTATGGCTTAGCCGATCGAGAAATCCTGTTAGTGATCGACTTTGGCGGCGGAACCTTGGATTTGTCGCTCGTCCAGCTTGATGGCAGCGAAACCACCTCATCGAAACCCCTCGGATTTATTCTGAAGTGGGGACAGAAATCGTTTGCCGAACAATCGGGACAGAAGCCAAAGATTGCGAGAGTGTTGGCAAAAGCAGGGCAAAATTTAGGCGGCTCTGACCTGGATAATTGGCTCGTCGATCACTTTGTCGAAACTCAAGGACTAGCCGCAACGCCGCTCACCACCCGGCTAGCTGAACGGCTAAAAATTCAGCTTTCTCTACAAGCGCAAGCCCAAGAAGTGTATTTCAACGACGAAACCTTTGATAGCTATGATTTGTCGATCAGCCGCGATCGCTTCGAGCAAATTCTCCAAGACCACCAATTTTTTGACCGTCTCGACGCCGCCATGGAACAAGTGCTTCAGCAGGCACGGCGGCAAGGATTATCTGTTGGCGATATTGATGCAGTCTTGCTGGTCGGCGGCACCGTGCAAATTCCTGCCGTGCAGACGTGGGTAAAGCAGTATTTCGATGCGTCCAAGATTCGCTGCGAAAAGCCCTTTGAAGCGATCGCGCAAGGAGCGCTGCAACTGAGTCAAGGCGTGGAGTTAAAAGACTTTCTTTACCACGGCTACGGCATCCGCTACTGGGATCGACGGCAGAAGGGACACAATTGGCATCCCCTGATCAAACCAGGGCAGCCTTACCCAATGGGCAACTCAGTCGAGTTAGTCTTAGGCGCATCAGTGGACAATCAGCCCAGTATTGAACTGATTGTGGGAGAACTGGGAACTGAAACGGTGCAAACCGAGGTCTATTTTGACGGCGATCGCTTGATCACACGCAATTTATCTAGTGGTCAAACTTCGGTGCAACCCTTAAACGATCGAGAAGGGGCACGCGCGATCGCAGAGCTTGATCCACCCGGAGTGCCAGGTAACGATCGGATCAAAGTCCAGTTTCAGGTAGATGAGCAGCGCTTTTTGCGGATCACGGTTGAAGATTTGCTCACCGCTCGCACCCTAGTTGAAGACCAATCCGTTGTGCAGTTGAGTTAAATTCAAAGCTTGTAACTGTTGTGGTAAACCCAGTGGAGCAGCAAAATCCAAACTGGAGCAGGTGAAGGATATCCGGTAGCGTTTACAGAGCTAGAGCCAAAGTTGTTACTCGCGCTACATAAATCGTTCAAATCTCTAAAATATCTCTACAATAAAATCTCTACAATAAACGGTGGCTGCTAACTGTAGGGGCAGCTTCATCTGTCGAAATTTCTGCTCGTCTTCATTAAAAAACGCTATGACCACTTCTTTTGAGGCTGAAACGCTAATCCAGGATCTCAATATCCCCTTGGAACGAGACCTCTTTTTACGCACGCTAATTAAGGAATTAGCTGGCACGCTACAGGATGTCGTCGGCTTAGAGGAAGCCGCCGGATTTATTAGTGTGGTTGGTCAAAACATGGGAAGACAAATTAATCAGGACTATAAAACAGCTTTAAAGGTGCCTAATTTAACACGAGAGCAAGTTGCTGACGTTCTTGTGGATTTGAAGAAGCGAATTCAAGGCGACTTTTTTGTCATTGAGCAAACAGATGAAAAGATCGTTTTTGGAAACCGCATTTGCCCGTTTGCCGAAAAAGTTGTCGATCGCCCTGCCCTGTGTATGATGACCTCAAACGTATTCGGCTCTATTGCTGCTGAGAATCTCGGCTATGCCAAAGTACAACTGCAAGAGACGATCGCAATGGGTGCTCCGGGGTGCAGAGTCGTGGTCTACTTAAAGCCAACTCCAGAAGCAGAAGAAAGCGACGGATATGAATACTTCAAAGGAGAAAATGAGGATTGACGCCTGAACAGTTTCTCGAGTTCGCCCGACTCTTGCCAGAACCGTCACTCCTAGTGACGGGAGAGGGGCAGATCGTTGCTGTCAATGCTGCATTCACTAAACTGCTAGGCCGTTCAACACTCCAGGAAAAACAGCTCTTTGCTCTAGTTACGAATGCTCCTGGCACTGTAAAGCAGTATTTGCGTTCTTGCTCCAGAAGCCGGAATATGGTGTTTGGCTCATTAACGTTCCATACCAGTGATGACCAATCTTGCTTGTGCCGTTGTGAAGGGGCAGTTCTGCGTCCCTGGTCACCTGACTCGCCTGCGCTAATTTTCTTGCGCTTAAAAAGTAGAGAATCAGCCAGCCGCCGGTTTGTTCTCCTCAACAAGAAAATTGATGAATTGGCAAAAGAAGTACGAGAGCGTCAACGAGCAGAGGAAGAGCGATCGCAGCTTTTAGTACGAGAGCAAATGGCGCGAGCGGAAGCCGAAAGATTGAACCGATTGAAAGACGAATTCCTCGCAACCCTTTCCCATGAGCTACGGACTCCCCTGAATGCGATTCTTGGCTGGTCTCACGTGCTGCTTGCCCGGAAGCCAGACGAAACAACAATGAATCGTGCCATAGAAACGATCGAGCGCAACGCCCGCTCTCAATCTAAATTGATTGATGACCTGCTTGATATTTCACGTATCATCACTGGCAAAATTCGCCTGAATGTTCAAACGGTTGAGCTTTTAGCCGTGATCGAATCCGTCATTGATACGGTGCAACCTGCTGCCGATGCAAAAGACATTCGGCTGCAATCGGTGCTTGATCCATCTGCTGGTCCTGTTTTAGGAGATACCGAGCGGTTACAACAGCTGGTTTGGAATCTCCTCAGTAATGCGATTAAGTTCACTCCTAAAGGTGGGCGGGTTCAGATTGGTTTGAAACGAATTAATTCCCATGTTGAAATCAGTGTAACCGACACAGGGCAAGGCATTAGTGCTGAATTCCTTCCGTTTGTGTTCGATCTTTTTCGTCAAGCAGATAGTTCGATCACGCGAGCGTTTGGTGGATTAGGGTTGGGGTTAGCGATCGTCCGCCAATTAGTGGAGTTACATGGCGGAACTGTACATGTTGAGAGTCCTGGAGAAGGGCAAGGAGCAACCTTTACTGTAAACCTGCCAGTCATGATTATCACCCCAATGATTCATGAAGCAGAACGGGTGCATCCTGCTGTAGGAGGCACCCGTTCGTTTGACTTCTCGCCCAGATTAGATGGACTGAAGATACTGATTGTTGATGATGAGGCTGATGCCCGTGATCTCCTCACCTACACCCTAGAAATGTGTGGAGCCGAAGTGATAGCAGCTAATTCAGCCACCGCCGCGATCGCGGTGCTGACGCAAGCATCTTCCTCAATCCATGTGTTAATCAGCGATATCGGTATGCCAGATAAGGATGGCTATGAGTTGCTACGTCAAGTCAGAGCATTACCGCCAGAGCAAGGTGGACGTATTCCTGCCGTCGCTCTAACAGCCTACGCTAGAACAGAGGATCGCAGAGCCGCACTTTTAGCAGGCTTCCAGTCTCATGTCGCTAAACCTGTTGAAGCGGCTGAATTAGTTGCAGTGATTGCCAACCTGACTGGACGAGTTGGAAGGAGCTGAACGAGTATTTGAAGAAAGTTTTAGAGTGGAGTACTCCACTCTAAAACTTTCAGGTGAGCTAGATCTGCTGTCTTGAGGAGTGTGTTAATTGCTGCAAAATGTTACTTTGCTTAATGTGTTAGCCATTGCGATCGGTGCGATTCCTGGAGCGTTGTCTCGGTATCACTTAACAGAATGGACAAAAGCAAAATATGGGACAAAGTTCCCCTATGGAACATTTGTCATTAACTTGACGGGATGTTTGGCAATAGGTTTCTTTTTCACAATTTCTAAAACAATTACAGGCTATCCCAAGGAACTAGATCTACTCATTAGAACTGGATTTCTAGGCTCTTACACCACATTTTCAACCTACGGCTTTGATACTTTAACTCTATGGCGTAGCAAACAAAAACTTGCTACGGTTTTTTACTGGGCAGGCAGTGCCACCCTAGGTTTGGTAGCAGTAATTCTAGGAGCCGCGATCGCCAATTTCGTTGTGAAGTAATTTCATAAAACACACTATCGATTTTGAGGTCAAAGGAATGGATTTTTTGAGGGGGCATTTATCGCTCAGCGTGGCGATTGGGGCAGTTTTTGGAGCGTTGAGTCGTTTCTACATAACCGAATTTGCAGAAGCTATTTTTGGAAGAGATCTTGGCTTCTACGGTTCCTTCTTCATTAACGTTTCGGGGTGTTTTTTGATTACTTATATCTTGACCATAGCGTTTGAGAATATTCGCAGCATCTCGCCTGAACTGCGAGTGATGACTACAACAGGATTTTGTGGTGCGTATACCACATTTTCAACTTATGGTTTGGAATCAAAAGGCTTCTTAGATAAAGGCGATATCACGATGCTGTTAATTTATTGGGCTGGCAGTGCGATCGTGGGGATGATTGGTGTCCAAATGGGTGTCTTTCTAGCCAGATCGAGTGTTCAAAGGACTTAGCATAATTGCGGTATCTGTCTGCATAGTACTCCCTCTGCAAAATCCTTTCACAACTCTTGACCAGCACCTTCTAAGCTAGCTCTGACGATATTTGTCAAATGACAACAAGTTGCTACGATTCTACCCGAACGGCTAAAACGCCTCTTGCTCCAGCGCTCCTGCTTTCACTTCTAGAATTTGAGCAGACTTGATCCACTGAGCATCGAAAGAGCCGAGATGAGTAGACGTAATTAGCGTTTGAAATCGATCTTGAATCGCCTCCAAAAGCTGATTTTGACGATTGAGGTCGAGTTCGGCGAGAACATCATCGAGTAGCAGTAGCGGCGGCTCCCCGATCACATCTTCGATTAATTTAAGCTCGGCAAGCTTGAGGGCCAACACCAACGTGCGCTGTTGCCCTTGAGAACCGTATTGCCTAGCGGGAGTTTGATTAATGGTAAAGTCCACTTCGTCGCGGTGCGGTCCAACCAGCGTCGTGCCTTGATACTGCTCTGGAAGCGATCGCTGCTGAATTTTCTCTAAAAACGCTTTTTGCAGCGCTTCCGGAGTATCTTCGTCTGCCGTTACGTTTGAGGCATAGCGAATTTCTAACACCTCTGTACTGCCGCTAATCGCTTGATGCCACGATCGCGCAAAAGGAACCAATCGATTCAGGACTCTAGCACGGCGACGAATCACGCGAGATCCGGCGATCGCAAGTTGGGCATCCCAAAGTGCCAGTTCGGATGAAGGAGTTTGGAGTGCTTCTTTCTGGATCGCTTTAAGCAGGGCGTTGCGCTGGCGCAGGACTTGGTTGTACTGCTGGAGGACATAAGCGTAGACGGGTTCGAGTTGAACCAGCAGAGAATCAAGCCACTGACGGCGCTGATCGGGGCCGCCCCGCACTAGGTCGAGATCTAGGCTAGAGAACTGCACCATATTCAGCGTGCCAAGAAAGTCGAGTTGACGACGCAGGGAGACGCCGTTGAGCGCCACCGTGCGTCGTCCATTTTGCCGCAGTGTCATTGCGAGTTCGATGCTGCCCGTGTCTTTGTCAAGCTGTCCGCTAACGTGGGAGAGCAGTTCTCCGTCTAAAATTAAGTCGCGATCGCGGGAGGTCCGATGAGACTTCAATGACGACAGCAATTCAACCGCTTCTAGTAAATTAGACTTACCCTGAGCATTGTTGCCGATCAGAATCGTCTTAGCGGCCGTAAACTGAACCGACTGATCCTGATAATTGCGAAAATGTTTGAGATGCAAAGACCGAAGATACATGGGTAATGGTTATATCACGATCTGAACCTTGACAACTTGATCTGAGGGCTTTCGTTGAGTCTAAGCACAGAAGCCTATCCTAGCGATCGAGGATTCATTCGTAAACTCAACTGACATTGAGCGCGATGATTACGATCTCTTGATCTACGATTCAGCCCGTTAGGCAGAAATTTTTCAATTAAAAGTTTTGAGAATTGTTAAAACTCTCCGCCAATCCTTTAAAATGGCTATTTGCATGTCTTGCATCTATAAGGTGTCGTAAAAGGGGTAAACATGGCTAAACGCCGTAACCAAAAGAAAGAAAAAGCTCTTCGTAATCAAGCTTACGCTCGTAAGTTCCGCAAACGCACAAATAATGGTCGCATGTCGTCAAGAAGACGCTACGACAATCGGGATGAGTCATCTGAGACTGATCAAGAAGGCGCGAACAGAGGCAGCGAAGGCGCTGCGGATCTGTAACACTCTCGTTCAGATCGCCGGTTTTAGACAAGCTTTAGTGAATTGTCTTGATACAGAAATGCCCCAGATCTTTAAGAGGTCTAGGGCATTTTTGTATGTGTTTAATTTGTAGGTGTTCAACCTTCGGTCGTTTTCACGGTCATGTCCGTAGCACGTTTAGGTAAAGCGTGGTTCTACGGGATTTTGTTCTAGAGCTCAGTCGTCGCTAGGCCAGAACGCTTGCAGTCTTTTGGTAGAGTGTCACGATCGCATCCAACACCTGATCAATGGTGAGATTATCGGTTTCAATCCCGATCGCATCGTCCGCTTTTCTGAGAGGCGAAATGGCGCGAGTACTATCTTGACGATCGCGCTCTGCGATCGAGGCTTCTAATTCGCTCAAGTTCACGTCCGGTTGACCCAAATTCTTCAGGTCAACTTGCCTGCGTCGTGCCCGCTCTTCGATGGACGCCGTGAGAAACACCTTTACTTCCGCATCGGGAAAGACATGCGTTCCGATGTCGCGACCATCAATCACAATTCCGCCGCGCCGCCCGTAATTTTGTTGCTGTTTTACCAGCGCTTCCCGGACTGATCCTTGCGCCGCGATCGCAGACACTCGTGCCGTTACCCTTGGAGCCCGAATGGCTTGCGTTACATCTTCACCATTCACAAATACAGAAGGCGTTGGTGTTGTATTCACAAACTCGATGTGACACTGACTCGCTAATTCTGCAACCGTTGGTTCATCGCTCAGATCGACGCCCGATTGCAGAAGAAACCACGTCAGCGCCCGATACATTGCGCCCGTGTCGAGATAGAACAACCCTAAAACCTCAGCCGCTTTTTTAGCAACGGTCGATTTTCCGGCTCCCGCAGGACCGTCGATCGCAATAATGGGTTTACGGTCACGCAATACATAATTGTCAATCAATCGCGTTGAGCCAATTCGAGCCGCTAGCGCTAACAAGCCTTCGTCGGTCACGGTTTCTAAAGGTTCGAGAGTCATAGGGTCAACGAGTTCAATGTATTCGGGATGAATCACGGGGACGTTCGCCAGTTCTAGTTTTACTGCCTGAACTAAGTTAGCACTCGAACGCTCTCCTGTGCGAAACAGTTTTTGAGCCGTTGCTAAACCTTGATAAAGCGTGGCAGCTTGTATTTTTTCTTCATCAGACAGGTACTGATTCCGGGAACTTAGGGCGAGTCCGTTTGCTTCTCGTATAATAGGGCACGCAACAATCTTAACGGGTAGGTTCAGATCTCGTACTAATTGCCGGATGATGGCGACTTGCTGAGCGTCTTTCTGCCCAAAATAAGCGCGATCGGGCTGTACCAAATTTAAGAGTTTTGTCACAATTGTGGCGACGCCTTCAAAGTGACCGGGACGAAATGCGCCGCACAAGCGCAACATCATCGCTTTGGGGGGCTGAACATAGGTCTGAGTCGAGGCAGTGACGCCCATTTCCTCAGGCGTTGGGGCAAAGAGAACATCGACGCCTGCCTCTTCACAGAGGGCGCGATCGCGCTCTAATGGCCGGGGGTAGCGCCCAAAATCTTCGTTCGGTGCGAACTGAAGCGGATTGACGAAAATGCTCACGATCACCAATTGGTTTTCTCGTTTGGCGCGCTCCATCAAACTCAGGTGTCCAGCGTGCAAGGCTCCCATCGTCGGCACAAAGCCGATCTGAAGGGCGGGGGTTGGAACTGGATTCGACGGGGAATCGCTGGATCGAGGCTGTTTCCCCTGACTGAGATCTAAGTAACACCGCAATCCTGCCACAGTCGAAAACAGCCGCACCGGAACCCCCAGGAAGTCCTTAATCTTGTCTTCTCAAGTGTATAGAATTCATTTGCCACTGACCGAGAACAATCAGATTTCTGTCTAGCGATTTTGTGGAAACGCGCATTGAGCGTTTCGTGCTCAAAAGAGTGACGTTACCATAATGAGTAGTTCCTCTATACTGCCTCCATCTATGAACTTCTTGACTCAACTGCTTCACATTGCGGGTTCAGGTGCGATCGCTTACATCACCTCCAGCAGTGTGCGCGACCCCAAAAGCCGTCCCAATGTCCTCGCGGGTTTTCAGATGGCAGAATCAGGATCGGTGCCGTTTTTAGAAGCATTGCGCGATCGCGCGAAAGCAGAAGGTGATGACTGGTTAGCTGTGCGCTTAGATAAACATGCCTCAGATGAGAAGCGTCACGGTCAGATCTTTGCTCACGGACTAAAGCAACTGAATAAGAAAGTGATTGATTTCACTAAGTTGCAACAAAAGAAGATGGTAGACGGGCGACCCGATGAGCAAAAGCGTAGCCCGTTTTTTGCGGCTTATTTTAAGGGGTTTTCTCAAGACGACTTGAAGCCTCAAAACATCGATTGGACGGTTTTTCTGGCAAGTACTTATATTTTGGAGTTTGACGCGAGTAAAGACTTTGTGCGAATTGCTAACGCATTACCTATTGATCCGGTCAGTGCCAATCTCAAGAAAGGCATTCTGAGCGTCGCTGAGGATGAAACAGGTCATGCTGCCTATCTTCGCGAAACTCTAGAGCGTCGCTTAGGAGTCGCTAAAACGCAGCAGCTGATTGATGAATGGCGGACTCGTAAAGTGAATGCGCTAATGGCAACGGTGCAAAACTTTGTTCAGAAGGGCGGTGATATGGGTCAGATGACCGAAGAAGGCTCTCCCGTTGATATGGAAGAGGTGCGAGCGGCAGAACAAGTTGCTGCGTAAGACATTCTGGCAAAGTTGATACTTCAGTTAATAGTTCACAAATAAATAGTTTACAGATGATGGATGTTGGCAACCTTGTTCAGGTAATTCTGAGCAGCGTTGTTAACATCCATTTTTTAGCGGCTCTGCTCGTCATCCCCTTAAAATCCAGCGTTTTGGACTCATTGAGATAAATTCCTTTTTAAGAACGCAAACAATATCCGTTAAGAAACTTTACATTATGTAAAGTTTTATGTATCTTGTTGTTTGGGAGATAAATCCGCTTCTTCAAAGGATTTGGTATTACTTTCTTGCCAATTCTTGCCGATTGTAAAATTCAGTAATGGTAAATTTCTACTATGCCTATTACCCTCGACTCAGCCCGCAGTATTTTTCCGAATACTCTCTCGGCTGATGCAGTACCGGCTCTAACGGCTAGATTCAATCAGCTCAGCGCTGAAGACCAACTGGCATGGACTTGGTTCGCGTTTCTTGAAATGGGTAAGACGATTACGATCGCGGCTCCAGGCGCAGCGAGTATGCAGTTTGCAGAAGGAGTTCTAGAGCAGGTCAAAACCATGAGTTTTCCTGAGCAAACGCAGGTCATGTGCGACTTGGCAAACCATGCTGATACACCTATCTGCCGCACCTACGCCGCTTGGTCGCCAAACATCAAATTAGGATTTTGGTATCAGCTTGGGCAGTGGATGGAACAAGGGGTCGTCGCTCCAATTCCGGCAGGCTATCAGCTTTCGGCGAATGCATCGGCAGTGCTGCAATCTTTGAGAGAAATGGATCAAGGTCAGCAAATCACTGTCTTGCGGAACTCTGTCGTCGATATGGGATTTGATCCAAACAAACTAGACGGCAGCACCAGATATTCCGAACCGGTTGTTGCTCCTACCGAACTGTCACAGCGCACAAAGGTCAACATCGAAGGCATCAATAATGCAACGGTGTTGAACTATATGAACAACCTGAATGCGAATGACTTCGACACCCTGATCACGCTGTTTGTGCCAGATGGGGCATTACAGCCTCCGTTCCAAAGACCGATCGTTGGCAAAGAGGCGATTATGCGCTTCTTCCGGGAAGAGTGTCAGAACCTGAAGCTGCTTCCAGAGCGGGGTGTTTCTGAGCCAGCAGAAGATGGCTACACTCAAGTGAAGGTGACAGGTAAAGTGCAAACCCCTTGGTTTGGAGCGGCAGTCGGGATGAATATGGCGTGGAGATTTTTGATCAATCCCGAAGGCAAAATCTTCTTCGTCGCCATTGATTTGCTGGCGTCTCCCAAAGAACTGCTAAATCTAGTTCGCTAGGGAATCGTGAAGCACGAGTCCATCGCGAATGATCAGCGAGCGCTCCTTTCTAAAGGAGCGCTCCATCATTTCGGAGGGCGTTTATCCGAATTGAGTGACAGGTAGATTTTAGATTGAGTGATGAGAGTGAGTGAAATTGAGTGGTCTACAGCCGAGAAAAAGGTAGCTCAAGCCGCGTTTGAGAAAGCTTACAAACGAGAAATTGATGCCTTAATTGAAGACGTTCGCGCAAAAGCGAGTGCGATCGCAGGGCTTGACGATGTGTGGCGTCTACACGATTTTCTAAGTGCAAAACGACACGAGATCGATGGTAAATATGACTACCGATATTCGGTTCTCATCTTTGTCTTTGCTGGGTTGGTCAAAGAGGGATGGCTACAGTTAGATGAACTAGAAGGACTCGATCACGGCAAGCTGACTAAGATAGCAGCACTTGCGCGCATGTAATTTTGGTTAGTCATCCGCCTTGCTAATTCTTCAACACCCTGCCATTGCAGATTTCCGCCCTGCCTTGTTGTCAAATGTACCTCTTGCAAGACTTAGAATAAGTAGCAGTGAGTTTATTGTGATGCGTCATGCAGGTTGCGCCCTCTGTTACCGCGATTCCCGGACAGTATTGGAATTGGCGGCAACAACAAATTTATTACGTAAAAGCAGGTGAGCGTCGCTCAGATCGCCCACCTCTTTTATTGATTCATGGCTTCGGAGCTTCGACCGATCATTGGCGGAAGAATGTAGCTGGACTGAGCGAGCAGTTTGAAGTGTGGGCGATTGATCTGTTGGGATTTGGTCGCTCAAGCAAACCTGCATGGGAGTACAGCGGTGATTTGTGGCGCGATCAGTTGCATGAGTTCATTACGGATGTAATTGGTCAGCCTGTAGTTTTGGCGGGGAATTCGCTCGGTGGCTATGTGGGGCTGTGCGTTGCGTCGCAGCGTCCCCAGTCGGCGGCAGGATTGATTTTGATTAATAGTGCGGGCCCCTTTACCGATATTCAAGGCACAACGAAACCAGATCCGATTCGGCAGGTGATGGGAAATGTGGTGACGACCCTGTTTCAGCAAGACTGGGCAAGTTGGTTGCTGTTCCAGTATGTGCGTCAGAAGTCTGTGATTCGCAAAACGCTAGAGAAAGTGTATCTCGATCAGAGCGCCATTACCGACCAACTTGTTGAAGACATTTATCGTCCTTCAGCGGATATCGGGGCGGACAAGGTGTTTGCTTCTGTGTTTCGCACGCCTCAAGGTGAAAAGGTCGATGTTTTGTTGGGAGAGTTGACGAGACCGCTTCTGATGATTTGGGGGGAAGGTGATCCGTGGATTAATGCGCGATCGCGCGGCGAAAAGTTCCGGAGTTATCACCCGCAATTGACGGAGTATTATCTGAACGCGGGTCACTGTCCACATGATGAAGTTCCCGATCAAGTGAATACCTTGATTGGCGATTGGGTAACTGGCTTAGCTTAGCGGCTGATCGTCTGTCAGCCGTTGGATACCTAACCGCACGATCGACAGTGACAAAATAATCAAAAACATCACGAGTCCGATCGTGCAGGCATAGCTAATTTCTAGGTTCTTGAAGGCTTGCTCGTAGACATAATACACAATCGTTTTGGAGCTATTGAGCGGGCCGCCTTGCGTCATGATGAAGATTTCTTCAAATACCTTAGTTGCAGAAATTGCCGAAATGACGCCGACCAACAGCAAGTAGGGCTGCATCAGCGGAACTGTGATGTCCCAATGCTTACGAATGCCATCGGAACCATCGATCGCAGCAGCTTCATACAAATCGGCAGGAATAGCTTGCAGTCCGGCAAGATAGATCACCATGTAATATCCCAAGCCTTTCCAAACGGTGACGGCCATGACGCTAAAGATCGACCAGCTTGGATCGGTTAACCACGGAATAGCGGGTATACCCAAGGCTTGCAGTGTTTGATTGAGCAAGCCGTTGTCCGCATAAAGCCACTTCCAGGCAATGCCTGCGACGACCATTGAAATGATGACCGGCGTGTAGTAGGCGACGCGAAACCAGCGAATGCCTCGAAGTTTTTGATTCACGAGAATTGCCAGTCCCAACGGGGCAATCACGAGAATGGGCACAACACACACGAGGTACAAAATTGTATTGCGTAGGGTTTGCCAAAAGAGCGCATCGGCGGCTAGGCGCTTGAAGTTTGCCCAACCAATCCACTGTGGTTCATCGATGAGGTCGTAGCGCGTAAAACTGAGATAAAACGCTTGCAGCGCCGGATAGAAGACCGTAATTCCTAAGATGATCAGCGCGGGCAGTAAAAAGAAATAGGGCGTGAGATGACGCTGAGCGGGATACCAACTGCGGAGGGTCTTCATAGCAAACGGGGCAACGCCTGAGAAGCTGTATGACAAAAAACACTCTCACACTTTACCGCTTCGCTATTATGGTTTGCCAAAGATTCTTTAATTTGCAGTCTTTGACTGTTCTCTTTGACTATTCAAAGTCTTCGGCTTCAACGCGCCTGATCGCTCGTCTAGCAGGGAGAGCTTGCGATCGCCGTCGTGCCGTGAGGTAGTTTGGATAGTCCTCATGAAACACTTCAACCGTGCGAGAAGGGCGCTGCTGTCTGGCAAATAGCGCAAACATGGCTACGAGCGCGATCCCGCCTCCAAAGGTGAGAATCATTCCTCCTACGGCCCACATCAAGCCATTCATGACCGGATTGGCGGTTTCAGCGTTAGGTGTTGGAACGGCGGTCGGTCGCACCGGAAGGGCTGACACGCCGTTGCCCTTGTTCTGAGCAGTCAGTGTTTCAATAAAAGCTTGCTGACTTTGAGTTTGGGCTTTTAGCTGCTCGATCTGCGTGCGCTGCTGCTCGACCTGCGATCGCAGTTGCTCTGCCTCCAAGCGCTGCTTATCATAGTCGTTCGTTGGTGTTGCCGCTGCGCCCGGTGGATACATTCCCGGTGATGGATAAGTCGGAATGGTGGGATAGGGTTGAATCGGGGTTAGCGGCGACGAAGGAAGGGCAGGCGCATTAGCAGACACACCTCCCCGCAGCAACACCATTGCTGCGAGTCCGGCGATCGCTGCGCCTCCTAAAAATGATGTTGTGTCGCTCATCTCCTCTTCACCTTCTCTGGATTGGAACTGTTTGCAAACGGTCTTTGGTAGTCATTCAGCTTACGGGGCGCAATCCAGGAAGTTTCATGAATTGGCACTCAATTGCTTACGTAGGATCGCAGTTGTTTAAGATACCTACTTACTATTCAAAGACACAATTCCCCATTTCTCTACTTCAGTTTATACAAGTTTGTCAAAATGAGTCATTCAAATTTATCGATTTAGCAACAATTTTGAATCTAGATTCCATCAATCCTCAAGTTTACAGGGCTGACGCAGCAATTTCTGGTTCTGCTGCTTTCCCCCCCATCTCAGAATGGGCAGACAAGCGTGTCACTCCGTAATACATCTGCCCTAATTAAATGCTACTGAAATAAATTCATTTCCCAGTCGTGCTTCTAATACCGTTTCTAAAAAATCTTGCTACATATGCTCCTCACGTAAAGACGCGATTAATCGCGTCTTTACCAAGATCTGTAGCGACTACTTAGGGAATTGGTATAAGACTTACGCACGTCTTGTTGGCAGTGGATGTTGGAACGGATGTAGCAGATGAACGGACTAATGGGCATCATCTGTCTTTACGGAGCGCTGGAACCATCTGCTACATCGTTCTCTGCTGTTCACTGGGCTGGCACTATTTCAGTTGGCACAGCAAGACGCTAAACCATTGATTCTGATCTGTCCAAACGCGGATCGGCATTAAGCCTTTTGACTCCAGCAGATGCTGCATCTTATCGAGATCAAACTTGCGGGAAATTTCGCTCAAGATGGTTTCGCCCGCTTCAAACTCGACCGTCAGATCCAATGCTTTGAGATGAATAGTCTGCGATCGTAGACTCTTGAGATGCATTTCAACCTGTCGCTGCGCTTCGTTGTAGACCGCAACATGCTCAAACTGGGTCAGATCAAAATCTCCATCAAACCGACGATTGAGATGCCGCAGCATGTTTAAGTTAAACTCGGCGGTGATGCCTTGACTGTCGTTGTAAGCGGCTTCAAGTTGGGCTTTCGCTTTATGTAAATCGATGCCCAGCAAAAAATATTCTCCTGGTTTCAGCGCATCTGTAATCTGTTGCAGAAAGAGGTCACAGGCTTGCGGGTTGAGGTTACCTAGTGTGCTGCCAATGAATCCGATCACGCGGGTTGGCAGTTCGCTATCTGGTAGCTTTTGCAGTGCTAGTTCGTAGGTTCCGATGAATCCGTGAATGTGAAGGTCGGGATAATCTAGCAACAACCGCTCAGCGCTGCTCTCTAGAATGCCAGCGCTAATATCAATCGGGCAGTAAATTAATTCTTGCCCTGAGTCTTGATAAGCATCCAGTAAGATTCTTGTTTTAGTCGAACTGCCGCTTCCCAATTCGATCAGTTCACAAGCTCCCGTGATCTCTGCGATCGCGCCTGCATACTGCTGCAAAATTTCGGTTTCGGTTCGCGTTAGATAATACTCTGGCAACTCACAGATCAGCTCAAACAATTCGGAGCCGCGATCGTCATAAAAATATCGGGCTGGCAGAGTCTTCGGCGTTTGGGTCAGTCCGCGTACTACATCGCTGCCCGGATGCAGTTCATCGTCGGATGGCTCGGTCGGACTAACAAGATGCTCTAAACGTAATCGGTGTTCAACTGAACGCAGTTTAGATTGATCAATCGATGGAGATGTTGACATAAATTTGAAATCACTCCTCAATGCACTAATCGTGGGTTTAATCGACAGTTCCAACTGAGATCGCAACGGCTGCACGAATGCAAAGGTGCGGTCATCGGTTCGTACTGCAACCGATCATAGGGCGAATCGATTCTCTACGATTTGGCGCATCGAAAGCCTGCAAAAACTTGTTGAACGTGCGGATGATACCAATTGCGAAACGAATTTCGCATCGCCCACCGCCGAGTCGCCCAACTGCCTCCCTTTAACACTCGATGGGCATTGTCAAAATAGGTTTGAGAATATCCCGCATAGGGGAAGCACTCAAAGTTTGAATAGCCGACAAACCAAGTTGCCGTCCATTCCCAAACGTTACCCAGCATATCAAAACATCCCCAAGGACTCTGCCCTTGAGGATAGCGATCGACGGGCGTAGTCCTGCCGATCCCATGCTGATGATTACAATGCGTGCGCTCCGGTTCTGCGTTGCCCCACGGATAAGTCAAGCGGGTTTGCGCTGTCGAATTCCAACTCGCTGCTTTCTCCCACTCTGACTCCGTCGGTAACCGCTTCCCCACAAAGCGAGCGTAGGCACTTGCTTCATACCAACTGACACCACAAACTGGATGAGTGCCGTAAACCGGATCATCAGTCCAATACAACGGAAACTGAGTCTGGGTCGCTTGCAGCCAGTTCCACCCTTCCTCTGACCACCACTGTCGATCGCGATAGCCCTCTGCTTGGATAAATAGACGATACTCCTGACACGTGACCGGATAGCGATCGATCCAATAGTTTTCTAAGTAAACCTGTTGAACCGGACGTTCATTATCCATGGCGTCGATCGAGTCGCTTCCTTGCTCGAAATAGCTCGCCTCGATCAGAACCATGTCCCCTTCTGAAGCAGAGCAATTCGTCTCATTGATCCAATCAGTCGTTGCGTCCGTGTTCGGCTCGGTTGGCAGTTGAGATAACGCCAGCACAATGGCGATCGTCTCTGCGTGTTGGCTCTCGTGTTGAATCAACCATCGCCACAGGCGTTCTTGTTTCTCTAGAGGAGCGACCTCTAAATAGGTAAGCACCCTAGATCGAATCGTATCCATGTAGTCTACAACTTCTGCGATCGCCGGAAGATGCACGCGATCGCGCTTCAGCAATCCGTCTTGAGCAAACAAGCGATGATCGCCTCGAATCGGCGGCTCGCCTGCGTAGCGTTGCAGAACCCACAGCGCTTCGGTATAAGCGATGTGTCCGAGATGCCAGCCAATCGGACTAAAGTCTGGATGCGCCTGTCGGCAAAAAGTGTCGTAATCAACGTCTTCAAAGAGCGCCAAAGTTGCTTTTCGGCACTCTCGAAGGGTTTGCACAACAGAATTAGACAGACTGGATATCGATCGTGAGGTCATGATGTACGGTAAAAAGGCAGCGATCGGGCAACGACTCCCAATTTCCCTCAAACAGAGGTTCTGATGCAATCAGCACTGAGTTAGAGACTGAGTGATCTTTCACAGGCTCATCTTTCAAATAGTAAAGCGAAGGGGAATCGAGCTGGTAAGCATAGCGAGATCCAACGAGCTGCTGACCATCACTGAGAATGAAATTGGCAGAAAACGGCGTTTGATGTTTTTCGCCTAGCTCGGTCAGCACCTTTAGCATGTGGTGCAATGCTTGGATCAGCGTAGAACTCGTCTCAAGCTCATCGATCAGCAGTGCAATCATGTGTTCTGAATCGGTTGATCCTTTAACCCATTGGTAGGCTGCATCACTTAAGCGATCGCAGATCGGACGATACAACGTGTGCCGAAAATCTTTGATAAGCCCATTGTGCATACTCAAAATTTGACCATACTGAAACGGCTGACAGTTGCTCAAATCTACGGCAATTCCGGCGGTGGCACTCCGAACATTTGCCAACAGACAGTGCGATTCGACATACCGACTTAAGCTCGGCAAATTCACATCACTCCAGATTGGCACAGTATTCTTGTACGTGAATGACTCTGACTCACGATCAGAATCATACCAACCGACGCCAAAGCCGTCTGCATTCACGACTCCTGACTTCATCTCCTTCGGTTGATAGCTCTGGACAATCAAGGAGTGTTCAGGTTGAGAAAGAACTTGCTCCAACGAAATTGGAGACCCTAAATAGCCCAGTAAACGGCACATAAGTTAAGGAGAATTAAAAAAACAAATTTGAATCTCGATTCTGGCACGATTTTTTAAGTTCTGCCGAATGGGACTGCCGTTAAAGCGGTTCTCAAAAGTTGCGCGTTGCGCTAATTGCTAAACAGGCCCAGCCGACAATAAACCCCACCCCACCGAGAGGCGCAACTGCCCCTAACACTTTCACTCCCGATAAACTCAATCCATAAAGACTGCCCGAAAATAATCCAATCCCAATCAAAAAGCTAATTCCTGATGCATTTAGCCATGCCTGATTAGTCTCTGGACGGCTCAATAAAATACCAACTATAATTAGTGCCAGCGCATGATACATCTGGTATCGCGCTCCCGTTTCAAACACATCGAGCATTCGTTCGCTCAATCGTTCTCGCAGTGAATGCGTTGCAAATGCTCCGGCTGCAACTGAGATTCCTGCTAGTGTTGCTCCTAGTGTGGTAAATAATTGTTCCATAATTATCCTTTTGGTACTATCAATATTGCTGCGCCAGCCGCTTCTAACGTTTGCTTTAATGAACAGGCTCGTTGTTCGGTTACATCTGTTGCGATCGCAACCGGTCGCGACTTGGCTTGTTTCAACAGTGCCTTCAGCACCGATCGCTCTAGCCGCATGTTTTGCTGAAGTACATTGAGCACGCGATCGCGATGCTGCCAAGGAAACGATTGCAGCACAACATCATAGGCAGTGGCAGCCGGAAGCGCGTTAAAGTCCCCATCGAAATAGTAGAAAATCTTTCCTTCTTCCGAAACATTGTAGGCCGCGTTAAACTCGCGTGCCCGTTCATCTAAATAAGCTTTCGCGTCTGTGCCGCTGATGCCCGCTTCCATTGAGAAGCGCAGCACGTTCAATTGTCCGCTATTTTCCTTCAGCAATCGGTAGAACACCTTTTGCAAGCGATCGCGCTCTTTTTGGTTGCGGCGATCGCGGGTTTGAATCAACAGCCAACTGCCCAACGCTGTGGACGGAACCCCGCCTAACAGTCCTACACCCACCGAGGCGAACTGCTGCTCAGGTGTCGCTCTCGGTTGAGTGATGCCTAGCACCGCAATCAGCCCGAAAAAGAGGCCGATGCCAAACGAGGCTCCGGCTGCGATCGTTCTTCCTTGCGCCATAGTCTTTTGATGACGATGTTAATTCTGCTGACATCTTAGCCCGCAAGAATAAGGATAGAGGAGGGATGAAGGAAGACTAAATTCATCTCTCCTCCAAATTCAAACTGATTCAGCGTTCATATTGTGGAGAGGTCAAGCCCAATATCGAATGTTCCTACATATCCGGTTGAGCCTTGGCTGAGTTGGAGCAGCAGTTGCTCACCACCATCCTGAAAGATGGCGTCACTATCATTTCTTTGGGTGCGCTGCCCTTTGGGCATAAGGTATGAGAAGCATCGCTGGATTGACCAATTAGCACTATGCAAGGTCTTTTATTTAGAGGATGGAGTCCGCCGATTGAGTGGAATTGTTCGTAAACTGTTGCTGCTTTCGCTGGCAGATGCCGGACGAATGAATCTTTACCGAGTCGAGGTGGATCTTTCTCACTTTCTCACTTATTGCGGGAGATGTTAGAAGATATCGAACTCCTTGCGTCTCATCTGGAGGTTGCGACCGATTTGGCGGATGGCTTGGCAGTGCAGGGCGATCGCGACTTGCTAATCAAGTTTTGCAAAACTTGATTAGCAACGCCATTAAATATAATTTGCCCAACGGCTGGATTCGGATGACCGCTCATCGCCACGGTGCAAGGGTTGCGATCGCTATCAGTAATAGCTCAAAAGACATTTTAGTTAGAGCGCGATCGTCAACGCATTTCCGATCGCGTTCATCGCGGTGATCCAGCCCGGACGCGCAAAGTAGAGGGAATCGGATTGGGACTGAGCCTTGCACGGGAGATTGTGCGGGCACACAACGGCGACTTGAGACTTGACCCAGCCGTACCCGGACAAACAACGTTCATCCTGACCTTACCCGCATTCTTGTAATCCTAGAGGTACGGATGCTGTGCCCCTACCGTTCTTTCATTTAGATTGGGACGAATGATCTAACAATAAAATGAACAAGCTTTGTAAACACTGAAACCCTAAGGGTATACTTCAGCCTAGGGGACAGTTTTCTTAAACAAAGAATCTTGTCACGATAGTAATACTGAATTGTGGGTCTGGAGTTATGAGGAGTTCTTCTGGCAGAATAGCGGGCGGTGTTTTAATTGCGATCGCAATGGCATTAATTCTGCGAGCGGCGGGGGCATTTCAGGTTCAAGGTAACGCTTCGCAGAATCAGATTGAAGCTGATCGTCCCCCGGTTCCTGATCCGAGTGCGACTCGAGCGCCCACTTCCACTGCGCAGACACCCACTCAGGGAACCCAGACGTTTGCTCCACCCAACACTAATTCATCAGGCTCGTCCACATCAACCAATCCCTCTAATTTGCCAGAAGGTGCATATCCAGACACAACGACGGGCAACGGAACGAGTGGGAACGGAACTACTAACAACGGAACGAGTGGGAACGGAACTACTGACAACGGAACCACAACAGATACAACGTCTAACCAAACACCCTATCCCCCACCAGTGCGAGCAGGATGGTAGAACGGAGAGGGGTTCATACATGAGTCGTAATGACTGAGAAACGGGACATTTTGATCGTGGGTGGTGGTGTGATCAGTTTTGCGATCGCGCTAGAGCTAACCCGCCAAGGCGCATCGGTGACGATCCTCTGTCGAGATGCGGCTCAGGCGGCTACCCAAGCGGCAGCAGGAATGCTTGCGCCTCAAGCCGAAATGATCCCGCCAAGCCCAATGTTGGAGTTGTGTTTACACAGTCGATCGCTCTATCCAGCTTGGGTTCATCAACTTGAAGCCCTAACCGGGCTAAGTGCGGGCTATTGGGCATGCGGAATTCTGGCTCCTAAATATGGAGAGACAGGACATACCGGAGAACATTGGATCGGACGAGAAGAAATTCACGCTCGTCAACCCGGATTGAGTGCTGAAGTGATGGGAGGCTACTGGTTTCCCAAAGATGCCCAAGTGGATAACCGAGCTTTGGCGAAAGTGCTTTGGGCCGCGGCTCAGAAATTAGGCATTGAAATTCGATCCGGGGTAACGGTCGATTTAGTGGCTCATCGAGAGGCGACCGTCACTCATTTGCATACCAATCAAGGTGACTGGCAAGCCGAACACTACATTTTGGCGACCGGAGCTTGGTCAGAAGATTTGCTTCCCGTTCCGGTCTTTCCCAGAAAAGGGCAAATGCTGTCTGTCCAGGCTCCGGCTGATGCGACGCTGCCTCTGCAACAGGTTCTCTATGGTGATGAGATCTACATTGTGCCGCGCCGCGATCGCCGGATTGTCATAGGCGCAACCAGCGAGAGTGTTGGCTTCACGGCGGGTAATACTCCGCCTGGTATCGAGCATTTGCAGTCTGCCGCGACTCGGCTTTATCCAGAGTTGAAGCGGTTTCCGGTTCAGGAAACATGGTGGGGATTTCGACCTGCAACGCCCGATGAATCGCCAATTTTAGGCGAAAGCCCTTATCGCAATTTGACCTTAGCGGTAGGGCACTATCGCAACGGCATTCTGTTAGCTCCTGTGACAGGATGTGCGATCGCGCAATGGGTGCTGAATCGAACTGCTATTGTTCCTCTTGATGCGTTTCATTGGTCACGCTTTCGCCCCTGATGAATCGCCTGAGTTCAGTACTACGAACCGTTTTCGCCTCGGTGCATCTATCGGTAGGTGCTTTAAGAATCACTCTTTAGCTAGAGGAAGAGGTTATTTCTCTAGATACAGCGATTCCTAACCTGATCAGAACTATGTTGTAAATGTAACAAGTGCTTCAGTCTAGCCCTCAGACGCATCTACTTAAAACCCCTTTTGCAAGCTTAATTAAAGAACAGCTTGTTCAGCACTTCTAAAAACTATTTTGACGAGTTTTAATTACTAAAATGGCAAACATTAATGACCGCGACGCTTATAATCGCGACAACAATCCCAACAGAACCCCAGAAACCCTAAATACCCCAGAAACCCTAAATCAATCCGGCGATTATCACGTTGTGAAGCCCGATCCGGTCAATTACCGGCAGGGCTATGTTGAAGGCAAAGCCCTTGAGCAGCAGCGCTATGAGGCGAATCAGCAAATTCGAGATAACGATAACGCTGGACGTGGACTACTGGTTGGTATTTTGGCGACAGGGCTGTTGGCTCTAGTCGGCGCAAGTTTCTATTTCTTAACGCAGCGCGATCGTACTCCCGCACCCGCCGTTAATCGGACGATCATAGTTCCTAGCGCGGCTCCGTCAACCAGCCCATCAGCGAATCCGTCTCCCGAAGTGCGCGAACGCATTATTCAGCGCGATCGAGTGGTGCCTGTACCTCAACAATCCGCGCCTACTCGAGTGATTACGATTCCTCAGCCCTCGGCTCCCGCTCAGCCTGCCCCGGCTCAGCCTGCTCCCGCTCAGCCTTCGGCTCCAGCGCAATCTACTCCTCGAGAGACGACCTCAGATCGTTCTACTCAGCCAGAGGCTAACGATTCGGCTCAACCGTCTTCAGATGCAACCAAGCCGAGTGAAGACTCGACAACCAGTTCTCCTCAGCCAAGTTCTGGTCAATAAGCATCGGCAATTTTCAAACCCAGTTTCAAAGTCAGTGTGAACTTCATAAAACTTCCCCTGCTTTTCCTGAAGGGCAGGGTTTTTTCTGTTGCAAGTGCTTTACGAGGAGAGCAAGAATTTAGCTCCTTTTGCAGCAGAAGGTCGAGGTGAGAGCGGTTCGGCAAAAGTCGCTGCTTCTGGATCATCTTCTAGGATCGAGCATCTAGCAGTGCGATTCGCTGCGTAACCCTCCAAAAATTGCCAGTCAAATTGTGTCCGCCACCGTACAGACACGGTTTAGGCTTTAACTTAGTCTATAGGTTAAGTTGCTGTAAGAACGCATAAAACGCCTCAGTAACCGACGCGTTACTGAATTGGGGGATGGATGGATCAACTAATCCTAGAAGGGTTAAAGCTTCTGGTTGTAGATGACGATCGCGACTCTAGGGAGTTGTTGCTAGTTGCTCTAGAAGGAGATGGAGCCGAGGTTGTCATTGTAGGAAGCGTCCGCGATGCCATTATTTCTCTTCAGCAGCGCATCCCTGATGTTTTGATTAGTGATATTAGAATGCCAGATGAATCCGGTTATCATCTGATCGCCCAGGTTCAGCAATTAGAAACAGAATTAGGTATTTCAATTCCCGCGATCGCCGTCACTGCCTTTGCGCGTTCCAACGATCGGGCAGACTGCTTAACAGCAGGGTTTCGTCGGCATTTTTCCAAACCCGTGGATTTAGATGAACTTTCTCTTGCGATCGCTCAAGTCGCTGGACGTTCCTTTCAATCCTAGTGCTCTCAATCCTAGTGGTTTGAGTCTAAAGAGATACGACTTTGCGTGCTATGGGTTCTTAAACTTTCCAAACAACTCTGCCCAGTGAGGTAGGGAATTCATAATATTGAGTACGCTATATTACTGACAAGCTCTCCTCTTAAGGTGTGTTTTACAGCTTACGGTGCGTTTTGCAGGTGAGTAGCCTCCTTTGAAGCGCAACGTTAGCATTGGCTACACTAAGGTAGCTACAGTTGCTTTTCAGATGTGTCATGAGTTCTAAGCTTATGCAGAATCAGAGAAGCTGACTCTAGATCGCCTGATTTTTGTATGTTGTCCTGCGCCTGGATGTTTCCACTGATGGTTTTGGATGTCTGTCTCACACACATCTGACTCTGAAGGTGGCGGCTCCTGATCGCCATGTTGTATGAACTTATTGCTTTTAACAAACTCCTATCTAATCTCTCTAGTGAAGATTATGAGCGTCTACTACCGCATTTAGAAGTTACCCACTTGTCGTTGGGACAAACTCTATACGAATCTAACCAGCCCATCGACTACGCCTACTTTCCGATCAATGCCGTCGTCTCTCTCATTAACACTCTTGAGGGCGGACAGAGTATTAATGCCACTGTGGTCGGTAACGAAGGCATGATTGGTGTCCCTCTAGTGCTGGGCACAATGCGAATTCCAATGGCTGCCGTGACCCAAATTGCAGGGTCAGCCTTGCAAATAGAGGCAAGCGTTCTTAGGACTGAACTTTGCTATAGCAGTGCGCTTTGCCCGTTACTGCTGCGATACATTCAGGTCTTGATAAGCCAGCTTGCCCAAAATTTAGCTTGTATTCGGCTGCATAGCGCTCAAGAGCGGTGCTGCTTTCTTCTCGCCTTGCTGCAAGACCACGTTGGTTCTTCAGAATTAATCATGACTCAAGAAGCGCTTTCTCGCGTTGTTGGAGTCCGTCGAGCGGGTGCGAACGAAATTGTCAGTGCGTTAGCGCGTGCTGGACTAATTCACCATCAGCGCGGCAAAATTACCATTCTCGATCGTCCGGGTTTAGAAGCGGCTAGCTGTCAGTGCTACCGAGTTCTGCGTGCAGAATACAGTAGGTTGAGCAGTCCCTTGTAGAAGAGACGAGAGGGACACCTTGGCAGCAGAGAGCTTTCTAATCGCCTAAACATCAGTAGAAGCTGACTGATGCTTGCTCTGACACTGAGATAGGGTGTTGGATCAATTAAATTATCTTCGCCCTTCTTCGAGCGTGGCAGGCGAATTGCGAATCACAACTGGATATTTATGTACGTCAGGGGACAGACAACAGAGCGGTAAGACTTATACGTTAGAGCCTGCGTTGTTCGTGCAATCTGCTGTTTTAGCTAGACTCTGATTTAGGCTTTTGGCATTCATGCCCCAAGATCGTTCTACTCAAAATAAACTCCTGTCTGCTCTGTCTGAAGGGGAGTACGAGCGCTTGGTGCCCTATCTTGAGTTCGTTTCTCTGCCCTTCAAGCAGGTGTTATATGAGCCAAATCAGCCGATTGAGTATGTCTATTTTCCTAATAGCGGTGTGATTTCGATGGTGACCATCACCGAAGATGGGGAAACCGTAGAAGCGGCAACTACCGGAAATGAGGGAATGGTTGGGCTAGCCGTGTTGCTGGGGGTCGAGCAGTCACCGCTACAAGTGATCGCGCAAGTCGCGGGAGATGCCTTGCGGATGCGAAGCGAGGTGTTTAGGCGGGAGGTGACGCCAGATAGTTTGCTCTACACTCTGCTCTTACGCTATACCCAAGCCTTGATCAGCCAACTGTCTCAAACCGTGGCGTGCAACCGCCTTCATTCGGTAGAGGAGCGTTGCTGTCGCTGGCTGTTGCTGTGCCACGATCGCGTTGGCGCACAGGAGTTTTTTCTGACCCAAGAATTATTGTCCCAAATGTTGGGAGTGCGGCGAGCCAGTGTTAGTGTTGTCGCCGCAATTTTGCAGAAAGCAGGGCTGATTCGCTACACGCGTGGCAAGGTAAGGATTTTGGATCGGCAGGGGCTAGAAGCGGCATCGTGTGAATGCTATCGGGTCGTGAAGACCGAGTTCGATCGCTTGTTCTCCGAGACCGATAATATTTAAATCTTTAAGTAGGACTAGTCGAGCGTCATCTTGAGCGGCAAAATCACGGTAAAGGTAGAGCCTTCTTTGACTTGCGAGGTGAGATGGATTCTGCCTTGGAGTAACTCGACTAACCGCGCTACGATCGCTAAGCCGAGTCCGGTGCTATCGGATGGATGAGGGTGATTGCTAAACTCAGCCCGGACAAACGGTTTGAACAACCGGGACTGATCTTCTAACGCAATGCCGATACCCGTGTCGCTGACAGAGCAGAGCCAGCGATCGTTGGGCAGTTCTTCGCACTTGATCGTCACGCTTCCCGCGTCGGTGTAGCGCACCGCATTACTCACAAGATTAGTGAGGATTTGCTGAAGCCGAGTTGAATCAGTGATCACTTGTGATGGAGCTTGAGTGTCAGCCACAACCAAGTCTAACTTTCGGGCGTCTGCCAAAGGCTGCATCACTTCAACGACGGTCTGAATCACAGCGCGAACATCCGTTGGTTCGGGAACAGGCTGAAGTTTTCCGGCTTCGTACCGAGCCAGTTCTAACGCATCATTGATGATGTGCAGCAGTCTCCGCCCACTGCCAAGGACGCGCTCAATGTGTTCTAGTTTCTTGCTCGATGTGAGATTGCCATCCTGCCGAGACTGTCGTAAAAACAAATCCGAGTAGCCAATGATCGACGTAAGCGGCGTTTTCAGTTCGTGGGCTAATACCGAAAGGTTATTTTGATTGGCTTGAGCGAGTCGCTTGAGTTCCTCAACTGTCATCGCGAGTTGATGCTGAACTAGCTCTAGCTCCTGTAATCGCTCCTGTACATAGCTTTTGAAGCATTGAGACAGCGCCGAATCGACTACTGCATTGATTAGTGAAACGGCTCGCAGTAGATCCTCTGAGTTACTACTCAGCAAGTCAGGACGGAGGATATCAAAAATCGTTTTGCGGAGAAGATGATATTCTTGAGCGATCTCGCTGGGGTCGAATCCTTGGTTGGCTCGTAAAACACCGTGAGAAATGCTGGCGTTTACGATCGCCTCGTTATCGTCGGCTTGCTGCTGAGATAGGACCGTCGCTAAGGCTTCCAAGACATAATCAATATGGTCTTTGATGGCACTGCGATCGAGATGCTCTGTGCTGGTAATCTGGCGATCGCGTGAAACTGAAGCAACCCACTGTTCGACGATGGTAGAATTTTTTTCTCTCAGCAGTTGGCTAAAGTCTTGCATTTCTTACAAATAGCGGCTAGGTTGCTTAGACAGATACAATGAAAAGCTCACAAGGCTATCTATAACCGTATTACAAAAGACTTTAGATTACAAAAAACAGATTACAAAAAAAACAAATTGGGAATGTATAGTAAATTCCCCTCTTCCAGATGAAAAAGGGGAGAACAGCAATGTACGTCAACAAAAATAATCTACATTAGTGACTGACCCGCTTGAGAGAGTAGTTCACCTAATTGCTCTACTTTCATCGCAACATCTCCTGTTGCACTCGCTGCCGATTCTGAGGTGTCTTCCCCAAGATCTACCATAGTTTCAGCCATCTTAGCCGTGTCTCCGCTTTGCAACGCTTGCTTCAGTTCACCCAGATCTTCAGCCAAATCAGAGCCTTCAAGCTGCTGCTGCCAGCTTTCAATGATTGCGATCGCGTCTTCTGCCGGAATCGAGGTCAATCCCTGATGCAACGCTGCGATCGTGCTATCAACATCGATTGTCCGAATTGAATCTGCCATATCAAACATTCCTTGTTAAATCGATAATGGAGTCACAGTCTTCGTATTAAATTCTGCAATTAGCCCCTCACTCCTGAACTGATTTTTCTCAATGTCGATTTTGAAATCGTCAGCCTTTAGGCGTAGATGAATTCACGTCTTCTCTAGCGTTGAGCAATTCCGCAAATTCACATCTCAAATGTATTCGCTTGCCTATAAATTATCTAGCAGAGTTTGTGTTATTAAACCGAACAAGGTATCGATGCAGAGCGAGATTAGCTGAGTGTAAAAAATATCGCCACCTAATTTCTGAGAAACATTTCTCCAGAAACCAAGTGGCGCAAACAGCGACTTATAACAGCAATTTACTCTGATGCTTCGGGTTTGAACTCTAGCGAAACCCCGTTCATGCAGTAGCGTTGTCCGGTCGGGGCAGGACCATCATTAAATACATGCCCTAGATGCCCACCACAGCGACGGCAATGCACTTCAGTGCGGGTCATAAACAACGTTCGATCAGTCGTGGTCTCGATCGCGCTCTCTAGAGGTGCAAAGAAGCTAGGCCAGCCAGTGCCACTATTGAATTTGGTTTCAGAGGTAAAGAGTGGTAAGCCGCAGCCTGCACAGACATAGGTTCCTTCGTCGTAGACCTTATCTAGTGGACTTGTGCCTGCTCGCTCTGTTCCATGCTTCCGCAGCACGTGAAACTGCTCTGGCGTCAGCGTTTCTTGCCATTCTTTATCGGTTTTTTGCACTTCAAACTGGTCTTTGGAGGTTGTCATAACAAAATTGATTGGAGTTACTCTCTCCTTAATTCTAAGACGTGCGGTTCCTGTGGAGTTGCGCTTCGCGCTAATCGCGGCATTACAGGCAGCAATCCACGATTAGCGCGAAGCGCAACTCCGCTCTCGAAGATTCACGAGATGACCTGAGGTTGCGATCGCGAGTTTGAGCTCTACTTCTGGTCGTAATCCTCCGGTCGGTTGCCGAGTTGAGGCGGCAGTGATCGCCTTCTGGGTCGCTAGGGTGTGGCTAAGGCTCTGTGCTCCATCCATCAAGCGACTGACCCATTACTGTCTGGCTTGCACTCACTGTCTGACTGGTACTCACTGACTGGCTGGTACTCACTGACTGGCTCACACTCATTGAGGTATTCTCTACATTCAGTTCGATACCCTTTTCAAAGCTAAATCTTGATCAATCGATCCGGTTGATCAAAGATGCGATATAGTAAGTAGGTCGCTTAGATTCTACGGGATGTAGCGCAGCTTGGTAGCGCGCCTGCTTTGGGAGCAGGATGCCGCAGGTTCGAATCCTGTCATCCCGATAGGTTTTAGGAATTAGGTTTAGAGAGTTTCCCTAAATCTTCCCTAAAACTGGAACACAACCGAATACGTGAGCACGCGGATCTATAGGCGTGTCCACCACTTTTTAAGGGGGTTTAATCCCATCAAAAAGCTATGGACACCGATTTGAGATGCCACGCTTTTTCATGGAAAAAATATAAGCAATCCCTAAAAGGCTTCTTTAGGGATTGCTTATATTTTTGGTTTGTCTGTACCAGATCGATTGCCCCAAGATGATCGTCCGTTCACCTCACCCGCAGTAATGCTGCTGTTTGCTATGTGGGGACATGAACAGAGTAGCGGGATTCATGCCTCTTGCATTTCGCCAATAAAAAACCGCTTCTAGTTTGAAGCGGCTCAAGGTGCATTTTGGTTTGATGGACGATCGGCTCTGCCAAGCTCCGAAGGATCGACGGGTCAGACGACAGCCATTGGGATTAGACCCAACCGCTTAATTGGATGAGGAGATTTCCTCGAATGCTTCAGCATTCGAGGAAATCTCCTCATCTCAGCTTGGGTCAATCGTTCTCTACAAGCTCTCCCAACTAAGGCTAACCAGGGGCCGTTTGGCCGAGTGCCGCCGCGGATTATCGAACCTAGTACGAGCAGCGTTGTTCATCGTCTTGAGAGGATGAGTTTTTGGCTTATGCAGGCACGGAAGCTTGAGGAGCACGCAAGGGTCTCACCACCCAATCGAGGGATACATCTGGCAACAAATAGGTTTGTGAATCCGTAAATTCATTCATTTGCCAAATTCCAACCTTTCCAGTTTGAGGGTTGCGCCAGAGCAGATCGGCGGATCCATCCCCATTGAAGTTAGCAACGCCGGCAATCTGCCAGTTCAAATCAGCGACAGGAGTGAGGTAGTAGCCCGTTTGCACATCGGTGCTATTCATCTGCCAGATCGCATTCTGCCCAGTTGCCTGATGTCGCCACACGATGTCCGCGATCCCATCATTGTTGAAATCCGCGGTGCCGACCATCTGCCAGTTGGAGTCAGTAACAGGGAGAATGAAACGGCTGCTTTGTAAGGTGAAGCCGTTCATTTGCCAAATGGCGTTCTGTCCGCTTGTCTTGTTCCGCCAGAGGATGTCCGCGGTGCCATCGTTGTTGAAATCGGCGGTGCTGGCAATCTGCCAGTTTAAGTCCGCGACCGAGGTGATGAAGTAGCCATTTTGTAACCCCGTGCTATTCATCTGCCAGATCGCATTCTGCCCAGTTGCCTGATGTCGCCACACGATGTCCGCGGTGCCATCGTTGTTGAAATCGGCGGTGCTGGCAATCTGCCAGTTTAAGTCCGCGGAGGTGATGAAGCGGCTGCTTTGGAAGCCGATGCTGTTTAGTTGCCAGATGGCGTTCTCGCCGGTTGCTTGGTTGCGCCAGAGGAGGTCATCGGTCCCGTCTTGGTTGAAATCGGCGGTGCCCACAATCTGCCAGTTGGAGCCCGCGACAGTGGGGAGGTAGTAGCCGCTTTCTAAGGTAAAGCTGTTCATCTGCCAGATGGCGTTCTGTCCACTTCCAGAGGACGAGATGGCGGGGTTGTTGCTGCGCCACACGAGATTCACGCGATCGTCGTTGAGCAGGGTACCCGTGCCGCTGGTGGCGTTTGCGGTCAGAGTGGCGTTGGTCGGATTGAGGAGATTGACGAAGAAGGTTTCGTCTAGCTCCCGATTGGGGTCGCCTTTGACGTTAATCGTAATGGTTTTGCTGGTTTCACCGGGGGCAAAGGTGAGGCTGCTAGTGGCAGCACTATAGTCTCCATCGGCAACGGTCGCGGTGCCATCTGCTGTGGTGTAATTGACCGCAACAGTTTGAGCACTGGCATTCGAGAGGCTGACCGTGAAGGTGTAGGCCGTGGTGCCGCTGTTGCCCTCCGTTTGGCTGACATTTCCAATGCTGAGGGTGGGTTGGGGCTGGACGGTGATGGCAAAGGTTTGGACGGCGGAGGTATCTACCCCCCCGTTAGCAGTGCCGCCACTATCGCGCACATGCACGCTGAGGGTAGCCGTGGTAGCCGTGGCAAGATTGGTGGCAGGAGTATAGGTCAGGTTGCCGAAGGAGTCGATTGTTGGGGCAACGGCAAAGATGGCAGGGTTGGTGTCTACGGTGACGATGTAAGCTTGGGCGGTTTGATTCGATTCATCAGCCGGTCCCGGATTGAAGCCCGTTGCCCAGTTTGAAACGGTTTGAACGCCAGAACCCGCTGTGATCGTCAGGTCTGCTCCTTTGGCAAACGAGGGCACATCGTTCACAGCGGTCA
The DNA here is from genome assembly GCA_019359315.1 of Myxacorys californica WJT36-NPBG1. Lineage (GTDB taxonomy): Bacteria > Cyanobacteriota > Cyanobacteriia > Leptolyngbyales > Leptolyngbyaceae > Myxacorys > Myxacorys californica. Next base: position 107,331 of record JAHHHO010000012.1, read on the forward strand.
CGTTGAGACTAATGTTTGTCACGCCTGAAGTCTGTGCGCCACCAGTGCCAGTGTTGCCGTTGTCATTGATGCTGATACCCAGCGTTTGAGTCGCTATAGAATCGGGGGCTGGAGTATAAGTGAGATTACTAGCCGCAATGAAGCTGTTGATATCTGTGATGGTGCCGCTGATAGTACGGTTTGTTGCAGTGCCCCCTACGGTGACTCCACCTCCAGAAGTCGCAGCCAGAATGCCTGTACCAACAGTTAAGGTTGCGATTACAATACCGCTACTTGCATCTGCATCGACAAACGTAATGCCTGTGAGTGTGGTGGTGATGTCTTCAGTGACAGCGATCGCAGCCGGAGCGAAGACTGTAGGGGGGTCATTATTGGCTACAATATCAATGGTTGTGTCAGCAGTCGTGCTGATGCCGCCGTCTCCATCCGTCAGCACAACACTTAACGTCCGAACGGCGCTTGAAGGTGCATCTGAAACGTTGCTATAGGTGAGGTTACGGAGTAATGCCTGGCCAGCAGCAGAACTGGAACTGCTGTTGAAGGTGACGACTAGCGGTGCCGTGCCTACACCACCCGTGACGGTGCCAATGATGGTGCCACCGTAGGTCACGTTGCTGCCAGAGACACCAATCTGTTCCGTGCTAGTGCCCTGGTTGTTGATGGCGAGGCGATCGTCCGCTGTACCATTCGTGCTGATGTTAACCGTCAGCATGCCTGTATCAAAATTGGTGGAATCAATATCGCTGACCGTGGCACTGGCATCCAATATTACGGCATTGCCATCTTCGATATAGCTAACGCTGCCTGCTGTGGGTAAGGTGAGTAGGGGGGCATCGTTAACCGGTGTAACGGTAACATTAAAGGCTTGAGTGGTAGTATTGATGCCATCACTTGCTTGAAGCGTGATTGCAGCATTACCAAATTGGTTTGCCGTTGGGGTAATGGTAATTGTCCGATTATCATTAGAACCGCCCAGAGCAAGATTATTATCAGCAATCAAACCCTGATTATTGGAAGTTGCTGCTAGTAGAAGGTTAGGAATGTCGCCGTCATCAATACTGAAAGGGATTGCTCCAGAGGCAATGTCTTCAGTGAGCGTTTGGTTTGTTATGACAGTGCCTATAGTTCCGATACCAGTGCCATCGCCGATAGCACCCCCTTGACCAAAGACAGCGTTGCTAAGAACAACGGAGAAGGTTTCGCCAAATTCAGCAACTCTATCGCCGATGATGGGAACTGTGATTGTTTTCGTGGTTTCACTATTAGCAAAGTTTAAGGTACCACTGGTAATAACGTAGTCAGACCCTGCTACAGCAGTACCGTCTACAGTTGTATAGTTAACGCTGACAGTCCACGGTCCAGGTCCCGTTTGAGTTACTGTGAAAACAGCATTGCTAGTACCACTATCTCCTTCAACAATCGAGACATCGTTAATAAGGAGCCTGGAATGATTTAAAACTGCAGCATACGTGCCTATTGTTGCAGAAGTAAATGCCAATGATGACTCTACAAAACCATTTGCTGTTTCTAGCGTCCAGTTTCCTCCCAATAATGCTCCACCTGTTAAATCATCTGAAGCCGCTATATCCGCCCCAGTCAACTGGCTAAGGATGCTGGTAAACGCCTGACCCAGTTCGCCCTGCGCCACGTTGCAGCCGTACAGCAAAATGTCGGCATCATCGCTTAGCGCCTTGCTCCAACTCTGCAACTGAGCTGCATACCCTGGCAAGTCGCTTAAGGTCACCCGATTGCTACCAAAGTCTAACCCGCCTGCTTCCCCATGAGAAAGGATGTGAAGGCTAGAGATGCCGTCTCGCCCCAGCAGTGTATTGGTGATTTGCGTGACTGCATCCTGCGTCGAGTTAAGGATGTGGACTTCGGTACCTGCTGTTGCTCCGGCGATTAGGCTCTGATAGCCAGCCACCGACTGATCAATAAATAATAGGGATTGGCTGGACTGTCGTTGTTCTGTCAGCGAGGTTGTCAGACTGGTTTGATCCAGGGGCAGCGCAAGGTTGGCTGTCGATAGCACATCAGTAGCCGTAGTTAACCGGGAAGGCTCAAAGGTCATTTTGGTTTGCTCTAGAGAATACACTCTAAAAGTATTCCCCTCTTCCAGGTAAACTAACGAGCACATCTAAAGCCCTTAAAACAAACTCCGAAAGGTGTTTACATAGATTTTTGACGAACTGCATTACCGTCAGAGGGCATGGCCCAAAATCGCACGTCTCCAGGCTCAATTCCGTTCTGGCTTGACTTTTGGATCAGTGTTGGGATGGATGTAGCAGTAGTAAGTTGGGCGACTAATTCCCAAATGCTGATAAATGGATGGCACCGATCGCGTGGGGAATCTTAATACTGTCCTCTCCCCCCTCAATGCTTGTGCCTGACGCTGAAACTATTCTCGATGCTGCAGATCTTGCCCGTGATATAAATCAGGCTCTTTTGTTGCGCTCCTTGATAGAGAGCGGCTCTTGATTAGTAGCCTCAATCTGCTCTCCTTCTGGTCTGGTAATCTGTTTAGTGCGATATGAAATTGGAAAATTAATTCAGGTAAAAATTTATGGCAACCGAGCAAGAGCTTCAATCTCTTTTTAATACCTTAGATAGCGATCAAGACGGCAAACTCTCCGTTAATGATCTTTTGTTAAGTCCTGGCTTAAACTCAGTCATCTCATCAGCAACAAGTACCAGTAGCCCCCAGGCGTTACTAGCACAGTATGATTCAGACGAAGACGGTAATATTACCTTTGAAGAGTTAAAGCAAGCAGTTGAGAGAGCAGGTAATTTAACCTAACAGTCAAAAAAACCAATACCCAATACCCAAGATCCCTCTTTAGCCCAAGCTTTGAGGGATTTGCAACTTCTGATATTGTCAACTTAACTTGAAGCGGGATACTGTCAACTTAACCCTGCTCTGTCTTGGATTGTGGTTGGGCGATCGGCAGAAAGCTTAACGAATGTACCTGACGAGGGTTCCGTTTGGGTCGTGGGATTTACGGGGGATGTCGTTTAAGGTGCTTCTGCCAGTCTTGAGGCTTCGTCAAGCATCGTTGACAGCTTTTTTAGCCTGCCGCGTAAATCTTCGTTTTCAGCATCTACGCGAGCGATCGCATTACTATAAGATCTCTCCTAACATTTCTTGTTCCTTTTCATCCGAGATGAGAAAACTAGGTTCTGTTGACTTTTCACCGCAACCAGATCAAGGTGCAGGCAAAACAGAGGAAACTCCAGTAATTTCGGGCCTGCTTGTCAAACCGAGAAAAAATCCGGCGATACTGCTTGAGCTTGCCAAA
>JAHHHO010000013.1 GCA_019359315.1 Myxacorys californica WJT36-NPBG1
AGCGGGTTTTGATGACCATTTGATGCTGACAGCAGCAGGATTATGGAACTTCTACCTGATTGCAGCATAGGAAGAAGAACTTGAAAGGTCATGTTAGCTACCTTTGTTTTTATTTCCCGACAACTCTCTTATTTAGAAGAAGTGTCTGCGGTAGCAAATTTCATCAGGAGTTCAGAAAGAGAATTGATTTCAGACCTCATGTAAAGCTTCCGAGAAGAAGGCAATGCAGCCTATTGTCACTTGTACAGAGAATGGTGTTTATTCTACTTAACACAAGCAAGCTCACACAAAAGGGTGAGAACGGCTCCGGTCCAACCCACCTGTTTTCATCCAAACGGCTTTTTCAAGTTTCGCTACCACTTCATTAACCTGGCAACATTTAACCTAGCAACATTTGATTTAGCATCCGAACCGCACTCACCCTAGCCCTCTCCCGCAGGAGAGGGAACAAGAGTTTGGCTCCTTCTCCCCTAGGAGAAGGGTTGGGAAGGTCTTTGACTCACTTCGTGAGGAGGGCAGCAGTAGTATCAATATTTAATATCAATATCAGTAATCGTCGAGTTAATCGCTGAAGTTCGTCAGCTTGATAGGGTCAGGTATTTAGGGTTTGGTAAATTGTTGGCTTATTGGCACAGTACGGTTACTTCTCAGATAGACATTATGTTAAATCCGTCACCGTCTAGTCAGGAAGAGGATTGTTATCGCAATTCAGAGTCGCTATCCTTCGGAGCTTCGTGCAGCGAATCGCACGGCTTTCTCAACAAGCATCCTGCCATTTCGCGATCGCGGCTTGCGGATTTTGACGATAACGTGGAGCAGTTGTCTACTTTAGTTGAGCCACTTTTAGAATCCCCCAGTCAGTGTACGACCCCCTATTTCATTCAAGGGGCAACGACAGGAAGAACGACATTTTTGACAACAAATCTAGCAGACACTAGAGAAGCTAAGCCTGTGCTGCGGTCTGCGCTAACAGCGTCTACCTGGCTGATTGGACGCAGCCACAATTGTGCAATTACTGTTTTAGACCGATCTATTTCACGCTGTCACGCGGTCATTGGGCATCATCCTGTGCAGGGCTTTTATGTAATGGATATGGGTAGCACCAACGGGACGTTTCTCAATCGACAGCGTTTGCCAATCTTAGAACGCCGCGTGTTGCAAGATGGCGATCTGATTGCGTTTAGCCATCTGCAAATCGAGTTTTTTATGATGAGTACTAAGAAAGAATCCGATCCGAACGATCGCACAATTATTGGTCAGCCCTGATCGTAGGCTTACCGAGCGATCAGTCTATCAGAATGCAGCCATCTCAGAAGGGCAACTTAGCCTACTGCTTGTGCCGCTACCTCTTGGAACCGAATTTCATCTTGACGCGGATCGACGCGACTGACCTTGAGGAGGAGTTGATCGCCAGGCGCGATCGTCCGGTTGAGCAGAACAGGCAACTCTAGCGCCAAATCTTCTAACAAAACGAGGGCTAAGCCTTCGTGTTCTCGCAGCCAGCGCAACATCAACGCTTGCCAAACTTGATCTGCATGGCGACGCAAGAATTCCAGTCCCCAGTATCGGTTCGTTTGACGCTCGACTAGGACCGCTTCATACGCGGTACTGCCGATTGTTAGCATCAGTTCTTTCACGGCCTCCTCCGAAAAGGGAGGAACGTCGCCCCGCAAGTGCGCCTTGATTTGAAAGTGAGCCAACAGATCGCTATACCGACGAATGGGAGAAGTGACTTGGGCATACGTGTCTAAACCCAAACTGGCGTGGCGAGCCGCCGTCACCGTCACTTCACTGCGCGGCATACAGCGACGAATTGCACAAGCGCGGACTGGACCCGCCGGAAGCAAGAGAAGCTCTTCCTCGGAGGGAAGGTCTGGCTGCGGCTGAGAGCGGAACGGTAGCGGAAGGCTGTGGGTCTGAGCGTAGCGAGCCGCGACTTCCCCTGCCAAAATCATCATTTCTGCCACTAGCTGTCGAGAAATGGAGTCCTCCAACACCTCGATTGTCACTTCTTCGTCCTGCACTTTGATCGACGATTCGGGCATGTGAATCGTGATCGAGCCTTGGGATTGCCGCCATGCCTGCCGCCGCTTTGTCCACCTGGCGATCGCTTCTAATTCCGATTCTGCCTGTACGCCCCACTGCACCATTTCATCAACATCTTCATAAGTGAGGCGATAGGTCGATTTGATCAAACTGGCGTGGATGCTGTAGTCCTCAACCGCCCCCGATTCATCCAAAATCACACTAAAGCTCAAGGCGCAGGATGTTTCTCCTTGATTGAGGCTCATCGGACCTGTCGCCAGTTCAGGCGGAAACATGGGAATCATGCCCGTCGGCAAATAAATTGTCGTGCTGCGGCGACGAGCTTCTAAATCAAGCTCATCTCCTGGCGTCAGCCATCGGGTTGGGTCAGCAATGTGAATCCACAGTCGCTCTCGACCATCTGGCAAAATTTCTAGACTTAACCCGTCATCAATTTCGCGGGTACTTTCATCATCAATGGTGTAGACCTTTAAGTGCGTTAGATCGAGGCGATCGCGGTCTAAATCATCGGGCGGAAACTCCAAACGCTGATGCGACACTTGCAGAACCTGGGTAGAAAACGTTGTAGGAACTTGGCTGCGCCGCAACGCAAGATTTTCGTGAGGACTCCACATCCCAAGTTCAACGAGAAGCGCCAGCGCAGCTTGAGGGGTTTCATGACGCTTGAGGGCTGCCAAAGTTTCCAGAGCGGGAGTGCGATTGGTCGCTTCCTCACCAAAGGTCGCAAATCGCTCCAGCGAATCGAGGCGTGGGCGATCGCTCGGTTGCCACTCAACCGTTTCGCCTGTTGTCGCGTGCTGCACTCGCTCTAAGAAGCTTTGCCATTCCCGCTGGCGTTGCGCCTCTGCTTCACCTTGGTGCTTCAGTTCGGCGACTTGAGCAGCAGGACGAGGTTCGTAGCGATCGCCCTTCTGTTTGAAATAAATTTTATCGTCGCTGAGAAGATGATGGGCAGCATAGCAGAGTGCGGCGCTCTGTTCAGAAAAGAGCAGCAGTGCCATCTCGCTAGGGTTAACGCTGTCCCCCATCTCATTCAGGATCTCCCACGCGACTTCCAAACTTGACGGATCGAGGTAGGGTTGAATTGTCTGGAGAAAGTGAGGAATATCGGAGGGCTTATAGGTTTGGTTTGAAATCTCGTATTCGATCTGGCGGGGATGAAGGGTGTGATGTTGACCGCGTTCATCAATCACAATCCAGTGCTTTTTGCCTTCTGGACGCTCAGCGATCGCAAGGCGGCGGTCTCCGTTGGCGCGAAATTCGACTAAAGTTCCCTTCTCCATGGAGGTCGTTGAGGTGTTATGTGTTAAATGCTACTAGTCAACAAAGTGAAGTACCCTTGGTTTAGACGAACCAAGTTCACATCCTAACACCTTAACAACACTCCACGGACTTAACCTTCTTGGTTAATAAAAGGCAACAGCGCAACAATTCTGGCTCGTTTGATAGCGACGGTTAAGTCTCGCTGCTGCTTAGCGGTTAGGCCAGTGATGCGACGAGGCAAAATTTTACCGCGTTCTGTGATGAATTTACGCAGAAGATCAACGTCTTTGTAGTCGATCGGATCACCTGGCTTGATGGGAGAGACGCGACGGCGGAAGTAACTCATGGTTCGACAATACGATAAGAGGTCAATGGGCGGTAGTCAGCAGGATAATCTTGCAAACTACGGGCAAAAACGAAGCGCTTTTGCTGACAACAAGCAGGCTATTGGATACTGCTAGCTATTTAATTTTGCAAGCTATTTAATTTCTTTGTGGTCGGTGTGTCTGTTACAGTGCGGGCAGAATTTTTTCAATTCTAAACGCGCTGTGGTATTCCGACGGTTCTTCATGGTGGTATAGCGAGAAACACCCGGAGAACGCTTAGCTGGATTGGTTCTACACTCAGTGCATTCCAGCGTAATCACAATTCTTACGCCTTTGTTTTTAGCCATAATTTCAGCAGCTTTGAGAAGATGATGGTGTCAAGACACGAATATCCATTATTTCACAGGACGGTTGAGTTGAGCAAATATTTGACTAAAAACAAAGATCAGCGCTCAATAATTCTCTTGAACGCTGGCTGTCGTACTTCAGTTTAATGAAAGGAGCGATCGCATTTAGCGATCGCTCCTCTCGATCATCTTTGTTGATTAAGGCAATAAGTGTTTCGCTCAGACAGGCGTTTAGGTCATTGGCGATCGCTTCTCTAAATCAAACTTGTATCCATCCGGCAGAATGTGCAGCGTGGCTCCGCACAGCGCTAATGGCTCGTCTTTTAATAATTCACCAACATTGTTGTGAGTGATGTTTGCAATATCAACAATAGTCACGGCTCCTTCACCGATGACTTCTAACTCCTTGCCGTTGACTGCGATCGCGGTATTTTCGTCGATACCAAATCCTAGATTGACGGGTTGTTGCGCCACCGCAGATAGCAAACGCCCTAATCTACCGCGTTGAGCAAAATGCTGATCAATGATCACACCCGGCAAAAATCCCATGCCCCGATCCATATTGACAACTTCCATCCGGGGGTTGGTTTCTGACTCACCTTCGACGATCATCATATCCGGCATCATGGCGGCTCCGGCACTCGTGCCTGCAATCACAATGCCTTCTGAGAATCGTTTGTGCAACATTGCGTCAAGTTGTGTATCTTTCATGCACTCGGTAATGCGAGCTTGGTTACCTCCGGTGAAAAAGATGCCTGTAGCTTGGGTAATCGTCTCCAAGGCCCTAGCATCATCTGCATCTTCGCGCCTTGCTGTGTCCACAACCTGCACGTCTTCAACACCCAACCGCTCGAAAATGCGCATGTATTGCTCACCCACTTCGCCAGGAAGACCAGTCGCCACGGTCATTACGGCAATTCGAGCCTGAAGTCCTCCTGCTCGGCGCACAAACTCCCGAAGGATTTTACAGTCTCCTTCTTTGTCCTCTGCTCCTCCAATGATGACTAGCTGCCCGTAGGTTTCAGGCAATGCTACATTCTCGGTTGCTTCTACGATGGATTCTGAATTCGCTACCATGTTGTTTCCTGCGCTCTGCCCTATGGGTCGTCCAGTGTATCCCTCAATAAATCACAGAACTGAAATGGGTAATAACACCCGTTTGGTAGAGATCAAGACATAAATTTGTAGGTCCTTATGGCAATAGGCTGAGTTTAATCAGCTACCAAAAAAGCGGGACTTAAGTTACGAACTTAACCCGCTTTACTCATTGTTTTATGACCGGTTTTTTATGATTCTCTGTCGATTTTTTTAGGATTAGAACTGGCGCATTCGGCTCTTATTTGCCAATCCTGAAGCATCCAGTGCGATCGCACAAGCCAGATTCTCACCGACGCTTCCAAGGAAATAGTCAGTTCTAACTACACCCTGTTACATATGAGATGCAATCTGTGTAGGCGCTCATGTTTTACCTGATAGCAAATTTCTGATTGAGCATGAGTGCTAATTGCGTGGATGGTAGTAATGTAGCCGTTAAGCGCACTCAATCAAATCAGATAGGAACGACCGAGCTTGCTCTAATGATAGGTGCCTTGGCTTACCTTGGTAAACGATCTGATACTCATTTGAGTATTCTCCGTCTCCGTATCCGGAGATTAGGTGATGGTGAAATGCATACTCAGCAAGGTGCTGCACTTCACCTCTAAGAGTGGCGTCTGTTGCAGTACTCATGATAATTTTGTTTCCTCTTTGAACTTTGTACGGTTCCTAGGTGCTATAAAGGCTACTTGATTAATGTATGAATTTCACCCACCTGTAGGCCTAACCCGATCGAGAGAACATTTAGCGCGATCGCTCTCCAGAAAGAGCAACGGAACCGGGTAATTTTCAAGATTTCATAACGCAGGCTGGCTCAATCAAAGCCTTATGGTAGACGCAAAAAGCGGGTTTCAGAACTAATGTCGAACCGTAGTTGCGATCGCATTCATGACCAATGGTTTTACATACAGATCCTCATCCAACTCGCGTAAACGCCAGGAAAACTGATGCGTTTGACCTATTTAATCTTAATTACTACATTGGTCCAAATCCGTACCTCAATACGGCTGCCTTTGCCTTTCAGTTCGCGCTGACAGGAAATACCGAACCCCTGCCGCTTGAACATTATGTTGCAAAAGTCAGCGATCGCTATCCTCATCTCGCGGATGAATCTTACGAATCCCACGCTCACTTATTTGTTCGTACCCTCGCCGAAGTCAGCCGGCTCGACATGGAGTTACATCTCGATCGCTGGAGCATTGCCCCGGCTCATGAATCGTTTCAGATTGCGGTGCAAGCCTTGCATCGCCGCACCAGTCGAGCCATCATTTACAGTGTATGGGACTGGTTTGAAGCGATTACGCAAGACAAACGATTTTGGATTGAAGACCAAATTGAAGAACTGCAAGCTTCATTTCGCCAGTCTGTCTATGGCGGGCCTACCGTGTATGCTTTGCTCAAAACGGCAGAAGAACATGGGATTCCGACCTTCTATTTGTGGGACGAAGGGCTGATGCAGTATGGCTACGGCAGAAAGCAAGTGCGGGGAATTGCCACCACATTTGATGGAGATAGCCATTTAGATTCTGACTTTACGACTCGCAAAGACGATTGCAAAGCGTTTTTGAGTACGCTTGGATTTCCGGTTCCTCAAGGCAGAATTGTTGTTGACCTCGATGAAGCTTTGACTGCCGCCGATCGCATCGGCTATCCGGTTGCTGTTAAACCCGTCGTCGGTCACAAAGGCATCGGCGTCACGGCAAACGTGCAAGATGAGGATGAGCTAGAATTTGCCTTCAATCGTGCGGTTGAAGCGATTCCACCCGACCAATCGATTCGCGTGATTGTAGAGCGCAGTATCACGGGTAAAGATTTTCGATTGTTGTGTGTGAATGGTCGGTTTGTGGCGGCAACGGAGCGGCATCCGGCAACTGTTACAGGCGATGGAGATTCGACGATTCAAGAATTGATCGATCGCGAGAATCGTAAGCCCGATCGCAGCGACACGCCAACCTCGCCCCTCGGAAAAATTAAGCTCGATGAGTCATTGGAACTCCATCTCAAAGAGCAACATTTAACGCTCGACAGTGTGTTAGAGGCAGGTCGAACTGTTCCTTTACGTAAAGTGGCAAACCTGTCAGCGGGTGGGATGAGCATTGATGCAACGCATTCCATTCATCCCGACAACATCGTGTTGGCCCAAGATATCGCTCAGCATTTCCGGTTGACCTGTTTAGGCGTGGATGTGATCGCTCGCGATTTAGCCCATTCTTGGAAATCTGGAGAGTTTGGCATTATCGAAATTAATGCGGCTCCTGGCATTTTCATGCACTTGAGACCTGCGATCGGGGAACGGGTCGATGTCACATCTGCAATCTTGAAAACGTTTTTCGCTTCTGGAGCCGATGCCCGCATTCCAACCATCACGTTCAATCGCGTTGCAGTTCAAGAACTTCAAGAATTGATCGATCACATCCTGTTGATTCATCCTGACTGGACGATTGGCGCAGTCTGCCGAGATGCTGTTTTCATCAATCGTTCCGAGAAAAACCAGCACGCGGACTACAACACGAATGTTCAGAACCTATTGCGCAATCCTAAACTCGATCTCTTGATTACCGAGTACCGAGAAAACGTTCTTGACACGGCCGGAATGTTCTACTACGGCAGTAATATTGTGATCTTGGATCATCCAACCGACATTGAGATGATGCTAACCCGAGATGTGTTTGAAGATTCGACGATTGTGATCAAGCAGGAAGATCAGATCTCCATTCGTCGTGAGGGATTGTTTGAGCAATATCAGTTAGGGTTTCACGAACCATTTAGCCGAGTGTATCTCAAGGAGGTCGCTACCATTCTGTAGCAATAGCCAGACTCAGCAGGCTCCAAACTCAGTAGGATTTAGTCATCTTGATGAGCAACTTGATCTAGCGACGTGCCTCCCTTTGTTAGTGTCAATTCCTTTGAAACTTCAATCTGAAGCGTTCGGATCGGAAACGGGATGTTGATATTAGCGCGATCGCACGTCGCTTTCAGTGCCATGATGACTCGACTTTTCGTTCGTCTAACATGCATAATCTGAGGTAACGTCCAGTACCGCACCATCAGATTGATCGAGCTATCGCCAAAGCTCACGACATCGACTTCAGGAGTCGGTTTTGGCAGAACGCCTTCGACTTCTAACAAGGATTGGTAGAGCGTCTGGACCGCCTCAGGTAAATTCGTTTGATAGTGAACGCCAATTTCTAAATCTGTGCGGCGATGAGGAAACGCGGTCAGAACGTGAACTGGACTTGTAAACACAAGGGCATTAGGAATCACCACTCGCTCGCCATCATAGGTACGGATTTGCGTGGCTCGAATGGTAATTTCATCAACCGTTCCTTCGTAATCATCAACAATAATCTGATCGCCGAGTCGAAACGGTTCGTTTAACAGTAATAAAACACCCGCTAGAAAGTTTTTGAAGATATCTTGAAACGCAAAACTGATTGCAACAGAACTTAGTCCTAACAATCCAATCACATCGCCTAAGCGCATCGTTGGAATTGAAATTACACAAGCCACTAAAATTCCAGCAATCCAAGTAGCAACATAGCTAAGTTGAGTAAATAGCAGTTGCAACGATTGACTTCGGAGTGTACGTTTTGCTCCAAGAATCATCATTCGCCTCACAAATTGCGCGAGATAGCGAGTGAAAAGTAAAACCGCGATCGCCATCAAATATCCTGGCAGCAAGCGGACTCCATCACCGATTAAGTTAAGCAAACTCTCGTGAATCTGTTGAATTAATGCATTCATAAAACCAGACATACTTCCCAAGGATTATCTCCCTCACCCTGACATAATCGTATAGCACTAGTCACCTCACCAAAGGTTCATTGAAAGACGAATGTTGCGCTTCTAAAACAGCTTTAAACCAGTCTCCTTAAGCGGATGCTGAAACCGTTGAAGAAACCGTGACCATGCCCGTCGAGCGTCAGGTGAACGGGGTGGAGAAAATAGCGTATATTTCTTCAACCAGCAGCAATGATGGCGCTAGCTCTGTCTCGACCTACTTCGAGACGGGAACTGATCGCAATATCAATCAGGTCAACGTGCAAAACCGGGCTGCGATCGCGCGCTGTTTTCTGCTAAAAGGAACTGTCCTCAGTCAAGTACGAAGTGAACCTGATGCACTATACACAAACGCCGCGCTTGTAGTTGGTACGCACTTTAAAGAGTTGAACCTGATCTGCTTTGTCTAAGTAATTTCCTCTAACCCTTTTCATATAGCCTTGGACGCCCGATCTCAGCGATGGGTTGATTTGTCGTGGCGCGTTGATCCGCTACCATGCGAAATTTAAAGTATAAATTATCACTATTATTCAGTGATCTTGCTGAGAAGACAATGGGCATTTCATCTCAATGTGTTCATCACGGAAATTTAGGGCAGTCTAATCCTAGTTCTAACTACTGAGCTGCTTGTTTCATTTGCTTGTGTCCTCCCTCTAAAGGGGTATCTTCAGTGCTCCGATTTGTAATGGAGATTAGAAGTTTGCTTCTCAAAATCTGAAGACCGAACGCTACGTTTTGCTGCCCTTTAGCTCTAACAGCTTTGCTTCTGACTGTTATTACTTCGATCTACCCGTATGAACCTCTCTCTACATTCACGCTGGCGGTATGTGTTAGCCGCAGTTGCAATTGGCAGTACCTTTCCCCTGACAGCTCCCGTTTTAGCGGGAGGCACAGCCGCCGGGGACACAATCAGAAACACGGCAACAGGTACATTTACAGATGGAACCACAACTTATAACACGACCTCTAATGAGGTCACGATCGTAGTTTCTGAAATTGCTGGAATTACCGTGACGGCTCAACCTCCGAGCGCGGCGACTCCAAATGCGGGGGACACGCTCTACGTGGAATTCCTGATTACCAACACAGGAAATGATCCGACGCAATTCTTTATTCCAGGCGTTGCTACGCTCTCTAACACCTCCAAATTTAGCCAAAACGGAAACATCCAAATTGTTGAATTAAACGGCACACCATTAGGAACATTTGTAAACGTTCCCAATGCTGGAGACACGACAGGCAATTTACTTGGAACCGGAGCAACCCAGGGATCATTGCCTGCAAATCCAGGGACAGGAGCAACCGGAACAATTAAAGTTCGTGTACCGATTAAGGTATTGGGGACTGCGATCGCAGGAGACGCGCTCACCGTATCGCTAGGTAAAACGACTCCTGCTAATGGACAGAATCAAGACCGGACAGGCAGCATTGAGCCAGAGGATGTCTACACCGTAGACAATGCGAACGGAGTTGGCGGCGAAACGAATGCGACCAATCCCGGAGTGAAGGAAGCAATGGCGACTAGCGCTTCTATTGTGGTCAATGCTCGACAGCAAGCCTTTGCATCTGTCCTCAAAGCAGTGGGTAGCTACGTCAACAACAACACACCAAACGTGCTTACAGATGACGTTCTCACCTATCGACTAGCACTACGAGTCGAGAATCCTACGACTCCTCCAACCGGAATTGTCGCATCCGATTTATACGGCACTCAGCTAGACGTTAATAACATCACGACCAAGCCTTACGTGCTTGTTTCCGATGCGATTCCTGCTGGCTTACAGCTCAGTGCAACAACCGATCCCACTCGTGCACCTGGGGGATGGATTCCAGTCTATACCCAAGATCCTGTGACCACAACGGCACTTAAGGCAAAGTGGACAACCGATCAACCGATAGCCGGGCCACCCATCACGCGAGTCGGCTTCATCTACGACACCACCACTACTCCACTTTCTAGAGGAACTGTTGGAATAGGAAATACCATTTCTGGCTTCGCCTTCGACCTCACTCCAATAGGCTCCTTTACAGGCGGACAAATTGCCAATATTGCTCAGGTCTTTGGTCAGTCTCAACCCGGCGCTGTTGTACCCGGAACACCGACCCAGATTGTATATGACGAGTCGGGTGACCAAACGGCGAACAATGGCTTAGCCAGCAGTAATCCTGATCCTACTGGTGGCTCTGCTGCTAGTGGTGGCATTAGTGATGGAGTTGCTAATCCTACTGCGGATGGGACAGATCCGGGAACCGGAAATGATCCTACAACGAGCGGCACGAACCAAGGAACGGATGGCGGCGGTAATGGAAGCAAAACGGTCGGTGGTGAAGACACCGTATATACGATCGCGGCAACGCCTCTCAACGGCCCATTCGGGCAACCCGGTGCAGTTGGACCAACTAGTAATAACGATGATTACACCAACAAATCAATCGTTGTTCCGCTTAATACATCGCCTAGTACTCCGCTAACGGATGCTCAAACGCCACCGATCACCTTTGACAACACGGCTCAAAACACCAGCGCAAGCTCGGCAGTGATTGCCCTCTTGCCAACGCGTCCCGATGTTGCAACGGCACTACCAGACAATACCAAGGTAACCATTACTGATCCGGCAACAGGCAATAACGCAATCTATAACTACACTTCAGCAGGCGGATTCGCTTTTGTATCAGGTACAGGAGCCACAGCTACCAGTCCAGTGAAGTTGACCATTGCAGGCAATAGCACAGCTAACTACAAGGTCACAATCGATTTGCCTGATGCGCCTCAACTGACAGGTTTCCCAGTTCCAATCACGGCGTTTATCGATACAAACAACGATGGTAGCCCAGCCAATGAGCCGAGTAACATCACCATTGATCGTCTCTACACCAACTACGTCAGTTTGGTGAAAGAAGCGCGAATGCTGGAATCGAATGGAACGCCAGTTGCAGGTGCGGCAGGTATATTTACGACCAATCAGGCCGACCTCAGCGCTGCTGCGACTCCAGGCAGAATCATCGAGTATCGCATCACCTACAAAAATATCTCGACGAGCGGTGGAACGAACAGCGTTACCTTACCCGCTAACAACCTGGTGATTACTGAAAATGGCAGTGCTGGAACCAACACTTGGTTTACGACCACGTTTGATCAGAAGTACGCCACGAGCGGCGGCAATGGTTCCGCAGTCGATCCAGGTGGAACGATCGCGGTGACAACCAGTGGCACTCCGGTAGACATCCAAACGTATACCGATACCGTACCATCTGTCGCGCCTGGTTCTGCGGGAGGTGTGTTCATCTTCCAGCGAACGATTAAGTAAAGGAAATGGCTTTGGCAAGGATGAACGGAGCTTGAAGAAGCCGAAATTTGAGTTGTTGCAGTCACAAGGATTAATCATGAAAAAGTATTGGATATTGGGTGCAGGTGCTGCGATTGCACTCTCGGCACTTCCGCTAAATGGCTCCCCTGCCCTCGCAGAGCGAGCTTCCCTTGGAATCGCGCAAATTTTCAACGGTTCAGCCATTAGCGCAACGCGCAACTTCGTAGAAATCGCGCAAAATGTTCTGACACAACCGAAGGTCAATCTACATCTGGTAGTAGATCAGCAAGTTGTGAAAAAAGATCAGCAGGGCAAAACCATCACGACTTGGCAGCCAATGAATGGCAAGGTGCAAGCAAAACCGGGCGATATTTTCCGGTTTACGGTGACGGGTAAAAATGAAGGCAATCGCGAAGCCAAGAATTTTGCAATTACGCAACCTGTGCCTAAAGGAACGGTCTATCAGCTAGATTCAGCGACCCTTGCTCAAGGTATTATCGCGACCTACAGCATTGATCAGGGCAAAACCTTTGTGGCGCGGCCCGTTGTTAAAGTGACGCTGCCCAACGGCAAGGTGGAAGAGCGCCCCGCGCCAGCAAAAGCCTATAGTCACGTGCGTTGGACGATGAGCCAAGATCTCAAACCTAACGCTAGTGCGATCGCGGCCTATCAAGTCAAAGTCCGCTAGTTTTTCTCAAGGTTAGGGAGGTAGTTTAGCCTCCCTACACCCTTCTATCCTCACCAAAAGATGTTGGGTGCTAGCCTCAGAACGCCTATATCAGTTTTGACGAGCGATCGTTCTACTGCTTCATCAGTCCGCAGTTTCCTACCCGATTTGGCTCCCCCATGTTTCACCGCAACCGAAGTCGTCTCTTAACGGCGTTACTTCTCTCCAGTATTCTCTTCCAACCCCTAGCTGTGAAAGCTGCCACTAGTATTCTCAACACTGCCTCTTATTCATTCCAAGATGCAGAAAAAAATACTGTTTCAGGAACAACCAATCAACTGAAGCAGGAGTTAGTTGATCCGTTTGGGCGAATTCGAGGCTGTGGGGGAGAAGTTTTGCCAGATTATGCTGGGTTTAGCGTCGGACTGTATGACGCGAGTGCGAACGATATGCCTATGGCATTGGTTTCACTCACTAGAACGGGAGCGGGAACGAGTTTCACAGGTGCGCCGCCTAACCTTCAAAATAGCAATCCTTTCTTTCTCGCAAATGACGAGCCAAAGGGAGCGTACAACTTCTTTCTCAATCGGAGCAACGGACAGATTGAAGTCGGTAAACGCTACATCTTAATTGTCAGTCCGCCTACAACTCTAAATCGCTACAGTCAACGCCAAATTCGGATTGTAATTACAGCAAGAGATGATGTTGCGAATACGGTTTCGTACACAGCAACGGCATTAGATGGTAGAGGCATCAGCCTGGACGGAGATCCAGCGACTTTCTCAACGACGGTAGCGATTAGTGATGCAGCCGGAACAGGACTCACGCTCTCGGCGCTAAGTTTGCTCGATCGCCCGATTTGTGTAGGTGCATCTCAACCCGTTCAGATTATCAAAACCGCCGATCGCGCCGCCGCAGAACCGGGCGATACAGTGATCTATCGCCTCTCGGTGCGGAACTTAAACACCGTTGCTAGCAATCAAATCGAGATTGTTGATCAATTGCCGCTAGGATTTGTCTTTCTGCCTAAAAGCATTCGGGGTGAATTGGGAGGAAATGCAGTTGTCATTTCGGCAACTCAGGCTGGCTCAACGGTTACGTTCAGATCCAATGGCAGCATTCCTCCAGAGGGTGTACTAAACGTTGCTTATGCGGTTCAACTCAGTCCTGACTCAGTGCGAGGCTCGGGCGAAAATCTTGCGAGTGTTAGCGTTCGTAGATCTGACACTAACGCTGTTCTTCGAGACGGACCTTCTAAGTATCGTATTCGTATTCGTCCTGGCATTCTATCTGATTGTGGAACGTTGATCGGGCGGGTGTTTGACGATAAGAACTTTGACGGTGAACAACAGCCAGGAGAACGAGGAATTCCGAATGCGATCGTGTTCCTAGACGATGGCACGCGCATCACAACCGATGTCAACGGCATCTTCTCCGTTGCAAACGTGATTGCAGGCAGCCGAACGGGTGTTTTGGATCTCAGCAGCGTTCCTGGCTATACCTTTGCCCCCAATCGCTACATCAAAGAACGGAATAGCCAATCCCGCTTAGTGCGCCTCGAACCGAGTGGATTAGCACGAATGAATTTTGCAGTCACGCCCGTAGCGTCGCAGGCAGGCAAACCATGAAGACAGTTCAGAAATCGTTTACCGCTTGTCTACTAGGGCTGCTGATCACTGAAGCAATCGGCTTGCTGCTGATCTCGTCTAGAGGAATGGCAGCGACTCCCGTAGCGTCGCCTACCCTAACGCCTCAACTTGTTGTACAAGCTCCCACCGTTCAACCTTCTCCAACAGTTAAGGCAACGCCTGCTCAAGCGCCGTCTCTCACGATCGTATCTCCACCTGCAAATGCGATCGCGGATGCACCTTCAACTACTGTTGTTCTAAAGTATGCGCTCGGTCGTCAAGTTGAACTACGGGTAAACGGAAATCTTGTGAATGCTTCGCTGATTGGTCGGACTGAAACCGATCAGCAAAATAAGCAAATCACACAAACCTGGTATGGTGTAACGCTACAAGATGGCGATAATACCATCACAGCGCAAACTTTAGTCAATGGTAAGGTTGAAGAAACATCTTCAATCAAAGTTCAAGTCCGGGGAGTCGCGAACCAATTATCAATTCGCACACTAGAGACACGAGTTCCGGCAGATGGGCGATCGACCGTGACTGTTATTGGAGAACTGCTCGACGCTGGTGGCAACCGCTCCAACCGAGATGCGATCGTCACTCTCAAGCCCAGCGCAGGTGAATTTGTCGAACCCGACTTTAGCCCCGAACAACTAGGCTATCAAATCAAGGCGATTGGAGGAGAATTTAGAGCGACGCTGCGATCAAACATTCAAGCGCAAACCGTGAGAATTCAAGCCAAAACAGACGCATTGGATGCGTTTACGCAAGTTCAGTTTGAAACCGATTTGCGTTCCTCAGTGGTCACAGGGTCGATTGATCTACGGTTTGGCAAACGCGGCACCGATTTCTACCGCAGCTTTCGAGATTTTTTGCCGACCGATGGCAACAACAACTATCACTTAGCAGGTCGGGGAGCCGTTTTTGCGACAGGAAAGGTAGGAGACTGGCTCGTGACCGGAGCCTACAACAGCGATCGCGCACTCAACGAAACCTGCGATGGCACAGCCTATCTATTTCGCGCTCAGCAATTTTGCGATCAGAACTATCCAGTGTATGGCGATAGTTCTAAAGTCGATGTGCTGACCCCTTCAATCGACAGCGTTTTCCTGAAGCTAGAGCGCACGTCTCGCCGCACGAATGGTGTTGATTACTTTATGTGGGGTGACTACAATACCGAGGAATTTGCGACGCGATCGCAGCAATTCACCGCAACCTCGCGTCAACTCCACGGATTTAAGTCTAACTACAACATTGCTAACCTCCAACTGAGTGCGTTCTACGGCAACAATGTGCAAGGCTTTCAGCGCGATACGATCGCGCCTGATGGGACGAGTGGGTTCTACTTTCTCTCACGACGGTTGCTTATTGGGGGTAGCGAGAACGTTTTTCTAGAAACCGAAGAGTTAAATCGCCCCGGCACAGTGCTTGAGCGAAAGCCGCTGAATCGCGGAGTTGATTATGAAATTGACTACGATCGTGGAACGCTGCTATTTAGACAACCGATTCTCAGAACGGACGTTGATGCGCTTGGACAGGTTCTTGTTCGGCGCATTGTCACGACCTATCAATACGAAAATCAGCAGGGCGATAAGAGCGATATTTTTGCAGGTCGTGCCGTTTATCACTTCTCTAAAACATCGGGGCAAGAGAGTTGGATTGGTGCAACGTATCTGCTAGAAAGCCAAGGCGTGCGAGACTTTGAACTATACGGTTCAGATGCCATGTTCTCGTTTGGTAATGGCAGTGTTATTGCGGAATATGCTCACTCTAGCAATCGTTCTGATGTTCTCGGTTTGGTTGACGGTTCTGCTTACCGGCTTGAAGCCAATGCTCAAATCGCGTCAAGAATTGGAGTGCGCGGCTATTACAGACACACCGATACTGGATTTGCTAACGATGCAACGGTGAGTTTTGTTCCAGGTCAAACTCGTTACGGGGCAGAGGTAACGGGTAATGTTTCTACAACCACAAAACTTCGAGTACAGTATGACCACGAAGACAATACAGGTATTGCACCTCGCCGCCTAGATACGTTTCAAGATTTATTTGCTCCTCGAACTGAAGCGATTCCTGGTACGCAAGTCGATAATTCTCTGACAACGATCGCACTCGGCGTTCAGCAACAGTTTGGTAGTGCTGCGCTTAATGTAGATCTGCTTCACCGCGATCGCACCGATCGGCTCTCTCCCGAATTTAGTGGCTCATCCGATCAACTGCGATCGCGGCTCTCGCTACCCATTGCAAAAAATCTCACGTTTCTAGCTCAGAATGAAACGACGCTTTCATCTGAAACTGACGCGGTGTACAGCGATCGTACAGGATTAGGACTGAGTTGGGCAGTGATGCCGGGAACCAGTTTAGATCTGAGCCAGCAGTTCTACACGCGCGGGCAATACGCCGGTCAAGCGATTACAACTCTGGGTCTGAACAGTGAATATAAGTTTGGGCCTGATACTACGCTGCACGCTCGCTATGGCATTGTTGGCGGAGCAAATAGCTGGACAACCCAAGGCGCGATCGGGGTCAACCAAGGATTAGCGATCGCGCCAGGGCTACGAATGAATTTGGCGTATGAACATATCTTTGGCGGCTTTTTTGGCAATACTGGTGCGGGAACTCGATTTGCTCAGCCGTTTGCGGTTGGGCAGAGTGCATCTGCTCTAGGATTACAAAGTGGCGATAGTTATAGTGCAGGACTGGAATATACGGGAAGTAAAGAGTTTCAGGCAAGCGCACGCTACGAACATCGTAGTTCTTCGGGTGGAGACAACACAGTTATTTCGGCAGCCGCAACGGGAAAGATATCACCTGCGTTAACCGCGTTGGTTCGTTATCAGCAAGCCAATTCTGCTAACCAAACGCTGATTGGGTTGGATGACACGAAGGAACTGAAGCTGGGATTAGCCTACCGCGATCCGAACGATGACAAGTTTAATGCGCTGCTGCGCTTTGAGTACCGTAAAAATCCGTCTACGATTCCCGATACGATTTTGTTTGGCAGTGGCACGGGAACAGAAGACCGTACGATCGCGCTCGAAGGCATCTACGCTCCGAACTGGCGCTGGGAGTTTTACGGTAAGTACGCATTGCGTCATAGTACAACCTACCTCGCCAGCGACCTAGCAGGAACGGGTGATGTTTCTCTGGCACAAGTGCGAGCGACTTACCGCTTTGGCTATAGCTGGGATGTGGTGGGCGAAGTGCGGCGGATTGCTCAATCGAGTGCTGGCTATAGTGAGACTGGAGTTTTGTTAGAAGCGGGCTATTATCTGACGCCAAATTTGCGCTTGGCGGCGGGCTATAGCTTTGGTCGGGTGAGCGACAGGGACTTTGACGGCTCGCGATCGGCGGGAGGATTCTACGCGGGATTAACAATCAAACTAAATGAATTGTTTAGTGGCTTTGGGCTGCAAAAAGCTGCGCCATCTCAGCAACAAGCGTCTACAGTGAAACCGAACATGGCATCTGCGCCAGAGAAGCAATGATGAAGCAAGTAAAAAAAGCCCCAATTCAGTCAACTCTATTTCGGAACTTGCTAGCAGGCGCGATCGCGCTAAGTGGTTTGGTCAACTGGCAGCAGAGCGCGATCGCAGAAGGCAGCCGAGAATTGGTCAAAAATGGCGGCAGCCGCCCTTACACTGAATGGAGAACTGATTCTACATCAACCTTTAAACGACGCACCATTCTAAAAGTTTATGCCAATGCTGGAGAAGTGATTAATCTTGGCTCTAGCGCCGTAGGAGTAGGGACTAATAGCAACATATTACTGTTTAGTGAGACAGATAGCGTTGATTCACCATCAACCGCTAAGCTTAACTGCAAAACTGCTCAATCGGGAAAAGGCATCTTAGACACCAGAGCAAAGGAAATAGCAGGTCCTCTACCCGCTAGTGGAGGGTATACGCCCTGTACTTATACAGTTCCAACAACCGGAGTTTATCAGGTTGTGTTTTACGGTCCTACAATCGGATCGGGCGCTGGAGCAGATCCAGTTGCGGCAACTAACGCTGACGACATCGCAAATCCTTGGATTGACAGTAACCAGAAGTCGTCTGTCGCTATGTGGGACATTACTGTGCGGAGTAGTGCTACCTCTACAGTTGATCTAAATGGTCGTGTCTTTTCAGACTATGTTTCTCTAAATATGGGTTCAAGTAATCGCTACTTGAAATCAGAACTTTTTATTCTGACGCAAGATGGCTACCGTTACAGTACAAATCTTGGTGTAGGAAGCGGTCTTGATCCCTACGGATTCATTTTCTTCTCTAATTCCCTAGGTCTTCTCAGTTCAAGCGGTAGTCCTTTGTATGCAACAGGAAAGCTCCCTTTAGCAGGCGGCATTACACTTCAACAACCTGTGCATCGGCTGTTTTTTAATGCACCTAGCACCACGGCGGTCGATGGGTTGGGCGTTCCACTCATGGCAATCGCTCCCTCTCCTGCTAGCAATTTTATGTTCACAGGCGGAACAGGAGGCAGTGGTAATCAAACGCCTCAAGGCGTCGGTGGAACCTTTAGCTTTGATGCACCTCAAAGTGGAAGTTACCAGATCATCATCGACACCAATAACAACGGTACTTATAGTTCTGCTGATGGCGATCGAGTATTGGAAGGAAAAACGAATTCAGGCTTTAATACTGTCTCTTGGGATGGCAAGAACGGAGATGGGACTGTGCTGCCTCCTCTTGCAGGTAATGCAGCCTATCCAACTAGAATTGTCTTGAGAGGTGGAGAATATCACTTTCCTCTCATAGACGTAGAATCAGGCAAAGATGGATTTAAGATTCAAATGTTAAATCCACCTGGTGGATTTTCGACGGGTGCTACAGCAACAACTGTTTATTTCGATGAGAGAAACTACACAACAAATGGAACATCCGTAACTCTTGGTTGTTCTAGTCCCACTGTTCCGATTTGCGATGGACGAGCAGGAGTTGATAGCGCTAGTGGCGCTCACAAGTTCGGAACAAACACAGGTAGTGAGAGTGATTATGGTGATCAAAAAGTAATCGATACTTGGATCTATTTTCCAAGTTCGATTGTTACGACTCCTTTAGTTGTCACAACGGCTAATAAGGCGAATGTTCAGGGTAAAAAAGCAGTCCGATTTCTTACTGACACTAATGGTGATGGCAAGGTTACAGTAGGCGATCAAGTTGAATATACCATTACCTATTCTAATTCCACTCCTGCTGCAACTAGCGATGCAACTAGCTTTGTCATAAACGACACGCTACCGTCTCAACTAACGTTTTCTAGTGCTGCTATTGTTTCTCAAACGGCAGGTAACACGATTACTCTCAATTCTAGCTACGGTGGATCTGGCGCTCTGACCAATACAGGTACTCTCCGCAAAGGTGACACTATTACAATCAAAATCGTTGCTACCATTAACAGTGACAATGGTGGAAGCGCGATCGCTAACCAAGCAAGTGCAACCTTCAGTACTCCTGACAATCCTGGTTCAACAGTTGGTACAGTTATTTCAGATGCTGATGCTGCTGGAGCCACGGCTAATCCGCCTTCAGTCAGCGCTCCTTTCTTTCAAGCCGCTGACAATGGCGTTAATTCTGGAAATGACCCAACCAGCACAGCCGATGATGATCCTACCCTAATCAATGTTGTACCAGTATTATCTAGTTCTCTTACAGCCGATAAATCAGTTGCTCTAGTAGACGATCGTGATAAATCTGGCGGTACAATTCCCCTTGCCAGCCAAACTGCAACTCCTGGTGATATTTTGGAGTATACGATCGCAGTCAGCAACACAAGTACTACTACTTCAGCCAACAACGTTGTTCTAACCGACGCTATCCCAACGAATACTACCTATGTTCCGAGTACACTACAAATTTCAACTGGAGCCAATAGCGGCGCTAAAACCGACGCATCAGCAGATGATCAAGCAGAAATATCAGGTTCTCAAATCACGTTTCGATTGGGAACAGGAGCCACTGCCGCAACAGGCGGTATGTTAGGAACAACAGCCGCTGATAAAAGCGCGACGGTTAAATTTCGAGTTCAAATTAATGATCCCCTGCCAAACGGAGTAGCGACTGTATCAAACCAAGCGATCGTATCTAGCGCTGGAGTTGCTAACGTCAACAGTAACGATCCCAGCACTCCTACCGCCGCTGATCCCACCGTTACAACAATCGGTCCTCGGTTGCGATTAGTGAAGCGCATCACGGGTGTGACCAAGGCGACAGTGGGTAGCACTAAACAGACAGTGGGTGGTTATAACGATTTAGCAACCGACCCCAATGACAACGCATCTGGTTGGGCAGGGGGCAGCGCGGCTTACCTGCTAGGAGCTATTACAGGTAGCCAAATTCCGGCCCCTAACCCTGGAGTACCCGCTCCCAAAGATGAAGTAGAGTATACGATCTACTTCTTATCCGATGGAGCAGGCACAGCCCAGAATGCAAGTATCTGTGACTTCGTGCCTGTTAACCAAAGTTATGTTCCAGGTTCACTGGAGTTGAATTTTAATGGAACGACAACCGCGATCGCAGATGGTTCAGGCACAGGTCTCAGTAGCGGTTTCTATACAGCCAATTTTCCAACGGCGTGTCAGGGTACAAACAATAGCAAAGGCGCGGCTTACTTCCAAATCGGGAACGTCACGTCGGTAAATGCTACCCCTGCGAGTTCCTACGGGTTTGTTCGTTTCCGCGCCAAAATAGATTAAGGCTTAATGAGTTTCAAGGCTATCAAATCTTAGCAACAGCGCTTTGCAAAAAGGTCTTCAACTGCTGACGAATTTGCTGTTCTTTCCTGGCGATTAATGCGCCTGCTCTACCAACCTTTAGTTCGGCTTCGGCTTGCTTCTGCTGAAACTCATTAGAAGAGGCAGTTTCAAGCGCGCTCTTATACCAGTTCACCGCTTGACCCACTCGTTGCTTTCCAGCTATGTAGCGATCGCTGTAGCGTTCGGTTAAGGTTCTGTCAGCCTGCGCCAGTGGCTCGCGCAGTTGGGTAACGAGTCGATCCTTAATCACGGTGAACAGCATTACGATGCTAGTCAATAGATCAGGTGAAGTGGCTCGATTCGTTTCTTCAGAGGCTTGAGAGCCATCGCTCAGATTTACCGTGACTGTATCAAATGTGTTTTGTGCAATCGCACTCAGCGTACCTGCTCCTTCTTTCACTTCAGCAAATGCCTGACTCGACGCATTCCAAACAATATCTCGAATGCGAGTTGCCCGCGTTCCACCTTCTGTCTTTGCTTTTTGAAGATTGGTTGAAAGTTGGTCTTTTATCGGATCAGACATAGTTTACCTTCCGTGTGATTGAAGTTTGCTGAGCGTGTGGTGTTAGCTGATTGTAGCGGCGTTGGTTGTATCGACTTTTGATTTGCGATTTTTGAGTTGTTCGAGCAGAATCTGAGAGACTTCTGTGACCAAGAGAGTTGCAACTACTCCGTCGTCAACCCAACCTAAGATGGGTAACAGATCGGTCAGAGCATTGAGAGGACTGACTAAGTAGAGCAAGCTACCCAACATAATCAACCAACGATATTTAGAATTCCGTAGCGTCGCACGATACCAGTTGTAGAGCGGCTGAATTAGAAATTTCATTAGGTTGTCCTGTTGTTGACTCTTCTATCATGCCAAGTTTCTCAGTCTCTGTCCGGTGGGGAAAACCCACGATTTTGTCGTAACATTCCCACTCGTTCTGTGGCGTTCCGCTTCACTCATTGCAGATAGCTTTTTAACATTAAACGGCTTCTGCTTCCATAGATAGATATCGTTATCCCAATCGTGGTTAGTTAATCTGTGCGATTGGCTCTGCCAAGCTCCGAAGGATCGCAGCAACGCGCTGGCTATCTACAAACTGCAATTCGGCGATTGAAATGAGGCGGTATATACGGTGCAGATGAGCAACGATAAGAATGACCGACGCGAAATGAAAAAACTCTGTTCGCCGCTCTATTATATTGCTAGGCTGTGTCTTCTGATAGACCTCCTGCATCATAGAGCAGGTTTAGATTTGCGGGCCTCATGCGTTTGCTGTTGAAGGCGCTGCACTTCTTGACTGATAAATTCGCTCCACGAGCAACGACTTCACCTGATCAGCCTTCTCGTGGAAAATGGTGCGGTTCAGTCCGGGAAAGTAGTCTAACTCAAAACCAGGGATTCTTTTCGTCTGCTGCAAGCTGCTGGTTAGACTGCTGATGAGCTTTGTTGCTGAATAGGAAGTTGAATGACAAACTGCGTCCCTTTACCAGGGGTTGAAAAACACTCCAACTTACCATTGTGTTTTTCGGTGATGATTTGGTGACTGATTGACATTCCCATTCCTGTCCCTTTGCCAATTGGTTTTGTTGTGAAAAATGGATCGAAGATTCGTTTTTGAATGGTTTCGGAAATACCGATTCCATTATCAGCGATCGCAATTTGCATCGACTGGGCATCTATCGCTGAGGTGCAAATGGTGATTTGATTGGAATGGTCCTTGATATCTTGATCAGTTTCCTTGACCTTAAGTTCTTCAATGGCATCGATTGCATTTGCAAGGATATTCATAAACACCTGATTCAGTTGTCCGGCGTAGCACTCCACTAAAGGTAAGTGTGCATAATTCTTAACTACCTGGATGGCTGTACGCTTTGGTGTAGCTTTTAAGCGATGTTGTAAAATCAACAACGTACTGTCAATCCCATCGTGAATATCTACTGCCTTGTATTCGGTCTCATCCAATCGTGAGAAATTGCGAAGTGATCGCACAATCTGAGAAATGCGATCACTTCCGAGCTTTATGGAGTCCAGTACCTTGGGTAAATCTTTCTGCACAAACTCCACGTCGATTTCGTCCACTCTCGCTTGAATTTGAGCTGCTGAGTCAGGATGGTAATTTTGGTAAAGCTGCACAAGTTCCAGCAAGTTTTGGCTATGTTCTTGCATGTAGCGCAGATTGCCGTGAATAAAGTTGACTGGATTATTGATTTCGTGAGCGACTCCTGCAACAAGTTGGCCTAGACCTGACATTTTCTCAGTTTGAATGAGTTGAAGTTGGGATTGCTGAAGCTGCTTTAAAGCTAAGGAAAGCTCTTTTGTACGATCAACAACTTTTGTTTCAGAAGAAGTTACCAGCGCTAAACATAAAATAGAAAATGTTGCGGCACTAATCAGGGACGAGAGCCAAGTTGCGTCGGGTGTAGAAAACTCCCTAGAGGATGATTCAATTGGACTAAAACAAACCGCAGCCATGCCTGTATAGTGCATGATTGGCACGGCTATTCCCATTAATGCTGCTGCACCAATTTTCTGCCACCAAATGACTGCTGCTTGCTTGTGCAGATAGTGCGTTAACCACAAGGCAACGAGTGAGACCATCACTGCAATCCCAGCAGAAAGTGTTACCAATTGCAGATCGTAGTGGGCGATCGCTGGTAGCCGCATTGCAGCCATGCCGGTGTAATGCATCGTAGTGATGCCCATCCCCATTATTAGGCTTGCACCTAGCAAGCTAGGAATCTGAAGCGTTTTGCGGCTAGCAATCCATA
This sequence comes from Myxacorys californica WJT36-NPBG1, assembly GCA_019359315.1. GTDB lineage: Bacteria > Cyanobacteriota > Cyanobacteriia > Leptolyngbyales > Leptolyngbyaceae > Myxacorys > Myxacorys californica. Next base: position 23,975 of record JAHHHO010000013.1, read on the forward strand.
GGGCAAACCCTGACGACAAAATTGCAGGCAAGACAGAAGCCAAAACAATCAAAAAGTCATAACTGATTGGTACGGTTAGATGAAACGCCAACATACCGACAAAATGCATCGACCAGATGCCAATTCCAAAGGAACTTGCGCCACTCATCAACCAACCCATCCAAGACCACCCTTTAGCCGTTGCGATTCGTTCTGTTAGATCTAGAGCTGTATAAGCGGAGAGAATAGCGATCAGAACCGATAGAGCTACTAGATTTAGATCGTAGGAAATAGGCATAAGTTCATCAATCTACATTTACTGCTGTAGTTCAGGTGCTCTCTATTCCCAGTTCGCCGTTGTCAAATCTTTTCTTACAGATGCACAGGCTCAGATCAGGGCAGGCTTGTGCGTATCCTGATTTTTCGGGATATAAGCTCAGTATTCCCAGATCTCTGGTGGTCTAACGGTTTACACTAAAAGCGGCAGATATCAATGAAACCGAAGCCAGAAGTTGCCTCCTCAAAGATAAAGAGCATTTTTGTCCCTTTAGCTGGCTGCTTTATCTGTGGAAACCCGTTCCAGAATGCGATCGCATCCAGTGCGCGATCGCATTCGCTAAAGCATTCTTCCTACCGCTTCAAACAAAACCACCCTGTTAAATCGTTAGCAGGGTGGCAATTCAAACACACTGGTATCACACTCAATCAATTTGCTTAAGCGGCTTCCTCTTGCGATTTCTTCTTCGACACGCCCACACGCGCTTTCGACATAGTATGCGCCACATCACTCTTTCGAGCGCCACCTGCCATTACATATTGCTCGCTGTCCTTGCCATAAAACGCGCCCACACCCAACAGCATTCGCTCACTCAAATCTTTCAGCACCTTCTCAGATTCATCAACCGCAAGTGCCAGTTGTTCAATCGAGGATAGGGTGCGATTGTAATCATCCAATTGAGTTTTGTGAGTTGCGATCGCGCTCAAATAAACCTCTAAAGTTAAGCCTTTGCCGAGATCGAGAGCAGGGTCAATGGACTGTAAGCTAACAGAGCGTTGTTGCGCTCTTTCAAGGGTTTGAGAACTGCGTTTTTGACGAGGCATCTGAGTATCCCGGTTGCGAATGTTTACCGTTTCACTCTACTTCGTTGCTTCCAACAACACCCTGAGGGAATCTAAGGAACATGACGTGAAGTTTTAGTAAATTTGTCCTTGGTTAAGGCAGTACGCGGAGATTAGCGGGTGCAATTAACTTGAGCTTGGGCGTTCCTAAGGAATGCTTCCGTCACACCGACTTGAGCTTGGGCGTTCCTAAGGAATGCTTCCGTTACACCGACTTGAGCTTGGGCGTTCCTAAGGAATGCTTCCGTTACATCGACTTGAGCTTGGGCGTTCCTAAGGAATGCTTCCGTCACACCGACTTGAGCTTGGGCGTTCCTAAGGAATGCTTTCGTTACATCGACTTGAGCTTGGGCGTTCCTAAGGAATGCTTTCGTTACATCGACTTGAGCTTTAGCATTCCCGAATTGACAAATGGTTGAAGTGAGCACTCAGCAGATCACCAGTCTCTGAAAGATTGCTCGGTAAAATTAGAGGATGATGCACCGATGATTGGCTTGAACGAGAGGAATGGAACTTGCAAAACTGATTGAACAACGCCGCACGCTGCGAGTGATTGGATTTGATGATGCGCCCTTTGTTAGGCGAACCCCTGATCCGGTTGCGATCGCAGGCGTTATCTGCGCCGGAACCCGGTTTGAGGGCATGGTTTGGGGAGAACTTCAAGCCGACGGATGGAATGCGACTGAAACGATCGTCAATCTGCTAATCAAGAGCAAATTTTTATCTCAACTCCATCTAGTGCTGCTCGATGGCATCTCCTTTGGAGGCTTCAATGTTGTCGATCTTCCGGCGCTCTCAACTCAATTACGTCTTCCCTGCATTAGTGTCATGCGCCGCTTGCCTAACTTAGTCAAGGTTGAATATGCGTTGCGTCGGTTGCCCCAGCCTGATCGACGGTGGGCAACCCTGAAGCGAGCGGGAGAGATTTATCAAACGCCGCCGTTTGTGTTTCAGGTTTGTGGTACGACGCCTGCGATCGCAGCTCAAGCCTTAACTCGATTAACCGATCGCGGACATGTGCCAGAAGCATTACGACTCGCTCATCTCATCACATCAGCCGTGATCAAAGGAGAAAGCGGCAAGCAAGCGTAAATCGGTCGGCCCATCAACAGCCTCTAACTAATACGAGCGAATCTCTATTTGGAACGATCGAGCCGAGGGAGTTCGCTGGTGACGCTAACGTTTGAATCACGAGCATCTCCCGTCTTGTACACATAATCAAAAGCGGCTTGGTCATTCAGTAGGTGTGCCCGCAAAAACAATGCACTCCAACGCGCGATCGTTTCTGTTGCTTCGGCTTGGTTCAACGTGGGTCTAGTTGGATCACGTGGGCTATCTTGATTGGTGATGCTGTAATGATTTGCTCCGTTTACAACCATCAGCGCTTTGGGTGCATCTTGAATTTGCTTGTAGGTTGCCTGCGTCTCATCCAAGTCAGACACTCCATTGCGGCTTCCTGCTATCAAGGCAGTAGGAATATTTTGGTTCCGAATCGACGGAACTTTTCCAGTGATGGCTGGCACTCGGAAATTGGTTCCATAAAAGATGCCCGCTTTTAACGCTTGCGGTCGGGCAAACTGACCTGTGCAAACTCCCGGAAAACAGATATTTTGGATAGCTCCTAGTCCGGCATATCCACCCAGCGAATGTCCTAACAGCCCTAGCTTCGTTGTGTCCACCTTTCCAGTAAGGCGAGATTTAGCATTGGCGTTCTCAGAAACTAGCTGTTTGAGAACATCGTTGACTTGCTGTTGTTCAGCCGCTAATCCTGCGACAGATCGCCCATTGGGAGCGCTTACCGTTCTTCGGTGATTGGGAACCACCACAACAAATCCGTAGCTTGCCACTCTAGAGGCAAACGTTGAATACGCCGATTTATCAACCAATGCCCCTTGCAGCAATAGCACAGCGGGAAATTGAACCGACTTTGAAGCGTGAGCAGCAACCACAGGAAAGTAGACATCTGCTTGATCTAAAACGGGTGTAGCTCCTTTAGGAGGTGAGGAAGCAATGGTAATCGTGCCGCGATCGACTTGTTTGAATAGAGGTGACACACTGGCTGCTGTTTGTGTTTGTTTTGCATGGATTAACTGTGCGACAACCGTTGCCGCAGTGAGTTGCTTTTCGTTCAACACATTGCTCATCAGTAGACAAGCACAAGTCAAGGCGGTGTGAGCAAGCACTTTCACAATTTTCACTCCTGAGGACGAGCGGTTGCTTTACCAATGGATTTTACCGACTTATCCATTGAGTTTTTATGATGGATTCGGTACGGCAACAGATCTAACGCACACTCTTCGGTAGGAATGTTTGATCAAGACTGGTATTCTATTGGCAAAATGGCTCCAACTTGCTTCCAGCGTCTTGCTATGACTGAATCTACCTCTCCCAAATACTCGTTTGTGATTCCAATCTATAACGAGGAAGCCACTCTTTTAGAGCTTTATCGTCAGGTGTGCGCCGTGATTAATCAGCTTGACGGCGAAGCGGAACTGATATTTGTCAATGATGGCAGCCGCGATCGCTCCCTTGCCCTGTTAAGGCAACTGCATCAGCAAGACCCCCGCATTTGTTACCTCAGTCTTGCTCGTAACTTTGGTCATCAAATCGCGGTGACGGCTGGACTCAACTTTGTGCGGGGTCAAGCCGTGGTGGTAATGGATGCCGATTTGCAAGATCCGCCCGAACTCGTCATCGAACTGATCGCCCAATGGCAGCAGGGATACGATGTAGTCTATGCTCAACGCAGCGCCCGCCACAAAGAAGGCTGGTTTAAGCGAATGACGGCCTTCGTGTTTTACCGCATTCTCAAACGCCTTGCAGATGTCGATATTCCCACCGATACAGGCGACTTTTGCTTGATGGATCGGCGCGTTGTCGATATTTTGAATACGATGCCAGAACGAAATCGCTACATTCGCGGACTGCGATCGTGGATTGGCTTTGCTCAAACCGCCGTTCCATTCGAGCGTAACCCCCGCTATGCCGGAGATGTAAAATATACGTTTAGCAAATCATGGTCTTTAGCACTTAACGGCCTCGTTTCGTTCTCACGGGTTCCGTTACGCTTATCGACTTATATTGGATTACTGTCTGCGGCTCTCTCACTGTTGATGATGCTGCTGGTTTTATATTGGAGAATCTTTGTTCCGCACTCTCCCCTGGCTGGGCTCACCGTGATCATCATGGCAATCTTTTTCTTTGGTGCGGTTCAATTGATCAGCATTGGCATCTTAGGAGAATATATTGGGCGAATCTATGAAGAGGTGAAAGGGCGACCGCTCTACACGCTGGCTGAAGTTGCTGGATGTTTGCCAGAACCATCAACCTCGCAGAGCGCTACGCCCGATCCGCGATCATTGCGCTTGAATGGGCACGACCGACTGCTGCGGCGAGGGTGAACGATCAAACAGCCGTCTCGGTGCAGCTTGCCGGAAGGCTCCGCAGTAGTGCATTGTCAGCACAGCTTTGTACGCCCAATGGTTAGGGGAGACATCAGTAAAGGGATTCGGCAAAGTTTCAGCCCGATTTTGAGTACAGGCTTGATAGAGTTGCTCCGCTGTCGGCTGCTGTTGAGCCACTGGGCGAGTCGATGGTTCTGCCGATGGTTCGACGGCATAGGCAGGCAGCATGACGAGAAGCGCTAAGAGCGGAATAGATCGGTGCCACATCATGTCAAAAGAGTCCTATAAGAGTAGGTCTTACGGACATTCTAGCGATTCGCGCGTGCTAATTCCTGTGACCGGATTGACCCCGCTTGCGGTTTTGCAAAGCTGCACGACTTGATAGCGATCGAGCACAGCAAGACTAAAATCTGCACCCGTCACGTTGGCTCCAGTAAACACTGATCGCAGCATCATCGCAGAGGTGAGAACGGCATCACTCAAGTCAGCGCCAGACAGATCGCTTAGGTAAGCAATTCCTTCGCCAAAATTAACGCCATGAAAGTTCGCTTTACGAAGGTCAGACCCATTGAAGACGGCTCCTCGCAGGTCTGCTCCACTAAAGTTTGCCTCAGCTAGCCGAGCATTGCTAAATTCGGCAGAGATCAACGTTTGACCCGAATAGTCTTTGGTAGTGGCGTCGGCATCATCGTATGCCCGAACCGCCGCCGAGCTTGCAGCGTGGGCTGGAAGTGCCAAAAACGTCATGCCAATGACGAGAGCAAGAAGGAGTCCGAACAATGGGCGGAGCCAAGCTTCAAAGAATCGCAGTACACGCATATTCACTAGAGTTGACCTATCCAAAAGACTTAACACTTCTTTAAGCTTATCAGGGCAGGCTCACCCTCGGCGGTTTGCTCTGCAAGTTCCCAGAAGGTAATCGAACCCTATTTTGCCTTCCCGTCCACCAATTGCTTCAGCTTCAAATACGCTTGCTCAGCGCTCAACGCTTCAGATTCCTTCTCATTGGGAATATAAAAATCTCTATAATCCCGAAAATGATGGACAACATAGCTCGGAATTAACCCCTGCTTTAGCGCATCCTCCGCGAGTTCCGCGACGGCGTTCGCTAATGTTTCCTCATTATGAAAAGGATGCGCCATTGTGTTATTGCTCCACTAACTTCAGTGTTTTTGTTCCCAATGGAGAGCGATCGTAGTGGGCGAGTAAGTCGGCTGGATCATCGTAGATCGCGATCGCGCCTTCTAATTCACTGTCATTGAATCCGCCGCAGCGGAACATGATCACTTCGACGCCTGCGGTGTTTGCTGCTGCCACATCATAGGGTGAATCGCCAATCATGACAACCTGATTTGGTTCAAATCCGCCTCGCTTGAGAGCCGCGCTTACTATGTCAGGAGCGGGTTTTGAAGTCTCGGCATCACTGGATGAAGTCACCGGCACATCGCTCAACAGATCTTTGATATCAGCCGCCTCTAGCAACACCTCAAGTTCTTCTGGCGACGCTGAACTGGCAACGACGATCGAATAGCCATCTTGCTGAAGTTTTTCTACCAGTTGTCGCGCTCCCTTCGTGGGCGATAATGTCGGTCCAAGCTGTTCGACCATAGTAGCTCTCCGGTGAGTGCTAATTTTCTTACCCTCGCCCTCCTGGTCAGATAATCCCGGAGTTAGCATTGGAATGATCTGATCGCCGCCCATGCCGATTAACGGTCGCACTTGCTCGTATGAGATCGGATGACCAAACGCCGCAAATGCCTCAACCCAAGCGTTGGCATGGGCATCATTACTCAGGATCAATGTCCCATCTACATCTAAAAGGATGCCTTGCAAGGTCATATGATCGTTTCTCCGAAATATATTAAAGTTCTCTTAGCGTAATGATTGCAAATGGGGGTAGCGTCTTCAGTAAGAGGTAAAGAGCCAACTAAATCGTAAAGGGCGTCAAGGCGCGATCGCTCCACTCTCCTCGATACCATTCCGACACAAACGGGCGCACCACAAACTTAACTGGATTTCCGGCTTGCACATCAATGCGGACAAACGAGTAGGGACGGCGTTTCCGCGACCCCTGTCCTTCACGTCCCACAAATAAATGAGACTTCGCAACAGTGGTCTCGTTGCTAAACACGCGAAACCGCTCCGTCAACACAGGTCCTTCCATGCGCTGCCGTCGCAAACTGTAGCCACTGCCGCCACAGACAATCCAGTTGACATTCGCATCGCCCGCTCCAGTGTCAACCGTTCTCAGATACTCAAAACAATGCGCGTGACCATTCAGCACCAAATTGACAATCGGCTGATCATTCGCAATGTCTCCCACAGCAGCTTTTACGTCATCTAGCACTTGCCGCAAGCGCGACCGCACCGCTAACGTTTGTGCCTGCTGCCACTTCGTTGCTTCTGTCACATAGGGCGGATGGTGGAAAAACAAGACGCGCCCTCGCACTTCCGGGTTGCGCCAAGAATCAATTAAGCGATCGCGCAGCCAGTTCAATTGCTCGGTGTCAACCACGATCGCTTGATCGGCGGTTAATTGTTTATCAATGTCTATCTGCACTTCTTCAAGCTGCTGCAACTTAACCCGCATATCGTCAATTTGATCCGCCTCCTCTTGCTGAGTTGGGCTAAGCGTTTCAATCTGAGTCACCAAGGCTTGCATTTCAGCTTCTACCTTACGACGGCGAGCTTGTAGCACCTGCCGATACTCGTCTCCTGCTGAATCGGTCGGCAATGGAGCAGGTTCATTAAACGTGTTGGAATCGAGCGCAAAAAAATCAACGCCGCCATAGCAGAAACTATAGTAGCGGTTTGGCACGCGGGTAAAGTGCCCCGGTTCGTACTGCAAACATCGTCCGGTAGAGGTTTTGGCGCTGTAATGCCGATCGAGGTGTTGTCCCAACTGCCCTTTCATCTCGACCATCCACAACGGATCGATAAAGGCTTGAGTGTAGGCTTTGCCCTGCCCTGAGCCGTGCCAACCCAAATCGAACTCCAGCCGCGATTGCAGCAAGCGGCGAAGCGGGTAGGTCAGCTGTGCGATCGCACCCAAAAACACAGGCAAGTCATAGTAGTCGTGGTTTCCTGGCACAGGCAGAAACGGCAACTTAAACACCATCTGCTCATAACTCAGCCGCTTGTAATGCTCCCCGCCGACCAGAAATTCTCGGTATGGCTCGATAAAGTTTGGAGGATAAAATTCGCTCGAACCCACTAAATAGATCACATCTCCCGTATGTAAAATAAAGCGGCACTCATCCCACTGAGTCAACATCTGTTTGGCAACTCGTCGCTGTGGGTTGTGTCCCTGATGTTTGCCAGAGCCACTATCGCCAATCACTAAAAACGAAAATTCTGGCACATCATTCTGCTCATCAGCCAGTATCAAGCGCGTTTGATCAATGCCGCGCGTTTGAATCTCCGGCGACCCCCAGCGGACTCGCTCTTGCATCTTCTGAATTTTGATGGCGGTTGCTGGATCAGTTACGAATCGCATAACTCTTCATTTCTAGGTGGGCGCTGTTCCCTAAATCGTAGCGATATCCCTAGTTTTAATTACATCTACCGTGAGCAAAGATTTTCGCCTCTGCCGATCGAAGCTCATGCCTTGAAATGGAGCTTTTCAGCCACCATTTGTATTCGAGGAAACAACACTTTTGACAGAATTTCTGTATACTTCATCTGCCGCGAGTTAGAAGAATCTTTCTCTAACACAAACTTGCTTAGGATATCCCTTGCTTAGGATATACTCTTGAGCGGGCTAAATATGCAGCTTTAAATTGAATAAGTGTGCAGTTTAGTAAGGACAACGCAGGTACTGGCTTTTGCAAGCATTGCAGTCTTGTCCAAGCCGACTCGGTTTATTAATGGTGTGAAAGGAAAAGCAAACATGTCGAATCATTTGTGGAAGTCATTGCTGACTAGTCCTGCACTTTTGGGTGCTGCGATCGCGGTCTCTGCTACCGTTGGTGCGGGCATGGCTCAAGCTGCTGATGTGCCTGCTCAAGCTCAGGCCCCAGCTTCTCTAGACCAAATTGAGACTTATGGCAGTGCAGAAGATGCGAATGCTGCCGATCAAGTCACTTCGGTTTCGCAACTTTCTGATGTTCGCCCTACAGATTGGGCATTTCAAGCGCTGCAATCCCTAGTTGAGCGTTACGGCTGTATTGCAGGTTATCCTGACCGCACCTTCCGCGGCAATCGCGCCACCACTCGATATGAATTTGCCGCCGGTCTTAATGCCTGCCTCGATCGCGTCAATGAACTCATTGCAGCCTCAACCGCAGATTTGGTTAAAAAAGAAGATTTAGCCACGCTTCAAAGGCTGCAAGAAGAATTTGCGGCTGAATTAGCCACATTGCGGGGACGGGTAGACGCAGTAGAAGCTCGCACCACGACCTTAGAGAAGCAGCAGTTTTCGACCACAACCAAACTTCAAGGTGAAGCCATTTTCGGCATTGCTGGAGCCTTGGGAGGAGATAGAGCCGTGCCTTCTGGGGCAGTTGCTGGGTCAGCAGGTCGCGTCGATGAAAATACAGTATTTAGCGATCGCGTCCGCCTAAGTTTGAGATCGAGCTTTACCGGAAAAGATACGTTACTTACCCGCCTTCAAGCCCGCAACATTCCGAACTTTGCTGGAGTAACGGGAACCAATATGGCTCGTTTGTCCTATGAAGGCGCGTCGCCTTCGGGTACCCCTCCCGATAACAGCTTAAGACTGGACAAGTTGTTCTACCGTTTCCCGGTCGGAGCAGGTAATCTGACGATTGATGCGGTGGGAGGTGAGTTCTACAACAACGCTCCGAACTTTAACCCATTACTCGCCAGCGATACTCAAGGGTCGATCTCTCGCTTCGGTCGATTTAACCCAATCTATCGCCAAGGGTCGAGCCCCAATGGCAGCGGCGCAGGTGCAACGCTGACTTTACCTTTGAACCAAGCCTTTACGGTGTCTCTGGGCTACTTGGCAGATGAATCGTCGGCTCCGGGTGAGTCACAAGGTTTCTTTAATGGTTCCAATGCAGCGCTCGCGCAGTTGGCGTTCAAGCCTAGCAGAAATATTGATTTAGGCTTCACCTATGTACGTTCTTACGATCGCGGTCCTCTGAATGGAGTGGGTGCGACGAACGTGAGCGCGTCGGGTGCGACAGGTAGCGCTTTTGCTAACAATCCATTTAACGGTGCTGCAACATCAGCAGACCACTTCGGGGTACAAGGGTCTATTCGCATCACGCCCAAGTTTGTGTTGTCTGGCTGGGGTGGTTTAACCAAGGCTCACCGTCAAACAGGACCAGATGCGGATGCTGATATTCTGAACTGGGCTGTCACGTTGGCCTTCCCCGACTTAGGCAAAAAAGGCAACATGGCAGGCATCGTTGTTGGTATGCCTCCCAAAGTTACTGATAATGACTTTGTAGGCGCGAATGGAGTTCGCCGAGAAGATGAAGATTCTTCGCTGCATCTAGAAGGTCTATACCGCTTCCAGTTTAGCGACAAGATTTCCGTCACGCCTGGCATTATTGTGATCTTCAATCCTGAACACAACAACGCCAACGATACGGTATACGTCGGAACGATCCGCACGACCTTTTCGTTCTAGAGTCCCTGATTGAATTTCGGTTGATAAACGCCTCGCCCTAACGCGGGGCGTTTTTTGTGAAGCGTAGAGGATGCTTCAGAATCTTCAGTTAGAAACAGTGCGACAGCGCGATCGCTAGACTTTGCCAACCCCTTTGGAACTTCGCTTTGATATTTCGTGTATTAGAGAAAACATAAGCTTTGGAGATAAACCATCTGAACGGGTAGTAGGTTATCCAGACGATACATTGCACACTTTGCTTTGTATAAAAGCATTCTGCTCTACCTCTTTACCTTATCGTCATTCTGCGCAGCCAGACTGTACTCTACAATTATGCTACGACCCCAGAGAACACAAGACTCGGCCATCTACGGGAGCTTCTCCGTCAATTCTTTAGAAACCTACAAAACCCTAGCAGGAAACCGGAGTATACTAGAAGAAGCCCGTTCTTGATTGATCCCCAACCTACCGTGCCCGTGGAACTGTCTTGTAAAAGTGAATATGCGCTCCTCGCGCTTCTAGAACTCGCGGCTGTTTACACCAGTAAAGAGCCACTCCAAATTCGACAAATTTCTGCTCAACAGCACATTCCCGATCGCTACTTAGAACAACTGCTAGCGACTTTGCGGCGAGGAGGGATAGTGCGATCGCAGCGCGGCGCAAAGGGTGGCTATCTGCTCGCCCGCGAACCTCGGAAAATTACACTTCTTGAAATCGTCGCCTGTTTAGAAGGCTTTGATGCTCAAACGAAAGAGCAGGAAGATGCAACAAAATTCACAAAAACGCTTGAGGGCGGTATCATTGCCGAGGTTTGGCAAGAAGCCGATCAAGCTGCAAAGACAATTTTACAGAACTACACGCTTCAAGATTTGTGCGATCGCCGCGATGCCCGACAACAGCTTGACCTGATGTATTACATCTAACGGTATTACATCTACATTGTTTTTTCTTAGACGCTGTTTTACCTTGATTAAAGCCATGCATATTGCTCAAAACGTTACGGAACTCATCGGTCACACGCCGCTCGTTCAGTTAAATCGAATTCCTCAAGCGTCGGGCTGCGTTGCTCGCATCGTCGCCAAACTAGAAGGCATGAATCCTTCTGCGTCGGTGAAAGACCGGATTGGCATCAGCATGATCAACGCCGCAGAGCGGGAAGGCTTGATTACCCCTGGAAAGACAGTTTTAGTCGAGCCAACCTCTGGAAATACGGGGATTGCCTTGGCGATGGCATCGGCAGCAAAAGGCTATCGGCTAGTCTTGACCATGCCAGAAACTATGAGTTCTGAGCGTCGATCGATGCTGCGCGCTTACGGAGCTGAACTCGTGCTAACGCCAGGAATTGAAGGCATGGCAGGCTGCATTCAACAAGCGCAACGCATTGTCGATACTACGCCTCATGCCTACATGCTGCAACAGTTTCGCAATCCTGCGAATCCTCAAATTCATCGGGAAACCACCGCAGAAGAAATCTGGCAAGACACCGATGGGGAAGTTGATTTCGTAGTAGCAGGGATCGGCACGGGCGGCACGATTACAGGCGTTGCAGAAGTGATCAAGCAGCGAAAGCCTAGCTTTAAGGTCATTGCGGTTGAGCCGACCAACAGCCCAGTTCTCTCAGGTGGGCGTCCGGGACCTCACAAAATTCAAGGGATCGGAGCTGGCTTTATTCCGCCTGTGCTCAATGTCAACTTGATTGATGAAGTGATTTCTGTGAGCGATGATGATGCGATCGCTTATGGACGGCGGCTTGCACGGGAAGAAGGATTGCTCTCCGGTATCTCTAGTGGTGCTGCCCTAAAAGCGGCTTTAGAGGTGGGAAAACGCCCAGAAAATGCCGGTAAGCTAATTGTGATGATTCAACCCAGCTTTGGCGAGCGCTATCTCAGTACTGCCCTGTTTCAAGATTTAGAGATGGCGATGCCCGCTGCGATGTTAGACGGCTAGACCGATCCGAATTTGCTATGTGAATAGGAGAAAGAAAAGGAAGCAAAAGGTTCACTGAGCCTTGGTCTTCCTGGCTTTCTTCTTTTAAAATAGCGGTATGTCGATTTCTTCAACTCACTACCAAACCCTAGATCTTCAGCCAACCGCATCCCAAGCTGAAATCAAACAGGCCTATCGGCGCTTAGCAAAACGATTCCATCCCGATACCAACGCTGAAACCGCTAACCACGACAAAATTTCTCGAATCAATGCTGCCTACGAGATTTTAGGTGATCCGCAAAATCGTAGACAGTACGATCAGTACCTGCACTTGAGCGAACAACTCGAAGCGGTTGGATTTTCTGTCGATGCTGTAGAGGAACGTCGCCAACGAACAGAAGCGGCGCAAGAGCGCTATCGCCAGCAACGAGAGGCAGAACAAAATGCAGACCATCAGCTTAAGCTGTGGCTCAAGCGGGTCTACACACCCGTCAATCGCATCTTAAACCAGATTTTGCGTCCGCTCAAATCCCAACTCGATCAGCTTGCGGCTGACCCCTTTGATGATGGATTGATGGAAGCATTTCAGTTGTACCTAGAGGACTGTAAAGCTCTAATCGACAAAGGACAGCAAAGCTTTCAAGCACTACCCAATCCGCCAAGTGCTGCTGCTGCCGCTGCCAACCTGTATCACTGTATAAACCAGGTGAACGACGGAATTTATGAGCTAGAGTACTTTACGCTAAACTACGACGATCGCCATATCCACACGGGACGCGAACTTTTTCGGATTGCTGAACGACTGCGACGAGAAGCCGTCGCGGCGGTTCGGGAGTTGCCGTAGTAGGGTGAGGAGATGAGTACAGCAATTTCAGTTTGTTAGGAGCAGTTGACAAATTAAATCAGTTGCTCTCTGCGTCGATCTCAACTCCAAAGGAGCCACTTTGCACGCTTTAAAGGACTGCCTGTACTAGATGCGCTAGGGGTTGCACCGCTTACTTCCGCCTAAGGTAGTTACTTTAGGTATATTATATTTCTGCCTAATTAGGTTAACATCCGATTAAGGTTGAGTTAAACTAAAGACCTTTCGATTGCCACCGTGTCCTTGGGAATACTCAAGCTGTTCCTATCTACTCAGTTTCAGCCGAGTAGCATTAACGCTTTTGCCCTCGCTGAAACAGAAACAACTTTTAGATGAGGAGATAAAGATGCCAGACCAATATAACTTTTTGTACCCTCGCAGTCGTTACCGTGGCGCGGTGAAGCCTGAGAACTTAGTTTTTAATGCTAATTTACAGGAGTTTTCTCAGCGCGTGAGCTATATTTCTTGTCTAGAAACTGGCGGAAAATTGACGCCAGAAGAATCTTATCGAGAGATTCGCTCGCTCTGGAAGCAGCTTAAAAAGAGCCGAAAGCAGTTAGGCATTGGTAGTAGCAATTCTAATTCGGAAAATTCTTAGTCAGCAACGACGAATCAACCGGATCAGCATAGTTAAATCCGCTTAATGAATTCTGGAAGCAAACGCGCGATCGCTGACCTTCCAGAATTTTTTGCTTTCTTCAGCCCTCACCTCAGACGGCTGAAGAAAGCGGACGTTTTGTAGCAACACGTTGATAGTACTGTTGCAATTGCTTGGTGGCGGCTGACCAACTCCAACGCTCCGCTTCTTGTCTGGCATTACGCCGCAACGTTTCTCGCTCTTCTTGTTGAGAGAGCAGATATTGAGTTGCCGCGATCGCGCCACCCTCGTCTTTTGGATCAAACAAAAATCCGTTGACCCCATCTTCTACAATGTCGGGAATTCCCCCCGATCGCGCTGCTACAACTGGGCATCCAGCTGCCATCGCTTCGAGCAACACTAATCCTAGCGTTTCGGTTCGAGACGGAAACACAAAGGCATCGGCAGAGGCAAACGCAGACGCTAATTCTTGCCCTTCAAGATAGCCGACAAAATTTGTAGGCGTGTCTGCAAAATGCTTTTCTAAGGTTTGGCGGTTCGGTCCATCTCCTACCAAAGCTAAGCGAGCGTTAGGAATTGCGTCCAGAATGGGTTTGATGCGATCGATTTCTTTCTCAGCGGAGAGCCGACCCACATAAAGCAACAATGGCGCTTCAGGACGCCCTTGGCTTAGGCGGTTTCGCATCTCCAAACTGGCGAGATGCGGCTGAAAAGTTTCGGTATCGACTCCACGTTGCCACAGGTTGACCCGCTCGATCCCGTGTTCTGTAAGAGCTTGCAGCATGGCAGTAGACGTACACAAATTGATCTCTGCCTGATTGTGTCCAGCTTTTAAGAGTTCCCACAGTACTCCTTCTAACATACCCAAGCCGTAATGCTGAAGATATTCGGGCAGATGAGTGTGATAAGACGCAATTAATGGAATATCTAAGGTCTTGCTATAAAACAATCCTGCTAATCCAAGGACAGCAGGATTAACAATGTGAATGATGTCAGGTTTAAAGTTCGATAATTCGTACCCGATCGCAGGTCGCGGCAACGACATTTTCAATTCTGGATACAATGGTAACGGAAATCCAGATACGCCATAAATCCTTGCGCCTTTGTATTCGGTTAGCCCTCCATCTGGCGAGAAAATTAAAACTTCATCACCTAGGCGTTGCAGATGATCGATCGTGTGCCGCAATCGAGTAACGATGCCATCAACTTTGGGAAGAAACGTCTCAGTAAATAAAGCGATTCGCATAAATGAAGAGGTGAACAATAAAACGGTTACTGCTGCTTAGGGAGTGTGCATCCATGCACGCCAATTGCAACAATCACACTCCCTAGTAGAACGCCTACGCCTTCTGCAAAACAGTTGAGGCGGTGTCGCATTTCTGCTGATTCTGCAATAGATAACTCTCGCATACTCGCGCCTGCGATAATGAGCCTTTCATAGTTTTGATGACTTTTATCTAATGCCGTCCAATCCGCAAATAGATAAAAAGTGCTGAGCACCATTGCTCCTAATCCAGGCAGAACCGTTGTCAGCAGCAATATCAAAACTCGAAGGGGCATGAGCTATCGCTTCCACGTTACTTTGGGCAGAATCTGAGACTCATCGACTCGATGTTTGTATTTCATCGCAAAGTTGAGCAGCGAATCGAGCAGTGAATCTGACAGGAAGTGGGGCTGAAGTCCAAGATCTAGCAAATTGGTGTTTTTAGCGTTGAAGTAGTGTTCTTCTTTCTCAATGCGAGGATTGTCCACGTTTTGAACGTCTACTTTCACACCTAATGCTGATCCGGCTTTCTGAACCATGTTTGCTAGGTCACCCACGCTAAACATTTCGGTGAATTGGTTGAAGACGCGGAATTCTCCCGGATTGGCAGGGGTCGCGATCGCTAGCTCAACGCATCGCACTGTATCGCGAATGTCTAACAGTCCGCGAGTCTGTCCACCTGTTCCATAAACTGTGAGCGGGTGACCTACTGCGGCTTGAATGCAGAATCGGTTTAACGCTGTGCCGAACACGCCATCGTAATCGAGGCGGTTGATCAGCAATTCATCCATGCCCGTTTCTTCAGTCAAGACCCCGTACACGATGCCTTGGTTAAGATCAGTGGCACGCAAGCCCCAAATTTTACAGGCGAAATGAATATTGTGAGAATCATGCACCTTGCTGAGGTGATACATGCTTCCAGGTTGCTTTGGATAGGGCAGTGTGTCCTTGCGCCCGTTGTGTTCGATCGTGATGTAGCCTTCTTCGATATCAATATTGGGCGTGCCGTATTCCCCCATTGTACCGAGCTTGACCAAGTGGCAATCGGGGAAGCGCTCTTTAATGATGTAGAGCAAGTTGAGCGTTCCAACGACGTTATTGACCTGCGTTAGCACTGCATGTTCGCGATCGATCATGGAGAAGGGAGCGGAGCGCTGTTCGCCAAAGTGAACAACTGCCTCTGGCTCAAACTGATTGAGTGATTTATCGAGAAATTCGTAGTTCGTGATGTCACCAATGAAGAGATCGATCGTTTTACCCGTGAGGTCTTTCCATCGCTTCAAGCGTTGTTGAATCGGCGCGATCGGCGTTAAGGTATCGATGCATAGCTCGTTATCCCAATGTCGCCGCACTAGACTATCCAAAATTCCGACGTCATAGCCTCGATTTGACAAGTACAAGGCTGTCGCCCAACCGCAATAGCCATCACCACCAATCACTAGAACTTTCATCTTGCTCAATTTTATGTGCTGATACTTTGCCAAATCTACCAGGTTTGGGGTCGCAGTTGATAGTAGTTAATGAATGGGCGTGGGTGAAAGAACAGAAGAGATTTGAGTCAATGAATGGGCATCTAGCTGAAGAGTTAAGTTGCGGTTAAGAAGAAACAGAAATTGGGGCAATTGCCCTCAGGAGCTTAGCAGAGCTATTTTTTCTGAAGTTGCGCTTTGTGCTAGGTGCGGCAATACCCAAAACTATTAGAATTCACACATCCTTCGATGCCGCGCTTGTAAAGACGCGATTAATCGCGTCTTTACAAGCGCGGCATCGAAGCTGATCAACAGGTCTACAACACTACCGAATCGCGGATACGAAGCGCAGAAATTACACTTGGTCTACGTCACGCTTAAAGTCATCTTTGATATCTTCTTTGACATGACGAGCCGCCGCTTCTACTTGCTTTGCTTTCCCTGCCATTTGATCTTTAGGATCACCTGTTATCTCACCTACAGCTTCTTGCACTTTGCCTTCAATGTTTTTAGCTGCTGCCTTCGCTCTTTCTTCTAAGCTCATGACATTACTCCTTAATTGATTTGATTTTAGATACTTAATTTAGTGATAGTTACTGACTTATCAGAAGAGCATTAACTCAGAGGTAAATAACTCAAAGATAAACTAGCTCATTCCGCCTAGTCCATTTTCTCTTCTGATAATTAAAAAAGTAGTGGGGTTTGCTCTCTAAAGCATCAATCTACAGAAATAAATCTTTAAGCGATCGCGGTTATAAAACTCCTACTCAAGCATGAGGTGAGATTGCGATCGCAGTTAACTTTACCTTAATGCATTTCTATCCAAAGGGGGGCATAGTTGAGTCAGAATGTCTGATAGGTTAGGACGTATAAAAGTTACATGAATAGAAAATTCAATACATTTAGACATGTAACAACAATTGTTTGGTACACATAAATCAATAAAACTAAGCATGGTAAACGTAAGGCTTACTGAGCGAGGTTTTTGTGTGTTCACTGTTGTTTAATCACTGTTAGGAACCAACTAAGTTTTGTTACGGTTTCGCCTGAATGTAAACTAATCATTACAAGTGAGAAAATTATGAGTCAAGATTCTAGCAACACTAAAACAACTGCTACCGATTCAGCAGAACGGATGCAAGACGATCATTACGATCGCGGGATTGTTCCAGCAGAGACGGCAGCTCGTAGGGAACGAGAAGGCGATCAATTCAAGACGACTCCGACTGAAGAGAGAGAAGCGAGTGCCGCAACAGACGATCAGACGGATAATGAGAGCGTACATACAACTGATGGATATACGGTTGATAAGGAAGGACTGGTGAACAACTACGCCGTCGAGCCGGAAATGTATTACGAGGTTCCGGGCGATGCAAAACAAGCAGAAGCGGAAGCAGAAGCAGAGCGCGTTGAAGAGTACCACGAAATCAATCAGGATGAAAAAGGGAAGCTAACCACGGAGGGCGATCAGCGCGGCAAAGGGCCGGGAGCGGTCTAAGCGTTAGGGCATCATAAGCAACGTTTCGGGAGCAACGTTGCCGAAAAAGGGTAAAGGATAAACTATCCCCTCTCAACGTTCATCCTTGATCAAGATTACGCCGCTAAATGCTGAAGCGATGGTTAGACTACACATCTAACCATCGCTTCGTCTATGCCACAAGTGAACTCGCATCTAGCATCAGGTACAACACGCAGAGTGGCAGCGGATGAGTAGCGGATGCCTTGCAATGCTCCGCAACTAATGGGTGAGATTAACAGGATGAAATCAACAACTCATTCACTATATTCTGACAGCCGCTACTCATCCGCTGCTAATGGAGAATCATTAACTCAAAGCGCAACCTATCCTACTGTTCTGGTTAATAAAATCGGACAGTTTGCATAAACTCGAACATAGTCAGATAGCGAGGTACCCAACAAGCGATCGAGGTCTGGTAATCCTTTCGCGATCGAGGGACGACGATCGGGCGATCCAAGCATCAGCAGATCGGTTTTAACTTCCTCTGCCACTCGGCAAATTGCTTCTCCCGCTTTACCCGTTGTCACAATGCAGCGATAGTTGATGCCTAAGCGTTTAGCATCTGCGATCGCGCTGGCAAACACTGGATCTTTTTCAGCCTCTGCGCCTTTTTTATCGGCTGTCACTTTTGGATCAGCACTGACGTTCACTAAATTGAGTTGTCCGCCCTGAATGTCACGCAATAGAAATAGAGCAAGATTGAGGCAGTGTTTTGCGGCTTCCGATTTGTCGAGCGCAACGGTAATCCGGCTTAGGTTTCGAACATAGATATCATCTTTTACCAGCAGCATCGGGCGCGAGGTCAACTGAAACACATACTGACTAACAGAATTTTCTAAAATCGAGACGAGCCGCTTTAGACCGCGCGACCCCATGATGATTAAGTCAGCATCAATTTCATCTGCAACCTTAAGAACAACGTCTTTCGGGTCGCCCTGGCGGAGAATGGCAGTCATCCGGCTCGGGTCAAGCTTAAGCGATTCAACGGCTTTTCCTAACAGCTTTCCGCCTTCTTCCCAACGCTGCGACATCGCCTCAGACGTGACCTGTTCGGGAACAACATGCAGTACCGTTACCGATGCACGCTGAATCGATGGAATCTCCATCAGCGCTTTTAACATCTCTTCGGAGTGTCCGGTTCCTGAATCAGCCAGTAAAATTTTTTCTATCATCGCATTACCTCGGTTTAATTAGACTAGAGCAAAGCGGAAACATATCGCTCAACAGTAATCCTGTGAACTACACTTTCCGTTACTCATAGTCAGGTCTAGTCGTGATTTTTGTAGGACGATCGTGAACGTGACAGAACAATCTCAACTCCCCACTTCCAACATTATCCAACCTTCGTTGTCTGTCGTTGCAGAAGATTGGTTTAAGTATTTGGTGAAAGTCCATCCTCACCATACTGACTACGCGGGCATAGTTTGGCATGGAACCTATTTGACCTGGATGGAAGAAGCTCGTATTGAATGTTTACGATCGCTGGGAATTGAGTTTGCCGATTTGGTCGCTGCGGGCTGCAATCTCCCTGTAATTGAAGCATCCCTTCGCTATCACCAACCGATGCGAATGGGCATGGAGGCAATTGTTAAGACCCGGATTGGGGATATGGAAGGCGTCAGAATTCACTGCGATTACCAGATTCAATCGCTCAACGGCGAGGTGCTGTTTCTAACGGGTCGAATTACGCTGGTGGCCGTGGATTTGCAGAATGGAAAGGTGATGCGACGGTTGCCGCCGAACATGAAAGACGCATTGGAGAAAATGAGATAATAGCTTAACATTTACTATGTATTAAGGGTTTACTGGGCGTCTAGGGCTGGTGCTGCTAGTTCTAAAGTACTTATCCTTTCAGGCTTGGCGAAACCAGTTCAGATGGCCCATTGAATAAAGCATCATCTTGGCGCTCTTTATCAATGCCTTGACTAGACTTTGCTAAATAGATCCCAATTAAGACTAAGCCAAACGCTAGTCCACTGGCGACGCTAATCTGTTCGGCAAATATTATCCAGGCAAAAATTGCCGTCAGAATCGGATCGAGCAGCAGAAACACCGCAACAAAACCTGCCGAAAAGCGCTTCAGGTTGTGAGCCTGAAGACTTTGCCCAATGACTTGACAAATCACACTCATCGCGATCACGCATATCCAACCCGACCCAGTGTTGGGAAACACAGGTTCTCCGGTTAGCAATACAATTGGCAAGGTTAAAACAGCTCCGATCGCAGAACACCACAGCAGAATGGTTGAGGCAGAAAATCGGGTTCGTAAGTGTTCGACCAACATCAGATTGGCTGCCGATAGCACGGCTGATCCGATCGCGGCGGCATCGCCGACGAAGTGTTCACCGGAAACTTGCCAATCTTGTACTGCAATCAAGCCCGCTCCGCCAAGCGCGAGCGCCATCCCGACTAAAAAACGGTTGTCAAACCGTTGTCTCAAAAACAGCCATCCCCCGATCGTAGTAAATAAAGGCGTCACGTTATGAAATAAGTTGGAGTTGGCCACTCCAGTCTGGGTCAGTGACCAAGCCCACGCGAGTAGTGTCCCGACAAACGTGCAGGACATCGCGATTAGCAGAAGTAACGTTTGCCCTGTAAAGGGTTGTGGTGGTGCAACAGCAGGCGGTCGGCGGTGCATCGTGATCACTTGTCCCACGCCCAGTACGATCGCTCCGACCCAGAATCGGTTAAAAATGGTTGAATTCGGTCCTAAACTTTCTTCGTTTAATCGAATAAAAATAGCAGCAGAGGAAAGGGCAAAAATCGCCAGAAGCAGAGTCGTCAGATCGATGAAGGTGATAGGCTGCCACTCTACCTTCTGTGACAGTCGTAGTTGATGGGTCATGATTCAGTGCCTAAAAGCTGTCTATAACACCCCTCATCCTTTAGGCAAAGCGTTAATTCATAGGGATTACGTACATTCATCAAAAATTTGCCTCCGTGTCTCACGTTTAGAGAGCAGATAATCTTCCGAACTTGAGGATTTTGGAGGGAGAATGCGTACGTTCTGACTTAAGTTAACTCTTCGCGAGTTAACTAAGCTAGGGCTAGAATGCTTCGTGGATGGGAATAGCTCTTATTATTGTTGCATTTTAGGTACACAAAACACGCACCAAGAAATGAATTCCACCATCATTCTTTATTTGTGTGTAGAAATGATTTGTATGTAGAAATGCCGTGTCGCGATTAGCGCAAAACGCAATTTTGGAGAGAATGGCTTTGCCACATTCTAAGCGACGGTGAATCGTGAGAAATATCTGCAATCGCTACTCCTGGTGTCGTCCACTTCGATAAGAGAGGAACCTGCGGCTTGAAGGACACAACATGCATATATACACCTTGTACAGATTTGGTCTATCAGCAGACAGATAGATAGATTTTTCAATCGTTAGAACAGCAGAATTCAAACGTTGATACTAATGAGAATTGAACAAAGTCCAAAAGTAAACGAAATAGTTAGCAATTTAGCATTTATGTCGCATCTCTTATGACTAAGCTTGTGCCTTCAGGCTACAAGTTGAGAGAAATGCTAATCACTTCAGCATCAGAATTAGAAACAGAACCTACATTGCTAACCACAACATAATAGTTCTCGTCAATCATGTCTTCAGCTTGGCAGCGAATGAATTAAATCTGCTGCCAAGCTGAATTTTCTAATTCAACTAAACTGCTGAGCGTAAAACCCTGCGTATCTTCCACCTTCGGCAATCAGTTCCTGATGCGTGCCAGATTCAACTACCCGGCCTTTTTCTAATACCAAAATCCGATCAACCCGCCGTACTGTTGCCAATCGATGGGCAATAATGAAAACTGTTCGGCTCTCCATAATGCGTTCTAGGGCTTCTTGTACCAGCGCCTCAGATTCAGAATCGAGCGCAGACGTGGCTTCATCGAGAATCAGAATGCGGGGATTAAGCAAGACGGCTCGTGCGATCGCGAGTCGTTGCCGTTGTCCGCCCGACAAATTCACGCCGCGCTCACCGACCCAGGTGTTATAGCCGTCGGGAAACTGACTAATGAATTGATGAGCATTGGCAATCTTCGCGGCTTCCTTCACCACCTCTAGGTCAAATTTAGCCTGTCCAAACGCGATGTTTTGCGCGATCGTGCCCGTAAACAAAGTCGTTTCTTGCGGCACGATCCCGATCTGCCGTCGCAAACTTTTGAGCGAAATATCTCGGATGTCAATGCCGTCTACCCGAATTTCTCCCGCTTGCGGATCGTAAAAGCGAGGAATTAAATTGACGAGCGTAGTTTTTCCGGCTCCAGAAGTTCCAACCAACGCCACCATTTCTCCTGGCAGCACCCGCAAATTTAAATCTTGCAATACAGGTCTGCCAATTTGATAGGCAAAACTGACCTGATCAAATTCAACTTTGCCATTGACAGACGGGAGTGAGGAAGCGTTCGGTTTTTCGACAATAGAAGGCTTTAAGTTGAGCAACTCAAAGATGCGATCGACCGAGGCTTCTCCCTGCTTAAACTCGTTGTAATTATTGGTCACCGTCGCGATCGGCTCAAACAAAATCACCACTGCCACAATGTAGCTAATAAAGCCACTTCCGGTTAAGTTGCCTTGAGCGATCTGAATCCCGCCGACCATCAACAGCGACAGCATACTCAACGCTTCTAAAAAGCCCACCACTGGGTATTGAATCGCTCTAAGCCGCTCGGTTCCATATTTGGCTTGCCAATTGCGCCTCGCCGCATGATTAAACCGCTCAATCGAGTAGTCTTCTGCCGCAAACGCCTGAACGAGCCGAATCCCGCTAAACATCTCAATCAGCAGTGCCGACAGATCCGAAACCCGATTTTGGCTCCGGTAAGAGAGCGATCGCAGTTTCTCACCAAACCAGGCAATCAGAAACGCCATTAGGGGAGCCACAATTAGCGTTGCAAGCGTTAACTGCCAGTTGAGAATCACCATGTAAATCAGCATGATCACCAACCGCAGCACGTTTGGCACAAACTGATGAAACACCTTATTGATCACTTCGCCGATGCGATCAACATCCTCCGTCAGTCGATACGCCAAATCCCCTGTTTGCGCCGTTTCAAAATAGCTCAGACTCAACTGTTGAATATGGGCATACGCCTGTTGCCGCAGTTGCAGCGCAATGGATAACGCCGCCTTTGCCATCAGCGTATCCTGTCCGTACTGAACCAGCTTTTGGCTCCCCCAAACTAGGGCAGCGAAACCTGCTAGTTGAGCCACGGCACTCACTTTTCCCGCCGCGATCAACTCAGACATCTGCTGAGCCAGCCATGCCAAAATGGGCCACGTCGCCGTAAAGACCAGAGTACAGGCCATCGCTTGTGCAATGGTTTTCCACTGAGGGCGCACGTAGGGAAGAATCTGCCAGTAGCTAGAGCGATGTTTCAAGGTCGGTTAGATTGTCGGTCTTGGTAGATATGAAAAACAGACGGCAATAATGAGACAACAATAATCATTAGGATAATCGGCAAGGGGTACTTGTCGAGTTGCTCGGCAGGCAGAATTTGTCCCAAAAAGTGGCCGAGGAGCGTAACGCCAAAACAAACAGCAGGCTGTCTCCCGGCAAGAAAAACCCTATCAGCAACCCAGACTCTGCAAAGATAATCCCCAAAATGACAAACAAACCGTCCCAGAACCCTAAGTACTCGATCGTTTGCTGTAGGTGTGGTACATCAAAGAAGTTCATGCTTTCCTCATCTCAAATTTCATGACGGGCGATGTCGTTGCTTTGTGCCACAACGCAAATTCCTCCCTTACAAACTACGAATTCTAACCTCCTCTTCAGGACACCATGACTCATTCATGACCTACCCATGACTCATTGTGATGGAATTCGCCTCAATCCGTTCTTTCAAAATATCAGCAGTGTCTCACGAAACCGCAGAACTTCTACTAAAGTCAAGGTTTCTCTAAACTCAAGGTTCTTTAAGCTTAAATTTTCTGTAATTAATTTTTTCTCATCAACGGGTACTACAGGGTTCGAACCTGTGACCGACCGCTTAGAAGGCGGTTGCTCTATCCACTGAGCTAAGTACCCAAGGGGAAATGTATTTAAATATAATAGACGGCTCTGGAGGAATTGGAAACCAGGGTAGACAGAACACCAATGACAGAGCCTCCCTTTGAGAAGAATTTTTGGAGTGAAAATAGAAAACTTAACATCTCTCAATCTACAAGTCTTAATCTACAAGATGGCTCGGATTTTATAAGGCGTATGTAAATCGAGCGCTAGAAAAAGGGAATTCAAAGGTGTGAGACATTTGTTCTGAAACATGTGTGCAATGACACGCTGCTGAGTCCAATGACTGAATTGCCGCGTCAATTCCAACGATCGCAGGCATAATGGCAACTGTTTACGGGGATCGTGTCTCGCAATCCCATACCCCTCCTCTAGCTGTTTTATGTTCATCCTGAAACGGCAGGATGTTGAAATCACCAGCATTCAACATCCTAAACGTGATCAAAAAGTTCCGATTCTGTCCTATCAGGGGCAGACCTTTCGACTTATCAGTGTGTTCCAAGCCAACCAAGAGGAAGAGGCAAGGGCATTTTGGCGCGAGCTAACCGATAACCAAGGGAAAGCCTGCGTTTTATTAGAAGAACCAGAACGCTATAGTGTTTGGGGCAAAATTCGCCTCGATCAGTTAGGCAACGAAGCAGCCCCTAGCGGTGTTGTTGGAGGGGTGACACCCACCGTATTTA
Organism: Myxacorys californica WJT36-NPBG1; assembly: GCA_019359315.1. Lineage (GTDB taxonomy): Bacteria > Cyanobacteriota > Cyanobacteriia > Leptolyngbyales > Leptolyngbyaceae > Myxacorys > Myxacorys californica. The sequence continues at coordinate 48,390 of JAHHHO010000013.1, forward strand.
CTCAAGCCTGTCTGCTGATGCTGCAAGCGGTGTATATCGATATCGAAGATTTTATGGGTACCAAGCAAGCGGCAACCTTTCAGAAAGAAATGGCAGATGTCTTCTCGAAAGGGCGATTTCCTGAAGCAGAGACTCCAGAGGCAATCAAACATCTGCTGACTGTTGACCCACTCAACAGTCAGCAAACTCCTGTTTGGCAAGATAAGCATTTGAGTGTGCTGCTGCAAGAGCTGCATCGTCTCAGCAAATCCTATTTTGGTAAGTCTCCTTTTGTATCCCGCATTTTAGAGGCTCTGCAAGATTTATCACCGAGCGATCGCACTCAGTTTCTAAATTGGATGCGCCAATCGCCCGTCGGTAAGTTATGGCAGTAGTGACAAACAGTTCATTTAAGGGATAGCTGTTTTTACGCTAGGACTCACCCAAACCCATTCCCCTTGTTCTATTGAAAATCAACGTATGAGTAGTTCACTAGGAAAATCTGCGACCAAATTTGCATCGGTGCAAACGATTGTGTTTGCAGAAATCATTTGGGCGGTCTTAGCCCTGCTATTTTTTCTGTTGTTTAGTGTTGCTGATCCTGGCAAAGACCGCGAAAGTTGGTACCTCTTGGGAACCGCCGTGTTTGAAATTGCGGCGTTTGCCTCAGCCGCTATCTTGTGTTTTAGAAATTGGCTGAGTCCACAGATTGTGAGTGGTCGTCGAGTTTGGCTGGGCATTGGGTTAGGAATGCTGTTCTATGTGCTTGGCAGCATTTTATTTACTGTGTGGGAAGTCGGATTCAACCAAGAGCCTGATGTCTCTCCGGGCGATTTCTTTTACATTCTCACTTACCTTTGTCTGGGTTGGGGAATGGTCATGGCATTCGCCGATCGTCGCCTCAATTTAGAACTATGGCAGTGGGGTGTTGTTGCTGGGATTGCCGCTGTGAATATTGCGCTGGCAACTTCGATTACGATCGCGGGCAATGCTCAGGATGCTCCTCAAGCCGATCTATTTGGCATCGCTCCAGTTTCGGCACAAACGGCTCCGGTGAAGCCTCAAAAACCTGTTGTGGCGTCACCAAAACCTAGCACTCTAGCCTCTCCGAGAGTATCCGTCACGCCTAGCTCAAGTCCTGCGCCACAACTCAGCCCGCTGCCGAGTCCGTCTGGTGGGGTGGCTCCAAAGATTCCTTCTAAAGCAGAGGAGCTTAAACAACCTGTACCAGAATGGGTGAACGCGATCGAAGACGGGCTCAAACCTCTGAAAGCCTTTGTCAATTACTTCTACGTCATTGCCGATGTGTTTATCATTATTATTGCAACGACGTTGTTGCTTGCCTTCTGGGGCGGGCGATTCTCGCAATCGTGGCGAATGATTGCGGCGGCAGCGTTCTCGCTTTACATTGCTGATATGTGGCTGAAGTACGCGACCAGTCCTCTGTTTCCGGGCTACCCTGACTATCAAAGTGGCGGATTGCTAGAAGTATTTTGGGTGTTTAGTGCTGTTTTGTTTGGCATTGGTGCGGCGCTTGAGTATGACCTCAGCCGATCGCGTCGGACGGGAGGACGGCGAAGAGCTTGACGTTATCAGAAAAATTCTACGGCGGCGATTCAACTTTTCGGCATTCCTACGATTGGGGATGCCTTTGTCGTGATAAACGATTTTTGATCAGATCAAGGCTTTTTTCGGCAAATAAGTACTCGGTGAGATTTTCTGCGGCAGTGTCAACTTCTCGATCTCAAGTCCCTCGCAGCTTGTCTCTAGCGATCGTAAAGTTCAGCCTTAGGCTTCTAGCGGCATAGCTCGATCGAGGCTTACCTTAAGGGCGTATCTTTTGGTCGTTATTATTAAACATGGCAACTAGAAAAGGCTTCTCTATGTTTGGTCGCCGCGCCGCCCCGCGAAACATTCTTCCAACGGCTCCCCTCCCCGATCCAATTGGTGAAACCATCCAGACGATTATTGCGCTGCAAACCAAAGCAGAACGAGATGTTGCCCCTCATCAACGTAGAGTTGAACTCATCACTGGTTTTTTTGGGCGTCCTGCTTTTTTATACGGACTGATGGCTGCGATCGCGCTTTGGCTACTTCCCAATCTTTTGCCTGCCGCGTGGGGCATTCCTCACTTTGATCCCCCACCGTTTGAGGGACTCGACAAAACGATTAGCATTGTCTCGCTGCTGATGACGGCTGGCGTGTTAGTGCGGCAAAGTCGGCAAGAGTATTTAGCTGAACAACGCGCTCAACTCAGCTTACAACTGAACCTTTTGGCTGAGCAGAAAATTGCAAAAGTGATTGCCCTAGTAGAGGAACTCCGACAAGATTTACCGGAGGTCAGCGATCGCTACGATCCGGAGGCAGAGGCGATGCAACAAGCGGTTGATCCACAGACGGTGATTGAAACGCTAGAAGAAACGCTGACAGTGGAATTAGCGCGATTGCAAAACGAATCTAGGCAAGCTGAATCATGACGCTGAGTGCGATTCCGGCGGAGTTATGCCTAGCGCTAATCGTACTGGCGCAAACAGAATCTTTAGAAATCCCATCATCCTAGGAACGACGGAACAGAGAAGAAATTGTAGATTGCACTGATTCTTTAGCATCGCGCAACCTCTGTGTGACGGGTTGCTGCGTGTGCAGAAAGACACGCGCGCAGTTGCGTCCCGGCATCCCTGAAATTGACCCGCCGGGATGGGTTCCAGCTCCTGTCAGAAACAGCCCCTCGATCGGCGTTTTGTAGTTGGCGATTTCGGGTAGAGGACGGAAAAAGATCATTTGGTCTAAAGTCATATCAATGTGATAGTAGTTGCCATTGACTGCCCCTAATCGCTCTCCCAATTCCGCCGGGCTTTCTACCCGCCGCGCGATCGTTGACCGCTTTACATTCGGCGCATACTGAGCCAGTTTGTCAATGCAGCGATCGGCAACCTGATTCTTGATCTCGTCTGTCCAACCTGTCCCGTGTTTGCCTGTCCCTTCCAATCCAGCAATCTTGTAGGGCGCAAAGAACTCGATCCAAACTGTGTGTTTACCGTCTGGAGCCATTGAGGGATCAAGCATCGTTGGTTGTACGACATACATTGATGGATCGTCGTCTGGGATGATGCCTTGGCTCGGATCAGTGTGCGATTTTTCCACGTGCCGCACCGAATCTGCAATCAGCACTGAACCAATTAAGTATTCATCGCGATGATTGTATTGCTCAAATTTCAGTGGCTCTGACATCGCCAGGTCAATTTTGAGAATCGTTTCATTGTTGTTGACAATCCGGCGCTCTAGATGCTCACGCAACGTCGGATCGGCAGCATCGACCTCGGCGGGGTTCAGTAGGTGCAAGAACACGCGCTGAGCATCGATATTTGAGATTACGCCTTTGGTCGCTCGGTACTCCTTACCATTCGCGGTACGGACACCCACAGCACGACCATCATCGATCAGCACTTGCTTCACCTGCTGATCGGTTAAGATCACGCCGCCTAATGTCTTGACCAGATTGAGCAACGCCTGAACCAGTGCCCCTGTGCCCCCTTTGGGTCTTGCCATACCAGGATTGTGCCGCATTGCCATCATGATCATGCCGATGCCTAGCATTTTTTGAGAGGGTGGCGCACCTAGCTCGGCTGCCAGTCGTGCCAGCGGAGCTTTGAGAAATTCTGAATCAAACCATTCGTTGACGACATCTTCTGCGCTGTTGAGCATGGTGCGAATCAGATCCAGGGTCTTGATGGGCGATCCCACAACAGAAACCAGATCTCGAATTTTCTTGAGGTTATAGTTGCCCGCAATATCAATGATTGATTTAGGCGGGGCATTGAACATGGGGGACATTGCGTTCAGCACCTGCTGCCAATACTGAGTGAACTGAGCATAGCGCTCTGCATCGCGCGGGCTGTAGCGGGCAATCTCGGCACAAGTTTTTTCAACCGAGCGATGTCCTAGAAAATACTTTCCGTCAGGATGGGGACAGAAAACGACAGGATCGCAGAACAAATACTCTAGCCCATACTTAGCCAGTTCTAATTCCTCGACGACTGGGCCTAGATGAATGAATTCATGATCAATGGCGCACAGATTAAACTTAAACCCAGGTGCATCTTCGGGTAACACCTCTTCTGTGGTTGCGGCTCCTCCCGGAACGGATCGCTTCTCTAAAAGCAACACGCGGTAACCCGCCTTAAGCAAGTAAGCCGCACAAACCAATCCATTGTGCCCTGCGCCAATAATCACCACATCATAGGTTTCCATGAAAGCCGCCCTAGAACGAATGGAGTTTTAGATTGAAGCAAAATCAATAAATTATCTTCTCGCTGTGGATAGAAATAGGGTAGGAGCAGCAGTTCTTACAGCAACTCGCTCAGTTCAGCTAAAAGGGTTTCTAGCGCGGTTTTGATGGAGATCGCATCTGTCGTTGTCGTGCCAAATTGCCGCACAACAATACTTGCTGCCAAGTTACCCAACACTGCCGCTTCCCATACTGTCGCTCCCGCGCTTAACCCTAATGTCAGCGCTGCTACCACGGTGTCCCCGGCTCCCGTAACATCAAACACCTTAGTGCGATTAAACGCGGGGATATGCTGTTGCGTTCCCTTTTGGTCAAACAGTGTCATGCCCTGTTCGCCGCGCGTGATTAGAATGTGTTCTGCTCCAGTGAGCCGCAGCAGATCGCGCCCTGCCTGAGATAGTGTTTGGGTATCTGTAATCGAATAGCCCACCGCAAGTTCTGCCTCTGGTAGATTGGGGGTGAAGATAAACGCTTTCTGATACTGAGGCATCTGTTTTTGAGAATCAATGATCGTGCGAGAATGCTTCAGCGTCGCCTCGATCACGGGTTTGGTTAACGTTCCATCGCCGTAATCTGAGCAGACGATCGCATCTACAGTATGAATTTGTTCAAAAATGTATTGGGCTAACTGTTGCTGAAGCTCTGGGCTTGGCAGCGCATCGGATTTGCGATCGACTCTAACAATTTGTTGAGTCACAGATTGCCTGGCATGACCCGAAATTCGAGTTTTCGTTACCGTTGGACGATCCGGATCAAGAAAAATTCCGTCTGTATTCACACCAACGGTTTCAAGAAGTTGCTGTAGTGCTTGCCCTTGTAAATCTTTTCCCAGTAATCCAACGGCTTTTACGGTTGCTCCTAGCTTTGCAAAGTTGTAAATCGAATTTGCTCCGCCGCCGGGAACTTGTTGCGTTTCTTCGTGACGCAAGATCAGAACTGGAGCCTCGCGCGAGACTCGTTCGACCCGTCCCGTAAGAAATTCATCTAGCGTTAAGTCACCCACCACTAAAATCGTGGCTTGAGCGAAGTGATCAAGATAAGTGAATAAGCGATCGCGGCTCTGACGCAACCGATCAGTAAATGTAGGATCGAAAGGCATGGTGGGTTAAGTTGCCAGGAACCGACAGAAATTAGATTTGTCGTCAAATAAAACAAGTAAATAGTCGTTTATCTTTCGTTTCCCGACAAATCTCTATAATTATGTCGTATTGCAAGCTGCCTTTTCTGGAGCAGGTCGCTCCCGTCTTTGCAATTTTGTTGCCTCTGCAATAGCCTGATCGAATTGCTGCTGAGCAAACTTTTGGTCTGCGATCGCGTTAATTACTGCTTGTCGGGTTTGCACCAACGCTTCTTGCATTTCAAGCAAAAGCTTCTCTATGCTTGCAAGAGGCTCGTTGGCTTGGTTGATCTGACCTCATTGAGACTCGCCCGAACCTCTAAAGCAGAACAGAAAAGCCCTCTTGATTAAAGGGTCGCGGTTGCAATTACGAGCTACTTTCCACCTTCCGCTGTTCTAAATACACCGTGCTCTGATCTTGTCCACCGACTTGAATTTGCTGCAAGCGAACCGTTCCCTTCACCACGATCGGTGTGCCTTGCATCGGAATCTGATTTGTCGTGACAATCCAGATGCTGCCCGTCTCATCCTTCAACTCATAGGCACGAACACCACCCATCAACGGAGCTTGCGCCCCAACCACACCCCGCACATGCACCGAGAAATGTCTTTTATTTTTCCCAATATCACGAACCTTTGTAATGTTGCCAAAATCAAACACCGATAACATTCGCTCTCCTGGCGAAACCGTTCCAGGAGCCGTAGAACCTGTGCAACTCACCAAACTAGCGAAACAGAGTAAACCGAGACTCTGATGAAGGATCAAAGGAGGGAGACGCATGATCGCTGACTCAGGGTAGGGGAAATTGAGAGTCGAGATAAGCTTCTATCGTCTTTTTGCCATAAGATCGCCCGAATCTGCGAAACTAAGAAAAGTTTGTCAAACGAAGGGCAAACGGCATTAGAACTATTGCATACTCATTGTAAGAAAAGTCTTTCTAGTGTCAATTGTTTCTCAGCATTTTTTGCTGAGATGTCTTTCGTTGTGCTGTTGTCGTTGCGCACCTTATGTCTTCTGTCGCTCAATTACTAGATGGAAAAGCTTTAGCTCTGCGAATGCAAGCGGAGCTAACAGAACAGGTGAAAACCTTGCAAGCTAAGCACGGGCGCGCTCCAGGTTTGGCTGTTTTGATGGTAGGAGACAACCCAGCCAGTGCTGCCTATGTACGCAACAAAGAACGCGCTTGCGAAGCGGTTGGAATTGTGTCCTTCGGCACTCACTTTCCTACTGACACTACGCAAGCAGAACTAGAGCAAGTGATCCAGACTCTCAACCGTGACGATCGCGTGGATGGCATTCTCGTTCAGCTTCCCCTGCCCGACCATCTCGATAGCGTGGCACTGCTCAATCAGATCCATCCTGATAAAGACGCAGATGGCTTGCATCCCATGAACCTCGGTCGTCTTGTGCGCGGAGAACCGGGGTTACGAAGCTGTACGCCCGCAGGCGTGATGCGGCTTTTAGAGGAGTACAACATTGACCTGCAAGGCAAGCAAGCCGTTGTCGTCGGTCGAAGCATTTTAGTCGGCAAACCAATCGCGATGATGCTCTTAGAAGCCGATGCCACCGTGACGATCGCGCACTCGCGATCGCACGATCTTGCCGCACTGTGCCGCAGTGCCGACATTCTAATTGCCGCTGTCGGTCGCCAAAATCTGATCACTGCCAACATGGTAAAACCGGGCGCAGTTGTGGTAGATGTAGGCATCAACCGCATCACTGATGAAGCAGGCAAAAGTCGCCTCGTTGGAGATGTCGATTTTAGTGCAGTGCAAGCGATCGCACGCTACCTCACTCCTGTTCCGGGTGGAGTTGGTGCGATGACTGTGACCATGCTGTTGCACAATACTGTATGGAGTTACTCGCAAAAATTTTAAGAACACCCGCGGCAAGGCTCCGCACCCAGGGACAAGCGTTGAATTTAAGCCGTAATGAACGCTAAACCTCTTCAATTCACCCTCATTCTTCATCCCTTTAAAATCGTTAGAGGCAATCCGCATGATAGCAACCAGTGAGACCCAAACTAATAAAGCCAAATCCTTCGATCTGAAGGCCTATTTAGCCGCACGGCAGCAACTCGTTGAAGCGGCACTCGATCGCAGTCTCCCGGTTATCTATCCTGAACGGATTTATGAGTCGATGCGTTATTCTCTCCTAGCAGGCGGAAAGCGCTTACGCCCGATTCTTTGTCTCGCCACCTGCGAACTTGCAGGCGGCACAATGGAGATGGCCATGCCCACTGCCTGTGCGCTGGAGATGATCCATACCATGTCTCTGATTCACGATGACCTGCCCGCCATGGATAACGACGATTATCGGCGCGGCAAACTGACTAACCACAAGGTGTTTAACGAAGCCGTTGCGATTTTGGCAGGAGACGGACTGTTGGCCTACGCCTTTGAACACATTGCCGAAGAAACTCACAACGTCCCTGCTGATCGATTAATGAAAGTGATTGCTCGTCTTGGCCGGGCAGTCGGTGCAGCGGGGCTTGTTGGGGGTCAAGTCGTCGATCTCGACTGCGAAGGAGCAAAAGACGTTACGATAGAGACCCTGAATTTCATTCACACCCACAAAACGGCGGCCCTATTGGAAACCTCTGTAGTAAGCGGTGCCATTATTGCAGGTGCGTCTGATGAGGATGTACAGCGATTATCCCGCTATTCACAGGCGATCGGGCTTGCCTTCCAGATCGTAGATGACGTGTTGGACATCACCTCATCGTCTGAAGAACTGGGCAAAACGGCGGGCAAGGATGTTTGCGCTGAGAAAGCAACTTACCCTAAGCTATGGGGCGTCGATGAGTCGTGTAAACAAGCCCAAAAGCTGGTTGAACAGGCAAAGTCAGACGTGTCTCCCTACGGCGAAAAAGCCTATCCGCTGATGGCGATCGCAGACTTTATCACGGCTCGAACCAATTGATGGAGAGATGAGGATGAGAGATGAACGTGTAATTTCAGTCTCTTCCAGCATTCAAGCATTTTCTCCAGCACACTCTGTATTTATCCCTCATCCCTCTCTTCCCTTCTATGCAGGACTTTGGCGACATTCTCAATAATCAGGTGCTGCTGATTGCCCTCGTTGCGTGCCTTTCTACTCAAGCGGCGAAATTAATTGTCGAATTGGTTCGACATCGCAAGATCAATTTCCGCGTGCTAGTAGAAACCGGGGGAATGCCAAGTTCCCATTCTGCACTAGTGACGGCGTTAGCAACTGGAGTGGGGCTAACGGACGGATGGGGCAGTACAGAGTTTGCGATCGCAACGATCCTTGCCTTTGTGGTGATGTACGATGCGGCAGGCGTGCGCCAAGCGGCAGGAAAACAAGCTCGGATTTTGAATCAGATTATTGACGAGTTTTTCCAGGGCGAACACCAATTTACTGAAGATCGCTTGAAAGAACTGTTGGGTCACACGCCTTTTCAAGTGATCGTCGGATCGCTTTTAGGAGTGGCCATTTCGATTGCGGGGCAATGGTGGTTTAGCGGTCGTTGGGCCGCGATTCTTTAAAGCTTGACGGAACACCAATTAGGGGTTGTCATAGCCGAGAGAGCGGCACAATTTTAATCTCCCGCCGTTCCTTGCGCGACTCATCGATTAGCTCCCCCCAATTCCTGACAAGCTCACAGATGGCTTGAGCAATACGACCTGACGGCTATCGACCACCGTAGCATTGAAGCCTCGCTCGCTCAGCGATCGCACGATAGAATCCGCAATGCGTTGATCCGTCGTGTGAGCCGCTAACAGAAAAGGCCGTTGTCCGTAAGAAGCCAGACCGATCTGCCGATTCAAGGTCTGGCTTACCTGTGCTGCCACTTCCGGGCGATTGTAGTACTGCACAATCACCGCATAACCCCCTCCTAAGAGTTGTGGGTTGTACGTAGAATTAGCGCTGGAATCCCCTGAATAGCCGCTGGGCGGTGTGCCCCACGGTTGCTGAGCATTGATTGCTCCACCAGTAGAAGGACGAGCCACAAACGCAGACAAACCAACGGTTCCACTAAAGTAATTTGCCCAAGAGGTGGCGGATTCTGCACTGCGGAACCCACCGACCCGCGTCACGGTGTCTTGAAAGTAGTTGCAAATCGTTGAATCTGCGTTGTTGGAGAGCGTGCTACGCACTTTTGCCTGGGCGTCGGCAGATTGGCTCACCACCAGTACCAAGTACTCATCCGATCGCGGCGGTTGACAGGTCGGATAGGCTTGAGCAAGTCCGCTTCGAGCAGACATTAAGACTCCAGCACTCGCAAGAAAAATGCTTAGCGCTCCTCTGGAGCTTGGCAAAGCCAATTGTGCGGCTGCAAGTCGCTTTATGGTACTTCGGCAGTTAAGCTGACTCATGACGGTTTAAAGGGGGCTTAAGAAACAGTTTCTAGAGAGGCCAACGGCTGCGGAATGGTGTCCGAAGGTTGGAATTCTCCAGTGATGACATATTCTAGCCGCAGCTTAAGCCATGTAATAAATGTTTTATCGGTCGAGATAATAGCGGCGGCTGGTTTCGGACATTCGGCTTTGATTGGTGCCATTTCTGGCGCTTCTAGAAAGGCAGGTTGCTTCACCAGCCAGAAGTCAATCTCTTTTTCTTGCTCTCCGTAATTTCGTGTCCGCTCTTTCAACACTTCATAGGTCGGCTCTTCTTCCAACATGAATTTTTGGCTAGCTAAGACGTAGTAGTAAGTTGTCATTTTAAAGGTCTCCTTGAATGGCGTGTTTCATGTCTCGCACGGCGCGTTCCAACCCGACTAGTGCGGCACGACTGATGATCGTATGTCCAATATTCAATTCTTCCATGCCAGGGAGACATGCAACAGGGTAAACGTTCCAATACGTGAGTCCGTGTCCGGCGTTGATGCGTAATCCGGTTTGAAGGGCGCGATCGCAGCCTTCTTTCAAAATCTGCAATTCTTTCTCGCGATCGCGTTCAGTCTTTGCCTCAGCGTACTGTCCGGTGTGCAGTTCGATGAATTTTGCTCCACTGGCAGCGGATGCTTCAATTTGGTTTGAATCTGCATCAATAAACAGACTCACCGGAATGTCTGCATCTTGCAATTGGCTGACAATATGAGCCATGCGATCGCGCGCTCCCGCCACATCCAATCCGCCTTCTGTGGTGACTTCGGCGCGATTTTCAGGAACGAGAGTGACATAATCGGGCTGAATGTCGAGTGCGATCGCGACCATTTCATCGGTCGCTGCCATTTCCAAATTAAGGTGAGTGCGGACGGTTTGCCGCAAAATTCGCACATCGCGATCTTGAATGTGCCGCCGATCTTCGCGCAGGTGAACAGTAATGCCATCAGCTCCGGCAAGTTCGGCAAGAACGGCAGCTGCAACCGGATCAGGCTCCACCGTCCGGCGGGCTTGGCGAATGGTGGCGATGTGATCAATATTGACACCAAGGGTAGGCATTGGGGTCTCCGGAACGTCAAACCCTGATTGTACCGTTTCTGTTGAGTGAGTGTTCCGATTTATTGTTCTCCTGCCAAGGTTTGAAATCTGGCGAATCAGTGAGTCTGATGACCACATCCCCCGCTGTTGTACTTGAGAAATTAAGGTGTTATTGCGCTCAATTGCCTTGACTGTCTTGATTCAAGCAAAACATTAAGAGTTCCAGTACCTTTCAGCCTATAAAAATTCGCGATCGCTCTATCAAGCTGATCATTCAAGATGGGCAAACGGCCAGAATTCCCCATTCTCAACGCAATGACTGAGGAAACAGGACTTCGTTTTACGGCAGTCACTCTCACGCAGATCCTATCGTTTTCTAAATCGTTGGAAAGTCACATTGAAGCAATCTGGTATTTTGTTCATGACGATATCATTGTTTCCGTAACACTTAACTTCCGTCACTCTATCGGAACGCGACAAGCAGCCCTCATATCTCCTAATGCTTTGGATTCCTCAACTCACGCAGGATGGCTCCTACACCTTCTTTTCCGAAGAATTTGGGGAAGCGTTTCACAGTCATCAAGGGGCAAAAGCCGAAGCCTTTGAGAAATTTGCCGAGGCGACTCGGCTGGCTCAGAAAGCCCAATCCAACCGCCTTAAACTGCTGGATGTCTGCTATGGCTTGGGTTACAACACGGCGGCGGCGTTAGAGGTGATTTGGACGGTGAATCCGACCTGTCAAGTTGAGCTTTATGGGTTGGAATTAGATGCAACGGTTCCCAAGAGCGCAGTGGCTCCAGCGTTACTTCAGCCGTGGTCAGCGACTGTTCAGAATGTGTTAACGGCACTGGCAACGCATCATGTCTGTGTGCGATCGCATCTAGAGGCGCGATTGCTAATTGGAGATGCTCGACAATCTATTCAAACCATCCGCCAGAGGAAGTTTCAGGCGGACGCAATCTTTTTTGATCCGTTTTCTCCTCGTCGATGCCCCCAGCTTTGGACAGTTGAATTTTTTCAGGCTGTTGCTACCTGTTTAGGCTCAACCGGGCTGCTTTCGACCTACTCGCGATCGGCGGCAGTCCGCTCGGCTCTGATTGAAGCAGGGTTTCAGATAGGTACGATTCCTCTAGAGCGATCGCATCTACGGCACGACTGGGCGCACGGAACTGTGGGCGCACTGAGCCAAAACTCATCGCTACAACCGTTATCGCAGATGGAACAAGAACATTTGCACACTTGTGCGGCGATTCCCTATCGCGATCCAACGTTGAACGATTCGGCGGAAAAAATTTTAGAACGACGCGCCCAAGAGCAGCGATCGTCAACCGCAGAATCAACCTCAAGCTGGCGAAAACGTTGGGGCATTGCGTGACGTTAAGAAGCAGGGGTGATATTGATGCGTAACAAAATCTCCCAATCCGATTCAGGAGAAATATTGCCATTAGGCCCAGGCTCTACAACAACCTTGTACTGTGTTCCCTCAAGTACATTTCTAGCAATTTCCTTAAGCCGACTTCGATCAAGCTCAGGGCGCCTCAATAAGCTGGGGCTATCGTCCTGAATCTGATTAATCCGCAAAAACTCCCCAGTTTCATTATCAATTGAAAAGTTGACTAGTAATTCCAAAACAGTCTCGCCTCTAAGATCACGAGCAGCATCAATTTGACTCGGCTCAATGTCAAATGACTGAAGGGAACTGATTAAGGCGGCGCTTTTTGCACTCGTTTGGCGCGCCGAGGCCGGGATTGCAAGCTGACCAACGATCTGCCCTTGATACGTCTGTGCGCCGCTTGGCAGAGGTTGCTGACCTGAAGAAGAATTTACAGGAGGCAATGGAGTTCCTGAAGCGGCTGTGTCTGGCACTTCTGGGGTAGAAGGGTCAGATGGGCGCGAGTCTGGAGTAGACGTAGCTGGATTCGAGTTTCCACCTGCCTGTGAGTCTGGAGTAGACGGACGAGAGGGGGATTGCGCATTGGGGAGCGGACTGGTTGACGATCCTTCAGAACTTGGCGGAGCGGGTCGCGTGGAGGGATTAGTAGAGGGCGTGGGAGACGGACGGGACTCTTCTCGATCTGGTTCTGGATTAGTAGATTGCGGTCTGTTAGAAGGCGTTTCTGGCACTCCTTGTTGAGTAGGTTGAGTGACGGGTGCTAGAGGCTGAGGAGAAGAACTTGGGCGTGAGCGAACCGGCGGCGGGGACGCTGTAAAACTTTGAATTGACGCAGTTGAAGACGGTTCAGCAGTGTCTCTTGGAGGAGAAGCATTTTGCGGCAACGAAGAACTCTTCGCTTCCGTATTAGATGGTGCGATCGCTTGCGATCTGGAGATAGAAGCGTTCGGATCGACTTCTACAAATTCAATCGCCTTTGACGATCCTGCGACTTGAGATCTGGATGTTTGGGTAAGGTACCACCGTCCAAGTAACAACACTGCTAAATGTAAAACAAGCGACCCTGCCAGCACTAACAGCCAGAAGAGCGGAGAATCGCGGCGATCGTTTGCGCGATCGTAAGTCGAGAACTGCGCCATACGCCCTCAAGAAACCAGAGACTCAGCAGAATGAATTTTACCTTTGAAGGATCGAATACCGGATCAACCCCTTCAGAATTCCTTCTATCCTAGTCTCTGATGGTGAATTTCTGTTCCCTAAGCGATCGCTGGCGCTGGTACATGAGGATTGACGGAGAAGGTTAGAACGGTTTCATCAACCCCTTTAAGCTTCAACGGGCTCTCTTTGGTCATAATATCCTCGTCGAGATAATCTGCCACTGCCGCCGACACTAAGATTGCACCCGGTTGAGCCGCTTCTTGAAGCCGAGCAGCAATATTGACGCTTGGACCAATCGCCGTATAGTCAGAGCGCTCCTCGCCGCCAAACATGCCCACAACAGCAGTGCCTTGATGAATCCCGCACCGGAACTGAACGCGGTGAATGCCTTGAGATTCCCATCGAGCATTGAGGTCATCGAGAGCAGCATACATTTGACGTGCTGCTGCGATCGCGCGTCGAACCTGTTCGTTCGGTGTCAACTCTTCCGGCGCACCAAAGATGGCTAAAATCGCATCGCCCATAAATTTGTCCACTGTGCCGCCATTCTCGAAAATCGTGCGCGTCATGCAGGCGAGATACTCATTGAGCAACTCCGCCACGCGGCGCGATCGCAGGGTATTGGAGAGTTGGGTAAAGCCAACAATATCGCTAAATAGCACTGTGATCATGCGCGGTTCGGGGCGCAAATCAAGCGACAACTCACCTTTGGCGGCTCGATGTACCAGGCTAGGCGGTAGAAAGCGGCTGAGAACAGAGCCAGTCAGATAAGTATTGAGCCGAGAGACGCGCTGTTCATTTTCTTTGAGAGACAGTAAGTTACGCACTTCTGCCAACAGTTCGCGATCGTTGAACGGTTTGGATAGATAGGCATCCGCTCCTCGCTCAACGCCTTCAATGCGAGTATCTTCATCGGCTTTTGCCGTCAACAGCACGACCGGAATTCCTTTCAAATCGTCTTGCTCTCGCAGCATCCGAATCAGGTCGAGACCGGATACCTTAGGCATCATCAGATCGGTGACAATCAGCGACGGACGCAGCGTTTGAGCATGTTCAAAGCCTTCCCCACCGTTGCGGGCAGTCCAAACGAGATAGCCCTGCTGTCGCAAAATGCCTGACACATAGGAACGCAAATCAGGATTGTCGTCTACGACTAAAATTCTGGGCTGATCAGAACTGTGAGGCACAACTAATTCGGGGTTGAGCACATCTGAGGAGTCTGCAAAGTCTTGCAGTTCGGTCTCTAAGTCTGCTAACTCGATCGAAGCCCGACTTGCTTGAACTTCGGCTAAGGAGTCTTGAATTTGCTCAGACGGCAAATGATCTGAGCCAGTTTGCAGGCGAATTGTAAAGGTTGTGCCCTCACCGTAGGTAGAGTCTACCGTGACCTGCCCGCCATGAATTTCGACTAATTCTTTCACTAGAGCAAGTCCTAAGCCTGTGCCCTCAAAGCTACGGTTAGTCGAGCCTTCTGCTTGACGAAATCGCTCAAACAAGCAGGGAAGCTGATCGGCGCGAATGCCAATACCGCGATCGCGCACCTGCAAAATGCACTGTTCGCCATCTGATTGCAATGTCACCGTGATGCTCTTACCCGCAGGTGTAAACTTCATCGCGTTGGAGAGCAAGTTGTACAGGACTTTATCAAACTTTTCGGCATCCAGGTATATTGGCGGGCAGTCGCTCAACTCGGTCGAGAGGGTGAGTCCCTTTTTCTCACAGTAGGCGCGGAAGGTCTCGACAATTTGAGCCACAAAGTCTGTCAAGTTGCACGCTTGAAACTTGGGCTGCATTCTTCCAGCATTGAGGCGCTGTAGATCTAGAAGTTGATTGACCAATCGAAGCAGACGACGAGAATTTCGCAACGCGATCGTCGATTGCTCAAAGGATAAGCCTTGCTGCTGAGCCACTGCCCCTTCAAGCGGTCCGACCATCAGCGTCAGGGGCGTGCGGAACTCGTGGGAGATATTTTGAAAGAACTCCGTTTTTTGCCGATCGAGTTCGATCAATTTCTCGGCTTGGTTACGCGTGGTTTCGT
Organism: Myxacorys californica WJT36-NPBG1; assembly: GCA_019359315.1. Classification (GTDB taxonomy): domain Bacteria; phylum Cyanobacteriota; class Cyanobacteriia; order Leptolyngbyales; family Leptolyngbyaceae; genus Myxacorys; species Myxacorys californica. The sequence goes on from JAHHHO010000013.1 coordinate 63,751, forward strand.
AGAGGCGCGACTGCTGCACCGCGATTGCGGCTTGAGCCGCAACGGACTGAGCCAATTGAATCTCCGCCGCTTGCCAATAGCGAGGATAGTGATTTTGCCGCAAAGAGATGCTGCCAATAATTTTGCCGTCTGCAATCAACGGAACGACCAGCAGTGCACAGGTGGGCGAGCGAAACTCTAGATGATCCATTTCTGGGTGGTTCGCCAAACTATTGAGAACAACTGGCTGTTGCGTCGCCATTAGCTGTTGCAGAACCGGATTGCCCGCAATGGGAATGCTCGACTCAGGTAATTCATACTGTTCCGGTGGCGCTTGCCAACTGCCATCATGCAAAGCGACACATTCAACAAATTCATCGTCTTCTGTCCACAGCGACAGAACGCAGCCATCGACTTCTAAGCCCTGTCCGAGTTGCTGGGTGATCGCAGAGAAAATCTTTTGCCGATCAAGACTCGATCGGATCGCGGTTGTGATCGTATTGATCAGTGCTTCCCGTTTTGCCAGTGCCCGGACTTTTTCATACGCGCGGGCTTGAGAGAGCGCTAAGGCAGATTGATCTGCCACCATGCCCATCAGTTCTACTTCTTCTTGTTGCCATTGGCGCGGTTCACCACACACATGAAGCGCTAGAACTGCCATCAGTTCAGATTGAAAGGCGAGCGGCACAATGAGGCTAGAGCGAATGCCCGTCTGCTGATAGAGCGGCTGAAGACTATCCTGCTCTATTCGCAGATCGCTTTCGCTGTCTTGAATAACTTCAATCTGAGATGTTTTCCAAATGGGAGGAACAAAGCAGGTCGGTTCTTCTATCTCAGAAGCAGAAAATCTAAAGTTTTGAGCGTCAAACTCGCCATCTTTTACAGAGCGGACGATCGCGTGGCTCACTTCTAAGGTGCTGCCAACTTTTTCAACGAGCGTTTGCAAAATTTCCTCATAGCTCAAGGCACTGCGAATTGTGCCAGTGACCGCATTGAGCAGCGATTCTCGCCGTAAGGTGCGTCGAAGCTCTTGAGTTCTGGCTTTCAGAACATTGTGCGTATCTGCTGCTTGTCGCACCACCAGTTTGAGTTCTTCATCATCCCACGGCTTCGTGACGTACTTGAAGACTTTGCCAGAGTTGATCGCTTCTACCAAGTCTTCTACATCGGTGTAACCCGTCAAAATAATCCGAATAATATCGGGATACTGAGCGGCGGTGAGGCTCAAAAACTCTGTACCGCTCATTAACGGCATGCGCTGATCGGAGATGATCACCGCGATATCTGGCTCTTGCTCTAATAGCTGTAGCGCCACTGGCCCGCTTTCTGCCTTTAGCACTCGAAACTCGCGATGAAAGGTGCGGTAGAGCAAGTCAAGGTTATCTGGCTCGTCATCCACGACCAAGAGTTTCTGCTTTTTAACGTCAGAAGATATCATGCGTCACACTCCCGCTGTGAGGGCACTAACAGAAGAAACAGGCGGAGGCAGAGCGTAACCAGCCCCAACGCCCACCGGGAACACGGCGTGAATCGCTGCTTCATAATAGAATTTATACGGGTTGCCTTAATGGTTGGGATGCTGAAGGAGTCTTGCTCGGAAAGACGGCAAGAGGAATACAAAAAAACGGGCAATTTGGCGCTGAGAGAACGTTGGCAGAAGTAGCGCATCAGCAAGGGGACAACGGGCTGATGGGAAGACACAATCTAGGGGGAAATGACTGTCTCCGTCTTCTTTAGTAAAGTTGCCCATCGTCCGTCCAGTTCTAACGAGTGTGAAGGAATGTTTGTGATCAAGATCGCACCAAGCAGGAGATCCACGTCAGAAAAAAGTTATATTCGGCAACGCGTTGCTGAATATGTGCCCTTTAATTGGAACGAAAATCACGATAAAAAAACAACGCTGCCGATAGCGGAAGAGAAAAAGTTCTGAGACTTAACACACTAGGGGTATGATGGGACTTATAAGACGCAAGCCAGTTTGGGGGCGTTTTACCCCTGATGCTGACTCTACTGTGACTGCTGTTGCATTTACAATTGCCTTTACAGAGATTCACAACAGGATTTAGAAGGGATTCAGATTGCTCCCTAAGAACCTTTAGGGATGCGTGAGCTACTATTTCTTTGGTCAACAGAAATTATGCGCTGTCCTGTTTGTCATCATCTGGAAAATCGGGTTTTGGAGTCACGATCGGCGGAGAGCGGGCAAAGTGTCCGGCGACGACGGGAGTGTTTGAAGTGTACCCATCGATTCACGACCTATGAGCGAATTGAGTTTGCGCCGATTGTCGTGATTAACCAGAACGGAGAACGGCAATCGTTTGATCGCTCAAAGCTGCTGCGGGAAGTGATTCGAGCCTGCGATCGCACCCACGTTCTAGAAGCTGAGGTCGAAGCGCTGGTGAGTGCGGTAGAGGCTGAGTTGCAGCAGCGCACCTACCGAGAAATTGAGAGCCGCGAAATTAGCGATTTGGTGTTGCAGCATCTGCGATCGCTCAGTGAAATAGCTTATATTCGCTATGCGTCTGTGTACTGCGACTTTGAGAACGTTGAGAGCTTCGTTGAAACCCTCGATCAGCTGCGGTCTAAACCACCTTTGAGGAGCACGGAAATCCATCGATCAACAGAGGCAGAAAGCGCCGAGCCCAGCCCAGTTTGATCCGCGATATACTATTCCCTCAGATTCGGCTTGTTATGCTAAGGGGTGCTCGAACAAAACAAAGAAATTAAGACAGGTTGCTCCGCATAAGCTGAGCGGTCTTATGTCTAATTTTTGTTGACAGTCTATCGTGATGCTTCCTCATTCTCTATCAAGCCGGTCTTATGTTTCACTCTACGTTTTCTGATTCCCTGGAGACAGCGCTTGAGCATGAAATTATTGGACATGTAGCAATCGGTCAGTACCGTTTAGCCGTTGGGTCAAAGCACGGGGTTTTGCTAACGGTTACAGAAACGCCAGTGGCAGCGCCAATGCTAAGAGCTACACCGATTAGCCAGTTGCCGGACGCCCCCAATTTAATCGGACGCAAAGCTGAGTTAGAACTGGCGCGATCGGCATTACACACTCATCGAACGCTTGAGATTTGTGGAGAACCCGGAGTCGGAAAATCGGCTTTTTTGAAACAACTGATTTTGCATCCGCAAGTTAGTCCTGGAGGTGCAAACTCTGAAGGGCTTGCTCAGCCGAATCGGTTTTACATTGGTCAACCGCTAACCGTTTCAGAGGTGTTTCAACACTTATTTGAGGCGTTTTATACGACTCCTACGGGTGTTCAGCGTTCAATTCACGAAATGCAGCGAGCGTTGCGCGCTCGCTGCGCCATAATCGCGCTTGACTCGCCAACCCTGACTGAGCCTGAAATCAATCGGATCAAAGCTGCACTGCCTAATTGCACCTTAATTGTCGCGTCAAGGCGGCGAGTTGGCACAGCAGAGGTGACGGTTGCTTCAGAGTCGCCTCTGCTAATCGAACTGTCAGGGTTGACGTTAGAAGAGACCTGCCTGTTGCTCGAACGAGAGCTAGGACAAGTCGCCTCTCACGGGCGCGCACCTGTTACACCAGAGCAACGGCCTTTTGAACAGACCACACTCAAATCGCTCTGGCAATTGCTCGAAGGAAATCCGCAGCGATTGCTGCAAGCGGCAGCTCTTGTGCGAGAAGACAGAGTATCTCTAGAGCACACGCTTCAGTACATCCAGACCAACGAGCCGATTCGCACGTTTACGCGCTTGAGTTTGGCATCGTTGCCGAAATCCCAACGGTGGATTGTGGCGCTGTTAACAGCAATGGGAGGAACTGGGCTGAGAGCAGAACAAATTGCAGCAATGGTAGGGCCGCCCAATCCATACCCAAGTTTGCAGTCGCTTTTGGAGCGGCATTTAATTCAATGCATCAACGATCGCTACGTATTGACCGACGGATTAGCCGATGTGTTGCAAGCCGAGTTTAATGCCACACCTTGGATGGAGCGGGCGATCGCATATCTCATTCCTTGGGCAGAAACGCATCAATCTCAGCATACTGAGATTTTAGGAGAACATCGAGTTCTGATGTATGGGCTTCACTGGATGATGGAGCAACGGCGGTGGAGAGATGGGCTAAGGCTAATTTCTGCTATTGAAGTAGCACTTGTGTTGGGAAACCAATGGGAAGCATGGCGACAGGCGTTGCGCTGGAGTTTGAAAGCGGCATGGGCACTGAGTGATGAGCAGATCGAAGCGTGGGCAATGCATCAATTGGGAACGCTCTCGTTTTGCCAAGAACGTATTACAGAGGCTTACGATGCGCTAACAGAAGCACTGAGAATTCGGCGGGCAAATTTGGGCAATGAACTAGCGACAACGCTAACTCGCCATAACTTAGCTCAGATTAAAGAAACAGTGTTGCCTTCAAAACTCAAATATCCCACTCTCCGACTAGATCAACGCCGCACTTACCGAACCTTGGCGCTGATTGGGATGTTAGTGTTTCTAGCTTCGGTTTTGATAGGATTGGCCATTTCGCAGCGATTAATGCAGAGACCATCGGGCGGAGACATGCTTAACCCTACTCCATTGCAAAAGTAGAATAACAGCAGAAGACCTCTGCTCACATCTTAAAATTCCATAGTTCGACAAGCTTAACGACTAGAGTTGAACAAACAATAAAGTTGCCGTTATACAACGCCCGCCTGTCAGATTATGGCAGCGCTCAGCGTTCCATCCCTAAACTGAGAAACTCATAAATCAGCAACCTTTAGTCACATAGCAGCGATTCTAATCGCTAAGCTCTGTTCGCCGATCTGACGGTGAAATGATCTACGACTGACCAGGCGTGCCGAGATCCATTGCCTTTTTGACGGGATCGCCATCAGTTTTTGTACTGCCCGAAACTGAATTCACTTCTCCAGCCATCTGCTTGTATGCGCTCGGATCACCTGTAGGTTCTGCGCTAGTTTTGGTCTCTTCGGCTTCAGGAACTTTAAACTGAGGTGCAGTAGCAGCTTCAGCAGCTTTAGCGCCTTCCCCACTTTGATCAACGCTGCTGACGCTGAGTTCTTTGGAAGCTTCATAGTCTGCTGAAACATCAACGTTAGGAGCAGGACGATCGCCGCTCTCAATCTCTTCTGTCATTTCCTCAGCGTCGTAAGTCTGATTGAAATCTTTATTAGTTTCTGACATAACAAGCTCCTGGTAATAAGTTAAGTCCAAACAGCACACTCTATCAAATCTGAAAATCTGAACTTGCTGTCACCCTATCAGAATTGCACCCACTGTCTTAAACCTTCTGAAGGGGGATTTCCGATCTCTTTCATTAGGAGGATTAGAAAGCGATCGCAAGGTCGTTCTAGAGAAAGGCGACGCCCAATGGTCGAACCTGATACACCTTGAAGCGACTGAAACGTTATAGCTGGAGAATAGATTATGGCTGAGTCTGCAAATCAGAACACAGAGCGATCAGACTATTTAGATGAAAAGACATTAAAGGCAATAGAAACGTATGAAAAGTTAGGCACGGACGACAAGCTAGCCTTGCTCTATTACGTTTACAAAAAGATGGGAGATTCAGTGACCCCGGCTGACCCAACGGCTGCTGAACCGGAGTTGTCGCCTCTTTTATCGGATACTTTTTACAATCTTTCTCATGACGATCAGCTCAACGTGATGCGTGACATTGTAAATGGTGCTGACACTGAGTATTCCCACGCTTATGGGGCGATCAAAGAAAACAACCAACTGCTAATTTGGTTTGATTGGGCAGAACGCATGGGTGAAACGGTTGTGGGAATGCCAAGTGACTACAATGCAGCCGACTCGGTTAATGCAAGCTTGAGTAGTATTGAAGCGCTAGATTTTGAGCAGCAAATCTCGTTGCTGCGAGAAATTGCTCACGGTATGGGCTATACAGATGTAAAACCAATTCCAACACAAGCTGAAACGGGAAAAACATCTAGTCTCTAAGGTGAGGTAATCTCTCCATCGGAGCGAGTCTATCTTCGATGGAAGAGCTTCAGCACAGACTGTACTTCTTCAGGTGTTAAATCGCGCCATTGTCCGGGAGCAAGCCCAGTGAGTTGAAGAGGTAGATTTGTAGGCGAAGTGTTGATCGCGACTCTTATTAAACGTAATGTCGGAAAGCCGACGGCGGCGGTCATGCGTCTGACCTGGCGATTTTTCCCTTCAGTGAGGATGATTTCGAGCCATGCCGTCGGAATCTGCTTCCGAAACCGAATCGGTGGATCGCGATCGGGCAGATCAGGTTCGGCAATCATCGATACGCGAGCAGGGCGCGTTTTATAGTCTTGAATTTTAACGCCCTGTCGCAAAATATCCAGCGCCTCTTCAGTTGGAACGCGCTCAACTTGTACCCAATAGGTGCGCGGATGCTCAAATTTTGGGTCATTGAGGCGATGTTGAAGCTGTCCATGATTAGTCAGCAACATTAGTCCTTCGCTGTCGTGATCGAGACGTCCAACAGGATAAACATCAGGAATTGGAATGAAATCTTTAAGGGTTAGTCGTGTTTGACCTGGCGGACTGTTATCGGTAAATTGGCTTAGAACGTTATACGGTTTGTAGAACAGAAGATAGCGGTAAGGCATGAGTTAGGAGAGAAATCATTAGAGGTGACGGCTGGCTGATTCTAGGTTAAGCAGAGTTTCGATCAAGCGTTGATTTTGCGCTTCTGTTCCAACTGTAATTCGGAGCTTGTCATCTAATCCAGGCTGGTTGAAGTAACGAACAAGAATACCTCGATCTTTTAGTCCTAGATATAGGTCTTCTGCCTTCTGCGATAAGGGAGTTGCAAGAACAAAATTCCCGTGAGACTCACCTACGGTAAACCCTAAATTCTTGAGATCGACTGTCAGTTTTGCTCGTGATGTTTTGACTTTCTGAGCGCACGCCTCTTTATAAGCTTGATCGCGCATAGCGGCAGTGCCGACTAAGGTTGCGATCGCGTCGATGTTATAACTATCCTTCACCTTGAACAATCCTTCTAGCAAGGCTGGATTCGCAATTCCAAACCCCATTCGCAATCCGGCTAGCGAATATCCTTTCGATAGGGTTCTCAACACAATCACGTTTTCATATTGAGATACTAAAGGAAGCGCAGAATAGTCAGCAAAATCAACGTAAGCTTCATCGATCGCTAATACGCCTTGTAGCCGTCTTGCTAACTCATGCAAGTCATCGAGCGGAACAACGTGCCCGGATGGACTATTGGGAGACGCTATAAACGTTACTGCGCCATTTGCGGCAACAAGATCGTCAATGGGTAGTTTAAAGTCTGACGAATAGGGAATCTCAACGACTTCCGCAGGCTGCATCGCAGATAGCGTGCGGTACAACACGTAAGTTGGAGTTGGATAAACAATTGTGCGATCGCGCCCTTCTCCGCAGGCTCTCACCAACACGTTAAGAATGTCATCACTGCCATTGCCTACAATGATCCAATCAGCAGGTACACCCAGCGCCTCGCTGACTGCCTGACAAAAATCTCGTGCAAACGGATCAGGATAGCGACGTAACCACTCACTATCGAGATGGTGTAGAACTTCTAGCGCTTTGGGCGATGGCGGATAGGGATTTTCGTTCGTGTTGAGTTTAATGATTTGGGTTCCGGGTTTGGGTTGTTCACCGGGAATGTAACCCTTCATAGCTGCGATCGCAGGACGAAAATAACTCATGGTAATAGCGACTAGAGGCAAGATCGTTATTGTATGGCAGATTGCTCCAACCCGTTCTGCTAGTCGATTGCAGAGCGAAAGATCACCCGCAGTCCATCTTTGGGTCGGCGAGTTGGAATCTGTACGGGTTCCAAGCGTTGATCGGGCAACAGTTCCCATTCGTAATGCCGTAGTAAATGCGCCGCCACTAACTTCATTTCTAACTTGGCAAACGCTAATCCGATACACACTCTAGAACCGCCTCCAAACCCAATCAGACTAAACGGCTTTTGCTTCGTGTTGTGCCAGCGATCGGGGTCAAATTTCTCCGGTTCGGGATACACTTCGGGAAGGCGGTGCGTGTGCAAAATTGAGTACTGCGCCAACCACCCTGCCGGAACGGAATAACCATTGAACTCAAACGATTTAACAACTCCTCGAAAGCCGCCGGCGACAGAGGGATGCAAGCGTTCAATCTCATTGAATATCTGATCGAGATAGGGCATTTTGCTGATCTGCTCCAATGTCACAGGATCGCTAAATGTCTGCTGTTCTGCCTTTGCTTTTTGATACACACCTTTATTTCTGGCTACCTCTAGCGCGAACCACGTTAGCACTGACGTTGTGGTTTCATGTCCTGCAAAGAGGAGTAACATCGCTTGCGCTCGAATTTCTTCAAAACTTAGGCGATTTCCCTCTTCATCTTGCGCATCTAACAGCAAACTCAACGCATCGTCGGTGGGATTTTCTTTTCGCTGATTAATTACAATGGCAAGATGATCTAAAAGGGCATTTCGAGCGGCGAGAGACTTCTTAAACTGGCTTCCGGGAAGATTTGGAAAGCTAAACAACCCGCTTGTTAAGGTGGTAAACAACTGGCTTAAGCGTTCTGTTTCTTCGCCGGGTGGTGTTCCTAGAAAAATTTGACTGGCAATATCAAAGGTCAGTTGCTTAAATTCTTCATACCATTGGAGAGTCTGCTGTTGTTCCCATTTCTTTAAATATTGCTGCGTAATCTCTTCCATTGATGAGAAATATCGCGCTAATGCTGCTCCGTGAAACGCAGGCATAATCAGCCGTCGATTTCTACGATGTTCTTCGCCCTCTTGCACAAACAGCGATCGCCCCAACAAAATCTTGAACGTGTCAGGCCACCCATCTTGCCACGAAAAATTGTCGAATCCGCTAGAGAGCAGAAACTCTACGGCATCTGGCCCGACCATAAACACGGTTGGTCTGCCTATGATGTGGCTTTTGAACACCGAACCGTGACGCTGATAGCGTTTCTGCACAAAATTGCGATCGGTCAGAAACTGAAGCGTTTCACCAATGAGCGGTAACCCCATTGATCCGGGAGGTAGAGAAGATGCCATAGGTCAATTGATAAGGGAATTAAGAGTTTCTTTAGGTTTCGAGCAATTCTGGCAAATACACTATAAATGACACCTCAAGGAAATAGCTGTGCTGAATCCGCGTGTAATCTGTCTAGGTGAAATTCTATTTGATCGTATTGCCGACCAGCCAGGACGCCCGCTCGAAGCGGTCACGTCATGGACATCTTACCCTGGAGGTGCGCCTGCAAATGTTGCCTGTGCCCTAGCAAAATTGGGCACTCCAACAGCGTTTGTCGGCTGTATTGGAGAGGATGAAGAGGGGCGATCGCTTGTCAAATTGCTGCAAACGGTTGGGGTTGATACGCGGGGAGTGCAATTTCATCCTACGGCTCCGACGCGCACCGTGCTAGTGTTGCGCTCCGATAGCGGCGATCGCAGTTTTGTTGCCTTTGGTGACCAGCGCTCGTCCGACGAATTTGCCGATACTCATCTCCAAGCCGAGCACCTGCCCGTGGAATTGTTTCAGCAAGCAGATTACCTCGTGCTTGGCACACTGGAGTTAGCGTATGTGGACAGCCAAGCCGCGATCGCACAAGCACTATCTCTTGCCGAACAGTTTTTCGTCAAAATCGTACTAGATGTCAACTGGCGTCCGGTGTTTTGGAACGATCCAGAAGCAGCACCGCCGCTAATTCACGAGATGATCAAGCGCGTTGATTTTCTCAAACTGGCAGAAGAAGAAGCCGAGTGGCTGTTTGGAACGACCGATCCGGGCGCGATCGCATATCGACTCGGTTCGCTTGAAGGCGTGCTTGTCACCAAAGGGGAACACGGTTTAGCCTACTGCTTGGGAACCAACGAAGGCACGATTCCCGCGTTCAAGGTTGATGTTGAAGATACGACCGGAGCCGGAGACAGCTTTCTAGCCGGATTTGTGCATCAACTTTGCCACCATAATTTACAAGACTTTAAAGATCCGCAAGTAGTGCGACAAGTGGTGCAGTATGCCAGTGCTGCCGGAGCATTGACAACGGTTCGGGCGGGCGCGATCGCGGCTCAGCCAACATCTGAAGAAATTTCAGCCTTCTTATATTTACGTGAACAAACAAGCTAAGAGGTCATGATGGAAATTGAGCGTAAATTTTTAGTGAGCAACGACGATTGGCGTACCCTAGCCACGGGAACGCTCTATCGTCAAGGCTATATTCCAACCACCGATCAACGGACGGTGAGAGTGAGAATTGCAGGTCAGCAAGGCTTTTTGACGATTAAGGGAAAAACGCAAGGCATTTCGCGATCAGAGTTTGAGTATGAGATTCCCCTTGAAGATGCTGCGCAACTGCTCGATACACTCTGCGATCCGCCTCTGATTGAGAAACATCGCTACCGAATCCCTCTAGATGGATTAGTTTGGGAGGTCGATGAATTTTTGGGTGAAAATGCGGGACTGATCGTCGCGGAAGTAGAGTTGGCTGATGAAGCCCAAGCGATCGCGCTTCCTAGTTGGATTGGACAAGAAGTGTCTAGCGATCTGCGGTATTACAATTCAAATTTAGCGAAGCATCCGTTCAGGCACTGGCACTAACCGTTCCTCCCTGCAACAAACCCTGCAAGTGACAGATTACATAGGCTTGGTTATGTCACAAAAATTGCAAGGCACATCCTAACTTGGTTTTTGCAACACAACCCGCCGTCATTCTATTTCTCCTGCTTTTCCCAACTTTGAATCACTTGCCGTAATGCTTCGGGAAGATTGTCTTTTTCCAGGTCAATATATTGAACAGTGCTTCCCATCGCTTGCAGGGTTGTGGTCGGATAATCTGCAAATGCTGCGCTACTCAAATATCTTAGAGCATTGAGATTGCTGAACCGTTGGTTTTGCAAGACCTGTTGAAACTGCTGCACCTGCTGCTCAGTTAACCGCTTCAACACGACAGGACGAGAGCGAATATTTGGGGCAGTAACCAATCGTGTGATCACACCGTCAGCCGTTAAAGAGGTTTGCGTCACCTTTCCTGAAAGATCTCCACTAATCGTGGATTGAAAGATGACATTGGGTTCGAGCGTAGGAATGATGTTCTGCTCTGGAATAAACGAAGGCACTAATCCACCTCGGCTGCCGCTCGCTGTTGGATTTTGGGCTATCCGGCTCCCCGATTGATCGAGGTGATAGACCCAACTGCGATCGCCTCCCGTCAAAATGGCTTGCCATCCTTGAAGGGCAATTCTGGTACACGCTTGTCCCGGTTTAAAGATGCCCAAACAGCCATCCCAAACGGCAGATTTAACTTCTGCAATGCGTAACCGAGACGCTGGAATCCGAATCTCTCTAGCCACCCTGCGAATCAGGCGTTGACGAACGGCTGACGGCAACACGACAGTGTTAGATTGTGGTTCTAATCGGAGTGCGTTGGCGGTTTTGTCGGTTCGATAGACCCACGTTTGCTGTCCATCAGTGACTTCCACTCGCCATCCTGCCACCTGAGCTAGCAAGCAACCTTCTGCTGGCCCCCCCAACCCCAAGCAACCATCAGGCCACGTTTCCCGACTGAAACTGGCAATCTTCAGATCCTGTACTGGCACGTTGAGACGCTGTGCCAAATCTTGGCGAACCTTTTGTTCGACTGATTGAGGCAGTTGTAGCGATTGCTGAGCAACTTCAGCCTTGAGTGGAGCGCTCAGTGCAGATTGTCTTGATACGGCTGCACTAGATATTAGGAGCAGTCCAGTTAGCGCAACCGTGATGACTTGGCGGGAGGACTTAAATGTTTTTTGGGTTGTATACATGATCGTTTGCCCTATTTTGAAAAGCTCTGAGAAGCATTGTGACTGAGTTCTAACTTAAGCAATCGGATGCCTTTTTCAGTCGCTGTTGCTGAATTTGCTACACAATATCTCATGCGCCAATATTCAATTTGCCTAATTACAACCTACTGATTGCGCAGATCAACATGCAGATCGATCGCTGTTAATTCAACTCATTTGCACTCTTTTCTATAGACGTCGGTTCCAGCATTCTTGTTGCAATGGCTGCGTTCTTTTTCGCGCGTGGATGCCACATATGCTCTGATATTTCGCTACTTCAATGCATTTGATGCGATCGCTGACTTTGGTATCTCTGAAAACACGTCTAAAGTGAGCGCATGGGGATACTTGTTATTGGAGACACTTGTTAGAGGATCGTCCTTCAATTCACAAGGCATACAGAAGTAGAGCAACCTATTCATAGGGTTTCATGATCTGAATGTAATAATTCTCATGAAACCCCCTCCGTATCATGATTTCAAGCGTTTGTTCTGTAATTAAGTTGTGAACTACTAGCTGCTACCTGACAAATTTAGCTTGATCCAGTTGAAAGTTACCATCAACAAAAACCGAAGTTTCTGTCCCGGCTTCGTAAGTCACATTCTTGCCTTTCATCAGCAAGAAAAGTGGGTTAATAACTGCCGCCAACGCAATCACACCGCCTGAATTGCCTCCTCCGCTTTCTTGGCTTGCTCGAACTGCAATTCGTTCACCGCTCGTCAAATCAACATCATTAATCGCAATTTCTAATTTGCCTTTCCGACCCAGCATTCCAGAACGCTGTACTTTAGTGACAACGCCTCTTCCTGTTGCTCCTTTAGCAATCACGGTAGTATTGCCAATTCTAATATCTTCAGTAACTTCAAATTCAATTGGATCGTTTTGTTTCGCCGTCTTAGAAGAAACGGTTTGCTTAAACTTCATCTTGACCCGCGTTCCGTCTGCCAAGCCAAATGTCATGGCGCTAGTCGGCTTCTTAACTTCGACAGGTTGTGCCGGCATCGGAGTTTTTGTTACCTGAGCAATTTGAAAAGATTGTGTAGTTTCCTTTAGGGTAGACTCAGTGCCAATTGCTGTCGCTTGTCCCATCGCCAATGCTTCTGCACCGATTAGTAATGCAGAAGCGATTCCAAAAACTGTCTTCATCTCGGTAATACCTTTGTTTACGTAGAAATGATTGAGAAGCTGTTTGCGAAGCGAAACGTAATTTACAACGCTAAGATGCACAAGCTAGCCTAAGAGATGTAAAACCAGGTCAAGGGTTAAGTACATCAAGTTGGCGCAGTGAATCCAATGCTTTAGCTAAGCCCTCACGAAGTTAACCCGGATGGAAAACTTCGTCAATACTCTCTCTAGGCAAGTTTATGTAGTTATAGTTAAAGACAAATTATGCAGTTTTCGATCTATGAAGTGCGCGATCGATGCAGAGCGCAAGCCTAGAAAGACAATTCGGAGCTTAACGAAGCGAATCGTAACCGCACGCAAAATCCACAGCGTCTTCCAGCCTTTTAAGTTCGTAATGCCTGCAACAGGCTATAAATTTCTAATTTTTCTTAAACAGCGAGCTAATTTTGTCGCCGACTTGCGAAATCGCTTGCTGAACACCACCTAAAGCTTTCGTCGCTGGACGTGTAGCGAGTTCGATCGGCTCGTCCTTGTATTCTTTTAAGCGATAGCCATATTCCAGATTCTCTTTATTTTTCTTGAGAATCGGAAACAGGCGAAACGCGCCTTTTAGCAATTCTTCTTCATTGCCATAAATTGCCGCATTAATTTGGTTAGAACGTTTCACCGCGATCGCGCCCACCGGAAACCAAGGCTTTTTATCTTTGACCCGCATGTAAATCTCATATTCCGGCAGCCCGCTCGACTTAAATTCGTCATACTGCTTCGAGGCTTTCTCTCGCTTTGATGCGCCCTGAGACTGCTTTTTCTCTTGGTGAACTTTCTTGCCAAATCCGGGGGTGGTCATCGCGGTATATGAATGTCATTAACAAAAGTTTACGACATTTTTTAGAAAATTAGAAATTTCTGGGGCTGTTGTTTACAGTAGTGGATCTTTAATTCCAAGTATTGTGATCGAAGAGTTGCACTATGGCGCAAAGAAATCAAGGCGTTTTCAGGAAAATTTGTTTTCAGGAGAATCTAAAGCGGATTGAGGAACTTGATTATAAACAGCAAATTGAGTGTAATGCTGATACGGCTCGTTACTATGCTGACGCGAGAACAGGTGAAGAATTAAGGGCCGTTCATTACCTGAAAATGATGTTTGGATTGCAGCATTAGCATTGCAATCTGGTTTGACGCTTGTGACTGGCAATGCCCATTTTCAAGAAGTGGAGAATCTGCAACTAGTAGCGTGGTAAACGGCCTCCGACTAGCTAACCCTGCACTGCAAATCACTTTTCTGCGATCGCGCTCCCCATCTATCCTGCTGATCGAGCGATCGCTTTCCCTAACCAGTTAGACTATAAGAAGTCTTTGCAGTCAGTGAGAGGAGCAGGAATGATTAGCCCGGATCAGGTTGAAGCGATGATCAAGGCTGGGTTGCCAAATTCTCAAGTAAGCGTTGTCAGCCCAGATGGGGAGCATTTTGATGTCACCGTTGTCTCTTCGTCGTTTGAGGGCAAACGCCGCGTGCAGCAGCATCAGCTTGTCTATGGCGCAGTCAAGCAAGCGATGGCATCAGAAGCGATTCATGCCCTATCGCTCAACACCTTTACTCCCGAAGAATGGGCAGCAAAGCCCTAATCCATCTTTACTGAAGTTCATCCCTAAATAACACTTATGACAGACACCAACGATCGCATCGACAATCTAGTCAAACAAAGCAAAATTGTCGTTTTTATGAAGGGCAGTAAGCTAATGCCCATGTGCGGATTCTCAAACAACGTGGTTCAAATCCTCAATGCGCTAGGCGTTCCTTATGAAACGGTGGACGTACTGGAAGACCCTGAAATCCGCCAGGGAATCAAAGAATATTCTAATTGGCCTACCATCCCGCAAGTGTACGTAAATGGCGAGTTTTTAGGCGGCTCTGACATTTTGATTGAGCTGTACCAAAAAGGTGAACTTCAGCAGCTTGTAGAAGTTGCTTTGGCATCTTAAGACTCACCAGAGGGCGCGATCAGGCAGACTTCTTGAAGCCGATCGGCTCCGATCGCAAAAGTGCCTGACGATGCCTCATTATCCAGTTAGCGCAGAGCGCAATTTCCGGAGGAGTCACACATCCGCAAACCTCTGCCAGAACGTTTTAGAACGTCCTCAAAGAACGCGTTAGGGCGCTTTGGTCAGCGCCCTAACGTATTCCTTAACGATAGTCTCGGTCTGGTTCTGGCATCGTCATCTCAAAATTTGAAGGGTCATAGAGGTATCGCGTCAACTCTTCTTCTAATCGATGAATCTGGAACGGTTCCAGCGCATTAGAGTGACGAAGAGAAGCGATGTATCCCTCCATATACATCCGGAGATCATCATAGCGATATCCCCGGTTCCAATGCTCAACCAGAGCGTCGGTGAGCCTTTGGTAGTAACGAATCGTGGGCGCGTCTTGAAGCATAAGTCCCGTGTAAACGACGACGATGTCCTGTAGTAAAGAACTTACATTCCTAGTCTTAATCTTAACATCAACCCTTCTTAGCTCACCCCATGTTGCATAATCCTAACGGCATAAACTTGAGGTAGACTTTTTGCCTTGTGTAGGATTAGACAAGAGCCTGGGTAACAGGCGTTACAAACCGATACTGATTGGCTTTGCTAATCTGAAAGGCAGCAAACTAAGGGAAATCAGCCTCCGTGGGAGCCTCAAACATTCAAATCGTAGAAGGGAACCCGCATCTGCGATCGCTTCTTGGATGGCATTTACAGCAGGCAGGATATCACGTCCATCAGTCGGCTGATTTGCACCAAGCGCGAGAGATCTTTCTGATGCGTCAGCCGAATCTGGTAATTCTCGATTCTGATTTACCAGATGGAGATGGAGTGGAGTTTTGCCGTTGGCTACAGCAGCAACAACTGGCAATGATCTTGATGCTGTCGGCTCGCACATCAGAGCCAGACATTGTAGAAGGATTGCGAGCGGGTGCCGATGACTATCTGACGAAGCCTTTTGGTATGCAGGAGTTTTTAGCCAGGGTAGAGGCTTTGATGCGTCGGCGTCGGGCATCGGCTCCGCCTGCTCATCTGGACTTTGGCGATCTCAAAATTGATCTGGTGCATCGCCGGGTTCATTTTAAGGGTGAACTGATCGAGCTGACACCCCAAGAATTTAGTTTGCTGTATGTGTTGGCTCAAGCGGGGGGAACGGCGCTTAGCCGATCGGAGTTGTTGCAGCGGGCGTGGCCCGATGCGATCGATAATCCCCGCACGGTGGATACGCATGTGCTGTCCTTGCGAAAAAAGGTCGAAATTGATCCCCGGCAGCCTAATCTAATTCAAACGGTTAGAAATGTCGGCTATCGGCTCAATCTTGAATTGCTGAATGCGCCTTCATATTCTCAAAACGGGCATCAGGCAAGCCGAAAGACGGTTGCCTCAGGTCGCTAATCCCATTCTGCGGATTCTTCGGCTTCAATTCGGGCGATCGCACCTCTTAGATCCTGCCAATCTACTTGATGGGCCATCAAATCTTGGATCAGTTCACCTTGCTGCAAGTGCAGTACTCGATTAGTGCAGGGCGCAACTCCGCAGGAACCACTAAATTGTGCGGCAAATTCTAGGTGATGAGTGGCCATCAGAATCGTTTGAGGAAGTTCCGAAAGCAGTCTGAGAAGATGATCTTGTCGTCCAACGTCGAGCGAAGCGGTTGGCTCATCAAGCAGCAAAATAGCAGGTTGACAGACGAGAGCACGCGTGATCGCAACCCATTGCCGCTCTCCTAAAGACATTTGAAGTTCGGTGCGCTCCAACCAGTCGCGAGGAATATGTAAGCGCTCAATCCACTCGTTAACGGATGGTTCGATCTCTCGTTGGGGCATCCCTTTTAGTTTGAGCGGATACTGAATTGCTTCTTGAACTGTCATTCCTAGCAGTTTTGGCTCTTGCGAGACGAGCATAATTTGCTGACGCAGAGAGAGCACTGGAATTTTGGGGAAGGGAATTTTGTCTAAATAGAGTGTTCCTTCAAGGGGATCAGCAAGGCGGTTAAGCAATTTTAACAAAGACGTTTTGCCAGATCCTGATGCACCCACGATCGCGATCTGGTCTCCTTTAAAGACGTTGAAGGAAAGCGATCGCAGCACACACGGCCCCATTGCAGGACTCAGTTTTCTAGTAGCAATGCGTCCCGCCGCGAAACTGACGTGTTCGGCTCGAAGTTGTGCGGTCAATGATTTCTATCCCAAACGGCAACGTTCTAGCAGTGTATCTAGATCTTTCTACTACTTTAAGAGGGTTTTTGCCCTTTACCGTTTTACTGCTTTGATAACGGATAAGACGGACTATGTCGAGCGGGCAGGGCTGTTTCATTGTGATCAGGAGATATCTGGAAGTCGTAAGCCCTCGTTTGTGAGGTTCAAAAAATTCAAGAATGCTAAACGAGAGAATCGAGTGTCCAGATTTCTATTTTTGACAATGAAACAGCCCTGGAGCGGGTAATGTTCTAGACAGGGGGACAATAACAATCAAACTGCTCGACCAAAGTCATAGCGTTGCCTTCGGCTCACGCGAAACGTGCATGATGAACAATCCAATGACGACAAGGCAATCAGGCGAACCACCAACCCGCGATCGTAGCTATCAATAAGCTCCGTACCCGCTATGCTGCACAGTCATCTCAAGAAAGGGCATCTCAAGAAAGGGTATTTCCAGAAAGGGTGCTGCAAGAAATCTAATTATCGGCTTCTCACAAACCCAGCTTTAGCCACTAATTCTTGTCCTTGTTCGCTCAGCAGCAAATTCGCATAGGCTTCTCCCGCTTGCTGCTCTACGCCTCCGTCCTGCTTCACAATCACAAACAAATTGCGGGTTAGGGGATACTCGCCGCTCTGAAATGCTGGTGTGTTTAATTGATTGCGCTGATTAGGACATTGATTAATCAGAGGTTCCTGATAGGGCGGAACGAGTTTGTCAAGCGATCGCCCAATGGGTAACGGCTTGATTGAACACTGAGGCACAACTTCGGGTGCAGAGGCAAAATAAATTCCTCCGGGTGTGGCTCCAAGTTGTCGTAACGCTTCCGTTGTTGTCCCAACAATCTGCACATTTCTACTCAGCGCTTGTCCGCCTAACACTTGCTCGACAAACAGTTCGACGGTGCCACCCGATTCCGCACTGCGAGAAATAGGGGTAATCGGCAAACTCGGCCCACCCACTTGCTGCCAGTTATTAATTTGCCCTGTGTAAATTCTTTTGAGTTGCTCAACGCTCAAGCCTGGAACATTTAGACTCGGATTGACCGCAACTGCCAGACCATCGACTGCGATCGCAATCTGTTTTAGCGTTGTCCCTCGGATTTGCGCTCGTTGATACTCTTCATCACTCACGGGGCGCGACGACTGAGCAAACGCGAGATTCCCATCAATCAACGCTTTGATCCCCGTTCCAGAGCCCGGACTACCTGTGGCGGGTTCTGTATACTGCAAGCGATATTCAGGACGCGCCGCTTGCAGTGCCCCATCTACGGCAAGTCGAATCGGTGCCCAAGAGGTACTGCCACCATAGCGAAATAATCCTGATGGAACATTTTGAACTTGTGCGAATGTTCCACTACTGGGTTGCCCAGAATTTGGGGCAGTGTTTGACTTACTAGTCGGATTGCTGCTTTGCACTATCGGTGCACCAAAATTCCCTGAGCGCTGAGTAAACCACCAGAATGCTCCGCCCAAGAGTCCTGCCGTTACCAAAAGCGAAGCAATTAATGCAGGTGTTTCATTTTTTTGAGACATACAGAACCCAGTGATGTTGCAGAGAAAAATTAATTGCGATCCACCGGCATAAAGTCAAAGCCTGTCCCTGATCGAGTGCCTGGAACGACTTTAACCAGCTGAATCCCGGCAATGCGATCGCCCGATGGTAAAAATCGCACGGTCTGAGATGCTCCTGTTGCTGAAAAGTTAGCGGTAGCTAGGGCTTGCTGTACGCCTTGTCGAGTTGGATTTTGCTGTAATGCCGCGATAAACGCTTGCGCGGCATCGTACGCGATCGCAGATCGCCAATTAACATCTGCTCCCCAAAGCTGACGCGACCCGACTACAAATGGCGAGCGCGGATTACTTTCGATATGCCAAGGCACTGCGACGATCATGCCCTCCGCTTGCTGTCCTCCAACTTCTAAAGTTTTGGGTGTGTAGATATCATCTCCGCCTAGCAAAGCTCTGCCCTTTTGATTCACCTGAACGACTTGTAATGCTTGATCTAATGTTCCCGTGTTGGCTGCCAACATGAATGCCTTGGCTCCTGACTTGCGGGCTTGGTCAACCGCCCGTGCTGCACTAAAATCAGAACCCGATAAATCAAATTCATCTGAAACTTGTCCGCCGACCAGCGATATGGCGGTGAAAAATTCAGACTTGAGCGATTGGCTGTAGGCACTTTGAGAATTGAAAAAAACAGCGACAGTTTTCTGTTGCAGCGTTTTTGCCGTATATTCTACCAGCGCTCGGGCGGCAACATAATCACTAGGAACGGTGCGAAACACGTATTTCCCCAAGCCTGAGAGTTTCACAGTGCTACTGGTGGGCGAAATGCTCACGAGCTGACCGGAGTTGTAGACGCTGCCTGCTGCTAAGCTGACATCACTGGCATAATGCCCGACTACGCCCAAAATATTGGAATCTTGAATAAAGGCATTGGCGAGTTGCTTAGCGGTTTCAGGATCGTTATCGTCGTTCGAGATCGCAACCTTCAACGCTACGCCGTTTATTCCACCTGCTCGATTAATGTCATTCTGCGCCTGCGCCACACCGCGCAAAATCTCGGCAGAACCAGCTAAATCTGTTTTAATCGGCACAGCAACTGCGATTGTGTGGGCATTGCGTTGTCCAATTCGAGCATTGTTGAGATAAATCAGCGTCTCTGGCGCATTTTTATATTTCTGCATCGCAGACTCAAACATCCTCACCGCTTCCGGATATTGAGCCGCTGCGATCGCGTTTATGCCTGCCTGTTTGAGTGAATTGAACTCTGGATTGGATGATTCTGAAGGTAAAAGAATGCATTCTCCAGCACTAATCCGGTCTTGCAGTGAAGCAGTTTGCAGGCTGACTGGGGACGACGTATCGAATTTCATCCCTGATCGTTGCATGAACCACCAAAACCCGCCGCCTAATAATCCTGCGGTAATCAAAAGCGAAATGATCAAGGCTGGGGTTTCGTTTTTTTGGGACATCTTTTGGGGCACCGTGTTACAGAATTCTGGAAACGAGCTTATAGATCAGTTGGAAAAAAATCGCAACCACGACCACGACCAAGCCTCCTACAATTGCCAGAAACAGCACATTAAGAAACGAGTTTCCCAGCGCGACAAAGGTAGATGCTCGATGCAGTTGACCAAAGAAGCCGACGATGCCAAACGTGACGGCTCCTAGAATCACCAAATCGACTTTTTCAATGACTCGGAGGCGCTGTGCCAGAACTAAAATGCCGAGCAGGATCAGCCAAAAGCTACCGCTAATCCAGGTTGTTCCCAGCAAACTGACGAGCGCGATCGCAATTAATCCTGCCTCAAAACCCGTAAAAGCCGCTCCACTCAAAAGGCTAACCATTGATAATGCAGGAAGTGTAGATTTCTGAGGCACAGGCGGAGAGGGAGGAGCAGGCGAAGAGAAGGGAGTCGCAGGGGGAGATGGAGTTGCGATCAGCGGACTCATGGCAGGCGGTTTAGAAGTGAGTGCATCTAAAACATCTTGTGCTGATTGAAAACGCTGACTCGGATTAGCAAGCAACATTCGATCCAGTACGTCTGCTAATGAACGGCTGGGCGTTGCAAAATTTTGCCATCTCCATGTGTTGCTGTAGGCATCAAACAATTCGTTGTGGGGCTTGCCCGTGAGCAACATGACACACGTTGCAGCCAATGCATAGAGATCGGTTGAAGGATAAATCTCTCCCCCAGACACTTGTTCTGGTGGCGCATAGCCAATCGAATAAATTCCTGTAGAAGAATTTGAGTTTCCGGCGGCTTTTGTAGCGTATTTCACAGCCCCAAAATCGAGCAGGTAAATGCGTCCATTCTGGTGACGCATAATGTTCGACAATTTAATGTCTCGGTGAATCGATCCATTCGCATGAACGAATTCTAGAATCTTGAGACATTCCTGGAGGACGACTATAACCTCTGATTCTGAAAATTTTTCCTTCTGGAGAAACTCGTCTTCAAGTGTCTGCCCGTCAATGAATTCTTGAACTAAATAAAAAAACTTATCGTCCTGCTTTGTCGATGAATTTGCAACAGGGAGTTCAAAAAACGCGAATAAATCAGGGATTTGAGGATGTTCCCGCCCCAGTTGTTCTAGTGCCTGTGCTTCTCGCTCAAACAAATCTTGAGCAATCTTAAGCTGTGTCGTGCTGAGATGCCCTGAAGGCTGAAATTGCTTGATTACACAAGAACGCAATCCGGGCGTGTAGCGATCGCGTCCTAAAAAAGCTGCCCCAAACCCTCCCTGTCCTAATAGTTTGACTGGTAGGTATCGACCCACCAAGATTAATGGCATTCCACAGTTAGTACAAAACTTTTGCTGAACCGTTTTCAGGGTTGCGGCATCATCAAGGTCAGGGAAAACATTAGTTGGTCGAGAACAACCCGGACGAGTGCAATGAAGCTGCATAACAGGGAGAGGGGGATTTGAGATTTAACTTAACCGCAAGATAAGATGAGTGGCACTAGTTCTGAGTATTCCTTATGTATAACTAGCTCTTCCTAGTAGTTTGCCACGCTAATGCCAGCGAGTCATAAGTGTTTCTCGTCCGCGAGCAATAATAAGCAAGCACGAGAAAGCTACGCTGCCTCTATACCTTTCCCCACATTTCAAGTCCTATCCCATCTCACACAGATCCGCAGCTTGATTACTGAAGCAGCTTCCTCGTTGCTAATTTTCCATCTCTGGTATTCCTCGATTATTGCTTGCGGCTTGAAGCATAGCTTTTAAACTTTGGGGTTCAGGATAGCTTTTAGATTCACGTCGCTCGAAACTTACAGCACGAGGGGTAAACTTGGGCAAAATTTCGCGACAAAAGGCATCAGCCGCTTTAGAACGATATCGATTGGGGTTAATAATGACAGACAAGGTGCGCTTCACGATGACATCATCGATTTTGGCACGGTGTAGCATTCCCATCTGGAGTTCTTTCTCGATCGCAGAAACAGAGACAAATGATGCTCCCAAGCCAGACTGCACTGCATTTTTGATGGCTTCAATCGAGTTCAATTCCATCTCAATTTTGAGGCGGCGAGTTTCAATGCCGCAGCGCGCCAATACCTGATCAATTACTTTTCGGATCGTTGATTGAGAATCGAGAGCAATAAACTGCAATCGATACAAATCGTCCTTCTGAATTGTTTCGGTTCTAGAAAGAGGGTGGGTCGGCGGCAAAATCAGCGCGAGTTCGTCCTCAGCATAAGGAATAATTTCTAAAGAATCTTGAAGTTCTGGGGAGATCTCTCCCCCAATAATTGCCAAATCGATCTGACCGTTTGCCACACTCCACGACGTGCGTCGTGTGGAGTGGACATGAAGCTGAACCGCAACATCCGGATACTGCTGGCGAAATAGCCCGATCATCCGAGGGAGTAGATAGGTTCCCGTCGTCTGACTCGCCCCGATGATTAATGTGCCTCCTTGGAGATTTTGTAGGTCTTCCAGCGCTCTGCACGTCTCCTGGCACAACGTCAAGATCTTCTCGCCATAGCTCAGTAGCAGATGTCCTGCCTCGGTTAGCTGCGCTCGTCGCCCGCCTCGATCGAACAGCGGCACGTCTAACTGCCGCTCAAGATTCTGCACCTGCAAACTCACCGCGGGTTGGGAAACATATAAACTATCGGCTGCGCGCTTAAAGCTTCCCTCAGTGGCGATCGCTTTGAGAATGCGTAACTGATCCAGAGTAAAAGGAAGGTCAGACATACGGCTTAACCAGAAAAGTGTGTAAGGAGCGTTGCGTAAAAAATAGACTCAGTACATTAACGTTTTGAGCGCAACCTATTAGCTAAACGACAAAAGGTTTAAGAAAAATTACAAATTGAGTTAATCTACAAAATTTCCTTAAACGCTGGGCACGGCAAGCAGCGTAGGGAAACTTAAGCGAAAAAAGTGATACATGAGAGGATACTAAGGACTTTCTGAATTTACCAGGAATTGCGGAAATTGCTCTTATTCATGAGCAATCTCCTAGAGCCTTGCAAGGAGAATCGTATCCTGTTTTCTACAGTCTTGATCCCGCTTTCGGAATTCCTCACAATGGATGGTTTACCTATAACCTCTTACACGCCATTGCAACGAGTGCGACTGAACT
This sequence comes from Myxacorys californica WJT36-NPBG1, assembly GCA_019359315.1. GTDB lineage: Bacteria > Cyanobacteriota > Cyanobacteriia > Leptolyngbyales > Leptolyngbyaceae > Myxacorys > Myxacorys californica. The sequence goes on from JAHHHO010000013.1 coordinate 86,957, forward strand.
TAAGGTGTTCGAGTTCCGCTTTTCTACTGAATTAATGATTAATTTAGATGCAAATTGTATAGATTGCAGCCTGCGTCTCGTGCTACTTCCTGGATTGCAGCTGAGCCAATGTCGAATTGATTACCCGAAAGTGTGGCTAAGCGCTAAGCTGTAACCGATATCGGATCTACATTTTCTTCTTAATTTTCTATGGTGTTTGACTGGTTGACGCCTAGCCACTTTGTAATTCTTGGGCTATTGGTTGGGTTTGCGATCGCTCATAGCGGACTTGCCGCATTACGTCCTTGGGCAGAGAAAAAAATTGGAGCGCGACCTTATCGAGTGTGCTTTGCGCTAGTTAGTCTCGGGATTGCGGTTCCCATGATCATTTATTTCTTCAATCATCGCTACGATGGGTTGACCCTGTGGGACGTCAGAGGAGTTCCGGGCATCGGTACGATCGTGTGGATCCTGTCAGCGATTTCGTTTCTTTTTTTATATCCTGCAACCTTTAATCTTTTAGAGATTGCCGCAATTCAGAAGCCCCAAGTCCATCTCTACGAGACTGGCATTATCAGGATTACAAGACATCCTCAGATGGTGGGTCAAGTGATTTGGTGTATTGCTCATACGCTTTGGCTAGGAACAACGTTTACGCTCGTCACCTCTTTGGGATTGATTTTGCATCATCTATTCGGAGTGTGGCATGGTGACCGACGCCTTACGGCTCGGTACGGAGCGGCGTTTGAAGCAGTGAAAGAACGCACGTCGATCGTGCCGTTTCTCGCGATTTCGCAAGGAAAACAGCCTCTGAGGTGGACAGAATTTTTGCGTCCTGCCTATGTCGGAGTGGCTGCATTTGTTGGATTATTTTGGTGGCTTCACCCTATTTTGATCGATGCAACAAGCAACGTAGCCTGGTAGCATGATCCCAGCGTTAGTAAAACTCATTAAATAGGACTATGCAATCAGGAATCAGCGAGCAGGCTTTCAGAAGCGAGGTCCTCGAATCTTCTACTCCTGTTCTTGTTCATTTTTGGGCACCCTGGTGTAGTATTTGTCGCTTAATCGAACCGTCGCTTAATCAGCTTTTGGCAGAGTGGGGCGGACAACTGAAACTCATCGGGATTAATGCCGATGAGAATCTTAGACTGGCTAGCAGCTACCGAATTGCTACTCTCCCAACGGTCATTCTGTTTCAGGGTGGTCGGGTGTTGCATCGGCTAGATAGCTATCAGAAGCGCGATGAACTACGGGCAATTCTTCAAGAGACTCTGACTCTAACAAATAAACAGCCCCAGTCAATTTCGCGTTAGACGCGGTTTTATAAGATCTTTTTAAGGAAGAGCGATTAGCGCAAAGCGCAATTCCGTAGGAACCGCAGCGATCGCTCTTTTTCCTATGCTAAATTCTTAAAGAATCTAAAGCGTTTGCCTATTTTATTGACAATTTTGACTATAAATTGTAAATCCAAAGTTTGAAGTGTAAATCCAAAGTCTGAAGACGGAGGAACTCTCTAACAATATCCTTAACTTTGGATCTAGGGTGTCCCACAGTCCAAGAAATTGACTACCCTGGATAGTAAAGAAATCTAAACTAGGCGTGAGTGATGGAATTCATATATCAGTATGCCTGGCTTATTCCGGTTCTGCCCCTAGCGGGGGCGATGCTGGTCGGTCTAGGGCTGATTACATTTAGCAAAGATGTCAACCGACTTCGGAGCGCTAACTCGGTGTTTATTGTGTCGCTGATTGGAGCGGCAATGACCCATGCATTTAGTTTGTTCTGGAGTCAATTGCACGGGCATGAACCCTATGTTCAGTCCTTTGAATGGGCAGCCGCTGGGGATTTTCACCTATCGATGGGATATGTCATTGATCCCCTCTCCTCGCTGATGCTGGTGATTGTGACAACCGTAGCGTTTCTGGTGATGATCTACACCGATGGCTACATGGCTCACGATCCGGGATATGTCCGGTTCTATGCGTATTTAAGCTTATTCAGTTCCTCAATGCTGGGGTTGGTGATTAGCCCTAACCTGGTTCAGGTCTACATTTTCTGGGAACTGGTGGGCATGTGTTCATATCTGCTGATCGGATTTTGGTATGACCGAAAAGCAGCGGCTGATGCTTGTCAGAAAGCATTTGTGACGAACCGAGTGGGTGACTTTGGGTTGCTACTCGGCATTTTGGGTTTGTATTGGTCTACTCGCAGCTTCGATTTTGGGGTGATTGGAGAACGCCTTCAAGATCTTGTCGCGACGGGATCGATGAGCGGTTTTCTCGCCGCGCTGTTTGCAATTTTGGTTTTTCTAGGACCAGTGGCAAAGTCGGCGCAGTTTCCGCTGCATGTCTGGCTACCTGATGCGATGGAAGGCCCAACCCCAATTTCGGCGTTGATTCATGCGGCAACGATGGTTGCGGCAGGGGTCTTTCTGATTGCGCGAATGTTCCCTGTGTTCGAAGGCATTCCAGCGGCAATGAATGTCATTGCGTGGACAGGAGCATTCACGGCATTTTTGGGAGCGACGATCGCAATCACTCAAAACGATATCAAAAAGGGCTTGGCGTACTCCACTATGTCTCAGTTGGGCTACATGGTGATGGCCATGGGAGTTGGTGCTTATAGCGCAGGCTTGTTCCACTTGATGACCCATGCCTATTTCAAAGCCATGCTGTTCTTGGGATCGGGGTCTGTCATCCACGGGATGGAATCTGTGGTTGGTCATGATCCGGCTTATGCTCAAGATATGCGAATGATGGGTGGCTTGCGGAAGTACATGCCCCTGACTGCCTTTACCTTCTTGATTGGAACGCTTGCCATTTCGGGAATTCCTCCCTTTGCAGGATTTTGGTCAAAGGACGAAATTCTCAGTTCTGCCTTTGCGTCTAACCCAGCCCTTTGGTTAATTGGGTATGGAACGGCAGGCATCACGGCGTTCTACATGTTCCGCATGTATTTCTCTACTTTTGAAGGAAAATTTCGAGGAACAGATGCTACGGTAAAGCAGAGCATTCGCAACGAGCAACTTCAGAATTTGGGGTTGGCATTTGGCCCAGGCGCAATGGATCCGAGAGAACTGACTATGGACGCGCCACATGGCGAAGCGGTTGATTCTGGACACGATGAGCATCATGCCCATGAGCCGCACGAGTCACCATTGACCATGACCCTGCCATTGCTCATTTTGGCAATTCCTTCGACACTGATCGGATTGACGGGAACTCCCTTTGCAAATTACTTCGAGGAGTTTATCCATGCTCCAGGTGAAGCGGTGCAATTAGCCTCTGAAGCTGGACAGGAAACTTTGTCTGAGTTTTATGTGATGGCTGGAAGTTCGGTTGGAATTTCGCTGATTGGCATCTCGCTGGCAGTGCTGATGTATCTGTCGCGGAAGATTGATCCGGGTGCGATCGCCGCTAAAATTCCGTTCTTCTACCGTCTCTCGAAGAACAAGTGGTACTTCGATGAAATTTACGACCAGTTGTTCGTTCAAGGTAGTCGTCGGTTAGCACGACAAGTTCTGGAAGTCGATTCCAAAGTTGTGGACGGCGTTGTTAATCTCGCAGGTTTCGTGACGCTGCTGACGGGTGAAGGGCTGAAATACTTAGAAAATGGTCGCGCTCAGTTCTATGCACTCATTATCTTCGTGGCAGTCCTGGGGTTAGTGATTTTCTCAGGCGTTTCTTAAGTCTTAGGGGATCACGGCTCCCTTAGTAATCTGTCAGGCGATCTGATGAGGGATGAAACAAAGAATCTAATTTCACTTCGTCCCTCATCCCTAGCTTGACGAAGTACTAGTTGACTTTGCAAGACAAGCAGAATCGAGATTTAGGCGACTTGCCTTCTAAATGCTGACTGCACAAATAGTCTGGACTAGCGATAAATAAATCTTAATAACGAGATGCTAACTGCAAATTTTCCTTATCTCACCGCGATTATTTTGTTCCCGATCGCGGCTTCTCTTCTGATTCCGATTATTCCAGACAAGGATGGTAAAACCGTTCGCTGGTATTCCCTCATCGTCGGGCTGATTGATTTTGCACTCATCGTTTATGCGTTCTATACGCAGTACGATTTTTCGAGTCCAGAGCTTCAGCTGTTCGAGCGATATGCTTGGGTTCCTGCACTGGATTTGAACTGGTCTGTCGGCGTTGATGGGCTGTCGATGCCGCTCGTGATTCTGACTGGATTCATTACAACGTTGGCAATTTTGGCGGCTTGGCCTGTCACCTTTAAGCCCCGGTTGTTCTACTTTCTGATGCTGGTAATGTACGGCGGACAGATTGCTGTCTTTGCTGTTCAAGACATGCTGTTGTTCTTTCTGACCTGGGAACTTGAACTAATCCCGATTTACCTGCTGCTCTCGATTTGGGGCGGTAAGAAGCGGCTATATGCTGCGACTAAGTTCATCTTGTATACCGCAGGGGGATCGCTGTTCATCTTGGTCGCTGGGCTTGCAATGGCATTCTATGGCGACACGGTCACGTTCGATATGCGAGCGCTCGCTGCCAAAAGCTACCCACTCGTTTTTCAGCTTTGGGTCTATACAGGGTTTCTGATCGCTTACGCAGTCAAACTGCCAATTATTCCTCTCCACACGTGGCTCCCAGATGCTCACGGTGAAGCCACGGCTCCGGTTCACATGCTGTTGGCAGGTATTCTACTGAAAATGGGTGGTTATGCCCTAATTCGGATGAATGCCGAAATGCTGCCAGCGGCTCATGCAACCGTCGCGCCCGCGTTGGTTATTTTAGGCGTAGTGAATATCATTTACGCGGCGCTAACCTCGTTTGCTCAGCGCAACTTGAAGCGAAAAATTGCGTACTCGTCGATCTCGCACATGGGATTTGTGCTGATCGGGATCGCGTCGTTTACCGACCTGGGCTTAAGCGGAGCCGTTCTACAGATGGTTTCCCACGGGTTGATCGGGGCGAGTCTATTTTTCTTGGTAGGGGCTACCTACGATCGCACTCATACCCTTATGCTCGATGAGATGGGTGGTGTTGGTAAACAAATGCCCAGAATCTTCTCAATGTTTACGGCTTGTTCCTTGGCATCTTTAGCATTGCCTGGCATGAGTGGTTTTGTTGCCGAACTGATGGTGTTTGTTGGATTTGCTACCAGCGACGCTTATGGCATGACCTTCCGAATCATTGTGGTTGGTTTAGCTGCGATCGGAGTAATTCTTACGCCCATCTACTTGCTCTCGATGCTGCGAGAAATCTTCTACGGCCCCGAGAACAAAGAGCTTACATCTCATGAAAAACTAGTCGATGCTGAACCACGAGAAGTATTTATCATCGCCAGTCTGCTTGTGCCAATCATTGGAATTGGCTTCTATCCCAAGCTACTCACTCAGATTTACGATTCTAAGACCGTTTCTTTAACAGCACGATTGCGGGCGGAAGTTCCGACAATTGCAAAACTCAATGATGCGCCTGCTCTAGCTTCCAAAGAAGCGTTGTCAGCCCCTGAAATTCGCTAGCCTTAGTCTAGTCCTATAATAAAAAGCGGGTTCTATCAAAGTGTAGAACTCGCTTTTTATGTTATTGAGATAAATTGAGATAAAACAGCTACCAGACCAGTGGTGTTTTCATTAATTACGATTTGGAGAGCCTTCGTTGCGGTTAAGAACTGAATCCGTAGGCAGACAGAGTAAATTGTCACCCTGAGTGCGAATCATGCCTTTTTGACGAAGCTTACCCATCAATCGAGTTACAGTCACGCGAGTCGATCCGATCGCACTACCAATTTGAGCATGAGTCAGAGGAAAAGGCAGACAATAGCCTTCGTCTGTTGGTTCACCGTACTCCTCGATGAGCAGCGTCAGAAAACCGAGCAGCCGATCGATCGTTCGACGCTGACCCAATGTGCTAAGCCAAAGTAGCTTGCGCTGGTGCTGATAGCGGAACGCATCTAGGACCTCGCGTCGGAAGTGAGGCCAATTGTCTAAATCGTGCCAATACATCCAGACTACTGACGTTTGATCGACGTGAGCGTAAGCTTGAAGCGTAAATGGCGATTGCGCCACAATCTCAAAGGGTTGACCTGTACCGACAAAGCCCAAAAATGCTTCCTCTGGACTAACCCGTGCCAAACGAGCCGCATTGCTTCCGGTAGCATTAACCTGTGCTGTACCCACTAGACGCACTGCTCCTTTCTGCACAAGATAGAGCAGACCGGGACGAGTCGGAACTCGTTCATCCTTGCTGAAATTACGGATGCGGTAATGTTCTTGTGCCCAGTCAATGATTCTCTGCCAAGTGAGAAAGGGGCGAGCTGCTTCTGAATTTTGTTGAGGGGATACTGAGTACATAGTGTAAGAGGCTGCTAGAGAACAATTGTGGATGCTTTGACAAGCGCTGAGACAGCGTGAGTCATAAAATTGGACTCATTCCTTCAAGCGAAACTCTGGTTTTTTGAGTGATCCTCGAAGTTCCTGTACTTGACTGTCATAAAGAGTATACGAAAAGAACGATGTATTGCCCGTGAAATTACGGTGCTAAACACCAATCTCAGCATTGATCGGTAGTAGCGCTTGAGTTTAATCACGAAACCGAACCCTACTTCAGAGCATCAACCGTAAATATCATGAATTCTAACGTACCTACGGTTACTTATCCTACGCTTCGCATATTGTTACTGTCGCAAATTGATGAAGCAATCCGCCTCTGGGAGGATGTTTCGGTAACAAGACGATCGCTTCATCCTACCGCTATTCGCGCAAACGCCCTCGATTCGGAGCTTTCACACTCTATTGATGTTGTGAAGAGAGTACCATCAGAAACGCTGATTTCTACGTATCGCTCCGCCATTGCACTGAAATTAGCCCCCCATTTTGATTACTCAGCGGAGCAGACTGCCAATCAGCTTGTTGAGTTTTTGTATAAAATGGATACAAAAACTCCTGGAATGAGTGCTATTTTGGCGGAGTCGCTTTTGCGTGATCTTACGGTAGCAGTAGTTTCACCAGGATTCCTGGAATTTAGGTTTAGCGATCGCGCGATCGCAACTTGGTTGCAGTCCCTGATTGATCTAAAAGACAAAGACTTACGGTATGGTTCCTTCGAGATGACGCGAAATAATAGTGACTTTGATTCTGGCTCGTCTAAAGTCTTTTTCTGCCAGTCCACTCACGCTCGCTGTTGCTCGTTACTTAGGCTGGCGCGGCAACGTGATCTTGCTTCAATAGAACAGGCTTGTTGGTTAAATAGGTCAGATCAACTGTTATTACAAGAGTCGGTCGAGCGGAAACTACTCTCCCAATTTGTAGCGGTAACAGACGGATTCCTTGAAAACAATGTTCTAGAAATGGCAGTTGGGTTGAGTCATGCATTCCACCAATTTGAGAGATCGTGCCGCATCGTCGGTGCATCTCAAGCTCTAGATCGGCATCTTTTGCAGTGCCGATTAGGATTAGTGATGATTACTCAGCGTCTACTACGATCGCTGCTAGAGCAGAAGTTGGGTGTTCCTGCGCCGTTGGAACTATAGTCGAACCGTTAGTCAGACCGTTAGTCGGACTGTTTCTAGTAGTTTCACGGCTACCGTATGTTGTGAGTTTTAAGTCATATAGATGTCATCTCAACGTCATAACTTATTTTTATCTACCAAAGGGGTGACAAAGCTGGGAAATGCATATATATTTAATCTTGTGTGAGGAGCGAACCAGCAAGAGTACCGAGACGAAACACGGCCAGTCGTCGGTACTCTTTCTGATTTTAAAGCGATTTACATAGAGACTTTATATTGCACCCCGTAGACTGTTATGCCCCACGTTAGAAGAGGCAAATGCAGACTGAGAGCAACTCAAAGCAAGAATTCTTCGATTGCGGCGGCTGCGCCATCAAGCTCTACGGTCGGTGCAACCCATTGAGCCTGTTGCTGAACTTCTTCGGGAGCGTTGCCCATGGCCACGCCAATGCCAGCGTATTGAATCATTTCTAGATCATTGAAGTTGTCGCCCATGGCCATCACGTTTTCGGGCTGCAATCCTAGCAATTCTTCGGCAAGATACTTCACGGCTAAGCCTTTGTTGGCAGCAGGATGAGTTGCTTCAAAGAAGGTGGCAACTGATTTGGTGAGATACAGTTCTGCGGGAGTGTACTGTTCTTGCAATGAGCCCAGCATGGAGCCAATTAGTTCTGTATCGTCGCTGAGGGCGAGAACTTTGGTCGGCTCGGTTGTTAAAGTAGAGCGCAAATCACCAACGGCGATCGCTTCAATTCCCGATCGCTCAGAATACGCTTTTGTTTCGGGCGTGATCTCTCGCACATACAACTGGTCGTTGATGTAGAAATGGACAGAGAGTAGCGATCGCAGGTCAGGCGTCTCGAAGTAATCGAGCAGCGATAGCACCATTGCTTTAGGAACTGCCAAGTGCTGATGCAGAGTTTGCGTTTTGGGATCTTGGATCCACGCGCCTTGATAGGCGATCAGCGGCAACGATGACTCAACCATGTGATGGAAGCGCAACGCTGACTGATACATGCGACCCGTTGCGATCGCGACTTGAATTCCGTTTTTCTGTACTTTGTGAATCAGCCGAAGGACAGGTTCACGGATATCATTAGACTTGCCCGCAATTGTGCCGTCGATATCTAGAACGAGTAGTTGGATGTCTGACTGATGCATAAGGGCAAAGGATGGGTAAAGGATAATAATTGCTGACTGCAAGCCTCAAGATTTTAAAGTGAATTCTTCGCTTTTCACATTGCATGATTGATTATTCTGCTTTCGTTCTTCCTTGCGGTTCTTACAGAGTTGCGCTCTGCGCTAATCGGGTTGCACAGGCGTCTACCATCCTTCGTCTACCATGTCTGAAGTTAAACATCCACGCACAGTTAGTCGCCAAATTTTGTTGGTCACGCTTTGGCTAACGCTGCTGATCTTGGCGGTGAAAGTGGGGGCGGGGTGGTCAACGCGATCGCTCGCGCTGTTAGCCGAGTCGCTGCATACGCTGATCGATGGGTTCAGCGCTGTTTTGAGTTTGATTGCGCTCTCGGCGTCGCCTCAGCGTCCTTCAGGGCGGGAGGTGTGGGGTCATGGGCGACTGGAGACGGCGTTGGCGCTGCTGTTGGTTGGATTTTTGGGATTTGCGTGCCTAAGTCTGCTTGGACTGTCGATCGAGCAATTAATCACAAGTCCCAGTCTTTTGATGATGCCGTCGGTGAAAATGCGGTTCTCGTTGATTATTATCCTGGCGGTTGTGTTTCTTGGAAGTCTAGCTTTGGCTTACTTTCAGCGTCGATTGGCAAAAACGCTCGATAGTTCTCTGTTGCGGCTGAATGCAAATCAGATTTTGCGGGATGCTTGGTTGACGTTTTTGTTGCTGATTGGGTTGGTGGGCGTTTGGCGGGGCTATCACTGGCTTGATCCCCTCATGACGATCGCGCTGGTGGTGACGGCGCTGTTGAGTTGTTGGCGGGTGTTGAATTGGCAACTCCCGCTGGTGGTGCGGCAAATGGCGATCGCGCCAGAAGCGATCGCGCAACTTGTGCGGCAAGTGCAGGGGGTAACGCATTGCTATGGGATTCAGTCGCGCGGGATTGTGGGACGGCAAGTGTTTGTAGAACTGCGGATGACCGTTCATCCTGAGTTTGTGGCAATGAGTCCGTGGATTATGGAACAGATTGAAGGGCGGATTCGGGAATGCTACGGCCCGGTGCAGGTGTTAATTCACATTGATGAAATCGAGGATGATCCGCAGCATCCTTTAGATTCGGTCAAGTCGGACTATCCGAGCCGTAAGTCAAATTGGGATTGAAACGCGCTGAACAGCGGTTCAATCGGGTCTACAACACGACTTCCGCTCTAAACTCTGACTTCGTCGGCAAAGCTTTGGCGACGCTCAAACTCAAACGGGCCTGCGAGAGAACCCCAAAGTTGTTCGTCTGTTTGAGGATCGCGACCGCGATCGAGGCTGTAAAACTTTTGATCGTCAATCTCGAATTCGTTATCTAAATAGGTTGTCTTGCCATCGCGAACGATGATGCATCCTTTCCCAGGTTCGACTTGTCCTTTAAAGCTGTGCCCCGTCCATTCTGCGTAGGACGTGCAGCCTGACATCAGTTCTAGCTGATCCGCTTTCAAGTCTTTCAACCGCTCTGGATTGCGTGCTGCGCCATAAAATTTTTGCTCGTCCTGCACGAGGTAATTCTCGATCGCAATTTTGCCGTTCTGTTCAACAAGCTTCAGCACTCTCAATCGGTAAGGCTTGTTTAACATGTAGTCGTAGGCTTGCTCCAGAAAAAGACTTACGCCGTTTAGCAACTCGAAGGGCAACGGACGCATACAGACTCGAATATGAGCATACAGAGGAGGGTTTTCAAACGCCTGATGCTGATTGCTAAAATCCGATGCCATCCAGCGAGCAAGAGTGGCAATATCTGTCGAATGAGTCATAGGACGAGTTGGAGTAGAATCTGAAATTTATTGTACGGTGTCAGGTTCTCACTACACTCATTCTCAGGGATCGGAAATTCGAGGGGTTCCGGATGCACACGGTAGGGATTGGGTTCTGCTTGTATCTGCGATCGATTCGGATTAGATACTCGTCGCTACAGACAAAATGAGTTGAGCGATCGCGGCGCACGTTTTGAAGGATCGCTCAACTTACATTGCCGATTACACCCGATCCATTGCCAATGTTCTCTATGACATCAGCAATTGCAGCCGATCCATTGCCAATGTCACCACTTACATTACCGATCACGCCCGATCCATTACCAATGTTCTCTATGACGTCAGCAATTGCAGCCGATCCATTGCCAATGTCACCACTTACATTACCGATCACGCCTGATCCATTACCAGAGATCTCTCAATCCTTTATCAAGTGATCCATCCCTTCACTCTTAACTCTTTAATCCCTTCACTCGAAACAGTAGAACCTGCGTCACTTGAGTAAAGGTATTAAAGTTATCATCGCTTACCAGAACAAGGCTTGGAGATCGATCGGGCAATCGAGGTCCTAACGTCATTCCTTCCAAGTTATCGATCGTGATTCCCAAGTCAGCCATATCGAGCAACAGCCGCTTTCTTGCAATTTGAAGATCTTTCATATCTCCGCGCAGACTTTCGATCTCGGTGGTATCGGTTGCGGTTCCGGTCGCCGTTTGAAACAGTTTGACGTTGAACCCGCTCAAGCCAAAGGTGCGCTCTAAGCTCAGGAAATGCCCTGCTTGATCAATCGATAACATCTCCGTCAGACCGTGATCCAGCACTGCCGTAGGCTTTGGTTCGAGTGGATAAACATGCTCAGCGATAATCGTGGCTCGATTGCCTTCGATCAGATAATGCAACAGCCGATTTCTAGAAATGCGTTGGGGAGCGGGAGCTTCTAGATCTTGAATCAGTGGCGATTCGACGGCTGTAAATAACCGAGATGGCTCAGCCGCCGTACCATTTAAGCTAACGGTAAGCGCTTCAAAGCCTAAATTGTCTCGAATGCCTCGCTGCTGTATGGGTTTAGAGTCATCAGGCAGATACCGTTCTGGAATGGGTAGCTTGCGGCGGAGTTGCCCCGTTTTTAGATCGAATTCCCCAATAAATGGCGGAACGCCTTCTTTCACAACGCCTTCGCTAGAGATGAATAAAGAGCCAGTTTGAGACAGCGCAATGCCTTCGGGATCAATTGTTTTAGCTGGAAACGTCTTGCCGTTCTCGTCTTTTAGCAACGTGACATCCTGCACATCGACCTGTTTAAGACTGGGTGGCTTTGAGGTCGTATCTATTTGCAGCTTCAGCGTGTAAAACCGAGCGGGAGCGCGATCGCTGCGATCGTCCGATACGGCGTAAAACTGATCTTGCTGGCGATCATAAGTAATACCCGACAGTCCTCCGACTGCGGTGTCCTTAAAAGCTTTGGTATCGAGGGTATAACTTCCTAGAAACTCCAACGATAGCGGTAGAAATAATCGATCTTCTGCGCTGACTTGCGGCAGACTGCACGCCGACAGCAATCCCGAAAGTGCGATCGCACTTCCCGCCAATGCGATCGCTGCGCCAGCTTTTGTTCCGGCTCTCCGTGCGATTGCCGCCGATGCCCTCCAAATTTGTCGAATGTACTCAAACATTCAACTCCTCCAAACTCTAACGTCGTAGTTTCTGTTTCAATGTAGCAGTGATCCTCAGACTTTCCCGTTCAAAGCATTTCACCCAAAGGTGCTTAAATGATTGAAGCCATTTAGCCCCCTTGATTATCCTGTGTCTGACTCTCCTAAGCTGAAGCGATCGCTCGCTGGAATTGCTGGAATTGTGGCGATCGCAACGCTAATTAGCAAACTCATGGGTCTGCTTCGCACCGTCGCGATCGGTGCTGCCTTTGGAACGACGGCTGCTAAAAGTTCTTACGACATTGCATCGATTATTCCGGGCTTCTTTTTGATTCTGCTGGGTGGAATCAATGGCCCGTTTCATAGTGCAATGGTGAGTTCTCTGTCTAAACGGACAAAAGAAGAAGCGGCTCCGTTGATGGAGACGATCTCTACGATAATTGGTGCAGTCTTCTTGCTCGTCACGATTGGGATAATACTTGCGGCTCCGCTCTGCATCGATATTCTAGCTCCGGGTTTGCAGCAAACGGCTCAAGGGTTGCAGGTGAGAGCGATCGCCATTCAAGAGTTACGCATCATGGCTCCGATCGCTTGGTTTGCAGGCATGATTGGCATCGGGTTTGGGGCATTAAATGCAGCAGATTTGTATTGGCTGCCCTCGATCAGCCCATTGCTCTCTAGCGTCACGATTATTATTGGGGTCGGAGCTTTAGCGCTGGCGGTTGGGGGGCAAATTGTCACGCCGCAGTATGCCTTGATTGGTGGACTTGTGTTGGCGTGTGCAACGCTCGCAGGCACAGTGTTGCAGTGGTTAGCTCAGTTTTGGGCACAGCGTCAGGCGGGGTTAGGACGATTACGATTGCGGTTTGATTTTCGTGATCCGGCGGTTCGGAGCATCTTTGGAATCATGGGTCCTGCCCTGTTTTCATCAGGAATGCTACAAATCAACGTGATCACAGACTTGTTTTTTGCGTCTTTTTTGCCAAATTCTGGTCCTGCGATCGCCAGTTTTGACTACGCTAATCTATTGATTCAAACGCCACTCGGAATTCTTTCCAACGTGATTCTTGTGCCGTTGTTTCCCGTGTTTTCTCGGCTCACCGATCCCGAAAATTGGGGCGAACTGAAAGGACGAATTCGGCAGGGACTGTTATTAACTGCGATCGCCATGCTACCGCTGAGCGGTCTGATTGTGGCTCTGGCAACACCCATCGTGCAAGTTGTCTACGAGCGAGGCGCGTTTAAGCTCAACAATTCATCTCAATTAGTTTCCTCGCTTCTAGTTGCCTATGCGATCGGCATGTTTGTCTATCTTGGACGAGATGTATTGGTGCGTGTCTTCTACGCGCTAGGTGACGGAGAAACGCCCTTCCGCATTAGCGTTGTCAACATCTTTCTCAATGCTCTGTTTGACTTCATATTGATCAAACCCCTAGGCGCACCCGGACTGGTTTTAGCCACTGTCTCTGTGAATACGCTTTCCGTAATTGCGCTCCTCTGGTTTCTCAATAAGAAACTAAACGGATTGCCACTGCGAGAATGGAGTTTACCCATTGCTGGACTCACGGTAGGTAGCTTTATTTCCGGCAGTATGGCGTGGGCAATGCTCAACTTTATGCAGCCGTTACTCGGTGAAGGGTTTTTCGATCACCTGATAGAACTCGTTGTTGCAGGCGGAGTGGGATTGATTGCATTCATCGCGTTTGCCATGCGACTTAGATTGCCCGAAGTAGATATGTTTGCTGCCCGCATTCTTCAGCGTTTGCCGGGACGGTGATGCATGGACGATCGTTTGTCGCTATCGTAGATAAGTAGCCGCGACGAATTTATGAACTACACAGTCATTTACGACGGACAATGCAATCTTTGCTCTAACTTGGTGCAGCTATTAGAAAAGCTCGACCAAGGAAAGCGCTTTCAGTACATCCCCATGCAAGACGAAGCGGGATTAGCTCAATTTAATGTCACGCCTCAAGACTGTGAGTTTGGCATGATTTTGATTGATAATGCGATGCCCGATCGTCGTTGGCAAGGAAGTGATGCCGCCGAAGAGATTGGGCAGTTACTTCCGCTTGGCAATGTATTCGTCACCGCGTATCGCAATCTACCCGGCATGAAGTGGACGGGCGATCGTGTCTATGAGCAGGTTCGAGACAATCGATATGCGCTGTTTGGCAAGCGATCGACGATCTATCAGACTGTCTATCCCTACGATTGTGAGCAGTGTTCCTCTACACCCAATCAATCTTGATAGTGTCCAATTGTTGCGCGTTCTCCATGCTTAAATGCGGGATGTCTGAATTCATCAATTCTGCGATCGCTTTATCTAATGCCTTCTCTTTCTGACCTGAGCTACGAGCAGCATCAATTCGTGATCCGCCACACTCAAAGGCTTCTACAGAGCTTTCATCATTGGACGGGGCAATCTTTAAGTACATTTAATTCGGCTGGAAATGACGTGACCAGCTCCGCGAATGCCAGAGACGCCGCCAATAATTCAGATGAACACATCCTATTTCATGCTCCATTTATAGTCCTCTCTCACGGCACTGAGGCTGATCCGATTCTGAACTACGGTAATAACCAAGCCCTGCTTCTATGGGAGATGGATTGGACAACCTTTACACAAACTCCCTCTCGCAAAACAGCCGAACCGATAAACCGAGAAGCGCGATCGCGCCTTCTCACCGAAGCGAAAACAAAGGGTTATATAGACAACTATCGAGGCGTTCGGATCTCCAGTACAGGGAAGCGCTTTTGGATCGAAAACGTAATTCTCTGGACAGTTCTGGATGAAGCGAGTTCTCCCTGTGGTCAAGCTGCCGCCTTTTCAAACTGGCAATACATCCCTACTGAACTCTAGGTGGTCGAGTGCGATCGCGCTCAAATTCTATGCCCTACACTCTTAGCCTTGACGCTCCTTCGTACTTTTAGATCGTGCAAAATTCCAGTGAACTGGGATTTATACAAGTAGCATTTCTTGATTTCTTGTCGGTGAATTCTCTTAAATAAAGAGCTATTCGCCCAAATCGCAGTTTCAAACGCTATTTCATTCATGCTTCTGTTGCCGCTCATTCCAGTTCCTGTCCAGTTTGCTCAACTGCCTGTCGCTCCTCTTTTGCGTCCTGCAAACCTTTCTCCGCAAGCTCTTCCAGCTCAAGAAGCTTTGCCGCTTCAACGAGAACTCCCCGCTCAAGAGATCATTCAGGCTCAAGAAGTTCGAGTGCTGCCGGGTGCGCTAGACGAAGTTCCCGTTTTCAACAGCAACAGTCCAGAAGTTGTCACAACTGAAGGTATTCTGCTCTCCACCTTTCCGCCTACCGGAAAACGGACCTCGTCTGCTCACCTAAACTTTGTGTTTAACGGCAGATTTGATATTTTCTCCCATCACATTTCCAAGGCGAGTCGTTCAGATCAAACGCGATCGCTCTTTCAAGGCATTCTGCTCTACAATCCCACTTCTCGCCCCGTTCAAATTGAAGTCTTACAAGCAGCGACCTATCTTACTCGCCCCGATGCGCTCTTTGTCGATTTGCCAGCTTATGTTGAAGACCCACTCGGTAACGTATTTGCTGGCCCCGGCAGCCGAGTCGCCAACGACATTCTACGAGGACGCAAACAAGGCAGCCTGCCGTCTTCCATCCTCCTTCCTGCTGGACAAACTCAGCTTCTGATGAGTCTCCCCATCCCTGCGGGCACCGTTCCTCCCACATCAAATGGACGGTCTACTTTAATGCGGCTTTCGAGCAATGGTTCCGTTCACGTGGCGGCCCTAGCGATGTTTGCTCCCCTCAATCCTGATAAGACAGAGCGCATTCCCACCCTAGAAGAATGGCAAACTCTACTGAATAATGGCGCTTTGGCAGGTCTGCGTGACCTTCCGCCTAGCCTAAATGTAAAGCGCAGATCTTGTGGATTTCTACCTTGTCTCGATCGCATCACCTATGGTCGTGTTTCAGGTGTAGCGAGGGGGTCGCTCTGGCAAGCAAAACTCATCGATAGTCCCAGCAGAGGTTATCTCAGCATTCCGCAGCAAGGGCGAGCGTTTTCCTACGGTCTCAGCACTGTTGAGCAAGGAACCTTTGGAACAGGGCAAATTCAAAGTGCGCCAATGCTTGTTCGGTATCCTGATACAGCCTATCTAGCCAATGGGAATTACGGCGTTCAATACAGCCTGACCCTGCCTCTTCGCAATACGACTCAGCAGAATCAAACGGTTGCGATCGCGTTTGAAACTCCCATCAAGCAGGATAGAGCTAAAAATCAGCTTCTTTTCCTATCTGTTCCCGAATCAAGAATCTCCTTTCGAGGAACAGTTCGCCTGCGCTACACGGATGATGTTGCCGCTCCCCAAACGCGCTACATCCACTTAGTGCAACGACGCGGACAACAAGGCGAACCTTTAGTTACGCTAATGATGAAACCGAGTGAGCAGCGATCAGTAGAAGTTGACTTCTTATATCCTCCCGATGCTACTCCCCCTCAAGTCTTGACCGTCAAAACTCTAGATATACTCAATACTCAAACTAAAAAGTAAAGCGCTACTGGCTTTCTTACTATCGTCCAACTCCCTATGTCTGTTCGAGCGCCTGAAACTGCAACTGTTCAACCATGGCTGTACTGGTCACTTCTTCCAATTCATCGTTTGCTTCTCAAGACCTACTTTAGTTCAATTACAATCACAGGACGCGAATATCTGCCCGCCAAAGGTCCAGTCGTTCTAGCTTCAAAGCATTTTAGCCGTTGGGATCCTCTGATTCTGTCCCTTCTCAGTACCGAACCGCTCCGATTCATGACAGATGTACAGCAATTGCAAGGCGTTCAGGGCTGGCTCATCAAACGACTTGGAGCATTTCCTGTAGATCGAACCCGTCCGAGCATCTCTAGCTTTCGTAATGCAATCGATTTGCTTCATTGCGATCGTAAACTCGTAATCTTCCCAGAAGGCGGAATTGTCAGAGATCAACCTCTACGAGCCTTTAAACCTGGATTGGCACGGCTAGTCCTTCAAGCAGAGGCAACTTCTGCTGAGAAAATTTCTGTGCCAATCGTCCCGATCGCTCTACATTACAGTCCCGACTCATCTGCTAGGGCTAAAGTTTTCATCCGAGTCTGCTCCAAGCTTCATTCGCACAATCACCAGCAGGCGAACGAAAAGCAAACTGCTCAATTCTTAACCAATGCCCTATATGAGTCCATATTAGAGGGACTAAAAGTGATCAAAGCTCAATCTGAGAAGGTTCAATAGTTTGAATATCTTCAGTAAGAGCTCAACTCTGGCGGCTGAACCTTTTTCTGAGCTTATGTTTGAGCCTTTTCCTTGAATTGTTTCGAATTTTCCCAAAGAAACTGCTTGACAAACGCTATTGAGTCTCGTTATATTGGTCAAGCGGTCGAGAGGAAGCCAAGCGAGA
>JAHHHO010000014.1 GCA_019359315.1 Myxacorys californica WJT36-NPBG1
ACAAGCTCAAGCACTTTCGCCGGGTCTTTTCTCGCTTCGAGAAGACCGCCAAGAATTTTCTGAGCTTTGTTTATTTCACAGCCTTGCTGATTGAACTTCGCTGAAAGGTCAACAGAACCTAGGACAAATCTCCGCACTGTCCGCGCTGCCGTAAGAAGTGATCGCACAATACCAACGCCACCATCGCTTCAACCATTGGCACAGCTCTCGGCAAAACGCACGGATCATGACGGCCTTTCGCTGCCAGTGTGACTTCTTCTCCATCATTCGTCACAGTACGCTGTTCTTTGCGAATCGTTGCCGTTGGCTTGAAGGCAATTCGCATCACAATGTCTTCACCATTCGAGATGCCGCCTTGCACACCGCCAGAGCGATTCGTCACCGTCCGAATCGTGCCGCCGTCAGAATAGAATTCGTCGTTGTGTTCGCTTCCGGTGAGCAGCGTTCCGGCAAAGCCTGAGCCGATTTCAAATCCCTTGCTCGCAGGCAGAGACATCATCGCTTTCGCTAGATCGGCTTCTAATTTGTCAAACACGGGATCTCCTAAACCGACCGGAACCCGTCTTGCTACACACTCGACTACGCCACCGATCGAGTCGCCCTGATTGCGAACTTGCTCGATCAAATCGATCATACGATCGCTGCACTCGGCATCCGGACACCGCACAATGTTACTTTCAACTTGATCCATCGTCACAGCGCTCGAATCAATCATCGCTTCGATGTCTTTGATACGCTTGACATAGGCGATGATTTCAACATTTGCCGCTTCTTTGAGGATCTTCTTAGCGATCGCGCCTGCTGCGACTCGCCCAATTGTTTCTCGTGCCGAAGATCGCCCGCCGCCCTGCCAGTTGCGAATCCCATACTTTGCGTCATAGGTTGCATCCGCATGAGACGGACGGTATTTCACCGACATCTCATCGTAGTCCTGCGATCGCTGGTCTTTATTTCGTACCAACATTGCGATCGGCGTTCCCAGCGTCTTTCCTTCAAACACGCCCGACAAAATCTCACACTGATCGGCTTCCTTGCGAGGCGTCGTAATTTTGCTCTGTCCTGGACGCCGCCGATCTAGCTCCACCTGAATCTCTTCCGCTGAAATCTCAATGAGCGGTGGGCAACCATCGATCACGACACCCACACCGCCGCCATGCGATTCTCCAAATGTGCTAATGCGAAACAGATGCCCAAATGTACTGCCCATGAGTGTCTATGCTGAAGGGAGTCTTTCATCGTACCGGAAAAAGAATTCGTAGCCCACAAGCCGCACTGGAAAAGTTTTCCTGATGACGACAGACAGACTACGAACTACCAGCTATTTTATGGGTCGCCCGGGATTCGAACCCGGGACCAGTCGGTTAAAAGCCGAATGCTCTACCGCTGAGCTAGCGACCCTTGCGGTGTTTTGACCTTAACCAGAATAACACGTATCACTAGAAAGTGGAGAAAAAAGTTGAAGACTTCCAATCACGTTTCTCTCAGGACTGACGCCATTCAAGATAGCCCTCTTCATAAAGCAGGTCGTAGATCCCTCCGATCCTTTCTCCCACTCAATAAATACGCGGAGCCAAAACTCTTGTTCCTTCCTTGGACGAATCTTTCACCAGGCAGAGGTTAGAGCAAGTGGCAATTGCTATTCTCCTGAGATCAAACAGGAGTATATTTCTATGCAACTGAAGTCAATTCAGGATCAGGTTGTCGTGGTTGTTGGAGCCTCTAGCGGAATTGGGCGAGAGACAGCCCTTCAGTTTGCCAAACAGGGAGCAAAGGTCGTTGTCTCCGGTCGCAGTGAGGAGAAGCTTGCATCCTTAGTGGATGAAATTCTCAGCTTTCAAGGCGAAGTGACTCCAGTTATTGCTGATGTTGCAGAATTTGATCAGGTTAAGGCGATCGCAGATAAAGCAGTAGAGATGTACGGTCGGCTTGACACATGGGTCCATGCGCCCGCTACCGTTGTGTTTGCCCTCTTTGAGGAAACCAAACCCGAAGAGTTTAAGCGGGTAATTGAAGTTAGCCTGTTAGGACAAGTCTATGGTGCAATGGCAGCGATCCCGCATCTGAAGCGAGAAGGACGGGGAGCATTAATTCATCTTTCGTCGATCGCGGGACTGCGATCGCTGCCACTACAAAGCTCCTACTGTTCTGCGAAACATGGAGTTGAGGGCTTTCTAGAGTCGCTGCGGGTAGAGTTGCAGCATGAAGGCATTCCGATCAGCGTCACCAGCATCAGACCTTCGGTGATTAATACACCCTTTTGGGACAACGCCTTAACGCGCTTAGGCGTACAGCCTGCCGGGATCCCGCCCTATTATGATCCCAGGCTGGTTACGGATGCAATTCTCTACACGGCAACTCATTCCACCCGCGATTTCTTTGTGGGTGATTCTGCTAGAGTGCTGGATTTCTTGCAGAAGCTTTCACCTTCGCTTGTGGATGCGCTATTGCTCCAGATTGGCTTTCCGCTTCAGCAAACCAAGGAGCCTAAGTCTGAAGATGATCCAAACAACCTGTATGAGCCTGTGTTGAGCGATACCAGAGTGGATGGAGACTTTAACAACATGGTTATTCCTAGCGTTTTGGATTGGGTGGATAAGAATCCCGTGTTGAAGTGGGGAGCGATCGCCACTGTTGCAGCCGCCTTTGCAGTCACACAAGGAATGAGGGACAGCTCTAAATGAATCATTTTTTGCAAAGTCCCCACCTTGGATATACCCGCGAGTTCAACCACAAACTATTTCAAAGCCTAGAAGCATGGTTTAACTTACAGCACGCAAGTTTTGATTACCAGCTTGTGCTATTGGAGGTTTGGCTCAAAACTGTTGAGGAGTTTCTGCGCGTGTTACTATCCCTGGCTGAAACGGGAGAAACAATTCAGCATTGGCAGCAATTTTTACAGGTGTGGAGTCAACTGTTCGATCGCGCGTTTGCCCAAGCGTTTCAATCAGAACATCCGCTTCAGGTTCGAGGAAAGTTTTTAGATGCAGCCATAACCTTTAGAAAACAACAGCAACAATTGATGGAAGTGCTTCTAAAGGGGAACGATCTCCCTACTCGCAGCGAAGTAGACGAAATTCACCGCAGTATCTATGAGTTGCGTAAGGAAGTGAAGAGCCTCAAACAAGCCTTTATGGAGTCGCAGAAGGAGCGCGATCAAGAACAGGAGGACATTTAACCATGCAGAACTTGAGGTTTTGAAGTCTGTATTTTTGACGAAATCAGTCATTCCTGTGCTGAGGGTTCAGCGTTGTTCTCCGCTGGTTCTTGGCCGCGCAATTTTCTAAATGATCAGCCGCTCGTCAATTTTGAATACTCACAACTGTTTTCTGGGTTAGTATTTTTCATTGACGTTGCTTACTGATGGGTTAGCAATGACATTTCTAATAATCGCGGGATCATCAAATTTGGAATTTGTGTTCAATCTTTAGTTTTTGCGCTCCTGGCTTATCACACTCTAATGGAAACATCCACCCACTGTATTTAATTCCAGGAACTATTGACCTGGTCTTTGCGATTCTCTACAGTGTGTTTCTGTTTTTATATTCCAACAATCAAGGTGAACCCGCTTTGGAACTATAGTTTGTGAAATACAATTTATGAAATACCCCTTTGCCAATGACTTAGAGTCAATTGAAAAACTAACCCAGGGAGCCGCAATCTTCGGCAAACTGCGCGAGGAAGATATTCAGGTTGGGGTAACTCCCAAAGAAGTGATTTATCAGGAAGATAAAGTCACGCTCTATCGCTTCACGCCCTCGGTTGAACATTCACTAAGCATCCCCATTCTCATTGTTTATGCGTTGGTCAATCGTCCCTATATTGTTGATTTGCAACCGGATAGATCGCTGGTTGCAGATTTACTAAAACTCGGCTTGGATGTTTATTTGATCGACTGGGGCTATGTAAGTCGAGCCGATCGCTGGTTGACTCTGGACGATTACATCAACGGTTATCTCAATCGCTGTATTGATGTTGTCTGCGATCGCCTGAGCATTGAGCAAATCAATCTGTTAGGCATTTGTCAGGGTGGAGTATTTAGCCTTTGCTACAGTGCCCTTTTTCCTAAGAAAGTGAAAACGCTGATTACGATGGTAACTCCCGTTGATTTTCACGTTCAGGAGGGACTGCTCAATCTTTGGAGCGGATGCACATTAGCGACAAAAGCGTTTGATGTGGATTTGATGGTGGATACACTGGGCAACATTCCCGGTGAATTTCTAAATCTTGAATTTTTGATGCTCAAACCATTTCAGCTTGGCATTGAAAAGTACGTCGGTTTAGCAGAAATTGCTGATCGTGAAGACAAATTGCTAAACTTCCTGCGGATGGAAAAATGGATTTTTGATAGTCCCGATCAGGCTGGGGAAGCTTATCGTCAGTTCATCAAAGATTTTTACCAAGACAATAAATTGATTCGCGGATCGCTCGACATCGGCGGTCAACGAGTGAATTTGCAGAACATTCAAATCCCTGTTCTAAACATTTATGCAGAACACGATCATCTCGTTCCACCTCAATCTTCGATCGCACTTGAGCAATACATTGGTAGCGAAGACTATACAGTGCGATCCTTCCTAACCGGACACATTGGCATGTATGTCAGCAGCAAAGTAAAACAGGATTTACCACCTACGATCGCGAACTGGCTAAAAGCGAGAATTAGATAAGGCATCATAAAGCATCAAGAAAGAATTAGTTGCAGTAACTTTGAACACATTAAAAAGGTATTCTTAGCAACATATCAATGTATTGTTAGAAACAAAAATTCCTAATGTTTGGCTCTTTCATTAGGTAGATGATTGGGGAGAATAACCAGACTAATCTTTAACTTATGAATTATTGGCGAAATTCAAACTTTAAGGAAAGATAATGCAGAGTTTTCTTTACAGGCTATTCAAGTATAAAAGAGCTCCCCAAGACCGTTTCCTGGGGGCTTTTTTATACTTGGATTTGGCTATTTCACCTACTTGCTTCGCAGCATATTGAAGTAATTTTGCCAAAGTTGCCTCTGAGATTCGAGCGAAAGATGAGTTACACGAGCTTGAAATTCTAGAGAACTGGTTACAACTTGTTCTTGGAAATTCACAGCATTATCAAAGTTCTCACGCATATCTTGTCTAGTGGAATCTTGCATCCCCGGCATAGCAGAAGTCCAGCTTTTGAAAAGCTGTCTTTGAGTTTCGCTGACTTGAGCCAAAAACTGCTCAAAATTGTTAGACCAATCCATTGAAATCTCTCCTTTTGCTAATTAACTAATGCTAACTGCTCAATTTACAACCATACTCAATAGTAACCAATATTCAGCAATGTTTTCGGATGTATGAAATTCATAATTTGCTGATTTTGTTTACTCAAAAATTTTGAGAATAAGCACCTTGAAGTCAGTTTTAATCATGTTTTAACAGTAGGGAAAAGTGAATGCAAGAAGCTTATATCGTGTCAGCAGTGCGGACACCTCTCGGTCGCTTTGGAGGAGTGTTGGCAGGGTTTTCTCCGGTGGATTTGGGCGCGATCGCCATGCAAGCTGCACTAGAGCGATCGGGTGTACCCAAAGAAGCGTTGGACTTATACATCCTCGGCAACGTGCTAAGAGCCGGACACGGGCAGTCTTTGCCGCGTCAGGCAGCTTTTAAAGCGGGGATTCCAGACACCGTTAATGGGTATGCCGTTGATATGGTCTGCTCATCGGGCATGATGAGCGTCATTAACGCTGCGGCTACCATTCGTTCTGGAGAAGCGGAGATTGTTTTGGCTGGCGGCATGGAATCGATGTCTCAAACGGGTTTCTTTTTGTCACACCGCGCCCGTTGGGGATACAAATCGCTGCTGGGATCACCCGAACAAGTCACCGATATTTTGCTCTACGATGGGCTTACCGATCCCACCACTGCCGAAACGATGGGCACGCAGGCAGAACGTTTGGCTGCTACCTACCAGGTGACACGGGCTGATCTCGATGACGTTGCCCTCAACTCACAGCAACGAGCCGCGATCGCTACTGACAAAGGCTGGTTTCAGTCTGAAATCGTTCCCGTCGAGATTGCTGGGAAGAAGGGGACACAAGTGATTGATCGAGATGAAGGAATTCGCTCAGAAACGACGTTAGAAAGTCTCGCAAAACTTAAACCTGCCTTTCAAGACGATGGTGTATTCACCGCAGGCAACAGCAGCCAAATTTCAGATGGAGCCGCTGCGCTAGTTTTGGCAAGTCGATCGGCAGTAGAGCGGTATGGGCTTAAGCCCATTGCCCGCTTCGTCAGCGGAGCGTGGGTTGGGGGAGAATCGTGGCGGTTTCCAGAAGTTCCTATTCTGGCAGTTAATAAACTGCTGAACAAACTCAACCTGAGAATTTACGATTTTGACTTGTTCGAGAATAATGAAGCGTTTGCCCTCAGCAGCGTTTTGTTTCATCGCAAATTGGGCATTCCCTACGAAAAATTAAATGTATACGGGGGCGCGATCGCACTCGGACATCCAATCGGCGCATCCGGAGCCCGCATTATCGTCACTCTGCTGAATGCACTGCAACAGCAAAACGGACAGATGGGCTTAGCGGCAGTTTGCCACGGGACAGGCGGAGGAACTGCGATCGCGATTGAACGCCTTTAGTCTGCAATCAACAACCTGCAATCAACAATCTGCAATCAAGGACGTTGGCTGGATGAAATCATTAGGACTGGAAGACAAAGTGGTGCTTGTTACAGGTGGCAACCGGGGTATCGGAGCCGCGATCGTTCACGTGTTACAGGAGTTAGGAGCCAATGTTGCTTACACCTATCGCAGTGAACCTGATCTCTCCACTGGAGCGTTGGCAATTCAAGCAGATGTCACCGACAAAGATGCAATGGCAACAGCCGTAGAGCAAGTCGAGCAAAAATTAGGAACCGTTTACGGAGTTGTTGCCAATGCTGGAATCACCCGCGATAACTTCTTTCAAAAGCTGACTAGCGAGGATTGGGATGTGGTGCTCGATACAAACTTAAAAGGGGTTTATCACGCCTTCTTGCCTGTGATTCCTAAGTTATATGAGCAGGGTGAAGGCGCCCTAGTTTCCATCACGTCCATTTCTGGTGAACGGGGAAATCTTGGTCAAACGAACTATTCAGCCTCTAAGTCGGCTTTGATTGGCTTCACCAAATCGCTAGCGAGAGAAGCCGCGAGATATGGAGTCCGGGTCAATGCAGTTTCACCGGGATTCATTGAAACAGAGATGGTTCAGGCGATCCCAGATAAGCTCAAAGACCGGATTGTGTCTGAAATTCCGCTCCGTCGCTTTGGCAAACCGGAAGAGATTGCTTGGGCAGTAGCATTCTTGCTTTCACCCATCACGAGTAGTTACATTACGGGGGAGGTGCTGCGGGTGAATGGTGCTCATCACACTTGATGCCAAATTCGATACTAAATTTATGTTGCATTGCCACGGCTCCTCGATCACCCCTAAACCCCTGAGAGGGGAACTGAACCTCCGCTCTTACTTCCCTTTCCCCCACTTTTACTCCTCCTTTTTAAGGCGTTGGGGGATTATCCCCAAGCATCTGTAGCAGGTATCAATTGATTTGGTATGAAGTGTGATGAGATTGGTGTAATTGAAAACTACAATAAACCGAAGATGATAGTTCAAGAACAGCGAATCAATTTAAACGGGCTTTCGATCCGATACTTTCAAAGTGGAAATGAAGGCTTACCGCTTGTGTTATTTCATGGAACGGGTGAGAGTGCACTGGACTGGTCATGGGTGCTGCCCAAGCTAGGCGAAAAGTATCGTGTTTATGCACCTGATTTTCCTGGTAATGGTGAAAGTGCAAAACCGATCCGAGACTATTCCGTCGAATTCCTCACCCAGTTTGCTACTGATTTTCTCAAGGCGATCGCAGTCGATCGTGCCGTATTAGCTGGGAACTCGTTCGGTGGTTTGATTGCCATGCAGCTTGCCCTCCTCCATCCTGCACAAATTGCTGGCTTAGTTCTAATTGATAGCAGTGGGCTGGGTGAAGCGGTTAATCCATTGCTGTCTTCCTTGACCCTGCCTGTCTATGGTGAAATTGGCGTTGCCGGATGCCGCACACCCGTTGGCGCGGTGATGCGATCGCGATCGCGAGCTGCCTTACAATTTGCCCACCCTGAGCAGATCCCCGTCGAGTGGTATGCCGAACAAGAGTCTCTGGCACAGACCTCTGGCTTTTTGGAAGCCACGTTGTCGTCACTCCGCGCCCAACTTAACCCAATTGGACAACGTAGCGTGATGGTTGATTCACTTCCGCAGTTACAAATGCCAACATTGCTGGTCTGGGGAGCAGATGATTTGATCTTTCCCAAAACGCAGGCTGAAGCGGCTGTGAATCATTTACAGCAAGGATATTTGAGCATTATCCCTGATTGTGGTCACATTCCCCATTTGGAGCAGCCCGATCGCTTCGTCACAGTACTAGATGAATTTCTCAACAAAATTTCCTAGAGTTAATACCAACTTAGAAGGCAAGGGTGACAGATTTAGAAAGGTGGGGCGAACTTTGTTTGCCCCACCCGCCTGTAGTCATCATTCTTTTAATAGGATTAGATTAATTTCTTACCGAGCACCACTGGCTGATTCGGTATTCTCTCCTGACTGACCCAACAGAGTCTGAACGGCAGTTAATACCTCAGGTACTGCCAGCGCCAGGGATGCAAACGAACAAAGCGTTGCGACTTGGCAGTATTCACAGAACGCTTTGTTTTCACTCCATTCTTCACCAGCCAATTCAGTAGAAGCAACACAGTCAACCAAAAGCTTGGCACCCATTGCGATCGGAATCAGTGGGCTTTCGCGGGCGCGGTTTTGCCCCCCGGTTGAGGTCAGCCATGCCGTGATGCCATAGTTGATGACCATTAATGGACCATCTGGAGTATTGAGCCGACTGTAAGCATAGTTGGAAGCATCAACGCGATCGGAATCAACAAACGGGATGGGCAGATCAGGTAGTTCTTTTAAGACTCCGGTTTGGTAGAGCGAGACGATTTGTCCCATTGATGCCCCAAGCAGCGACAGCCCCATAATCCACCGACGGCGCTGTAAGGCAGGGCTATCTCCTTCACGGAGTTCTTTGCTCAGTTGTTGCGGTTTCATACTGTATCTTTTGCTTTATACATTTCTAATCATGTTCAGGAATTTCTTAGATATCTGCCCCTACGCTGGGTATAGTCTGTTTGTCCTAAATGAGGAAATCGTGGTTAAAAGGCAAGGGAGAAGGGTGATGGTTGATTCAAGCCTATACCTGGAGAGCTTTTTTACCGACCACCCAGCTTCTCAAACATCTTTTAAGTAATGTTCTGGAAGTAACGTTCCGGACAAAGCTAGGAGAATCACCGGATTAGATGCTGAGATTAAGACACCATAATTTAGTGTTCAACGAGGACATCTAGGTACTTCTAAATTCAAGGTTCAGGAGTAGTGCGATTGTCTCGCTTACGTTCTGACAAATTAGAAAATTATCCTGCCAGTCAGTGCCCAAGTTCTATTAGCTTTCAACAGCACTAGGCTGAGTGGGGGTCGATGTTGCACCCAAGCTTTGGAAGTAGAGACCACCAACAGTTAGAAGAAATAGAACATATGCGATCGCTTCGACAACATACAGATGATCCACATATCCAAATAGCGTATGCAAAATAACGCCAGGAAATTGTTTAGCCGGTAATGCTTGCGACGTATCCCAGACTAACTTTCCTAAAAAGCAAGACTGATCTGTTGCGGCAACGCAAACCGAAGCAAACCGAGGATCAAGCTGAGACAAAATAAATGCGCCTTTATCGAAATGGGCAAGCGCTGAGATCACCAATCCTGAAACGATCAGCAGGAGAAACACACCCATCACCTGAAAGAACTGCCGTAAGTTGATTTTGATCCCCAGTTTGAACAACGCGATTCCGATCGCGATCGCGCCAATTAACCCAGCGATCGCGCCGACAACCGGAAGCCAGCCTTGCTGAAACTGAGCCGCAATAAAAACAACTGTTTCAAACCCTTCTCTCAGAACTGCAAAGAAAATAATTCCAAAAATTCCCCAACCTGCGCCACGGTTAACCGCTTTGCCAATCTCCTGTTCAACCTCGGACTTGAGAGATTTAGCTTGTTTTGTCATCCAAATCAGCATCCAACTGAGCAGCGCGATCGCAACGGCTCCAAACACGCCTTCTAAAATCGGCTTCAAGGCTGGCGCATAAGGCTGATTTGAGCGCTCTAGAAGTTGCAACGTCCAGACAAACAGCCAGCCCACTAAACCACTGGCTAAAATACCCGTTCCGATGCCACTGTAAACCCAGCCATTCAGATTAGATTTGTTGGATTTGTTGAGATACGCCAAGACAATTCCAACGACTAAAGCCGCCTCGACACCCTCACGTAAAGTAATGATAAACGTGGGAATTGCTGCACTGAAGTCCATCGGCATAATGAGAGCTTTACACTGGAGGTTCAGCTTCTACGATATGCGAAAAAGGTTTGGCAGATCCCCGTCCAAACGCTAAATCTTTTTCAGCAAGTGCTTAACGCTGATCGAGCAACCGCCGCAGTCGCACCTTACTCGAGACATAGAACGGAAACTGATAGTGTTCTGCCATCAACCACGACACAAACCCGAAATGCAGCGCAAAAGTCAGCCCGATCCAAACCGTAGGTAGCCAAGACCCAGGGCTGCCGTCAAGCGGTGGAAAAGCGTGAGACGAAAGCCAAATCAGCGAAGGAGGCAAGACCACCAGCGCCACGCTCACTAGCCAGATCACGACCGTTAAATCGACATCAAGCTGATTTGCGGCTTGCCAATTTCGCCCTGTCCAACGCCAGGTCATGGGTTGAGAACTATCTTCAACATGAATAGACTGTTCTCGCAGATTGGCGGTGAAGATGTGACGGCAAAAATTACAGGCAAACGCATCCATCAAGGTCAGAGACTCGATGTGACCGTGGCGGCAAATCGGACAAATGTAAGTTTCTTGAAAGGTGAGGGCGCGTCGATCTTCTAGACTTGGCTTTGCCAAACCCTTCGGAGCTTCGCGGAGCGAATCGTGAGAACCAGAATCGTGTTTAGAATGCGGCATAATCGATTCCTTCATGGGAAGGATATTCTTCAACTCTAGGCTTCCTTCAATCTAAACGATCGAGTTTGCTGATTGGTTTCACTCTCCAAAACGATTCATCTCTTAATAAAAAGAGACATCTAATATTAGATGCCTCCAGAGGTTCAAACCGAAACCTTGTTGTGACGTTATTCGAGTCGAGTCACGAATGTTGTTTCACAAATGTTGTTCAATGTCTGTGCTTACGCACCTACCGTTTTCAGCACTTCTTGACCATTTTGCTGAAGAATCACGGTCGGTTGTCCGTTTTTG
The DNA here is from genome assembly GCA_019359315.1 of Myxacorys californica WJT36-NPBG1. Taxonomy (GTDB): domain Bacteria; phylum Cyanobacteriota; class Cyanobacteriia; order Leptolyngbyales; family Leptolyngbyaceae; genus Myxacorys; species Myxacorys californica. Next base: position 11,362 of record JAHHHO010000014.1, read on the forward strand.
CTCATCGTGATGCGCTTTAGCAGAACTTTTCCATTGGCGAGGTAGTCTCCAGACTGCACATATCGCGCTGAAGCGTCGGGTTCTTGCACGATCGCAGTCAACTTACCGCCCACTTGCAGCACGCCAGTAATCGCTACGGTATCGGCTAGGTTTGTCAGGGTTGGGGGTGCTGCTTGAAACGTTTCGGTTGGGGAAGCCGCTGCGGGTAAAGAAGGAAGAACCGTAATCGGTGCAGGGACAGGTAGAATCGCCGCTTGCACAGGTTGCGGACTTAGCGCCGTTGGTTTGACTTGTACTTTTGGCAACGGCATCGGCTGGCTAAAGCTGAGCTTGGCGCTGGCCTGTGATTTACTGGCTTGTGGCTTACTAACAGTAGGCTGAGGGGTAGTTGCTACAAACTGAGCCGCCACCGTTGGACTCACTCTTAAGTCACCCGGCGGTAATGCTGCAAACGGATCGCGATTGGCTCCGCCAAGCTCCGAAGGATTGGGCGTGTCAGGCTGAGAGGAATTTGTTGCAACCTCAGCTAATCGCGTTGACCCGTTCGTAACTTGAATCATGCCTGCGATCGGGATGGGAGCGAGAGGAGGATTTGCGGCAGGAACAGTAGGCTGGGAAAAAGTCTGAGGTGCTGGTAAAGGTGCTTTTGCTTGGGTGGCGGCATTATTGCTACGGCAGCTTGACAGTACTAATGCTGCTAAAGCTAGACCAGTCACTAATTTTAGGGTTTTCATACTGACTTTTTACTCACACGTGGTTCATTTTTCTCAGGATGTTTTCTATTCTTCCCAACGCACGTTTTATTCCAACAGTTTTATTTTGATAGAGAAGATTTACGGAGAATTCACTCGCTGGCTTTTCTAGAATGGAGGGATGAACCGAGCAACGCACCCTATTTCTAAAGATCTTGTTCTTGTTGGTGGTGGGCACAGCCACGCGATCGCGCTTCGCATGTTTGCCATGCGTCCTCTGCCTGGAGTCCGAATAACGCTGATTAGCGACGCTTCAGATACGCCGTATTCAGGCATGTTGCCAGGACATGTAGCCGGATTCTACTCACATGAGGAATGTCATATTAATCTGCGATCGCTCTGTCAAATCGCTCAGGTTAATTTCATCCGCGATCGCGTTATCGGATTAGATCTGATTAACGATCGCGTGCAGTGTGCTAATCATCCCGCGATCGCATTTGATCTTGTATCAATTGATACTGGTAGTACACCAAAGTTACCGTCAGCGTTTCCGCACTCTAAACACCACGTGGCTGCAAAACCAATTGCGACGTTTCTAGAGTGGTGGTATCAGTTGGGTGAGAATGTTCCACCGAATCTGAGCCTTGGCATTGTTGGTGGTGGGACTGGTGGCGTTGAACTGGCGTTGAATATGCAACATCGGTTGCGTGATCTGTGTTGTCAACCCGAATCAGACGATTTCACAATTCACTTATTTCAGCGTAGCCAGACGCTAATGCCAAAGCATAATACACGGGTGCAACGGCATTTCGAGCAACTCTTGCGCGATCGCGGTATTCAACTCCATTTAGGAGAAACGGTTCAGGGAATTGAGAATGATGCGATCGTATGTGAATCGGGACTAATGGTTCCGTGTGATGCGACCGTTTGGGTCACGCAAGCAACGGCTCCAAAGTGGCTGGCAGAATCGGGATTGACCGTTGACGCGGATGGATTCGTTCTAGTCAACGACACCTTACAATCGGTCTCCCATTCCCAAGTTTTTGCGGCGGGAGATGTTGCCACAATGGTGAACTATTCTCGACCAAAAGCGGGTGTGTTTGCCGTGCGTCAGGGAAAACCACTATTTCAAAATCTCCAACATGCTCTCACGGCAAGACCGTTGAAGCCCTATCGACCGCAGAGGAACTATCTCAGTTTGATTGGAACGGGGGACCAGTCGGCTGTCGCATCTTATGGACAGTTGGGATTTCAGGCGGGCTGGTTGTGGACGGTCAAAGATTGCATCGATCGAGCGTTTATGAATCGCTTTACTGGATTAGAAGCGACAATGACAGCATCAATGACAACACCTAGAACGAAGGAGACAAATCGCACTCGCGCTGTTGTAGAGCAAATGCGCTGTCTAGGTTGTGGTGCAAAAGTTGGTAGCAGCACCTTAGAACAAGTTTTACAACGCATTGGAGACGAATTACCTAATCCCCAACGCAATGATATTTTGATCGGACTTGATGATCCTGATGATGCGGCTGTGATGCAAATTCCATCGGGAAAAGCAATGGTGCAAACAATCGATTATTTTCCCGCGTTAGTGAGCGATCCATTTTTATTTGGGCAAATTAGCACGAATCATAGTTTGAGCGATCTGTTTGCAATGGGTGCAACGCCACAGAGCGCTCTTGCGATCGCAACCCTTCCCTACGCAACCGAAGCCAAACAAGAAGAAATGCTCTATCAACTCCTTTCAGGAGCCGTTAAAACCTTGCAGCGATCGCACGCTGTTTTGGTTGGCGGACACACCGTTGAAGGCGAAAAACTCGCGTTTGGCTTAACGTGTAATGGGGTCGCAGATCCAGATCGATTACTGCGAAAAACCGGAATGCAAGCCGGACAAGTTCTAATTCTGACCAAACCTCTTGGCACAGGAACCCTATTTGCTGCTGAGATGCGCCAAAAAGCAAAAGCCAGATGGATCGATGGCGCGATCGCATCGATGCTCCTGTCCAATCAAGACGCGGCGAACTGCTTTCTCAAGCATGGCGCAACTGCTTGCACCGATATTACGGGATTTGGGTTATTGGGACATTTGGTTGAGATGGTGCGTGCTTCAAAGGTTGCGGTCACACTGTCTTTAGAAGCACTGCCCTTTCTGGAAGGCGCGCAAGCCTGTGTTGAACAAGAAATTTTTAGTTCTCTCCATCCGCAGAATATCCGAGCGAGTCAATGGATCGAAAACCTTTCTGCTGTCCGCTCTCACCCAGCCTTTCCACTCCTGTTTGATCCGCAAACATCCGGCGGCTTGCTTGCTGCTGTGCCATCGGCTCACGCAGATCCTTGTCTATCGTCTCTCAAAGCCGCAGGGTACGCTCACAGCACTATCATCGGATCTGTCCGTTCTCACCACGATGGTCTAGAACCCGTTACGATCGCACAATAGTTAAGTGGCGATTACACCGTATCTTCATGTCGCAAAGCTACTCTGTTGATGATTTTCTAAATCGTTCTACCCTGCTTCTAGACACTCGAAGCCCAGGAGAATATGAACAAGGACGAATTCCGGGTGCAACCAGTTTTCCGCTCTTTTCTGACGCAGAACGGGCACAAGTGGGCACATGTTACAAACAGCAAGGACAAGAAGACGCGATCGAACTGGGGTTAGAACTAGTTGCGCCGAAAATGGTGGAATTTGTTAGAACCGCAAAGCAGCTTGCCCCAACTCGGCAGGTGCGGCTGCACTGTTGGCGTGGCGGAATGCGAAGCAGCAGCATGGCATGGCTTCTAGAAACCGCTGGCTTTGATGTGACGCGACTGAAAGGAGGCTACAAAGCCTTTCGGGAATGGGTGCGATCGACACTTTCTACACCTCGATCCATTCTCACGCTGGGCGGCATGACCGGAACAGGCAAAACTCAAATGCTGTATGCTTTGGCTGAGCAAGGAGAACAAATTTTAGATTTAGAAGCATTAGCCAATCATCGCGGCAGCAGTTACGGAGCGCTAGGACTGCCCGACCAGCCCACAACCGAGCAGTTTGAAAACGAGATTGCGATGCGATGGTCAACATTGGATCCGACTCGTCCGGTATGGATTGAAGCAGAAAGTCGGCGGGTTGGCATGTGTCGTGTGCCGGATGAATTGTTTACGCAAATGATGCGATCGCCCGTGGTGAGAATGGTGCGATCGCAGCAAGAACGAATTAATTTACTGTTAGATGTTTATGGTTCTGCCAATCCCGAAGAGTTGATTGAGGCAACTGCACGGATCAGTAAAAAGTTAGGAGGACAACACGCGAAACAAGCGATTAGCTGTATCCGTCAAGGGAATTTAGCACCTGCAATCAACATTGTATTAAATTACTACGACAAAACTTACCTATACGATCTGCAACGCCGAAATACAATTATTCAATCAGTTGATGTGACAGAACTACCCCTTCAAGTTGCAGCAAAACGACTGATTGATAAATCGAAACAGATAGTTAAAGAGCAATCAGTTCAAGAGCCAATTATTTCTCACTAAAGCAAACAGAACATTAAAGGAAATTTTCAATGCTATTATCTATTTCTGATACTCACTTCAAAATTGATTTGGATCTTTGGGAACGAATTTGGGCGTTTTATTTCAACGCAGATTTACACATTCCATTAGCTCACATCGTTCGGGCATCAACTGAGGAGCCATCCAGCGATTGGCGAGAAGTCCGGATGCCAGGAACTGCCATTCCGGGCGTGATTAAAGCCGGAACTTATTACACGTCGCGGGGAAAAGAATTTTGGTATGTGACTCGTGGCAGCAATTATCTAACGTTGGAATTGAAGGATGAATTTTATCAAAAAATTGTCTTAACGATCGAACAAAACCAAACGTGGGCAGATCAGCTCAATGAGCGTCTCGCAATCTAATGCCTAATTCTAAAAGTCCCGTTTGTTCATCTGGGCTTCTTACAGAAGGCGAATGTTTGGCGGAAGATTGAATGGCTCACTCAATCTTCCGGCGACGCAATGCAATTGACTAACTCGCGGTTCCTACGGAGTTGCGCTCGGCGCTAACCACGTCTCGCTCTCGGCTCTCAGATGCTGCGTGCAGACGTTGGTTCTTCAAATACTCCTCCAGTTGGGCTTCGATCTGCGATCGCACCTCCTGGCGATATTCCAGAAAATGCTCGTTTAACGCACACACCGAAAGGTAATGCTCGAACACACCCGGATTGCGTTTGAGAATGCTAAACAAGTGATGCCAAAATATCCAGCGTGTTTCTCGCACCACACCTTGTCTCCAGCACACCGTTAGAAAAGCTCGCAGGACTTTCCAGGTGACTTTTCTGAGCTTAGCTTTATGCCGGGGTGCGCCGAGCTTTAAGAAATGGCGATAGGTGCGATTGAGGTAGTTGCTCGGATCATAAAGCTGCCAGAATCCGCGCACATATTCGCGGGTGACTTCCTCTAACGGGCGAGTCGGCACAAAGTTCATTAACGTGGTTTGGTTGATGTTGGCAACATCTTCCATCAGGCGTCCTTCTCGCTTCAGCCGATGCCACAATGCCGTGTCAGGCAAAGCTTGCAGCATACTGAAAATGGCGATCGGAATCGTCGTCTGTTCGACAAATCGCACAATGCGATCGCCCGCTCCCGGCGTTTCGTTGTCAAACCCAATGATGAATCCTGCCATCACGCGCAGTCCAGTTGACGCGATCGCATCGACAGCATCACTGAGCGAGTTACGTGTATTCTGATGTTTGTTGGTGAGCGTGAGACTCGCTTCATCAGGCGTTTCAATGCCTAAAAAGACGCCGTTGAAATTGCACTCAACCATCAAATCCATTAATTCTTGATCGTTGGCTAAATCGACCGACGCTTCTGTACTGAGGTGGAACGGATACTCATGCTCCGCCATCCACACTTTTAGCTCTTTGAGAAATAACTTAACGTTGCGCTTGTTGCCAATAAAGTTGTCATCCACCATAAAGATGCTGCGTCGCCAACCCAGTTGGTAGAGCGCCTCTAATTCGGCTAGAAGTTGCTCCGGGCTTTTGGTGCGTGGCTTGCGCCCATACAGCACAATAATGTCGCAGAACTCGCATTGAAAGGGGCAGCCCCTAGAGAACTGCACCGACATATTATCGTAAAAATCTAAGCTCAGCAGGTCAAAGCGGGGAATTGGCGTGATCGTCACATCGGGGCGCTCGCCATTGGGAGCACGAAAGACGCCTTGCGATTCGCCTCGCTGGACGGCCTCAACAAAGAGCGGTAGGGTAATCTCGCCTTCATCCAAAATAAGATAATCGGCCCCGGCGGCTTCTGCTTCTTGAGGAAGTGCCGTTGCATAGGGTCCACCGACCGCGACTGGTTTACCCCGTCGTCTCGCCTCTCGAATTTGGGCGAGAAAATCTTCTTTTTGCACAATCATGGCGGACAAAATCACGAGATCTGCCCAATCCCAATCTGCATCGCTCAGCGTGTTCACGTTGCGATCGACGAGTCTAAATTCCCACTCCTGAGGCAAAATAGCTGCAACCGTAATCAGCCCTAAAGGAGGCAGCATTGCCTTGCGATCGACCAGTTGTAGCGCTTTCTCAAATGACCAAAAGCTTTGTGGAAAAATCGGATAAATCAGCAGAACTCGCATTCTATAAACGCCCTCACAACAGTGATAATAACGGGGATATACGGGAATCGAAGTTTACCCAAGCTTAGCGTGTTATAGCATGTTTTTTTTTAATTACAGGCTGAAGGGTTAAATCTTGCGAACAGATGTAATGTTTTTTGAATAGCTTCAGCAACGAAGGGGCAGTACCTAGACAGTTCCTTGCATGTATCCAGGAATATCTTCGTTTAAAGCCGATGGCGTTACGCTTTCTGTTCGCGATTCCTTCATTGTGCTTTGCGCTACTGGTTCTTCTACTGTTTCCGATGTTTCAGTTTTAGATGCTTCTGATTTGCTCACAGGCGTTAATACATTGATATTAGAGTTCCACCATTCGTTTTGCAATTTCTCAATTGCCAATTCTTTTTGCTTCGCTTCGACTTCAATCCAGCACGGCGCAGAGCGGTAGCAGCTTGGCATCACGGTAATGTAGTCGCTGTGTTTCTGATCGGCAAACGACTCTGCTCCATTGGAAATATGCACCACTTGCCACTCGGGAATCTGCCATGTTGCTCGGGCTGCGTTAAAGGCAGATGCTACACTTGGATCTTCATAGCTCTCCGCTTGTTCGTGAATCACGTGATGGTGAGCATCAAACACCATCGGAACTCCGGTAGCATGACAAATTTCTAAAATATCGGTTGCACCGTAGGTGTACTCGTCATTCTCGAAGGTGAGCCGGAGTCGAACATTATCTGGTAAGTCTCGTACAACTTGTACCAATCGATCGGCGCGATCGCCCTTGCCACCATGGATATTCATCAGTGCCCACGGCGATCGCGGCAACCCCAGAAAATCGAAAGTGCGTGCGTAGGTGGATAGCACTTTGATACTGTTTTCAATCACTTCTGGGCGGTCAGAGTTGAGGACGATAAATTGCTCAGGGTGCAGCACCAATCGAATGCCGAGTCTTCTAGCTTGGTCCCCGATCAAACTCATGCCGTCGGCAAATTCGGTCAAAATTTCTGATCCGATCTCGTCATCTGCAAACGGAAATAAGCCAGAACCCAGCCGATATAGCCCAATCCGATTTGCGGCGCAAAAATCGATCGCAATGCCTAGCCGCCTTAGGTTCTCGGCATACAAATCCCGCAATATTCTCTCTTGCTCAGCCGTCTCGAACTGCAACAATCGCTTTCGCGTCACGGTTTTAAATCGAACCGTTTTGGAGGCTGAAATACAAACTAGGCCTAGTGGATAATTTGTAGTTTGCAATTCGTGATTTGTAATTAAGTTTGTGGCTAAAGAATGACTCATAAACGGAGGCTCATAAACTGATATGACTAAATTTAGTGGCTTCAAATTATAGGGAGGATAAGCCCTGCGATCGCACCTCGTTTAAGACGCGATCGCAGGGCTCACACTGAGCGTTCAAAATTTGAAACGAACGACTGTTCGTCCAATTGACTCTTTAATTTTTAAGAGGGTCATGCCCCCAGTTTTTTAAGGAGTAGCGCCAGCGCGAATGCTCGATGTCACTAGAAGGGCGCTGTGCCGAATGGCGATGAATGTAGCTGATGACACGTCGAACCTGCCCATAATCCTCTTCTGTGTAGTCAGCCTCTTGCTTGTGCAGCAACTTAACGATCTGACGCCCAGATTCATGACCCGTAGATTCGTCACCCTCATGCTCTTTCATGCCAACTGACTTTGACTCTTCGGTGTCTAGCCAGGACTGAAGTTCTTTAGCCGACATGTTAACGGCCGCCTTAAATTCCTTGAGAGACGTTTTGTTCTCTGCTTCGGTGTGATGTGCCATACCTACTTAGTCCTTTTTCTTCAAAGACTCTGGCTTGTGAATCGCGTCTTTGCCAGACTTATCACTCTTCACCCTATATTCAGGATCGTCTTTGGATGCATCAAAATGATGACCTTTAAAGTCAGTTGGCTTCGTAATTTTTTCTTCGATCACGCCTTCGGTTTTGCCACCGGAACTGTTCCATTCAACGTGATCGCCTTTCTTTAACTTATCTGTCATTTTCCTGACTCTGTATACTTCTGCCCCAGCATAGGCATACGATACTAAAGCAACGTCTGTCTTTTGATAGTCTACAATTTTCACAATTAATTTATATTCAGTTACCTATCTTCCGATAGTTGAATATGCGTTATGTCTTCTCTATTTTTGCTGTTAGTAATTTCAGCTTTAAAGAAGTTTTGCTATGACTCATGATTATGATCTATTCGTCATTGGGGCAGGTCCGGGTGGATTGTCTGCGGCGAAACGAGCCGCAAAATATGGCGCGAAGGTCGCGATCGCTGAGTCGAGTCAACTTGGCGGAACGTGTTCTAATTTGGGCTGCATTCCCAAGAAGCTAATAGTCTATGCTGCTGATTTTCCTAAGCTTGCAGAGGCTTACAAAGGCTATGGATGGACGATGCCCTCCAAGCCGCAATTTGATTGGAAGCAGTTTGTCGCAACGCGAAATCAGGAACTCGATCGCATCCGTCACAGCCAAGCGAGATCGCTAGCAGATGCAGGAATTGAGGTGATTCACGGGCGAGCTAAATTTGTCGATGCGCAGACGCTGGAGATCAACGATGGCGATCGCAAAATCACAGCCGATAAAATTCTGATTGCCGTAGGCGGGAAGTCTTCTAAACCAGACCTGCCAGGAATCGAGCATGCCGTCACCTCGGATCAGATGTTTCACTTGACCGAGCTTCCAAAACGGATGGCAGTCATGGGAGGCGGTTACATCGGAGTCGAATTTTCTAGCATGATGCATGGACTTGGAGTTGAAGTTTTCTTGATCGAGAGAGGGCCGTGTATTCTGTCTGGGTTTGATGATTTTGTTTGCACTACCATCCGCGATCGCTTGCAGGAGCGCGGAATTTCGGTTTATTGCAACACGACGGTCAAGGCGATTGAGAAAACCGGAACGGAAATTTCCGTTCAGCTACAAGGTGATCAGACCGAGACACTCACGGTAGATTTAGTATTGTGCGCGATCGGACGTTCTCCAAACTTAGACGGACTAGGACTAGAGCAGATTGGTGTCGAACTTGATGGAAAAGCGATCGCAGTGAATTCGTCGAGCCTCACCAGCGTACCCAATATCTACGCAGTGGGCGATTGCACGAACCGAAAGCAACTCACCCCAGTTGCAAAAGCTGAAGGAAAGGCGTTTGCGGAGCTTGTGTTTGGCATCGGGTCATGTGGTGTGGACTATGGTAGCGTTCCTTCTGCGGTCTGTTCTCGCCCTGAAGCCGCTTCTGTGGGGTTAACAGAAGCTCAGGCAAGAGAAAATACCAATCCTTCGGAGCTTAATAAACCTGATCAAATCACCAGTCACCAGACTGAATTTGTGCCACTCTTTCATCGCTTGAGTGGACAGTCTTCTAAGAGCATCATTAAGCTTGTAGTGAACGACGAAGACGATCGGGTTTTGGGAATTCACATGGTTGGTGATGAAGCGGCTGAAATTCTGCAAGGCTTTGCACTCGCATTCCAAAAAGGTTTGACTAAAAAGGAACTTGATGACGCGATCGGCATTCATCCCTCTTCAGCAGAAGAATTCTTCGTTGTGGATTAATTTGTAGTGGCCGCCATTACTTGTTGGCAACTTCATACCGTTTAAATTGCTGTCCTACAAAGGTCAGAGAATCTGATAAGTGAGTTTGCCAGTATTTCCAAGTGTGTTCACCTGAAAATGTTTTTAACTCACTTTCTACTCCCAGTTCCGTTAAAACTTGGTGAAACATTTGATTTTGGCTCAAGTACATTGCATCGGAATTTCCTGTATCCAAGTAGATGTGAAACCGTTTTAGATCTTGTGGCGACAGCGTTCTCACAAATTCAATTGGGCTGTTCTCAGTTCCGCTTTTATCTGTGAAGTATCCACTGTGGCTAAACACAATTGAAAAGCGATCGCGTCGATGTAAAGCAATATTCATCGCGCCCCATCCACCAGACGACAGCCCACCAATCGCCCAAAACTTTTGATCCTCTAGCGTTCGATAGCGCTGCTTCACTGTTTCGACGAGTTCATCGGCGATCGCGCTGATCACGTTACCGTTTTGCCCGTCTACATAGGCTGGATCCCAATATGGGCTTGATCCTCGTAGATCATTGCCATCGGGCGTAATAATGATGCTCGGCGGCAGTGTTCCTGTCGCATAGAGCTGTTTGAGGGTTGCGATCGCTTTGCCAAACACAAACCACGTTTTAGGCTCTCCGTGCCCTCCATGTAGCAAAAAGATCACCGGGTAACATTGGTTGGGATGTTGCTTGTAGCCCGGTGGCAGCACAACGCCATACTTCCGGTTTTCACCCAATGCAGAACTAGAATAAGTTTGAATCTGATAGTTCAGCGAACCTAGTTGACTAGCAGATACAGGTTTGGACGCGCTAAATGAGCAAGTTGGTTGTGGGGTTGGTATCTCCTGAGGCAACCAAGCTTGCGTAGTTTTTCCGCAACTGGTTAGGGCTATGAGCGAGAGAAGACTGAGAAGAAATGCAGGTTGAGGCTTCATGAGTAAGCTTAGAGCGACTCCGCACCTATGATAAGCGGATCCGCTTCAAGGTGTTCATTAAAACCCTACGTGTCGTGAAAATAGACTAGGTTTGAAATGTAGCTTCGTCTTCGTAGCTATGATAGTCAGTAATTACGTTCAAACCTGAGGTCAATATGGTGAAAAAACTATTAGGAAATCCGCTCCTGGGTCTGATGAGCCTTGGAGTCATCGTCAGTGCTGTTGTGGCTGATCGCGCAACCTTACCTGCGATTAGCGCAGAGCGCAACTCCGGAGGAACCGCCCAACCCGCAACGGTGGTCACTCCCGCTCCTGAATCGCAATTTGTTCCCAAAGCCCGGATTCAACTAAACAGCGATCGTACCAACATTACGCTGATTAACAATACCTATGCGACGATCGCCTATCAAGCCGTCGGAGACACGCAGCCCAGAACTCTACAAGGACGAACCCGCGTCACGCTGAAAGGTCTTCGAGCACCTGTAACGCTTACGCTCGATCGCCAAGATGCTGGATTGCTGCTCGTTACGCCTAGACCCTCGGCTACGTCTCCAGAAACATTAGAGGTGTTGTTGGATACGACAACAGATTTAAGCGCTGATGCAACCACGCTCAGAGTCGAGCGAACAGGCTCAGTGTTCTTATATTGATACCTTCTCTACTGCATCACCGAATGGGGAATTCTACGACTTCGTTAAAAGATTAGGAGGTGTGAACATCACACCTCCTAATCTTTAGCTTCAGTGTCAGGTGTGCTTCAGCGTTAGTTATGAGATCGAGTTGCTCACGTTTGAAAGCGCTTTTGCAAGTTGCTGAAGTTTAGAAGCGTCACTTCCAGTTGCAGAGCCAGCAGCAGTTTCGGCTTGAGAACTCAGATCGACCAAAAGCTGTCTCACTCCAGATACTCCACTTCCTCCGCCTGTCAAGGCTAGCTTCAGTTGACCGAGGGTTTCTGCGATCGCGGTTCCCTGTAGCTGCTGTTGCCACGCTTCAATTGCACTCACCGCCGCTTCTGGAGGAATTGAGGTTAAGCCGCCTTGCAGCGCTGCGATCGTGGAATCAATATCTACATTTTGAGTTGTGTCTGCCATAACTAAATTCCCATTAATTTGCAATCGACAACTCGCCATCAAATTGCTTGTAAAAGCTAGATCATAGCTATTGTCAGTTGTGATCTAACTCTAGTGTTTCTTGCAATTAACGTTATATCGTCAGTCTCTAGAATGAAACCGATTACTCTTATTATTTCTAAACATTAGGCTCCAAGATTAAACTCCGAAGTCTCCAGAATGAAACGTGTTGCTCTTATCATTTCTAAACATTAAGCTTCAACTTAAACTCACCCATTCGGGTACTGTCAGTTCGTTCTTCTCTAACTTATGGTGGAACTGTTCGAGCAGTTGCTAGTTAGCAGCTAGGGAAAAGGTTTCGATGCCTAACAAATTAGACGAACCCCTAGCTGCTAACTCTTTCTTGATCATCCTACTTTCTTGATCAGGTTATTTGAAGACCGCTTTGATCCCCTTCTTGTCAGTGCGAGGGGAATTACCGTAGTAGCGATCGCGGTTATAGTAGCTGCCAGATTCATTTTTAGAAGTAATGCCATTGGCAACAATTCCCAACACGTGAGAAGACGCTTGCGAGAATAGCGATGTCATCGTGTGAATAGCATCTGAGTTAACCACTCCTGGACGGATTACTAATAATACGCCATCGGCTAACTTACCCAAGGTTAGACCATCTGCCGTCAGCGCGATCGGAGGTGTATCGATGATGATGAAATCATACTCATCCCGAATCTCTTCTAGAGTATCTGCGATTTGCTGGGAGTTTAAAAGCGCCATTGGGTTAGGTGGAATCGTACCCGCGGTTAGCACGTCTAAGTTGACCAACACTTCCTGAGCGCTTGTCTGACTATTTGCCTGACCTACTAGCACATCGCTGAGTCCTTTTAGATTGGTCAGATTCCAGATATGATGCTGCGTCGGACGCCGCATATCCGCATCGATCAATAAGACTCGTTTCCCCATCTGTGCTGTTGCCACTGCTAAATTTGCTGCAACAAATGATTTCCCTTCTGTAGGCAATGCGCTTGTCACCGTAATCATTTTCAACGACTTGTCGGTTAGCGTAAACCCCAGCGTTGTCTCTAACATTTCAAACGCTGCACTCGCGGGAGAATGAGGATTATCTCGCACGGGTAAAACTGACGAATCAATCTCTTTATTTGGTTTCTGTTCTAGTTGAGGAATGGTTCCTAGCAACGGATAGTCTAAGAACCGTTTTGCCTCTTCGACCGTCTTCACAGACTTATCGATCGCTTCGAGCAAGAGTGCGACCATAAACCCTAGCATCACGCCTACAAACCCACCCAGCAGCAGATTGAGCAAGATACGAGGCGCAACAGGTTTGTCAGGAACGGTCGCGGCTGAGACAATTCGAGCATTGCCGACATTCTGATTTTCAATCACCTGCACTTCTTGCAAGCGTTTAAGCAACTGCTCGTAGGTCGATCGCGCTACTTCTACTTGCCGCTGCAATTCTCCCTGCTGCTGCTCTAGCCGAGGCAATTGGTCGGCTCGTTTTTGATCCGTTGCTAAAGCGGTGGTTAATACCGTGACGCGATCGCGCAGTCCTTGCCGCTCAGCTTGAACTTTCAGTAAGTCTGAGGTGAGCGTTTGCCTCAGTGCTCCCAATTCCAGGTTTTGATCAGGTACAGCTTCGGGTGTTCCTAGAGTTTGAGCGATTCGCGTGTTGAGCTGCGATCGCAGTGCCTCCTCTTTGGCTCTCAAGTTCACAATTTCAGGGTGACTGGGGGTGTAGCGAGTCCGTTCCACCGCTAATTTATCTTGAACTTGTCGGTAGTCTGACAGCACCCGCTGCACGGAATTCGACTGGCTCAATGCCGTTAGAGCCGTTGCTTGAGAGGCAGTAAAGCCCAATTGGCCTTGCAGCAGAATCGATCGCGAGTTCGCGTCTGCAAATTCGGCTTTTGCCTTGGTAATTTCATCTGAGATCTCTTTCAATCCTTCTACTGCGACCTTTGCCTCTTCTCCTAGGGCGACAACGCGGTTTTGCTCTTTAAAGCGCCGCAGCAACAATTCGGTTTGTGAAACTCTCGCCTCGACTTCGGGCAGTTGTTTTGTGATGAATTCTCGTGCGGCAGTGGCTTCAGCCCGATTATTGCGGATGTTGTTCTCTAAATACGTCTGAACGAGAAAATTAACCACGTCGGCTGCTTCTTTGGCGTCAGTGCTGCGGTAAGAAATTCCTAGAATATCGGTTCCACGAACGCTTTTTACCTTGAGTTTTTTGAGAAACTCCTCAATCGAAAGCGGTTTTCCCTCGCGATCGTTGAGGTGCAGTTCTGCGATCGCTTTTCTAGCAAGCGGTTGCGATCGAATAACTTCGGCTTCGGTATCAAGCGGATTACTTAACTGGGTTAAGCCGCTCAGTTCACCGGCTTTCTCAGTGAGACTCGTTAGCGATGACACTCGGCTTGTTTTATTAAACAGGAGCTTTCCCTCACCTTCGTAAGTCGGCTTTTGCAGCAGCGTAAAAGCCGTTGTCAACCCAAATACAGACCCCATTAACAGAGAGGCAGGCAGCCAACGTCGCCTTAAGATCTGCCAATACTGTTGAACATTCACCGAATCTTGGTCAGCGCGAGTCGATTGCATGGCAAGCTCAGTCACGATAGAGAGGATACTTGTATTCCCCATGACTGTGCTTTAACAAGCTTTCCTGAGCATCCGTGTAACTTCTGAAGTGATTTTAGCTGGCTCAGTAGAATTACTATTCTTACGCAGAATTTTCAACAGTAAGGTGAGGTTTTCAAGTTCCAGGGCATCCTAGGTACTAATTCGGTTGTCTCCGTGTTTTTTGCAGGTCGGTGATGCCAATGTCAACAAATAGTATTCGTTCTCTCAGTATTGCAAGTTCGCGATTGGCTCCGCCAAGCTCCGAAGGATCGGTTCTGCCCCACTCGAAAGGAATTCGCTTTGCGAAGCCTCGAAGAGCGCGGGTGCTCTCTCTGCCGCCGCAATGGTTAGTGTTAGGGTCAGACGGCCCTGTTGTTGACGACGCTGTTTCTAAAGTAGAGAAAGCCTTACAAAGCGCCTCACCACTGCTCACAATTACGACTCTCACTCACGGCTCATGCTCAACTGAGGACCTATCCAAGGTGTGGTCAGGGGTAATTGTTACTGAACCGTCTGAGTTAACTGAGCCTCAATCAAGACAATTGATACAACTCCGGTTGCAAGGCATTCCAATATGCGATTTACCAGGATTCTACGAGGCGTTTTACTTAAAATTACCATCTGCTTATTTAACGGCCTCGTGGTTTGTTTTCAACTTTAATCTAGCCTTGGTTTCTAACGGTTTAGTTCAGCATCTGAAACGATTGGTTGACCTATTAGCATCGGTATCGTTGCTAGTGGCTACTGCTCCAATCCTGTTCATTGCTGCGACGCTGATCAAATTAGACAGTCCAGGTTCAATTTTTTATAGCCAAATCCGAACCGGACTGAATCAGGTTCCTTTTCGGGTGTATAAGTTTCGCTCAATGCGTGAGGATGCTGAGACGGTAGGCGCACAGTGGGCGCAGGAAGGCGACTCCCGGATCACGCGAGTCGGGCGCTGGATGCGATTAACCCGAATCGATGAACTGCCGCAACTCTGGAATGTGATTCGGGGAGATATGAGCCTCATTGGGCCGCGCCCAGAGCGTCCTGAATTTGATGCTCAACTGGCTCAAACGATTCCTCATTACCAGTTGCGCTACTGCGTCAAACCGGGAATCACGGGCTGGGCACAAGTGATGTATCCGTATGGAGCATCGGTTGAGGATGCTTACGAAAAGTTGGCGTATGACCTTTACTACATCAAAAACTATTCTGTTTGGTTGGATGTTGCGATCGCAGTGAGAACCGTTCGAGTTATTTTACAGGGCAAGGGCAGATGAAGAAAGTATTGGTCACGGGCGGGGCAGGCTATATCGGTTCGCATGTGGTGCGGCAACTGGGTGAAGCGGGCTACGAGGTGGTAGTGTACGACAACTGTTCGACTGGGGTTGCCTCGTCGGTGTTGTTTGGAAAATTAATCGTTGGCGATTTAGCCGATCTCGATCGACTGTACCAAACGTTCGCTCGTCATCAATTTGATGCTGTTTTACATTTTGCGGCTAGTTTGATCGCTCCAGAATCGGTCGTCAATCCTCTGGACTATTACGCCAACAACACGCGCAACACATTAAATCTTTTGCGCTGCTGTGATGCCTTTGGCATTGATAAATTGATTTTCTCTAGTACTGCCGCCGTGTATGGAGAACCCGGACTCACGCCTGTCACCGAAGGCTGTCCAACCGCGCCAATCAATCCTTACGGACGCTCAAAATTGATGAGTGAGTGGCTCATTCAAGATGCGGCAAATGCGTCTCGGTTGCGCTATGTGATTTTGCGCTACTTTAACGTGGCAGGAGCCGACCCTGGCGGACGCATTGGGCAACTCTCTGCCAATGCAACTCATTTAATTCGCGTGGCGTGCGATGCTGCCCTTAGCCGTAAACCGGGTGTGCGAATTTTTGGAACTGATTTTCCAACGTCCGATGGCACAGGCATTCGAGATTACATTCATGTCGAAGATCTGGCCTCAGCCCATCTAGCTGCTCTCACGTATCTCGAGGCGGAACAGCCGAGCCAGATTCTGAACTGTGGCTACGGTCAGGGATATAGCGTTCGGCAGGTGATCGATCGAGTGAAGGCAATTTCAGGCAGCAATTTCTCGGTAATTGAGACAGAGCGGCGTCCGGGCGATCCAGCGTGTGTCAAAGCGTGCGCAAATAAGATTCGTCAGATTTTGAAGTGGCAACCGCAGTTTGATGATTTAGATACGATCGTGCGCTCTGCCTTGCGATGGGAGCTGCAGCGCGACAATCAGCTTAGGAAGCATCCGCTCGTGGGCGCGATCGCAAAGCGTCTGCATCAGCCTCTGATATTAACCGCTCCCGATTCCCTTGCTGTTATGCCCGACACCGACGACGTGGAGTTAAGCTATTGGTCGTCCCCTTCGATCAATTACGAGCTAGCACAGTAGGGACAAGCAATTCCAGCTTGATAAAGTTCGGTGGTTTGCTCGGTGGGGGAAAGAGGATGTCCGCAGGCACGACACATGACATAAGAGCCGTCTTCGATGCCTTGAGTCACGGCAACGCGCTGATCGAAAACAAAACATTCTCCCTGCCAAAGGCTTTCTTCGGCTGGGACGGCTTCTAGATAGCTGAGAATACCGCCTTTCAGATGATAGACCTCTTCAAATCCCTGAGCCAGCATGAGCGCGGATGCTTTCTCACACCGAATGCCACCCGTGCAGAACATGGCAATCTTCGGGTGTTGCTGCGGATCGAGCTGACTTACGTACTCCGGAAATTGCCGAAACGAAGTGGTTTGAGGATTGTGCGAGCGCTTGAATGTGCCGACACTCACCTCAAAAGCATTCCGAACATCAATCACGGTTACATCCGGGTCGGAAAGTAGGGCGTTCCACTCCTGTGGCTTGACATAGGTTCCGGTTCCCTGACTGGGATCGATCTCTGGCATTCCGAGCGTGACAATTTCTTTTTTTAGCTTCACCTTCATCCGATCGAAGGTGGAAGACTGAGTGATTGATTCTTTGTGCTCTAGATCTGCTAAACGCGAATCGGTCTTTAGAACGGCAAGCAGGTTATGAACGGCAGTAGCATCGCCCGCGATCGTGCCGTTAATGCCTTCTTCTGCTAACAAAATGGTTCCTTTCAACCCCTGCTCCAAACAGTACGTTAGCAGAGGCTCTCGTTTTTCAGCGTAATCCGTGAGCCGCACGAATTTGTGGAAGGTGGCAACGAGTTGAGGCATGGAAAGCAGAGGTATGGAGAATCTAGTTTAACGTTTTGGAGGACGTTTAGCGATTGAACCCGCGTCAGTGCGATCGTTGCCTGCGCCACAGCACAACAGCACAAACCATCCCACACACCGCACCGATTAACAAACTCGCCGGAGCTACAAACACCAGTGACAGATCGGCTTGAGATCGCTTCGGAAAGCCGCCAATCCAAAGTAGAGCAACGGCTCCGATCAGAGCTCCAATCATTGAGCCAAATAGCACCCAACGAAAAGCGGAAACTCGGTTGTCACTGACGAAAGGAGAAACTCCAATCATTCCAACAACCAGCCCCGTGAGGGCTCCGAAACAGGCTCCAAATGTGATCGCGTTTTGGATCAAACTGTAACCGAGAATGAAATACGCTCCGGGTACTACGATCAGCGTTCCGAAAATTGTCCAGACGACTAGAGCGATCGTCACTAGAGCATATCGATTTGGCATAAAGACGTTGAACGTGGAGAACCACAATTATCTAATTCTTCTGAGCGTCAGCATATGCAGCATAAACGCCTTTGACGTTGTACCAGTTGAGAAAAATTCGAGCGACTTCTAATGCTAATTGCGGTTTGCCTTGTTGAATAAGCCACCGCAGTAGAGGAGCCATTGTTTGTTCGTTTAGCAATCCACCCAGCGTCAGCAATCCCCATAGCGTGCGATGAATCCACGTCATCTGGATCATCATTTTCACGTCCCATGTCGGATGCTTTTGGTAGAACAAAACTCCCATTCGACCGCGTTGAATTTCTTTATCGATCAAGCTTGGAATCTGATCTAACGAGAACGCTGGATGCCAGTGATATCCGGCTGCATCAGGGCATTTCACGAGTTTTAAGCCCAGTTTTTTGAGCCGAACGCCAAGTTCGAGATCTTCCCAGCCATAGAGTTGAAATTCGGTATCAAACAGTCCAGCTTCGATCAGCCAATGACGCGCGATCGCAACGTTTCCCGTGGCAAAATACGCCGCCGAAAAATCCGTCACTTTGTAAGGTTCTGATGTCGGACGCTCAAAATTACAGGTATTAATCACCCGCCCGTAGGTAAACAAGCGATCGCTCCCCAAGTCGTGTTGACCCTGAATCAGCGCTTCAGCGTGGGACTTGAGAAAAACATCTGTCACCACTAGGTCGCTATCAATAAAAATAATCGTGTCGCCGTTTGCTTCTTCAACACCCCGATTCCGAGCCGCAGACGGTCCTAAATGCGCTTGGCAAATCAACCGAACGTGAGGAAACGGATCCGATTTAAGCCAATCGACTGTGCCATCGGTCGAACCGTCATCTACGACCACGACTTCGTACGCCGAAAACAGCGGACTTGATACTTGGTCTTCTAGCGATCGCAAGCACTTTTCCAAAATCGGTTTGCGGTTATAGGTGGGAATGACAACACTGAAGTACACGGCTTTCCTCTCAAGCGCCATTGGTTTCATCTCGGTTTTAGCTCAATCAAGGTGTTTTAGCTCAATCAAGGTATAGTCCTCTCTAAAAGACGCCCAACGTCAAGCTCAGTTCCACTTTGGGTTTATCTTCGGGTTCATTGACAAATTTCAATCGCTTATCATTCCTACTAGGTTTAATTCTGTGCATCTCCTAACGGTTGCAATCAACAATTAGCTGCATAATTATAAGCTTGTTGTTCTAATGAAACCGAGGAAACGTCATGGGTCGAGCCAAGAAAGTTGTGCTGGCATATTCAGGTGGGGTAGATACCTCGGTCTGTATCCCCTACCTTAAAGAAGAATGGGGCGTCGAGGAAGTGATCACCTTAGCCGCGGATCTAGGTCAAGGAGATGAACTCGAACCGATTCGCGAAAAGGCACTCAAGTCGGGTGCGTCTCAATCGCTGGTCGCAGATGCAACGCAAAGCTTTGTCAAAGATTACGCGTTTCCTGCCATTCAAGCCAATGCACTTTATGAAAATCGCTATCCGCTCTCAACGGCGCTGGCTCGCCCATTAATTGCGAAGCTGCTCGTTGATGCCGCCAAAGAATATGGAGCGGATGCCGTAGCGCATGGCTGCACTGGAAAAGGGAACGATCAAGTCCGATTTGATGTGTCGATCGCGGCCCTCAACCCCGATCTCAAAGTTCTTGCGCCTGCTCGTGAATGGGGTATGAGCCGCGAAGAAACCATCGCGTATGGCGAGCGGTACGGCATTCCCTCCCCAGTCAAAAAATCGTCTCCGTACAGCATCGATCGCAACTTGTTGGGGCGCAGTATCGAAGCCGGACCGCTCGAAGACCCGATGACCGAACCGCTCGAAGAAGTTTACTTAATGACCAAAGCGATCGCTGATACCCCAAACGAACCGGAATATGTAGAGATTGGATTTGAGCGAGGCATCCCGATTAGTCTAGACGGGCAGCCCCTTAACCCTATTGATTTGCTGACGCAACTGAACGATCGTACCGGCAATCACGGCATCGGACGCATCGACATGATTGAAAATCGGCTCGTCGGCATCAAATCTCGTGAGATTTATGAAGCGCCTGCATTGCTGACGCTAATTCACGCCCACCGGGATTTAGAAAGCCTAGCCTTGACTTCTGATGTGATGCACTACAAGCGTGGAATCGAGGAAACCTACTCTCAAATTGTCTACAACGGCTTGTGGTACAGTCCCCTAAAAGAGGCGCTAGATGCGTTCATTTCCAAAACTCAAGAGCGAGTCACAGGATCAGTTCGGATTAAATTGTTCAAAGGGAATGCCATGATCGTCGGTCGGCGGTCGGCTCATTCTCTGTACACGCCAGACCTAGCAACCTACAGTTCAGACGACAAGTTCGACCACAAAGCAGCGGAAGGGTTCATCTACGTTTGGGGCTTGCCGACTCGCGTTTGGTCGCAGAATCTTGGCAACAAGTAGACGCTCTACCCTCAACAGATAAAACCAGATTTGATTTATCAGAGGCATCCCACACAGGGTATGCCTCTCTTTAGTTTTAGGTTAACAGACAAGAGTTTTAGGTTAACAGACAAGTTTTAGGTCAACAAACATCAGGACAGAAGCAACCAGCTCTTCTCTGCAACGGGATTCTATAGCGGCATAGCACACGCTTTTGATCACACTCCGCGCCTTGCAAAGTGCCTCCAAGCAGCATTCTTACATCTGGTGGTCTGTTACAAAATTCGCTGCGAATAGCCAAGTCTTGAGAACTTAGGAATTACTCGCTGTCGCCTGAAACCGGGGGGTCAGCGATCGTTTGTTTAGCTTTGCGAGACTCCAACCAAAGCGGCACCGCAATCCAGGCCACAACTAGAAGCAACGCCACTGCACCAAACTGAGAGGCCAAAGTGACTAGCTTCTCAAGCGGCACAAGCTGACCCGCAAAAAATGCCAGCGTCACCATCACCGATGCCCAAGAAATGGCTCCAGTCACGTTGTAGAGCGTGAACTTCCAGTAAGGCATCTCTGCAATTCCCGCTAGTGGACTAGCAAAAATTCTCAGCAATGCAATAAAGCGACCTAGAAAAACCGCTTTTCCTGCATTCTGAGTAAACTGATTCTTTAACTCTTGCAGTTGTGTTTCTTGAAAACGGAAAATGCTGCCTAGCCTCAGCAACAACGCCCATCCACCGAGCCGACCGATCCAGTAACCGAAATTGCCCCCGATCGCAGCTCCAAGCGCCGCATCTCCGAGAACAAGCCAATAATTTAAGCGATCGCTGCCTGCGAGAAAACCGCCCACGATCGTGACCGTTTCCCCCGGAATCGGCAACCCCAAATTTTCAAGTAAAATCCCGAAAAAAATAGCCCAGTAACCGTACTGCTGAGCGATTTCTTGGATGGCTTCTGGCGAGAGAAAGTCGAGTGACATTAGAGCAACCTTTACAAAGCTTCATCCTTCTCTCTGATCTTGACGTAGGTTTACTGATTGTGTCAATGCCGAAATTTCAGTGGGGCAATAGTGAGCCTTGCCAAGTTTTGCAAAATCACAGTTTCAGCAAAGTTATGCGAAGAATGAAGCGTGATGAAACCAGAGTTTGAAAGTTTGCCACGTAAAGTAGCGAATCAAGAAGTAGGGAATACTTAAAAAGGCGGGTTACAAATCCCAAATCCTTCTGCCTGTAACCTTCGTGCAACTTTTCATTAAAGACTTCATTAAAACTAGAAAGCAGTTAGAGGAGGCATAAAGTTTCCATAAACCTTTTGAAATCCTGCATACGCCAATGGAACTTAGTTCCTATAGTGGAGACGCCAACTTCAGTTTCAGTAAATCTACTGGAATCGAGCCTTCAGTACGTAACATTACTGTGCATCCGGCCTAAATTATCTTCTACACACACAAGTGTTACGTAGACATAAGCAACAGTAGCAGCTAATCGCCTGTCTTAGACGGGCACAATCAGAAATCTAGCAAAAATCTGGCATTGTGCAGGGTGTTTGATGGAGGGGTTGAGGAGTAATACATACGGGGACGACGTTATGGCTTTAGCTAACAACCGCGAAGAAATCTTGCTACAGCCTCGTGGTCGTCTAGATTCGCGAGGAGCAAAGTGGTTACAGCAGCAGCTAGAGTCTATCGCTCCAAGATGCTACAAACTCTGGATTATTGATTTGTCCAGCGTAGAGTTTATCGATAGCTCTGGGCTGATTGCCCTTGTATCAGGGCTAAAGGTGGCCACTGAGGCAGGTGCAAGGCTAATCTTATGCGGCTTGCATCCTTCAGCAAAATTAATCTTTGACATTACACAACTCGATCGAGTCTTCACCATTTTTGAGAACTATGATGCGTTGCTCCTGTCATTGCAAGTCTCTGAAGAGACTGGGTCCGCTCTAGAAGTGGCTTGCTCTCCTAGGGCTTGATCAAATCCTAGGGCTTGATCAAAGTAGAGACGTCTGTGGTAACACTTTGCAAAGCGTTACCACAGACGCTAACCTCTCTCATGACGGGCGTTGCCTCTAAGCAAGCTGAAACCCAAGCATCGACCTTTAGGCATTACCAAGGCTAGGGAGCGAAAGGTCACCTCGCGAGAAACTGGGTAAATCTAAGTCAGAGGCACGGCGATTCTTTACTGCTAAGCGGTAGCTCACGCTCTGTAGCTCCGCATGGAGTTGACGATTCTCGCGCTGAATCATCGCCACTTTCTCTTTTACCGGAGCCATCCGTTCCGCAAACTTTTGCCGATAAATCTTAGGCAGTTCCTGCACAACTTGCTCTAGCATTCTAGAGCGCTCCGTCAGTTCTTCGACCGATTGCTTGGACTGCTGAAGCTCCGTGTTTTGCTCTTCGATTCTCCCCTGATAAAACGTCACCTGCTCTTCAATCTCATGAAGCTGTTTGCGCAGGGCGCACATTTCAGCGAGATGTCGTTCTGAAGGTTCACTATGGCTAGGAGCCGCAGCAGCACTGGCATTAACGTTTCCTTTCACTAAGCGGAATAGTTCTTGCGACAGTTGTTGCACCAACTGATCGCGCATCTGCAATTCTTCTTGCAGACGCACCACTTCAGCCTGAAATTCTTGGGGACGGGGGATATCAGTCACGATAGAGGTACTCCGTTGTTGACTAAATTTTGCTGGCTAAATTTGCTATTTCGCTTGAGTCAGTTGAACATGCTCTTCCCATAGACGGGGAGAAGATGCTCGACGAATATCTCGCCAAATTGCAGTTGCAGCCAATGTACCATCTGCAACCGCAATTGAAACTTGATTTAGTCCTTCTTTGAGGTCACCAAGAGCAAAAATTCGAGGGTGAGATGTCCGACACATATCGTCTGTGACTAGATTGCCGCCTTTCCAATCTAGGTCAAGCCCTTGCAAGTACTGATTGTAAAAATGAGAACCCATTGAGATGAGCCCTGTCTCTAATTCTACGGTGGTTCCATCAGTCAGTTCTACGCCCGTCATATGATGATTCTCTCCGAGGAATCGACGTAGGGGAGTTTCGATGAGTGGATAACCGTGGGCTTTGAGCTTGTCTCGCATGTCTTGACCAACCTCGCACAGCCCTTGCGTAAACACTGTGATGTACGGCGTAAACCAGTTCAAGACGAAGGCAGTATTAATCGCCGCTTCAGAATTAACGAATAGCCCGCACTTTTGATCTGCCATGTCGTAGCCATCGCAAATCAGGCAAACATGGAGATTGTATCCGGCATAATCAAATACATTTTGCTGATCTTCTAACTGCGGCAGATGATCGATGATGCCACTAGCAGACACTAAATATTTAGAGCGAAAGACAGGATAGCAGTCGCCCGTTTTGCCAACTTTGACCTTGACCGCAAATGTGTCTCCTTCGTCTGTCACCTGTTCTACAAACCCTGGAAGGTAATCTCCACCCACGGACAGCACGTGAGATTGTCCTTGCTGTAATAGAGTTCTTCCGGAGGTTTCGGGAGGCAATCCTAGATAATTGCGAAGCTCTTGCATCCAGAACGATCGCCCACGTCCTTTTTCTATGACTAAAGTAGATAACCGATAGCGTTGTAGATAGATGGCGGCAGATAAACCTCCGGCACCTCCGCCCACGACGATCGCATCATAAACGTGGTCAAGCCGCTCTTCGAGATTTTTCTTGGAAAGCTTCATAGTAATTCGCTATGTGTAATTCGCAATTGATGGAGCTTACTCACAGGTTTTAGTGTGGTAGCCATGATTTAATTCTAATTTGATTATTTTGCGAGCAGGTTTGAGGAAATCTTAAACCTGGAGATTTCCTCAACTTTTGGCTCTACCGTTTTGAGACCGCTCGCTGTGCACAGTCATTAGGATTAAGAGAGATACTTTGCATCTGCTGTAAAGCGTCTCTCGTCTTTAGCTTGGCGCGGTACTAGTAGAGAAGTTTGTCAAACCTAGATTGATGGGTTTGGAAAGGGACACCGTAGGCGTCCCTACTTTGACAAAGCGCTCTTTGACGAAGCGCTCTTTGACGAAGCACTAGGTAGGTTTGGTGGACTGATACTCTACGTTTTCTGAGTGTTCCGCATACTGGTGCCACAGTTGAGCCAAACTATGAGCCTTGTCCCTCTTCTCCGATTGAATCTGATACATTCGGCGCGGACGCCCTCGCCCCTCAACTTTCTTCCAGTAGGAAGTAACCATTTCTTCCCGTTCTAAAAATTTAAGTGCCGCACATAATACTGTGTCCGACAGCCTGTATTTGGGATGTTGTGTTTCTAGCTGCTGAATCAATTCGGTTCCGTATGAATGTTGCTCACACAAGACTCTGAGGATGTAGCAGACTGCCAACTCTTGGTTGAGAAAGATCGGTTGTGGAGCCTGAAAAAACTGATAGATGTCTTGAATTCTCATCTTGCTCCTCCGAACGTTGGGGTCAGAGTAGTGACAGTAATGGAGCGGAGACAAGCAGAGCGATTGGTTTCTCTATCTGAGAGCAAATGACGAACCATAAAATGACGAACCATAAATGGTGGAAATACAATTAAGCACAGTAGTTTGCAGGTTAGATTCCCAACGAAGGCAGTTAGGAAAACCTTAAAACAGTTTTGGAACATTATATTGGGCGTGGTTTCCCCAAAGTTGTGCCTTGTGCTAGTTATGTTTGTGACTACGCGAGAATACTGACTAATTGGGTTTGAAGCAGCACAAAACCCGATTGGTGGCAAGCTTCCAAGGAGTGTCTGACTTCCACACATGAAAGCGCGATACTTCGGAAATTAGACAAGACTTTCAAGTTGCGCGGTTAGCGCTAAGGCGACTCCGAAGAAACCGCAGGGTGAATAAAGTAACGCAGTAATCGTTTGTGTGCCAGTGTTCATAGCCAATACTATTAATCAACGTAAGTACACTTAGTTTTATATAATTTTGTACTTCCTGTCATACACAAATTCAATCACAAAGTGTCATTTCGCGGTCGCTTCTTACTACTTCTTTAGGGTTTAGAGTTACGTCCAATCAGGATGCAGAAACTAAAGTCTGTTGCTTACTATAGAGGTTGCTAAGACAGAATTTCACTGCCGCGAATTTGATTGCATTTTAGACCAATAAGTTAGTAGTTGATATTTCAAAGAGCAAATTGGCGGATTTATTTACTCATTATTACTGATACTTTCATGCAAGTGAAATTAACTGGACTAGGGCTTGCGATCGCACAATAGCCTACTTGCGTTTTTGAAAGAATAATTACAGAAGCATAGTACAATCAAGATCGAGAGCAGGTTCACTGCTACCATTTCTTGAGTTGCATAATCATATAGAAACGGCAATGCGAACGACAACTAGCGGAGTTTCTTTCGATATTTGAATGCGGCAACCGATAGAAGAATACTGCATCCTGCAAACGATGCGATCGCGCCATCCGGTTCGGGTATAGGCTCCGGTGTTAGCAAATAGCCTTGCTCCTGCCCATTAACCAGTCCGGTTCCGATGATCTGTCCAGCATTATTAATCCGCGTTGCCGATGAAAGCGTCCATCCCGCCTCAATCGGCAGCTGAGTGTTGAGATCAACGAGGACACCATTTTCCCAAATCACCGCCCGTTGCTGTCCGTCAGATGTGTAGGAATAGCCCACGATTTGGCTACTGTTGTTGATACTATTGGCAACGCTTGCGAAGGGAAAAGGGCCACTGCTTCCCCCCAACGTTCCTAAATCTTGCCCGACCGTATTACGTTTAGGATCTGCCCAAAACATCGCTCGAAGCGGACTGCTGAGTGCCACGCCGATTGGACCGTAACCAACAACCTGTCCGCGATCGTTGATGCCCTTGGCTACG
Organism: Myxacorys californica WJT36-NPBG1; assembly: GCA_019359315.1. GTDB lineage: Bacteria > Cyanobacteriota > Cyanobacteriia > Leptolyngbyales > Leptolyngbyaceae > Myxacorys > Myxacorys californica. Next base: position 37,773 of record JAHHHO010000014.1, read on the forward strand.
GTTTCTCGCGGAAAGCAATCCGTTGGGATTGGGCAATAAACGGTTCCGGTCAGAACGATCGCCTGTTGCTCCTCTTCAAAAATGCCAACACCTGGGCCACGACGACCTGAACCAAACCGCTGCCCCGCAATTTGACCTTGGTTATTAATGCCTGTAGCCGCCTCACCTCCATTGAATTCAAATTTACTACCATCAGGGTTTTGTCCCTGACTAAAGGAACCTGACGGAACCTGTACCCCATACAGAATTTGTCCGCGATCGTTAATGTCAATGGCAGTGGTTGTCGGACAGGCATAACCCACACAGGAAGCATTGAGGCTAATTTGAGAAACCGTTTTGCCATCAGTTAGAAAAACTCGATCTGAGCTGCGTGAGAAATCCAAAGGGGCATCGGTAGTGGGCTGACTAACGACCAGTCCGTCTCCTAAGATTTGCCCCGAATTGTTGATTGCTTTTGCGGCAAACGTCGTATTGGTGACGCCAAGCTGCGACTTTAAATCCGTTAGATTGCCGCTATTCCACACATACTGTCCTCCAACTACGTCGCCGCGATCGTTGAGATCGGCAGGCATAAACGGAATCTGTTGGACTGAGTAAAAGCTCGCCGCTGTAGCAGAGCCTGCGCCGAGCCATGCCAACAGATTTCCGGCTACGGTGACTAGGGCAAATCTCATCGACATAGCAACGCGTTAACTCTAAAGGATGCAGGTTTCAGCGTGTCAGCAAAGCTTAATTCCTGTCATCTCTCTGAAGACAAAATCCTGAGCGGCGTGGACTAGGACATTTGACATTTAGTTTAAGCCGTTACTCGCGAAACGGGGAGTGTGCTGACCGACAATTGGGTACGGGACTTGAGTACGGGAATCTGTTCAGAAATGGCTATCTCAACGACATTCCGCTTCGAGTAGAACTCGTTACACTAGAGAATGGTCGCCACATAACCTCTTCATCAACTATGGCAGATTTCAACATCCAAGCGCCGTTTGAACCGAAGGGCGATCAGCCAACCGCGATCGCAACACTCGCCAACTCCATTAACGCTGGGAATCGTTTTCAGACCCTCCTTGGTGCAACGGGAACCGGAAAAACGCATACGATCGCCAGGGTGATCGACAAGGTTGGTAAACCGACTCTGCTTTTAGCTCACAACAAAACGCTTGCTGCTCAGCTTTGTAACGAGTTGCGAGAATTCTTTCCTAATAACGCGGTCGAATATTTCATCAGTTACTACGACTACTATCAACCTGAAGCTTACGTTCCGGTCAGCGACACGTACATCGAAAAAACCGCATCGATCAACGATGAGATTGATATGCTGCGGCACTCCGCCACGCGATCGCTATTTGAGCGTAAAGATGTGATCGTCGTCGCCTCAATTAGCTGCATTTATGGCCTGGGAATTCCATCGGAATATTTGAATGCCTCGATTCCTCTGCGCGTAGGGGAAGAAATCAACCAGCGTCAGATCCTGCGCGATCTTGCCTCGGTGCAGTACACCCGCAATGATTTAGATTTAGGTCGCGGAAAGTTTCGCGTCAAGGGCGACGTATTAGAAATTGGACCTGCTTACGAAGATCGGATCATCCGCGTCGAATTTTTTGGCGATGAAATTGATGCCATTCGATATGTCGATCCGGTCACAGGCGCAACCTTGCAAAGCATGGAAGCCGTCAACGTCTATCCGGCTCGTCACTTTGTCACGCCAGAAGACCGGCTGCAATCGGCGTGCGATGAGATCGAATTAGAACTCAAACAACGCTTAGTCGAGCTAGAAACTAACGGAAAGCTACTCGAAGCCCAACGCTTAGAGCAACGCACTCGATACGATTTAGAAGTCTTGCGAGAAGTTGGGTTTTGCAATGGGGTTGAAAACTATTCTCGACACTTAGCCGGACGGGCAGCAGGAGAGTCGCCCGAATGCTTGATTGATTATTTTCCAAAAGATTGGCTGTTGGTGATTGACGAATCTCACGTCACAATCCCTCAGATTCGAGCGATGTATAACGGCGACCAAGCGCGAAAGAGCGTCTTGATCGAGCATGGCTTTCGCCTGCCGAGTGCTGCCGACAACCGTCCCCTCAAGGCAGAAGAATTTTGGGAAAAGGTGAACCAGTGCATATTCGTATCCGCGACTCCCGGAAACTGGGAGCTTGAAATCTCTGAAGATCACATTGCGGAGCAAGTGATTCGACCCACTGGCGTTCTCGATCCGGAAGTGTTTGTGCGCCCGACCAATGGGCAAGTCGATGATTTGTTGCACGAAATTCAAGAGCGCGTTGCAAAACACGAACGGACGCTGATCACGACGCTGACAAAGCGGATGGCAGAAGACTTAACAGAGTACTTTCAAGAGCGCGGCGTTCGCGTTCGCTACTTGCACTCGGAGATTACCTCCATCGAGCGAATCGAGATCCTACAGGATTTACGCGAAGGCATTTTTGATGTGTTGGTTGGTGTCAACTTGCTGAGAGAGGGACTGGATCTTCCCGAAGTCTCACTAGTCGCGATTTTAGACGCAGACAAAGAAGGATTTTTGCGGGCCGAACGATCGCTGATTCAAACGATCGGACGGGCAGCACGTCACGTCGAGGGCAAAGCGATTCTTTATGCTGATAACTATACGGACAGCATGGCGAAAGCGATCGAGGCAACGGAGCGCCGTCGTGAGATTCAGATGAAGTACAACGAAAAGCACGGCATTGTGCCAACACCCATTATCAAGAGATCTAGCAATGCGATCTTGTCGTTTCTAGACGTTTCTCGTCGATTAAATGCTCAAGAACTGGATCAAGTCTACGAACATGCCAACGACATTCCCCTTGAGAACATTCCGACTCTGATCACTCAGCTAGAGGCCCAGATGAAGGACGCCGCCAAAAAGATGGAGTTTGAGGACGCCGCTAAATACCGCGACAAAATCAAACACTTGCGCGATAAGCTGCTGGGGCATTAATACTTTCTACTCGCCAGCGTCTCTTTGCAGCATCGTTCCATCGCTTAGGGCACACTATGGCTGTTCAAGGGGCGATGGAGTATTAATTATGTTGGGTTTACCTGTGCGCATGGGGATCGGTCTCAGTTCTGTAGTGTTGGCTCTTGGTATTTCTTCTGTGACCCGCGCCCAAACGCTGCCTTATACTCCCATCGCTCCGCCGCCAATACCGACTACTTCTACCCAGGACAACAACGCTACCGAAGAATTTCGGGTCAGCGCCTCGCAGCGTGACTTTAAAGGAAACCTTTGGATTGCAACACCTTTTGGGGTTGCAAAACTTGACCCCAACACAGGTCGAGTGTTGGCAAGAGTGCCGCTCCCGAATCTTGCGATCGCCGCGATCGCGCAAGATCGTGTCGGGCGAATTTGGGTCGGAACTTACGAAGGCATTTGGCGCATCGATCCACGTACCAATCAGGTGACGGCTCAAACCATCACGCTTCCCTCTAACCGAGTATTATCGATGCTCGTCGATCAACGGGGCTATCTCTGGGTGGGAACCGACCAAGGCTTGGTCTTAGTCAGCCCAGACAAAGGACTTGTGATGACGACTTTGAAAGAACTACCCGGGGTCAGTGCCAATGCACTCAGCCTAGATTCTGAAGGTCAACTTTGGGTTGGTACATTAGAAGGACTTGTCCAAGTCGATACGGCCAGCGCTCAAGTCCTGCATGCAATGAGTGGAATCTCAGGCGGCTCTGTTCAGACCCTGGCGTTAGATTCTAAGGGTTCGCTATGGGCAGGCACTCCCAGTGGTTTAGTGGAAATTAATCCTCTAGACGGGAAAATTGTGCGATCGCTCACTCAATTGAGAGGACGAAATGTTCTATCCCTCGGAACCGATCAAGTGGGCAGCGTTTGGGCTGGAACGAGCCAAGGATTATTTCGGGTCAATCCTGGCAATGGTGCGATCGTCGGTCAGGTTCCAAACTTACCATCAAGCCGAGTACTGACCCTATCTCCTGACACAGGCAACAAACTTTGGGTCGGCACAACCGAAGGACTGGCGTGGGTCAGTATGACGACCTACCAAACCAAGCCTCACATCATGTTCAGCCATCGTTCCCCCTAACGAGCAGAGTAAAATAGAACTAATCTACCCGTAATTTGAGCAACTCCAAATTACGACTTACGCTATGCTTACTCCGCAGCAACTCATTCAGTGGAAGCAGCAAGGACGGGCGATCGCAGTCCTTACCGCTTGGGACTATGCCATTGCCCAGATTTTGGATCAAGCAGGCGTCGATGTGATCTTGGTCGGCGATTCGTTAGCAATGGTGGCCTTAGGACATGAAACAACACTGCCGCTCACACTAGAGGAAACACTGCATCACGCAAAAGCAGTTTGTCGCGGGGTCAAGCAGGCATTAGTGGTTGTCGATTTGCCATTCATGAGTTATCAAGAAAGTCCGCAGCAGGCAATTCGATCGGCAGGGCGTGTGCTGAAAGAAACTGGCGCAGGCGGCGTCAAGCTCGAAGGCGGTCATCCTGCGATGGCAGAAACCGTTGCTAAACTTGTTCACATTGGCATTCCGGTCATGGGACATGTTGGGTTAACGCCTCAGTCTGTCCGGCAAACAGGCTTTCGTCAGCAAGGAAAATCTAGTGAAGACCGTGAGCGGATTGTGGCAGAAGCGATCGCGCTCGAGCAAGCAGGCGCATTCTCGATTGTGTTAGAACACATTCCATCGGATCTAGCCAAAACAATTAGCGAGAAATTGGTGATTCCCACAATTGGGATCGGAGCGGGAAACCAATGCGATGGTCAAGTCCTTGTCACATCGGATGTGTTGGGGCTGGGCACATGGAAGCCAAAGTTTGCAAAGTCCTATCTCAATTTATATGAATTGATTACGACAGCGACGCAGGAGTATTGTGGCGAGGTGCGATCGCATCAATTCCCAGAAGCCTAATCACCATTGCACCACTTAAAAAATATGGGTTGGAGTTAGAAAACGTCTGGGTAAGTCTAAAAAAACCTGGAGGTTACCCCCCAGGCGTGCAGCAATATTTATGAGAGATTTACTTGACCATGCCTAAAAGCTCAGCATTTGCAGCAGGCAGCTTTGGCGCGATCGAAAACTGAGGCAAATCTTGATACGCTTGGCTAGCAATTACTGGAACTGCATTGCGCGCATGACTTGCAATCGCAACTGTTTTCACGTCATAAGTTTGAGTCGCCAGCTTTGGATATAAGCCGATCCCAATGATTGGCAGTAGCAGGCAAGCCGCAATGAAAAACTCTCTTGGCTTCGCATCTAACACAATGTTCTGCACAATCGCTTTGCCTTCTTTGCCGTAGAACATTTCGCGCAGCATCGAAAGCAGGTAAATCGGCGTAATGATCAGACCCACCGCTGCTAGTAGAACCACAACTCCCTTAAAGGCAGAAGTGTAAGCATCGCTCGTGGTGAAGCCTAAGAAAATTGCCAATTCCCCGACAAAGCCGCTCATTCCAGGCAACGCCAAGGATGCCATTGAACACATGGTAAATAGAGCAAAGGTTGTCGGCATCTTCTTCGCCAATCCGCCCATGTCATCCATGTTGAGGGTGTGGGTGCGATCGTAGACAATTCCAGCCAAGAAGAACAACGCGGGTGCAATCAATCCGTGGGAGAGCATTTGTAGCACTGCCCCATTCATACCCAATTCAGTAAATGAGGCAATTCCCAACAGCACAAAGCCCATGTGAGAGATCGACGAATACGCCATCCGACGCTTCAGATTTCGCTGAGCAAAAGACGCCAATGCTCCGTAAATAATATTGACAATACCGAGAATCGCCAGAATTGGGGCGAAGTAAACATGAGCATGAGGCAACATTTCCACATTCATGCGAATGAGGGCATAGCCACCCATCTTTAGCAATACTCCAGCCAGAATCATCGAAACCGGAGCCGATGCTTCACCATGAGCATCCGGTAACCATGTGTGAAGCGGGAAGATAGGTAACTTGACGCCATAGGCAATCAACAGTCCAGCATAAACACACAGCTCAAACGGCAAGGAGTATTCCTTCAAGCCCAACTCATGCAGGTTAAAGGTAACCACATCGCCCGAAAATGCCATTGCTAAAGCAGCGACCAGAATGAAGATAGAACCAACTGCCGTATAAAGAATAAATTTAGTACCTGCGTAGAGCCGCTTCGGGCCACCCCAAATCGAAATCAGGATGTAGACCGGAACCAGTTCAACTTCCCACATGAGAAAGAACTGAATCATATCTTGAGCGCAGAAAACGCCAATCTGAGCGGAATACATCACTAGCATCAGAAAATAAAAAAGCCTGGGCTTTTCTTTCACCTGCCAGGCTGCCAGCATCGATAAAGTTGTAACTAATCCCGCTAAAACAACCAGCGGCATCGAGATTCCATCCACCGCAACCGACCAATTAATACCAACTTGTGGCACCCAAGCATAGCTCTCAGCCAATTGGAAGTCAGGATTTTGAAAGTCGTAGTGGCTCCAAACCGCGTAGACCAAGAGCGCAAAATCAAGCAGTCCAACGCCCAAAGCGTACCAGCGTACTGTTTTGCCTTGTTTGTCTGGCAGGATCGGGATTAAGAGAGAGGCTACCAGGGGCAGCAGGATTAGGGTCGTTAGCCAAGGAAAAGAGGTACTCACCATGAGAACTGAAACCAGGTTTGTAGGGATGTAGAGAGGTCGGTTCGATGTGAAGCACACCTAATCAATCCGCAGAGAGGCTCGTGTATCGGGTGAAGCAAGAGGCTGTAGTGTGCCAAATCTTTAGATCGATAGTGAGCTAGGCAGGATTCGCGGGTGAATCGAAGTGTCTCAAGGCGAGGCGGTGACTATCCACAAATCCCGCAATTCAATAAACCAAAAGGCTTTATTGAGCGGATCGAGAAAGGAGGAGGTTAACCCAATGAGGATTAATACCTACTGACCCATCTTACTCTAGTTTGATGAAGTTTATTAAACTTTAAAAACAGAGTGTGACGGTTTTTTGATTGAAAGTTTGCGTTTAAGAAGGCGCGATCGCTGAATTTGCCGATCCAGTAAGCTATGAAACTAATCCCTCTCGGCTGAAAGCGTCTACTTTCACGCTGCTTAACAATCGTTCACATTATAGGCGTGTGTTTTTGAATCGCGTAAAAACTTAATATTTGGCTAAATCCTTGATAGGCAAACCGTTCCGTCTATAAGATTAGGCATAGAAAAAGAGAGGCAAGCACTTGCCTCTCTTTTTTAGTTGAAACAGAACTTTACTTAAGGTTCTTGCGAAAAGTTCTAATGATACCTAAATTCATCAGCTGCCAAAAATTGGCACTCTTATCGCCCTAGCTGAAACTTCCTCAGACTAGCTGTTTTTCACCAACACTCCAATCTCACGCTGAATTGGCACAACATCTAGCACATCTAATCCTGCGCAATATTTCAAATCGTCATGGCAGTCGAGTTTAAGCAAGCGCTTACCGTGACTGGCATAGTGCAAGAGTTCCAATAAATTCTCTTTCCACTGCTGATAGAGAGTCACTGCGCCCACGACTTCATCGTTGCCCGTGATCTCCTCTAGTGAGCAATCAAGCCTTTCAGCTAGAGTATGCGCGATCGCACCTGCACAGACTGTATCTTCTAACGCAAACGAGCCTTCCCATCCTGCGTTCACAATCCATACGGTATCCGGTTGCTGCTTGAGCAAATATTCAACGATCGCCTTGCGGTTAATCAACGCTGCCGCTAAAACGGTTGGCGATGCCTGAATCTTCTGAAGCGCTCGCGTTCCATTCGTTGTGCTAATGAAAAGACGCTTTTCATTCATTAACTGAGGCGTGCAGTCAAGCGGAGAATTTCCTAAATCGCAGCCTACCACCTTGCTGCCACCGCGCTCGCCTGCCCGTAACCGTTTCTCTGGCATCCAGCTTTCGCTTTCATGCATCAGCTTGTCCAGATCGCTAAAGACTTGAACCGCTTCGGCTCCTACCGCTAATGCCGTTGCGATCGTGCTTGTTGCTCTCAACACATCGATTGCGATCGCGCAATCAGCATAATTTTGGTCAGGAGTGAGTTCAGGAGTATGAAAAACGCAAAGTTTCATAGTGTCAAAAAGACTGCGGAGCAAAGGTATACGGATTAAGCAGTGATGTAGAAGCCGGAAATTGTCACAGTTTCAGAATACTGGATACTTCGCGGATCAACGCAACTATTCTTAATCCATAACAATAGAGTAAAAGCAATGCTTGTAACACTCAGAATTGGTTTTTCCTCAAGTTTGATTCCTAATACTCGAAAGGGTAGGCAACCGCCTACCCTTGTACTCTTTAAACCATCAACTTAAAGCATCAACGCGCTTTTGCAAGTTTCTGTGAGGCAAACTGCGCTTATTCTTCTAGCTCATCATCGTCGATATCATGCTCATCGACTATGCCAACCGTGTTCGCCGAAACCTCTGCGCCCATTTCTAGCTTCTCGCGCACCAGTTTCTCAACTTCCACGGCAAACTCAGGCTTTTCTTCCATGTACTTAATGGCATTGTCGCGACCTTGGCTAATATTGTCGCCGTTGTAGCTATACCAAGCCCCCTTGCGAACCACAACGCCCGTTTCTTCTGCCATGTCAATCAGGCAGCCCAAGGTCGAGATACCCTTACCAAAGATGATGTCAAACTCCGCAATACGGAATGGCGGCGCGACTTTATTCTTCGCGACTTTCACCTTGGCGCGAGTGCCATACTCTTCGTTGCCCTTCTTCAGCGTTTGAATCCGGCGAATGTCGAGTCGCACCGAGGCGTAATACTTCAGCGCTTGTCCACCCGTGGTCGTCTCAGGGCTACCATAAGTAACGCCAATCTTCTGACGCAACTGGTTGATAAATACCACCGTACAGCCAGACTTACCAATGTTTCCGGTAATCTTGCGCAAGGCTTGGCTCATCAGACGCGCTTGCAGACCCATGTGAGAATCGCCCATCTCACCTTCAATCTCAGCGCGAGGAACGAGAGCGGCTACCGAGTCGATGACCACGATGTCTACCGCCGTCGATCGCACCAACTGATCAACGATTTCTAACGCAGCTTCTCCAGTATCCGGCTGAGACACTAACAGATTATCAATGTCTACCCCTAAGTTAGCGGCATACGCCGGGTCAAGGGCATGTTCTGCATCGACATACGCGGCTACGCCACCAGCTTTCTGAACTTCTGCCACGGCATGAAGCGCGATCGTCGTTTTACCCGAACTTTCAGGACCGTAAACCTCAATCACTCGACCTTTGGGCAAGCCACCACCAAGTGCTAGATCCAGCGTCAGTGCGCCACTCGAGATCGTTTCCACCTTCATTCGGGTGGCATCGCCCAAGCGCATAATGCTGCCTTTACCGAAGTTGCGCTCAATTTGAGTCAGCACCATGGTTAGTGCTTTTTGCTTATCAGAACTCTCTGTTTTTGTTGCCATTAGCGCCTCAGAAAATGAAAGTATGGGGTGGGGGAAAGAATGGTCGAGGTTAGGTATGACTAATATCTAACAACTAAGATGAAGGACGAACAACTCATTCTCAATCTTATGTAGCATGGAAGCAGCTATTCTACGATTTGCTCAGTAAAGTTGCTCGGTAAGGTGTAAATCTGCTCTTCTTCCAGGGTACACACGATGACCTCTAATTTGCCGTCTTTACTGGTGCCAGATACCGCCCTTTCTGTGGCGGGTCTCACGGCATACATCCAACTCCTGCTCGAGGAAGATGATCAGCTGCGCCAAGTTTGGATCACGGGAGAAGTATCGAGCGCAACGCAATACAAGAGTGGCTTGTTTTTCACGCTGCAAGACCCGGATGCTAAAGCCGCAATTAGTTGTGTGATCTGGAACAGTCAGTTGCATAAGTTAGCGACGTTACCGGTTCAGGGAGAGCAGTTTATTTTGCTGGGTCGGGTGCATGTACAACCCCATCGTGGTACTTACCAATTGATTGTGTGGCAAGCCCTGCCCGCAGGAGAAGGGTTAAGAGCATTGCGCTACCGCCAACTGCGGGATCGCTTAGAGGCAGAAGGACTGTTCGACCCAGAGCGAAAGCGTCCTCTACCGCTTCATCCGCAAACTGTAGCCGTTGTCACCTCACCCCAAGCTGCAGCTTGGGGTGATATCCAACGCACTCTAAAGCGCCGCTATCCAGGATTGCGTGTCCTGTTCTCTCCGGCACTTGTCCAAGGAGATCAGGCTCCTGCGTCTATTGTGGCTGCGATCGCTCGAGTCGAACGCGATAATAGAGCAGATGTACTAATTCTATCACGCGGTGGCGGTGCGAGCGAGGATATGGCCTGTTTTGATCATGAAATTGTGGTACGAGCGGTGGCAAACTGCCCCATTCCGGTGATTGCGGGGATTGGGCATCAGCGTGACGAGTCGTTGGCGGATTTAGCAGCGGATGTTCATGTCCACACGCCCACTGCTGCTGCTGAACTCGCGGTTCCTTGTCTTGCAGATTTGCGGGTTGAGCATGGGGAGCGGCTAAACGCGTTAAACCAGGCTGTGAACAGATATCTGAGCAGTGAGCGCGATCGCGTGCAGACAATGCGCGATCGCTTCGGTCGATTAAAGCTCGATCGGCTGCTTAAACAAGAGTATCAAGTCGTGTCCTGGCTACAGCAACGGCTGATTCAATCTACTCAACGTCGCTTTCAATCCGCGCAGCAACATCATCAGATGCTGCAAGAAAAATTGACGACTCTTGATCCTCAAGCCGTCTTGCAGCGAGGCTATGCGGTTGTAAGGCAGGGGAACGGCGGAATTGTCCGATCAATCAATGATGTAAATCAGAACGAAAATTTAACCATTCAACTTGGTCAAGGGCACATTAAGGTTACAGTCACGGATGTATCAGGTGCTTCACCCAAGTTCTCTAAATAGGGACTAACAAAGAAGAGAACGCCCACTTCGCTTGTTTTTGGGGTAACGTATGGCTAAGTCCCAAAACTGCTGCTAAGGTAACTCGCTTGCCATCTTCACCTGATTACGAGCATTGGAATTACGAAAGAACGGTTGCTAGAGTTGAAGAAATTTTGACAAGAATTGAATCTGGCGAACTAGACCTTGCGGCTGTTTTTGAAGAGTTTTCTGCGGCAGTTGAATACTTACGCCAATGCGAATCTTTTCTAGCAGAACGGCAGAAGCAAGTCGATTTGCTAATTGAGACGTTGACCGACGAAGCTGAGTTTTAGTAACCAGATTAATTGCCTAAATATTACAGACTTCTTCTGTAATGGCCTCGATTGTTAACTTCAAGTCGGGTAAGTAATTTTCAATAATGTTCCATACCACCTCGAGGTCAATATCTAGATACTGATGTGTTAGTAGATTTCAGAAATCAGCAATTCGCCTCCAGTTGAGTTCAGGGTGTGCTGCTTTCCACTCATTAGGTAGGCGCTGAGTTGATTTGCACAATGTTTGCAAATTTCTAATAACGGCATCTTGGGTCTTCAAATTCTTTAGGAATCCAGCTTTTCCTTCTATTAAGTAGCTTTCAATTCTTACAATGCAATCGCGAATGTAGATCAGATAAACTCGCTTATCTTTCATAATGGTTTCGCCTCTTCCAAGACACGATCGCGGATAAAGTAATGCACCGCTCTTGCAGTTACAACATCAACTTTTCGACCTAATAAATCCTCAAGCTCGTGAATTAAGCCTGTCGGAAACCAAGGACTTAGTTTTTCGCCCAAATCAATTAAGAAATCAACATCACTCTCTGACGTTGCCTCTCCACTAACTACAGAGCCAAACACTCGAACATTTCTGGCACCATGTTTTGCCGCGATCGCTAATATTTCATCCCGCTTCTCTTGCAGATCCTGAAAGTCCATTACGCAATGCTGCCTCGCTTACGAGTTTCTTTATAAGACGTTCCTACATTTTTGAGTCCAGCTCGAATCATTTGTTGTTCTAGCAGTGCGAAGAATCGAGCACGATCGCCGCCTCTTACCACCGCTTGATTATGCGCTTCTGCCAAGGCTACCGGATAGCCATAACCCTTTTGAACTTGGGCTAACACAAGACTTAATGCTGAATCTAACATCTCGCGATCGCCCGCCACCCAGCCCGGAACCTCGACCCGCGCAATCTCGCTACCCACATGCACATAGCAGAAATGAATCGCATGATCTCCGTAAAACTCTTGAATTCGTGCCGAACTTTTCCATAAGGGACTGCGCTGTCCAGGCTGTAACAGTCTTCCCCACAACGCTGTGTCTTTTAAGGGATCAAGCACTTGGCATGGGGCACGGTTAGAAGACGCTTCGCGACCTGTTTGTCCGGCACAATGAGAGGCGCAATCAGGGGCAAGATAGGCGCAACTCTGAAGCCGCAGGAAATTTAACGCTTCACCACTGCGAGACGCACTAATGTATCCAACTAGCGGAACGTCTAGCGATCGCAGCTTATCCCATGCCTCCAAAATCGGCGTCAGGATCTGATCCCGCGCTTCAGTAGGCAATGGTTCTAGAAACCAGTACAGTAGTGAGCCATCGACGAGCGCGATCGCAGGCGCTAAGCGATCGCGGTCTTCTTCGACTAACGCTTCCGCCAATTCTGCCAGCACACACGCTTCTTGAGTTGTACGCTTGTATCCCATCCATTCTTCAGTCCTGATGCCCCACTGCCGCGACGCATAGAGATCTTCAGAACGATAAAACGCTTCGGGCAAGCTATCCAATAGAGGAAATTTGCTTTGACCGTAATGTAGAACAATGCGCCCAATGTTGATTAGATAGCAGTATGCAATTTCGTGATGACTTGGCGCAATCTGAGAACCATCCGTAGCAATGACTGTGTGAGCCGATGGAGCTAAGTCAACATCGATCCGGCTATTTAGCGATTCAATCGGTTCGGCAGCGGTGAATATGAAGCGATCGCGCCACGTTTTTTGCATCTCTACTAGTTCAGATTGCCGCTCAGAAGCTTGTGCCATCAGCAGTTCGGCTCGTTCAATTCGTTGACGAGTTGCCGTTGCCTCCACCGTTAAGTGCTGGCTAATGCCTTGCATTTGCTGAGCTAGTTTGGTGAGATCCAGCATTCGCTTACTACCAGTTCCTTTGCACTAGTAGCATAGCGCTTTGCTATTTGTTTAGGAACTAATTACAGCAGGATCATCGCCATACAGAAAAATCCTGACAAAACTGATCCAGCGAAAGGAGATGAATTCGATTATCTTTGAATGCTGCTTGTCGTTCTTCAGGAGTGTTATACCCCCAATTCGCAAGAAAAAGCTCTACCGTTTCTAGCTGAGGTTGATGTTGCACAACTTGCAATGTTTTTAATCGATCTTCAATAAACCAAATCACCGAGTCATCGCCATATTTCTCTTGCAACTCTTGCAAAATTTGATACTTCGAGCGTTTTGCCTCTTTACCGTAAATTTGAGAATCTGAAAAATTTAATCCTTGCTGTTGCAGTAGCTGTTGGATAAAACGCCCTTCTTTAGTGCTAATAATGACAGAGTTTGTTGAACGAGCAATGGCTTTTTGAAGTCGCTGAAGTACACCTGGATAAAATCGATGTTCTGCCAACCAGCTATCTAAATCAGATGCGATCCACTGATCTCGAATGGTATCTACAATAGCGCTGACTTCCAAAGGTTTCAATTCATGCTCGGCGATGATTTCCGATGCGATCGCGGCCCATCGCTCTAAGATCTCATCTTCATTCGTTTTCAATATCAATGCCCGCAGCAAAACTGGCATTTCCCAACCACTTTCGACGACAGGGCGCAATCGGTAAAAGCTTTCATCAAGACCTTGTGGTGGAGCCGTCTGATCGAGTTGCCAAATCTGGCAGTATGCTCTCCACGCCGTTTGAAAATACTCTTTCAACCCATCACAAATCACACCATCAAAGTCGAGTGCTAAAAGAGTAGGATTGCTTGCCCGCATAATTTCTCAGAAATCGTTGTCCTCTCACCCTACCGCATTCCCAATCCTTCAATTGGATAATCAATTCTTAAAGGCTTTCTCTAGATTAAGTACTAGAGGAGCGATCCGAAGAATCGCTCCTCTAATTCACTCTTCCAAATTTGGCTCTTCTGGCTCACGGCTACGACTACCCGCCAGAGCCGCCGCCATCGCATCTACGACTCGCGACACCTGGACGACCTCTAGCCCAACGTCTTTATAGCTCGATCCCTTCGGAACAATTGCCCGCGTGAAGCCAAGTTTAGACGCTTCTTTGAGCCGGAGTTCCATCTGAGAAACGGGGCGAACTTGTCCGCCTAGCCCCACTTCACCAATCACAACCGTATGGGGATCGATGATGCGATCGCGGAAACTTGCCGCTACTGCCACCGCCACTCCCAAATCTGCTGCGGGTTCTCCCACGTTTAAACCGCCGGACGACGCAACATAGGCATCAAGTTTAGACAACGGAATGCCAACCCGCTTCTCCAGCACCGCGAGAATTTGTAGCAGACGGTTGTACTCAATTCCAGTTGTTGAGCGGCGGGGTGAACTATAGCTTGTCGCACTGACAAGCGCTTGCAGTTCGACGACGATCGGGCGGGTTCCTTCACATGCCACAATGGTGGCGGTTCCCGAAGACCCTTCTTCCCGGTTGCCTAAAAACAGTTCCGATGGATTGGTGACTTCTTCTAAGCCCTGATCCACCATCTCGAAAACGCCGATCTCGTGCGTCGCCCCAAACCGATTCTTCACCGATCGCAGCAACCGATGGCTGGCGAAACGATCGCCTTCAAAATACAGAACTGTATCAACGAGGTGTTCGAGGACTTTCGGACCTGCGATCGCGCCTTCTTTGGTCACGTGTCCCACAATAAACAGCGTAATGTTCTGCTGCTTTGCCACTCGCATCAAAATGGACGTACATTCCCGAACCTGTGACACCGATCCCGGCGCTGACGTTAGCGCACTATAGTAAAGCGCTTGAATACTGTCGATAATGGCAACTCTCGGTTTTAGCGACTCCAGTTCTTCCAGAATCGTATCCAAATCAATTTCCGGCAGAAGGTAAAGATTGGATGGGTCTGCTTCTTGGTCTCCCTTATCTCCCTTAATTCCCAGCCGTTGCGCCCTCAGCTTCACCTGCTGCCCCGATTCTTCTGCACAAACATAAAGCGTGGGATATCGCGTAGACAACTGATTTGCGGTTTGCAGCAACAGCGTCGATTTGCCAATTCCAGGGTCGCCGCCAATCAGCACTAGCGACCCTGGAACAATTCCACCCCCTAACACGCGATCGAGTTCGGTATAGCCCGACGCCAACCGAGCTTCAGTGTGATCCGAAATTTCCGTAAGTTTTAAGGCAGAAACGGCGTGAGCAGGGCTATTCTTAGTCGAAGTACGCCCGTTGCCACCATTGACGCTGCGAACACGAGTTGCCGTAGCAGTCTGCGCGGCAGGGCGAGCAACCTGTTCTTCTAGCGAATTCCACGTTCCACAGGAGGGACATCGACCAAAATATTGAGACGATTCCGCTCCGCATTCATTACAAACAAAGGTCGATCGTACTTTTGGCATTTGCAAAAATTAATATTAGGTTGCTCTGCAAATCAGGTAAACATTAAGAAACTCTGAAGCTCAGCCAGAATAAGGTTTTTACGCCCTCAAAATGAAGAAACGAGTTACTATCTTTAATGATAAAGTACAAAAATTAAGGTTTATAGATTTGACTTCAAGGAGCGTTGCAAAACTTGGAAACTCATAAAGAAAAGATCTTGGTGGTCGATGACGAGGCAAGTATTCGCCGCATTCTCGAAACTCGCCTTTCTATGATTGGATACGATGTCGTAACGGCAGCAGATGGTGAGGAAGCCCTTGATACGTTTCGTAATGCCGATCCCGATCTAGTCGTTCTCGATGTGATGATGCCAAAGCTCGATGGCTATGGCGTTTGTCAAGAACTCCGCAAAGAGTCGGATGTGCCGATCATTATGCTGACGGCATTGGGAGATGTTGCCGATCGCATCACGGGGCTAGAACTTGGCGCAGATGATTACGTGGTCAAACCGTTTTCTCCAAAAGAACTCGAAGCGCGAATCCGCTCGGTTTTGCGCCGGGTGGATAAGACAGGGGTTACGGGTATTCCTAGCTCTGGTGTGATTCACATCAACAGCATTCGGATTGATACCAACAAGCGCCAAGTCTACAAAGGGGATGAACGAATTCGTCTGACAGGTATGGAATTCAGCTTGCTAGAACTCCTCGTCAGCCGGTCTGGAGAACCCTTCTCTCGGTCAGAGATTCTGCAAGAGGTTTGGGGTTACACCCCTGAGCGACACGTCGATACTCGTGTAGTAGACGTTCACATTTCTCGTTTGCGTGCCAAGCTTGAAGATGATCCTAGCAACCCAGAACTAATTTTGACAGCTAGAGGAACGGGTTATCTATTCCAAAGAATTTTGGAGCCTGGGGAGATCGAATAAGGTTGCTGCCAGCTTTGGCGCTCCATGCTTGACTTGAAATCTATAGCTGTTCAGAGCTTGTAACCGTAATTTGTCTAGGCAAGTAATCGGTTCCAAGCTTTTTTGCACAGAAGCCTATCGAGATGGTTTGGTTAGGCTGCACATTGCGCCCCCACGCTGGAGGCGCGACCGTGTAGTGTGAATTTTGTTTCTCATACCAAATTGCACTGACCAAATTACACTGAGAAGATGGCAGACAACGTTGAAGAACTTGCAAAAAGTGCTGCCGATTGTAAATTACTTGCTCAAACGCGATGGCCAACGAGGCGATCCGAGCGATCGCGATTAGCAACGATGAGATTAGACCTGATAAAACAGAAGAAAGGGTAGTGACTGCACTACCCTTTTTAAGATTGAATTACTTTTTTTCAGCACTCTCAATGTCGATTGCATAACGAGCGATCGCTAGGGTAATTCGTGCCTTCTCGGTTTCAGAAAGGTCTTCCCACGCCGCCGAACGCATATTGTTTGCTGGATCCTCGCCTCGCATTGAGTAAGCAAAAGGACGCGCCAGAACTTGCAAATCATCTTCTGCCCACCCAGGCAGCACGTCCTGCACACACTGCACTAACTGATCGGCGAGCGCGATGGAGGTCTGCGCCACTTGCTGAGCTTGCTGTGCGATGGCATTTAATAAATCCTGAGGAACATTGGCAAACTTGTGTGATAGCGAAGTTTGCAGAGTTGTTACCGAGAACAACTGATCGATATGGTTGAACAGAGACTGCGATCGCTCGGCGACGTCTTGATCCGATAGCTCCAAAGTAAGCGCTTGCTCTAAATCATTGAAGAATGATTCTGACGCTGGATCGGCAGGATTCCAGGGATAAGGAAGTTTGCTCTTTGGCTGATCTAGTACCTCAAACTCATCTCCGTTCCACGTCACGCCTTCTGCTTTGAGCAGCGCATCGAGAAGATCTTGCTCCACATTAATTGAGCGATTAGAACGACTTGCTTCCTTACTCATAGCTGATGAATCCCGCGTCCACGAATTAAATTAGGTTTGCTTTCTAGAGCTACAGACTGCCCAACCTCGATTCCGTAACTGATCCTACAATTTCCGTTAAATCACGCAATGATGGGACAGTTTCTGCAACGTCCTCCTCTCAGATCGCCTCTGACAGCATAACTGAAAATTCTAAGACAGAATTCTGAGAACCCCCGAATTTTAGTTGCGCTCCGGGCTGCAACGACACCTCCTGATGGTGGACTTTCTGCCAGTCGCCGGCAACCGTGACCCACGTTCCGTACCGAGAAAAATCTCGCAGAAAATAGGTAGGTTGATGAGCGCCTTCTGCCACGCTGCGATAGAAAATTTCTGCATGTTTGCGCGAGACGCCTGGTTCGCTTGAAAGAACAACGTCGTTTTCAGCACTCATGCCGACTCGCATCAAGCCACCTCGAATCTGCCATACTCTGGAAGTTTCCAGCGATCGCAGGGCGGCGATCGGCGTGGGTTGCCCAAGCTGACTAGGAGTGCGCGGAATTTGAGTTAAGCTTTCATCCGATGGCTTGATCAATTCCCCGTCAAACTCAGGGTGCATGTAGAGGACAGGCAATGTCCAGGCTTGATGATTAAACCGAAACAAGGTCAGTAAATGTTGCCGCGCCACGGCGACTGCTTGATCGATCGGCATTCGCTGAGCCAAGGCTTGAGCGAGAACTTCGATAAAGCTCAACGCTTCTTCATCCGTAATCGAATCGCGCATCGCTAAAACAGCCGGAACCCCGTGATGCAGCAACACTTCTGCCAAACTACTCCGAGGAATCACCTGATAGCCTTGCTGATCGGGTTGTGCGCCCCAACAGGCATTAAACACGGCTAATTTGACTTGACAGCGCGTGAGGACCTGCGCTAGTTCCGTTCCATTCATCGGCATGTCAGGACGCAAGAACAGCATCCCGCCATCTGGTGCGGGGACTCCGTGCCCTGCATAAAACAGGACGTTGTACCGCTTGGCTTCTAATACTTCAATCAATTCTGCGGGCGTCGGTTGTAATAGGGTATCGACCCGACAGGGTGCCATCCGCCGTCCATCCCCACCCTTTGGATTTAAGATCCGAGTCAGCGCGATCGCTTCTTGCTCTAGCCGCAACCGGTTTAGATCAGCCTTCTGAATTCCTTCTAGCGCACTAGAATTAGGCTGCGCTCCCGGAGCCGCGTCTTGGCCCAACACCAGCAGAATATTCAAGCTTTGCTCAGAGCGCAAGGCAGGCAGCGCATCTACGTCACTGGTCGTGCGACTGAAGAGAAGCTGCTGGCTCAGGGACACCGCTTGCTTGCCCGCATCGCTCTGCATAATCTCCCACGGAATTTCAATCAAGGCGGGATCGCGGACATCGATCCGGATTCGCAGGGGTTTACCTTGCCCAATCGCGATTCCCTGGCTTTGATCGAGGCTACTCTGAATCGGCCCATCAAATAGCCAATGCCATAGCCCAACTCCTAGCGTCTGCATCAACCGCCCGCCCCGAGAAACGGGCTGTCCTAGAGGGGATTCAATTAGAACGGGGGGACGGGCTTGCGACACGTGAGGCACATCCGGCAAGCCCCGCGCCGAAAATAGCTCTTGCCATGCCCACCAAAGCTGTGCCAGTTCATCTGACCAGATCGAGTCGTGCAGCACATATCCTGCTCGATAGGGCGCTTGGATAACATGAATGGCAAAGTGCGGCGCTTGGGTTGCCCGCAATCGTCCGATCGCTAAACTTAAGCAGGGAATGTCCAACACAGCCATTAATTCACTACAAATACTCAAACATGATGCTTCCCAAACTCAATCTTAAAGGCTAGACCTGTTAGAAACGAACTCTTCGTTCGGTTTCTGTCATTCGTTAGCGATTTGGCTGAGGAGATTGCCGTGGCGTATCCGTGGGCGAAGGAGTTGAACTCGTTGTTGAACTCGCTGGACTAGAGGTTGTAGTTGGACTCGGAGTTAGGCTTGGAGTCAGGCTTGGAGAACCAGGAGTACACGCTCCTAACTGATTGGGCTGGAGGCTAAGGTCTTGGTTGATAAAGGGCGCGATCGCGCTTTCCTGCTGCCATCCAGTTTGTCCTGGAATGGCAAATCCACTATCAGGCGGAACCGAACACACTTTCAGCCCAACCCAAGTTTGGCCCTGGACGGTTCGCTGTCCTACCACCTGAAGAACACTGCCTGAAGGAATTTGTCCCACAATCTGTTGAGGCGAGAGGTTGATCGGCTGTTCAGGATTCCGTAAGAGCGGTAGTTTCGGGCTCGCCGCATCCCGTTCGAGTTGCAGCAGCGATCCCGTTGATAATTTGACGCTAGGAGACGGGGAGGGATCAGGGGCAACTGCTGTAGGTGTCGAGGGAGTGGCTAATGGGGGCGTTGGGATTACGGCTCGGCGTAGCTCTGGAATCAGCAGAAGTGCTAAGAGTCCGCCGAGTCCGAGCAATCCGAGAAAGGTAAAGATTGGGGCAAGCCACCGCCCCGATCTAGACGCGTTAGACGGCACAACAATTTGTGTTTTTAGACGGGACGGATTGCTGGTCGCCTTGCTAGGAGGCGTCTGGGGAGGAACTGCCGATTGAGCCGTAGATAAGATAGGAGCATCGCCACGTTCTTGGCTAACTTGAAACCGCATGAGAGCGATCGTCACGTTATCGTGGCCATTTCGAGTGTTGGCAATCTCGACTAATCGGCGGGCAGCAGTTCCTAAATCTGCTTTGCCATCTAAAAGCGGCGCAATTTCGGTCTGCCAGCATTCCTCGATGCGATCGTTGTCGCTCAACCCATCGGAACACAGCAGAAACACACAGTCTTCGTCTATGACAAATCGCTGCACAGTGGGATGAAGATACGTTGAACTACCCATTCCCAACGCTTGCACTAGAGAGCCAGAGGCGGGATGCTGGAGCGCTTCACGGTACAGGGTATAGCCAAGCCGCACTTCCCGCGAGGCTACGTCATCATCAAGCGTGACTTGATAGCACTCGGTGCGAGTGATGCGGTAGGCGCGGCTATCTCCCACATGGGCAAGGTAGAGTTGATGGGCAGAGGCTAAACCCATGACCACGGTTGTCCCCATGCGCTGGCGCTCTTGCCGTCGTTCTAAGTCATTTTGCTGACTGATGCTGTTGTTGGCAGCACAGACCGCTTCATCTAACATATGGGATACGCTGGCGGCGTCCATAGAATGGGAAGCATTTTTCTGGACTTCTTCAGCGATCGTTGCGATCGCGATTCCTGACGCAACTTCTCCGCCTTCATGTCCGCCAATTCCGTCACACACAATTACTAAAGGGAACGGCGCGGCCTCGGTTGACGTGACAAAATTCGTGCCTTGGGGGGGATAGCAAGCGTCTTCGTTGGTCTGGCGGCTTGGCCCTTGATCGGTATCGGTGGCGATGTGAACTTGGCGATGCTGCCCGGTTGCATGGGTTGCCAACGCTTGATCGAGAATGGCAACCAAATGTTCTGGGGCTGTGATCTGCTCGTCAATCAAGTTTCGGCAGAGGTCGCTCAGAAACTCTGCGATCGCACTGTTAGATCGGGGTTGCCACTCTGCCCAGAGGTGTCCCAACTGAACGAGCGTAGGCGGCTGGCGATCATGGGCGAGTTCTAGCGATCGCACTAACGCACCATCAACTCGCAGCAATTCTGGAACAAGTAGGGTCGAGGCAACCTTCTCTGAACTCATCGGTTGCCAAAGCTGAGCAATTTGCCACAGCCAATTCAATTGACGCAACGCAGAACTGGATGGCCATTGACTAGCGAGATCTGGCATCAGCATTCCGCTCAAGTCTTGACCTTGGCTAGACCTAGCTCCGCTTGAATAGATGGGGGCTTGCTCTAAAAGCAAAACAGCCATGTCTTCTGACTCAACAAAGCCGTAAATTTGAGGAATATGAATACGGTAAGGGAAAAGCCGCAAATAAGCTTCGAGACTCGGCGTAATATCTGTCGGTGCCTCTGGGATCAAACCAGGCGTTGTGTCTAGCAGAATTCTCTGACTTTTCAAAATATAGCGGTTGGCAACCCTATCGCCCGGACGAAGCGTTTCCAAACCAACACCTACGGCCCAGAGATATCGCTTTGGCAGAGGCGTTTGGCAGTTTGAGCAGATCTGACTGCTCTCTGCATTGGGCATCTGACACAAGTAGTTAGGACACTGAATAGGTGAATCGTTTTGCATTGAGACTTACGCACTGACTAGAAAGGCGCACTGACTGGGAAGGTGGAAAAGGGCAATGCGGATTAGCTTAACATTCCACCGAAAACAGCAATTGCCACCCTTCTATGTTATCCCGCGTAGGTTATTCCACTTAATTTCTACTTGACGCCAGGCTGAACCTGCTGGAGGAATACTGGCGTCAACGCTGCGTCCATGAAGAACATATCGACCGATTAATATCGACCGATATAGACTGACCAACATCGACAGGATAAATGACTAGGTATTTGCGCTTTCCCCAGATCCACCTAGAATTGAGAGGGGAATAAGTAGATATACACAGCAGGATAATGGATATGGCAGAAAATGAGTCTAAAGTTTCATCCTCTCAGGCTCAGTCGCCATTGTCAGAACGGGAACTCCAGGTCATTGAACTCGTGGCGTCGGGGTTCACGAATCTAGAGATTGCTGAAAAGTTGGAAATTAGCAAGCGAACGGTAGACAACCATATCAGCAATATCCTGACCAAAACGGGAACCGATAACCGTGTGGCGTTAGTACGCTGGGCGCTGCAATGGGGCAAAGTGTGTATTGATGAAGTGAACTGCTGCACCCTGCCGCCATACAAGGCTAATGAGGACAGAGCCTCGTCTTAGAAGAGCTTGAGTTCAAGGAATTGAGTTCAATAGTGGGGTCTTCCCCAATATAGCGATCGTACACGAGGTGCAAACGTTGAAATATTCCATCCGAAATGCTCGGCTTCCTTTGGCAGTTTACCGAGAGATTGCGGCTCATCTCTCTCAACTGGAGGGCGTGAAGACCGATTTGACGCCAGAAACTTCTAAATCCTTTGACTACACGGCAAGCCAAATTGATCGCTTAGAGATTCAACTTGCTGATCCCGCCCAGGCAGAGGAGAAAGTTGAACAAATTTTGGCGTACTATAGCGATCGCTTTGGTGCGTGGGAACGC
Source organism: Myxacorys californica WJT36-NPBG1 (assembly GCA_019359315.1). Classification (GTDB taxonomy): domain Bacteria; phylum Cyanobacteriota; class Cyanobacteriia; order Leptolyngbyales; family Leptolyngbyaceae; genus Myxacorys; species Myxacorys californica. The sequence continues at coordinate 60,298 of JAHHHO010000014.1, forward strand.
CAGTCAACCTAAATATTATTGAAATTTCAAAAGCGCAATGGCTTCAATTCAAGCAATTCGAGGAACGCGGGACATTTTGCCTGGTGAGATTGGCGACTGGCAAACGATCGAATCGGTGGCTCGAACGATTCTAGGCTGTGCCGCTTATCAGGAAATTCGCACGCCTCTGTTCGAGCAGACCGACTTATTTGAGCGGGGCATTGGCGAAGCAACGGATGTGGTCGGCAAGGAAATGTACACCTTTAAAGATCGCGGCGATCGCTCTCTTACCTTACGCCCCGAAGGAACGGCAGGCGTTGTGCGATCGTATGTTGAACATGGACTCCATGCCCAAGGCGGGGTGCAGCGATTGTGGTACACCGGAGCCATGTTTCGCTACGAACGTCCCCAAGCCGGACGGCAGCGCCAGTTTCATCAGTTGGGCGTAGAAGTATTGGGCAGCAGCGATGTGCGAGCGGATGCCGAAGTCATTGCGATCGCTAACCAAATTCTTCAAACGATTGGCTTAAAAAACCTCTCGCTGCAACTGAACTCGATTGGCGACGCGAGCGATCGCAGCAACTACCGGGAAGCCCTCGTCGCTTATCTGGCGCCCTTTCAAGACCAGCTTGATCCCGATTCGCAGCACCGTTTGAGCCACAATCCGCTCAGAATTCTAGATAGCAAAGACGCTAACACCCAAGCCATTCTCGATAAAGCACCCAGCATCTTGGAGTATCTCAGCCCTGATTCGCAGAAACGGTTTGAGCAAATCCAAGCTCTCTTAAATGATTTGGGCATTCCGTCCACGATTAATGCTCGCCTTGTGCGCGGCTTAGATTACTACACGCATACCGTTTTTGAGATTCAGTCAGAGGACTTGGGCGCACAAGCAACAGTTTGTGCAGGCGGGCGCTATGACGGGCTGGTGAGCCAGTTAGGCGGACCCGAGACGCCAGCCGTTGGATGGGCAATGGGGCTAGAACGCTTGGTCATTCTTTTGCAGCAGCTTCAAGCCCAAAAACTACCGTCGGTTGACTTTTATATCGTTTCTAGGGGCGAGGCGGCAGAAGCCCAAGCCCTAAAGCTCGCACAAGCCCTTCGCCAAAGCGGATTCAAAACTGAATTGGATCTCAGTGGCAGCGCCTTTGGTAAGCAATTTAAACGTGCCGATCGCAGTGGAGCCGCCGCGTGTTTAATTCTAGGTGATGCAGAAGCCGAGGCTGCAACTGTGCAACTGAAATGGCTGAAGAGCGGTGAACAAAGCGCGATCGCCCAAACAGAGTTGCTGAGCAATCTTGATCAGCTAAGGCAGCAGCTTACCCACGCAACAGCATAAGTAGAGCCTAAAGAATTGCATTTCCCGTCCTGCAAAAATCACCAATTTTTTGGGTTCACCTACTTAACTTAAAGGCATCGCGTTGATGAAATGGCGACGAACTAATTCAGAGCAACCGTTAGTTGATCGATGAGTGGATTGTAACGATTCGATTAATCTTCTACTTCATCCGTTGTGACAGAGTGAACTTTTCTAAAGACTTTGTTATGGTTTCCACCTTTTTCTCCTTAGAATAAATCTCGAATTCTTTTTGTTCTTTTCAGAATTATTAGGAACTATTAAAAATATGACTGAACAAGTCGTGAAGCCTTACCAGGGAGATCCCTTTGTAGGAAATCTCTCCACACCCATCAACGATTCTTCGTTCACCCGTGCGTTTATTGGCAACTTGCCAGCTTACCGCAAAGGTCTCTCGCCTCTGCTGCGCGGTCTAGAAATTGGCATGGCACACGGCTATTTCCTCGTCGGACCTTGGACAGTCTTCGGACCCTTGCGCGATTCCGAGGAGGCGGCTTTAGGCGGATTGATCGCGGCCGTTGCCCTCATCCTGATCGCGACGCTTTGCCTCTCGTCCTATGGATTGGCCACCTTTCAGAATGACGACGACAACTCCTCCAAAAATTCGCTTCAGACCTCAGAAGGGTGGAGCCAATTTGCGGGTGGATTCTTTATTGGGGCAGTCGGCGGTGCGTTTGTGGCTTACTTGCTGTTAACCAATCTTCCGATTCTTGACTCTATTATGCGCGGCGGCTTCAACTAAACAAGTTGTGCGACGCTCAGTCACTTCAATCTTGCTGTTTGAGTCTGATTTTCAACAATCAGGCTCTTTTTCATGGTCTTTATCTCCGGGAGTTAGAGGTAACTTTCATAATCCGTAGTCAAATCGTCGAACTTGGTCTACTCTTAGAACTACAAATTTCGGTGGGAAGCTCCTTAGCCATGCCTGAGACAGCAGAATGGGAATTTCTGTTACAGCAAGAAGGCGATCGCTCGTGGTTGCCGCTCGAATCGCCAGATGTGGAGATTTTGGAAGGTCGATATCGGATCATGGCGCGATCGCAGCGTCAGAATGCGACGGTGGACATTCAGATTGCTCATGAAGATTTCGACGACGATCCACCGAAGCGGCGCACCCAGAAGCGGACAAATCGAACCAACCAAAATGGCTTGCTAGTTGTGATTCCATACACCACGCTGAAGCCAGGAGCCTGGGAAATTGTTTGCTCTAATAGCGATCTAGTGACCGATTTGTTAGGCAATAGCTCAAAGCACACGGTTAAGCTCCACGTTCTGAGTCGCGAATCGGATACGTTGGATGACTGGGATTCAGATTGGCAAATTTCTGCTGCCCAATCAACTGATGCAAATGCTGCTTCTAGCATCGCATCGACTTCTAGCGAAATAACAGCGCACTCTAACAAAGAGAGTTCATCCTCCTCAGAAGAAACTGCCGAGTTTAAACCGTTGCCGTCTTTAGAAGACATCGTTGAGCTCGAACCACTGCCTGTTTCAGAATCCGACACAGTAGAGCTAAGCGATGCCATTCCTCCGATAATCCCTGAACCCGAAGTTTCCGAAATTAATGACTCTGAAACTAATGACTCTGAAACTAATGTCTCTGAACTTGATGTCTCCGAAGCCGAAGTCTCTGAACTTGATGTCTCCCCATCTGAAATAGCTGAAAGCTCTCCACCATCGGCATCAGATGATATTGCTGAGATAGAAAGATTGCTTTCTTCAGGCGTGGACAACCTAGCTCCTATCTCAAACGCTGAAGATTCGTTCTTACTGGCTTCAACAGAACTCGTTGAGCGATCGCACGATACCGATGAACTTGCTCTAGAGTCCAACGCAGATCCGCTAGTTGCTTTAGAAGAACTGGCTGAAGTTGAACAATTGCTTGCCTTTGAGACCGACGAGATAACTGAAACCAATGCGATAACGGTATCGGGTAAAGAACGGTCTCTGGCGCTAAGGGAGACGGCTCCAATTGAGGAAAAAGATTTTCTGGCGATCGACCCTCAAGAAGACGCTGATCCTTTGGTTGAACATTGGCTTGAGCAGGCTGAGCAGATGTCCCAACAGATTGCCGATGAGGTACTGCAAGAATACGGGTTGTCGCCCGATGACCTGACAATCAGCAGCGAATTCCCAGACATCCCGCTCACCAACATTCCCTCTCTTCCTCCCTTACAGATTGAACTCACGCAAAGCACTTACATTGCTCGTCGCGGCGAAACCCTAGTTTTAACTGGGCAGATTACAGCCACCGAGGAGGTTGCAGGCGATGTGCCAATGTTAGCCTCCGCTCTGCTAAATGTCGTGCTGCGTGATCCTCAAAGTGGCGAAACGCTGCTAGAAACTCAAGCAGCAATTGCGAGTCAGGCTTTGCCTGCCGATCTGACCTATCACCTCACTCTACCTTCTGAGTTGACGACTCAACTGGTCTTGGGCGAGGTGACGCTCTACGATATGACTCCCGACGAAGAGAGTGAGTCGTTCGGACTGATGCGGAGCGCCAACCGAATTTTGGCCAGTCAGCCTTTTACCCTCACAGCAGACGCCGCAGATTTACTAGACGCGATCGCAAAGCAAGCGGCCTCTAACCTCGCAGCGCAGGAATCGGAAGCGACACGACAGGCAGAAGCATCTGAACAGCATCGTCTAGCGGCGGAGACTACCACACCTCCCATCGCGCAACCTGCTCCTCTTGATCTCGCCTTTCTCAGCATGGTTGAACCCGTGCGATCGATGCAGTTCAAGAGTTTAGCGGCCACTATTAAAGAATCTTTGCCCCCCCAACTTTTTACGGCATCTACTGATGCAAAGCGCAAACGGTTAGACTTACCCGATTTCTCATCCCCTAAAACAACCGATTCAAACGCGCAGAATCCGTTTGCTGTAGAAGAGTTTGAGTTCGGTTATCCTGACGTAGAGCAACTCAACTTATTTGATTCGCCGGAGCCAACCATAGACTTAACGGCCTTAAAAGCAGCCGAGGCAGATTCAGAATCCGAAGAATTTGTACCGCTTCAAGAGGTTTCAGAGCAGATTTCACTAGATGAAGCCGGTCAAGGCGATGCGCCTCAGCCGCCGGAAACAACGCTCATTCAATCTACCTTTCAGGCTTTGAATATTCAGGATCGGTTTCTCGATCGCCTCAATTCGCTCGCCTCTGATTCAACTTCTTCAACTGAGCTAACGTCATTAGACCTAACGTCATTAAACAGTGAGGAATCGGCATTATTTCCGAGTACCTCTGACACATCGAAAGCTTTGGAGCCAGACAGAGCAGGTTCCGAAGATCTGCCCTCAGCACCACCCGTTCTATTTGAAGATCGCAACTTCAGATCATTTCCCGAAGCGGCTCCGACCGATGAGTTGTCCAGCGATGAAATCGTTGTCGATAGCGAACCGATCTTACCCCTGGCTGAATTAACGCTGTCCTTCGCTCAAAAGCCCTCTTTAGTAGAGCTGCATCCGGCCAACAATCCATTTCTGCTTCCTGAGGATCAGCCTGTCCCAGTGCCCGTTTTAGAGGCGATTGAAACTGAGTTAATCGGAGGGCAACCCTTCTCTGTGCGGGTAACGCTTCCCGATATCTTGCCTAAAATCTATGTCAAGCTTTGGATTCACGATCGCCAGAGCCGCGTTCTGCTCAACAGTCCTCGCTGGGTGTCAGAATTCACACCCAACGGGCTTGAAGCGGTAGAAGCGATCGCTCAACTCACCGTCCCGTTGGGCAGCGTCGAAATTGAAGTGAGTGCGATCGCTATTGAAATGACCACGAACCGCGAAAGCCACAAAGCCTCCCTCGATCTTTCCGTGACTCCCCCTGACTTTGCTGACTTGACCTTAGACGAGGTAGAAGACTAGAGGTTTGGTAGATTTAGGGATGAATGTTAAGAATTCTAAGAACTCCACTCCTCTGTCACCCTTCACAGGTAAATTCACAATTGGAATCATTTCATCACTAATAGGAAGTTTTCTTATGACAGGTTCATACGCAGCCTCATATCTGCCCTGGATTTTGATTCCTGTAGTGACCTGGCTATTGCCAGTCGTCGTTATGGGACTTCTGTTTCTTTACATCGAGCGCGAAGACCCCACAGGCATCTAAGTTCTAATCTCAAGCTTGTGAAATGCAAAACCGCCTTACTGCTCTAGCAAGGCGGTTTCTTGTATTAAAACCTAACTTAACGAAGCTTCTCTTACATGGAAGAGCCAATCCCTGCGTAAGAACCGTAGAAAAACAGCCCCATAATTCCGATAACGCCCAAGCCCGCAACTGTTGCTACAAGCCAAAGGGGAACCCGTCCGTTATTGATCATTTCTCCTCCTAACAAGCAAGATCGTAAATAAATCTGACGTCAATAAACCTAATCCAGGCAAGCTGGACTGAAACCATTCTCTCACTAGTTAAAGAAGTAACTAGAGAAAAGAATTCCAACCGTGAAAATGAGTAGCAGACCCAAATACAACGATGTCCGGTTGAGTTCAACAGGTTGTTTGTTGGGGTTGGGAGAGCCTTTGATGCCAGCCATTGTACTATTCTCCTAACGTTGGATAAATTGCATTGCCGCGATCGCGCCGATAAAGAAAATAGCGGGCACAGCTAACGTGTGAACCGCGATCCAGCGGACCGTAAAAATGGGATAAGAAATGGGTTGATTCGGATTTCCGCTCGTCATTGCTTTGCTCTTCTTTTAAACTACTTACTGCTACGAACTTGAGATGTGAATTGATCGACCTGCTGCTTCGCTTGCTGACGATTGCTAACGATGGGAGCCGATTCTTGACGTGCCATCGGATAGTATTCGTTTGGACGAGGAGTACCAAACACGTCGTAAGCTAACCCCGTGCTGACAAATAACCAGCCAGCAACAAATAATGCTGGAATTGTGATGCTATGAATAATCCAATAGCGAACACTCGTAATAATGTCACCGAATGGACGCTCACCAGTAGTACCAGCCATTTAGATTCCTCCGCAAACAACATTGAAAGCTGTAATAACTATCATACGGGACTTCAGAAGACCTCACAAGCAAGGTTTTTGAATTTAGGTTTTTCTCGCCCATTCCCGATGATTCAGGTGTCAGAAAACAAGCCTATTCTCGGTCGAGATTTCTATCTCAATTACGCGGCATTAGACACACCTTGATATTTTAGTAACGTACCACGCTGACCTAACACATAACCCCGGTTGGCGTCAAAGAAAACGATCTTATAGAGGTTAGCTGGAACGTCTTCAATTTCGCGGTCTTTCTGCCAGGTTTGTCCGCCGTCGAAGCTGGCAAGTAAGTTACCGCTACCGCCGACAATCCAGAGTTCTTCAGGCGTCCGATACGCGAGATCCAACATTCCCCAACTGGTCGAGAATTCAGGATTTTGAGGGTCTAGCCAATCTTCTGGATCAGGAGATGCGGTGAATTGAAGCTGTCCGCCTCGAGCTAACATCCACAGCCGCCCATCTTGAGTAAAGCCCATACTCTGCAAGCGACGAGAGCTATTTCGGTTGTAGGGATGCCATTCGGTGTCGCCGGGTTGCCAGACCGAGTAGAAGTTACCACGGGCCGAGACGGCCACGTATTTTCCGTCTTGCGATCGCTTGAGCGTCCGAACGACTCCAAAGGCGTCAGAAACAAGAGCTTTCCAATTCTTACCGCCATCCGTGGTGCGATAGAGCGCGCCAATATCCGTAGACATCTCCGCTATCTTGTCTCCAAGTGCCGCAACCTGATCAGGTGCGCCCGGAAGCTTTTCGCTCAGTGCCACTCGTGCCCATGATTGACCTCCATCAGTGGTGTGCAGCAAGAGGGAGGGCTGACCTGCAATCCAGCCTTCGTCACCGGAGAAACTGACCGATGCGAATCGATATTTCTGCTCTCCCAAGTCCAGCACTTTCTGCTGCCATGTTTTGCCGCCATCGGTTGTTTCTAGCAACGCCGAATTCGTCCCGACAATCCAGCCGTGCTGTGGATTAGCAGTGAAGCTAATTCCCAACATATTTTCTTGCAACGGCAACTCAATCACTTGCCACGGATTGACGCTCAAGGCGGGCAAAAATGCTTGGCAGCCTGTCGTCAGCAAGACAACTGCTACTAAGATGACAATTTGTTTCCAAGCTTTCACAATCCGGTGCATCACTTTACTTAATCTCTGTCCATTTAGAGGGTTTACAAGGTTTTGTACGAGCATGAATACGAACGTCTAGAAGCCCTACTGGATCCCATACATGCCGAGAAACAAGAGGAATGCTAGGACAAGACCCCCAAAAATGAGAATGTTTTTCTGTCCTGGGGTGAGAGTATTGACACCAAGACCGTAGTTCAAATTCTCTTTAAATCCGGATGGCGCACCTACCGGGCCAATACTGGCAAATCTTGACTTTGGCGCACCGCAAACCGGGCATTTCCAGTCAGCGGGCAAATCTTCAAACGCCGTTCCAGGAGCAATTCTGCGCCGATCGTCACCTTTGATAGGCTCGTAGTCGTACCCACAGGCAGCACATTCGTAGCGATCGAGAGTCTTTGGATCAACAGCTTCGGTACTCATAAAAGAAACTTAGGTGTAGGGGATAACTCTGCCAACCTTAAAATCTCCGTTACATATTATGACATTAGCTGGATTACTCTTCGCAGTATTCTACAAATCTCTACCAGCAGATCGATGAGACGCACGAAGTTTTCGCGTCAACGGTCAATTAAGCTAATTTCTGTAATAAATCTTATCAAGATTCTGATTTTCCATAGCCTGATCTCAATAGACAGCATCTATAAAGAAGTGGCGTCAATTTAAGGAAAATCAGGGTTTGGCCGCATCGGAGTGAGGAGTAGCGACCTATAATGAACTGTGAAGCATCATTAACGTAACGATCTTCAACGCTGTGGTTTGAAGTAAATCATGGTCTGAAATCTATGTTTTGAAGTAGAGGCAGCGACTTACGTGTTTGTTTTAAGCGGCTACGAGTATCTTTTGGGCTTCCTGCTGGTTTGTAGTTTGGTTCCGATTTTGGCACTAGTGGCATCGAAGCTAGTCCGCCCCAGTCGGCGTGGGCCTGAACGGAGAACTACTTATGAGTCTGGCATGGAGCCGATTGGAGGCGCATGGATTCAGTTCAACATTCGCTATTACATGTTTGCTCTGATCTTTGTAATCTTCGATGTTGAGACTGTCTTTCTATATCCTTGGGCTGTCGCGTTTAGCCGCTTGGGGTTACTCGCGTTTATCGAAGCCCTCATCTTTATTGGAATTCTTGTTGTTGGTCTCGTCTACGCTTGGCGCAAAGGAGCGTTGGAATGGTCATGAATCCTGAAATGGCGACTGAAAATACAGAGTCGCTGATAAATCCGATTGAGCGTCCTGCTGTGACGCAAGAATTGTCTGAGAATGTTGTTCTAACCACCGTAGACGATCTCTATAACTGGTCGCGGATGTCGAGCCTTTGGCCGTTGCTGTTTGGGACGGCTTGCTGCTTTATTGAGTTTGCGGCGTTGATTGGGTCGCGCTTTGACTTTGATCGCTTTGGACTGGTTCCGCGATCGAGTCCTCGGCAGGCTGACTTGATTATCACGGCAGGCACGATCAACATGAAGATGGCTCCAGCATTGGTGCGTCTGTATGAGCAGATGCCGGAACCAAAGTATGTGATCGCGATGGGTGCTTGCACGATTACGGGTGGGATGTTTAGCGCTGATTCTACGACAGCCGTTCGAGGAGTGGATAAACTCATTCCGGTTGATGTTTATTTACCGGGATGCCCGCCTCGTCCTGAAGCGATCATTGATGCCATCATTAAGCTGCGGAAGAAGATCTCGAACGAATCGATTCAAGAACGTGGGGCAACGCGGCAAACGCATCGCTACTACAGCACAACGCACAATATGAAACCGGCAGAAGCAATTCATGACGGAAAGTATCTCCAAGTTGAAAGCCGGATAGCTCCGACTCGCGAGTTGGCTGAAGCGATGGGTCTACCGATTCCGGTGGCTTTGAAAGAAGCAGAGAAGGAGGGTCGCGATCGTGTCTGAAGAAGAAATTAAATCCTCTGAGGCAGAAGCTAAACCTGAAGCAAAAGCCAAACCTGCTCCGGAAGCCGCTCCGATCGTAGAAGCAGGCAAATCATCGAAGTGGCTCACTGAACAGGGATTCGATCATGAATTCTTGGGCAGAGATGCAAGTGGCGTTGAGATGATTAAGGTAGAACCTGATCTGCTCATTCCGTTCTGTATGGCGTTACAAGCAGATGGCTTCAACTATCTCCAGTGCCAAGGCGGTTACGATATGGGGCCTGGTGCAGATTTAGTGAGCTTTTATCACCTGACTAGATGCAGCGATGATGCTGATCGTCCTGATGAGGTGCGGCTCAAAGTCTTTCTCCCGCGCGAAAATCCTAGAGTGCCTTCGGTGTTTTGGATTTGGAAGGCGGCGGACTGGCAAGAGCGCGAGACGTTTGATATGTACGGCATTATCTATGAAGGGCATCCAAACTTAAAGCGGTTGCTGATGCCGGAAGATTGGGTGGGCTATCCGCTTCGGAAAGACTACATCTCGCAAGACTTCTACGAACTGCAAGACGCTTACTAGATTGAACTCTTTTAACGTGAAGACTCTCCTCAGTTCTTGAGGGGAGTTTTTTGTGAGGATGCGATCGCGCGGAGCTTTGCAAGGGAGATTGCGATCGATAAGAAAAGTAGAAACTTTAGTTCAATACCTTTCTATTTAGGTTATCGATCAACGAAGATTAAGAACAGATCAATGTTGTTTTGTTCTTGATCTTTGTTGATTAAGAACAAAACAACGTTGATTGATAACGTAAATAGAAACTTTAGTTCAATACCTTTCTAGGTTTCTTATCGATCAACGAAGATCAAGAACAGATCAATGTTGATCAAGAACAGATCAACATTGATCGATAACGTAAATAGAAACTTTAGTTTAATGCGCTTCTACTTTTCTTATCGATCAATGTTGCTTAAGAACAGATCAACATTGGTTAATTACAAACTAAAGCAAAATGGCTATCTCTCACGCCATTGCTCTACGTCTCATAACGTCGATCGCCGTTGATGCCGTGTGAGAATGCTCATCATTTCATCGGCGTTACCAGTCGGCAAGAGCGGACTCCAATCTCCAGCTTCGGCAAAGCCGCGTCGATGTAAGGTATGAATCGTTTCAGTCACACCTGTAGACGTGCCAACCACAATGACTCTTAGGCGTTCTTGTCCAGTGAGGGGCGGAGGAGACGTGACGACTGCTTGCAGTGCAGTTTCATGGGTTGGCTGAGGTTCGACAAATGAGCGATGCAACGTTCTATTCATGATGGATTCTCCAAGGTTGAGTTCAGTAACCGCAAGATTCTGAACCCAAAAAGTTAGCCACCCCACACGACACACGAAGCAGGGTGGCTGAGGAGAATGGTAAAATCCATCCTTAGCCTACCGAACTGCTTAACCCAGTTTGGCGGGTTAGCTGCTCAAGGTTGTTGGCGCAACTTTGAGTAGCGACTAAATTTTTGGGTGAGTCACGGAAGCGACTTAATTTGTGAGAGTAGAAGATTTTCCGATGTTCGTCAAGTAGGGCATTGGGGATTAGAGGGGTGCGATTGGCTCTGCCAAGCTCCGAAGGATCGTCTTCTAGAAGGGGTTTTCCTTAATAAATCCTCAATCAATAAGTCAACCTGTAAGTATCAAGGAACCCAGCATCAAATCTGGTTTAGGGATTGACAATAAAGGTTTGTTGAAGGGACGAAAATGCTCTTTATCTTTGAAGACGTTATCTGAACAGTTCGCTGTATAACATGCTGCCTAGGGATGTTATTCGAATCTGCGTCTGTCTATTCCTCTAATTTGAGAGATAGACAGATTAGAGTAGGGAAGACGTCTAACTATTATTTAGACCGCTCATCCGTTGGCAGTCCTGTCCACTTTTGGGTGGGTGCTGGAGTCGTGTTTGTATTGTGATAGAGGACAGGTAAGTATCTAGCGCATTGGTATCATGGCAATATACTGTCCAAAGGAAACCTCTGAAAATTCGTTTGTATGGAAATCTATATATCAAAATATTCAAATGAATTTGGCGATGAGTGGATTTTTGAGTTTGATTACAGTGTTCTGGCTGGAACTTTAACTGGTTCAGATATTGATTGGACAGTACATCAAGTATTAGATGGCAAAGTACCTGAACTCAATCTCTATCAGGATGAGAAGCAATGGTTAAAGTCAGTTTAGAGAGAAGCAATTAAACCAGTGCCTAAAGCTTTTCGGCATATTATGTCTCTTACAGTGCATGATGGACGATCATTTACACCTAATGAGCTTCGTAATTGGTTATCAAACCCTATACATGCCGGGATTGGACCTTTTAGTAGACTTATTGATGTCGAGTTGGAAACTTTTGAACAGACTGACCACCTCTGTAGTGATTCAGAATGGATAAAGATTCAGAAAAAGCTTATTGAGGAGGATGGAATTCGTATTTCTCTTCTCCGCATTAGAGGAACTTTGCGCGAGACTCTTGGATTTAGAGTTGAAGAGATTTCTTATGAAGGATGGCTTGAAGAAGCAATTCGTACGGTTGAGGCAAATGGTACTGATTCCTTCTTTAAGAATCTTCTCGCTACTTTACGTCCAGTCCAAACTCCACTTCAGCTAGGGAGTACCCAAGTATATTTTCAAGATATTACCCAAGAATTATTAAGTACTCTGATTCGTGATCCTCAAGAAATTTATCGGATTTCGCCAGATATTTTTGAACAAATTATTTGTGAACGGCTAGACAAAATGGGTTTTGAAGTTAAGAGAGTTGGTGGACATACATATCATAAAGACGGAGGTATCGATATTGTTGCTTGGTCAAGAATTTCGTCTTTTCCATATTTGATGGCAATTCAAGCAAAGCATCATCGAACACCAAAGAAAAAGACTGGCCCTAAAGATGTTAGAGATCTTTATGGAGTAATTCAGCAGCACCCATTTAACATAGGTGTATTAGTTACCAATACTACTTTTACCCCTGATGCAAAATGGTTTGCCCAAAGTAGTAAAAATCTATTGCGTCTTAAAGACATCCATAATATCCAAGATTGGTTACAAGGAAGGTATCTAGAAAAATTTGAGCTGCGAGATGTGCCAAGTGAAATTGAAGTATGTCCAGGGGTGAAGATAGAAATTCCAAAGTTTATGTGAGGAGTAAATTTCTTGCTCTCCACTAATTCTTCAGGCTGTTTTAAGAATGCGGGCGCGGTCTAACAATTCGACTGGAGCGGACTGACAAACGCCCTTAGTGGAGATGCAAAGTTTACTTACCGCTCAGCCGAGCCGTTAGGCTTTGCTACTCAATTTTAAGTTTCACCGCGATCGTCCTGTCAAACTCTGAGTGATCGCCTCTGTTAAACTTCACTGCGCTTACTTCAGCCAAGTTTCAATGCGATCGCCTTTGCTAAACTTGACAGCGTTTCCTTCGGAGTTGCGCTCTGCGCTAATCGCCGCTGTTAAGTGTCAAAGCGACTGGCTGTCCCAAACCCCGGAGCGATCGCGCCACTAACACCCATGATTAACAAGTGCGTCAACAGGCAGCAAACTAGATCAAGCAAGAGAAAACAGAATAAGCCTTCCAGCTTAAACTAGTAGATACCTTGAATGCAAAACTCTCATGAGCATTAGTCTCACTCCCGACCAAGAACGTCTAATTCAAACCAAACTTCAGTCTGGCAAATATCGCTCCGCAGAAGAAGTGCTTGAAATTGCCTTGCGCTTACTCGACCAATACGATCGTGCCGATGGCGAATGGGTTGAGGACGTGCGAGCAAAAATTGATGCCGCGATCGAAGCTTCAACGCATACCCCCCCAATAGATGGTGAAACGTTCGTAAACCAAATTTTGGAGCGGTTTCAGCAAGCGCATTAAGCATAGATATGAATCGTTACGTCATTAACAGTCTCGCTAGCCGAGATCTGAACGACATCGCTGACTACTTTGCTGAGAACAGTCTCGCAGCAGGTGAGCGCTTTTTTCGAGACTTCAACCGCAGATGCCAACAACTTGTTGCATTTCCCAGTAGTGGCAAGAGCTATGCATTTATTCGTCCCGATCTACGAGGGCTATCCCTAGAAGGCTATGTTATCTTTTACAGAATTCTGGATGATGGTATTGAAATTCTGCGTGTTGTAAGCGGTCGTCGTAACTTTCCGTCACTCTTTGAAGAATCTAACTAAAATACATTGTTGCACTGCCTTCAGCGATGGTTTCAGCCTTATTAGGTGTAGCAATCTCTTGAGCGATTTCGAGAGCAATAGCGATCGCTCTACCCAACTTCTGCGGAACTCGAAAGCGATCGCTTCTGCCAAGCTCCGAAGGATCGCCTTCTAGAACGGGTTTTCCTCAATAAATAAGTCAACCTTTGAGTAGCAAGGAACCCAGCATCAAATCTGGTTTAGGGATTAACAATAAAGGTTTGTTGAAGAGACGAAAATGCTCTTTATCTTTGAGGATCTTATCTGAACAGTTCGCTGTATAACCTGCTGCATCGGGGTGTTACACAGATCTTCCTCTGCCTGATCCTCTCTTTTGAGAAGATATACAGACGCTCAATCCAGCTAGCGTCCTGATCGGAGCATTATGTAACTTTAGTCAACGGGCTCCTGTACCAAGCCAATGCAATGTTGAGGAATTCAGGCAGACGTTTAGGAGTGAGGCCTCTAGTGCAAATGTTCAATTTGCCTGCCTACTGAGCCGCTCCTACTGAAGGCAATAATCGGTTTACAGAGCGTCTGAAGAAATCCCTACCTGAAGGAGCGAGATTGAAGGCTGATAGATTCAGCCCCGCAGAACGGGCAAGAGAGTTTGGTGCCAAGGAATAGTAGGGAGACAAAAGGGAGAAGTCTCTGTTTCTTACTGTCAACGCTTGGGAAGGATTGAGCAGTAGAGGGTCTGTGTTGGCTCCAGTAGCAGCGCCAGAATGCAACTCTTTGCTGATCGCTCGCCATGCTCTGAGCGATCGGTAGGTTGTTCCGTTCCAATGAACTCTAAAGGTCCCGTCAGTATTCCAATAATAGTTGCCGTAAAAGTTCACGCTGGAGAACGGCTGATCGGCGGACACTAATAACATTGGAGATCGAGCCAAAAAGATGTTATTGGCAAAGAACACGTTACTAATTGAACCACCTTGTACTTTAACTACCTGAGCTGCCCCCTGGTCCGTGATGACGGTATTGTGAAGAAAATATGCATTTTGTACACCGAATGGATTACGGCTATCTGACCAGACTGATATCCCTGCACTTGATCGGCTTCCGTCGTATGCCGAAATGTTATATCTAAACGTCAAGTTTTTTAACGGTGCTGCATTGGCATACTGTGCGATCAAAAAACCAGGTCCCTCGTTATGGTGCGAATAGTTGAATTGCACAATACTGTTAACGGAACCGCCATCTAAATTAAAGCCGCCGCCATCCGCAACTGCCTTACCTCGGCTGTTATGATGCGACTCATTAAATTGCATCAAAACATCCTTACAATCGTAGGCCCAAAGCCCCACTGGTCCGCCAGATGGACCGTTAGAAAGGCTTCCGTTACCGAAGGACTCGTTATGCTCCATCACCAAGCCTTCAACTTGTCCAAAGACAGCGCCGTTTCCTGAAAAGGTTGTCGTCTTTGTCGGTATGCCTTTGTTATCGTAAACTCGGGACCGGGACAAGACAAAGTTGGAATGAGGCCAAGCAGTTCGCACAGCTGCTTTGGCGGGTGCGTACCCGTAGGACATAATTCCTGCATCCCCATTGTCATGGGCTTCGATTTCGGTAAGCGTAACGTTAGCGAATCCTGCATAAGGAGACGCTTCATTCCATGAACCAATGGCGATTCCATTCGCTCCGAATTGGGATACCTCCACCCGCTCTATTTTGATGTAAGGAAGTTTAGTATTGCTTGCAAGATCCGTGTAGAAGCTGATGCCATTGGTCCGCAGAGTATAATTCGCATCTCCTCGGATGGTCAAATCACGAATCTCAAAACCCGCTGTGTTATACGCATAAATTCCATCGCTTTTTGATGCAACGATTGTTGCACGACCCTTACCGTAACTTCCGACTCGAATGGGTTGAGCTGGACTTCCTCGGTCGGCACGATCAAAATAAATACTTCCAGGAAAGACCATTCCGCCTTCAAAGAAGAGGCAACTGCCCTTGTTGAAAGTGACTTTATTGACCTTAGCGATCGATCGCCAGGCATTCTGAATAGAAAGCCCAGATGCATTATCGTTACCAGTACTACTCACGTAATAGGCAGTAACACACGCCTTGGCAGGTGCGCTGATCAGTGTCGTCTGGTTCGGTGTTTGAGCAAGAACAGGCACAGCGATGGCAATCACAAACGCCAACACAATCGCCATGACGCGAATGCGATTTCTCATTCCGCTTCTCCAAAATCAGACAGGTTTAGATCCTCGCAGAGGTGATCCGTGAACTGGGACTATGCTAAAGCTTCTCAGATATCAACATTGTCAACAGTCAGATGAATCGTTTGAGGAACAGTGTAATTATTGCAAGTTGCTTCCTGAGTCGCAAGCTAACATTGCATTGGTGCGGACGGAACAGAGGCTATCGGTAGGAGGTCAAGAATGACCTGCCGCACGATTTTTCCGTTAGGCTTTGCTACTCAATTTTAAGTTTCACCGCGATCGCCTTTGCTAAACTCGAAAGCGTTTCCTTCGGAGTTGCGCTCTGCGCTAATCGCTCTATCCAACTTCAACGCGTTTCCTTCGGAGTTGCGCTCTGCGCTATCGCCTCTGTTAAGTTTCAAAGCGATTGGCTGTCCTAAACCCTGGCGCAATCAGGCAGCAAACTTGATCAAGCAAAGAAAACAGAATAAGCCTTCAGGCTTAAACTAGTAGATACCTTGAATGCACAACTTTCATGAGCATTAGTCTCACTCCCGACCAAGAACGTCTAATTCAAACCAAACTTCAGTCTGGCAAATATCGCTCCGCAGAAGAAGTGCTTGAATTCTAGACTACACTATTTCCGATTAAGTCTATTAGTCAGAGCAGAGCTGGGGGTTTACCTGATTAGATCAAAGGTCTGAACCTCGATGTAAGCATCGTGGAGCAACCCAACTACAGCATCTCTAGAGGTTGCGATCGTGCAGGCGGCGGAAATGCTTCATCCAACGCAGCCAAATCAGCTTGGCTCAACGTGATATCTAACGCAGCATAATTCTCTTGAATGCGATCGCGCCGACTCGATTTTGGAATGACCACGACATTCTCTTGATGCAGGAGCCACGAGATCGCAACCTGAGCAGGAGTAACATTTAATCGAGAAATCGCACCCAATGCTTTGTTCTTCAATAATCGACCTTGCTCAATCGGGGAATACGCCATTACAGGAATGCCTTGCTGCCGACACCACGGCAACACATCCCACTCAATTCCACGTCGGCTGAGATTGTACAAAACTTGATCGGTTGCGGTGAGGTTGTGGTCGAACTGGCGAGCCTCTACTAAATCGTCTTGGTCAAAATTGCTCACGCCAAAGTCGCGAATCTTTCCAGATTGTCGAAGTTCGAGTAAGGCTTCAAAGGTTTCTGAGAGCGGGACGGAGCCGCGCCAATGTAGCAGGTAAAGATCCAAGTAATCGGTTTTGAGGCGTTTGAGGCTACGATCGCACGCTTGAATCGTTCCGCGTCGCGTCGCATTGTGCGGATAAACTTTGCTGACCAAGAAGAGGCGCGATCTCTGCCCTTTGATCGCCTCTGCCACCACCTCTTCTGCTCCACCTTCACCATACATTTCAGCGGTATCAATCAGCGTCATGCCTAAGTCGATCCCAAATTTCAAGGCATCGATTTCTTGAGAGCGCTGTTTCGTGCGTTCTCCCATACCCCACGTTCCCTGACCGAGAACAGGCATTGTTGCGCCAGATGGAAGAGGGAGCGATCGCATAGTTTATCTCCAGATTGCGCCTGAGTTAACGATAGAAGGAGTAGCCATCCACTACCTCTAACTCTTGCAGGATTTGCTTGACTCTATTTTTCTGGCTCTTAATCGACGCTGACTTTGGCAAGAAACTAGCACAATATTGCGACCTATTCCGCAGTCTGCCCCACAGTAGTTTGACGTACGACCTCGGCTCAGTCGAAGAATTGTGGTTTAAGTGTGCTTTGATAGAGCAATCCACGACTAACCGCAGCAGTACTCATGTCTACTCAGTCTGTGACGACAATTGTTCTTTGCCTAACCCCAGCTTTCCTTTGTTTCGGAGCAATGGCGCGGGCAGACGATGCAGACTTAGTGGTGTCAGCGCCGACCAAAGCCCCTTACGTGATTAAAGGGTCGACTGCCGCTGAGTTGCGATCGCAAATGAATCAGCTCGGCCCATTCAGTGCCAAGGAAAATCGTCGCTTTGATGCCAAAACTGATTCTAAACCCTTCGCCAATTTCACATTTGGCGGCAAGAAAGGCAAAAGCTGCAAGTTCAAAACCGTGAAAGTTACGGTTACAACGCAGTTTACTGTGCCGCAGTGGACTCCTCCTGCGGGTGCTGATCCAGCCCTAGTTTCCAAATGGACAGCTTATTTGGCAAAGGTGCAGACCCACGAGGATGGTCATCAGCAGTTAAGCATTGATGCAGGCAAAGATTTGCTGGCAAAACTCAAAGCGCTACCGGAAGCGACTTCTTGCCCAGCGTTGTTAGAGTCAGCCAAGAAAGTGCAGCAGCAAGCCCAGGCGACATTGGATGCGAACCACGAAAAGTATGACACCAGCACAAAGCATGGCGAAACTCAGGGCGCAAAGTTCCCTTAAGGGCTAACTTTGGAGGGCTAACTTTGGGGTAACCCTTGAGGCGGTGATTGAGGTCCGGTGAAACCTTCGCCATTGAGTTGCAAGGTGCCAGAGCCGCTTTCGTCCTCATCTTCCTTTTTGTCTGGCTTGGGAGGCTGAGGCGACGTAGAGAGCGGTTGAATGCCTGCGTTTTGGGGATCGGCAACGAGGTTTGTGAGGTTGACTGGCACTGGGGAAGCGGCGGACTGAGCGCTCACTATTCCTTGACTAGAAGCAATCTGGACAGGAGCCGTACTCGCGCTACCAGAAGCGGGAACAACGCGCACTTGCAGCTCAGCAGGCGTACTGTAGTTGCCTTGTGTAATCATCCGGGCATAGACGCGATCGCTGACGCGGCTCCAGGGCGTGTTGCCCGATGTAGCACGGACATTCTGGGTCACGAGCGCACGAGATAGCGATTCGTAGTTATTACCGTAACGCAGCAGTGTCTCGCGGGTTTGCTTCAGCGTCACAACGGTTCTGCCAACGTCACCCAAACGGTTAAGGCTAGAATCCATCGACGGCAAGCCAGGAACCGTGCTGGAGAGTTGGCTCCAACTAGCATCAATTTGTTCTAAAAAGCTACGTCTGAGGCGCGGCTTGAAGTCTGGCAGTACAAGATCGACGATCGCTCGAAGTTCTGGGGTCATTTCCTCATACTTCATGCCCGCCTGCAAATTCCATGAGAGCACTTGCAGTTGCGGATGAGGCAGGTTTAACCCAACTGTGCGAGAGTTGAGCGCCACAATCACATCCGCCATTTTGCCCTTCAGTGGAGCCAGCAAATACCGATGTCCGGGCGGGCTAGACGCCGCATGTTTCATGCAAAACACGTTTACTGGAATGGCATAGTCACCCGGAGCCAGCAGAACAGTACCGTCGCGGCTAGTGCGAATTTGCTGCCCGATGGGACGCAGATCGCCAGTGGCGCGAAAGGGTCTACCTGGAAGGGTAGCCACCGTAGGAAAAAGAGCTTGGGCACTTGAGACGATCGGGGCTTCTGTTTGTAAGGTTCGTCCCATTGCTTGTGTGATCTGGTCTGCGATCGCGCCCTTAATGATCCCTTCAACGGCGGGGACTCCTGGAATTCCAATGCTGGGGAGCCTGATGTTGAATTGCGCCAGTTTTAGCCCAGAAATAGGTGTCGAGCCGGAAGCAGGCGAGGCAGCAGCCCTAAATTGAGTCGAGCCGAATAAGATGAAGCCACAGCTTAGTAGAGACGCCCAGCGGCAGGTTTGGTGTATTTTTAGACGCATGGGTTGACCTCAATCACTATCACTCCAGTATCAGCATAGTCAAGGCAGCAACTTTTTTGACATTTGTTTTCTAGGATAATCTTCAGGGGGGTTGGCTACTTAAGCTAGGAAGATGTCTCTCTGACTTCGGCTAACTCATCCCAAAATTCTCTTTGTACTTTAATTAGCCCTCACAATTGTTCTACCTCAGCTCGTAGTCAACAGTGCCTCTGATGTGGGAATTTATCACTTGAAGATAACTGTCTAAACTGCCCTCTCATTTAACTGAACTCTAATGGATAGTATTCAGCATCTCATTGAACCGCATGTCCAAGATCTAGGAGGATTCCAAGCCCGTCGGCTCCTTCCCTCAGATATGTTGACCTTGGTTGGTCCCTTCATCTTTTTTGATCATCTCGGTCCTGCTGTGTTTCCACCAGGCAAAGGTGTAGATGTCAGACCGCACCCACATATTAATTTAGCCACAGTGACCTATCTGTTTGAAGGCGCGTTGCTGCATCGAGACAGTGTGGGCAGCAATCAGGAAATTCGTCCGGGTGCCGTGAACTGGATGACGGCAGGACGAGGGATTGTCCACTCTGAGCGCACTCCTGACCATGAGCGCAGCAAAGAAGCCACATTGCATGGAATCCAGACTTGGGTGGCCCTTCCTGATGAGCATGAGGAAACAGAACCTTGGTTCCGGCATCATCCTGCCACTGATTTACCCGCTTGGGAAGAGGCGGGAGTAGCCATCACCCTGATTGCGGGAAAAGCATATGGTCGTCAGTCTCCAGTGCAGACCTTTTCACCTATGATTTACCTGGACGTACAGTTCTCTGCTGGTACGCACCTTACCTTACCGGGTGACTACCCAGAGCAGGCCGTTTACAGCGTGACCGAAGGACTACAGATCAACGATGCCCCTCTGGAGCAGCATCGGTTAGCGGTTCTGGGATCAGGTGCATCGGTAGACATTTCTGCCGATCGCTCGGCTCGTTGTATTGTGGTCGGAGGTGAACCTGTGGGAGAGCGGCACAAGTGGTGGAATTTTGTTTCCAGTCGCTTAGAACGCATTGAGCAAGCGAAGCGGGATTGGCAGGAAGGGCGGTTCGGGCAGGTTCCTCAAGAAACAGAATTTATACCATTGCCTGAGGAACCGAACCGCAAACGAGAACAGCCGCTATAGGACGACTGAGTGCCACTCATCCGATCACTCAACTAAATCGAGCACCGAACACAAGGAGAAGAAATGTCCCATAATCTGCTCCTACTCAGTAACTCCAAGATTCACGGGAAGGGTTACTTGGAGCACGCAATGGATGCGATCGTAGAGTTTCTGGACGGATGCCACGTCCTCCACTTTGTCCCCTATGCCCAAACTGAGTACGAAGCGTATACACAACGTGTTCGCACCGCGCTGCAACCCTTGGGCGTCGAAGTCATTGGCTTAAACGCCGGGTCAAATCCACGGGAAGTTGTGAAAGAGGCCGAGGTGCTATTTGTAGGAGGTGGCAACACGTTTCGTCTCCTCAGAAGTGTGCAGCAGTTGGGTCTTGTGGAATTAGTCCGGCAGCGAGTATTGGCGGGGGAGTTGTCTTACATGGGTTCCAGCGCTGGAACCAACCATGCGTGTCCCACTATCCGTACCACGAATGACATGCCGATTGTACAGCCGGTTTCTTTCGAAGCATTTGGGTTAGTTCCGTTTCAGATCAACCCGCATTATCAAGATGCAGATCCGCGCTCGACTCATATGGGCGAGACCCGCGAGGAGCGCATCTGCCAGTTCCTTGAAGAAAATGATGTGCCAGTGCTAGCGATGCGGGAAGGCGCGTGGCTTCGCCGTCAAGGTAGTAAGTTAATCCTCCAAGGGCAAACCGGGGCACTCCTCTTCCAGCGAGGAACCGAGCCAACGCCTTATGAAGAAGAAGCCGACCTCTCATTTCTTCTCAACCTGCCCACTCAGTTCGACACTTCCTTGTAATGTTTGCAGTTGGCTGTCAACTCGCCCAGCAGCACCACAGGCAGTACCGTAAAATCTCTCTCCCTCTCAAATTCGCCTAACACTGCAAGACCAACATTGAGAGGAATTGAAGCGATAAGTCTGATTCGGAAAGATCAAGTAGAAGGAATTGAACACGCGAATCGTGTATCTCAAGCAAGGTTCATCGAAGCAATCTTTAGAGCGAGTGCTTATATGTTTGAGCTTTACTGGAACGTTACATGTTTTACGTCGAGCAGTGGCTAAATTTCAAATTCCATCCGCTGATGTGCATCCCCTTTTCAGAGTTGGTTGAGGCGTGAGATTCTTGATGCTCAAATTCCATCGCCGCAAGGCAGAGTCAATCCGAGAGTGGTCAAAAAGCCCAGGTCAAAGTTTCCGGCCAAAAAGCGACATCATCTCGATCAGGGCACTCAATGACCGCAACTTACTTTTGCGATTTCCAACTCTGCTTAAGGCTTAACCGAGAAGTATTGTTCCAGTGACACCCAGTTCGCAGCAGATAAAAGATGGCATTTAATGCCTGTCGATTCTCCATTCTCGGTCGTCCTCCTTTCGGTTTCGGACGCTCTGCTGGAATCACATGCTTAGCTCGCTCCCAAACTTCATCCGGCAGGAGAAATTGCGGGTCAATTTCTGTGCAGGACATGACTAATCATGGGCTGAAACAGATTGTAGTTGAGTATCTCATAGATTCAGAGGTTTTCGGATAGACTCTAAATGCTGTTATCCGATCGTTCGTTTAACTTTCGTACGCCTCCATGGGCAGACACGAGCAGACGAGATTGCGATCGCCGTAGGCATTATCAATTCGTCCCACAGCGGGATAGAACTTATGCTCGCGAGTCCACGCGGTCGGGAAAATGGCTTTTTCACGAGAATAAGGGCGCTGCCAATCGGATGTTAGATCGGCAACGGTATGAGGCGCGTTTTTAAGGCAATTATTCGTGCGATTGGCGCTGCCAAGCTCCGCAGGATCGCTCTTTCCAGTTTCAATTTCACAAATCTCTTCCCGAATCGCAATCATCGCATCACAGAATCGATCCAACTCCGCCTGAGATTCGCTCTCGGTTGGCTCTACCATGACCGTTCCAGCCACAGGCCACGACACCGTAGGCGGATGGAACCCATAATCGATTAGGCGCTTTGCAATGTCATCCACTTCGATGTCTGCACTCCTCTTAAATTCTCGTAAATCGAGAATACATTCATGGGCAACTAAGCCATTCTTGCCTTTGTAAAGCACCGAGTAATGTCCTTCCAATCGCTTCGCAATGTAATTTGCGTTGAGAATGGCAACTTCTGTCGCTTGAGTTAAGCCTTCGCCGCCCATCAGCGCAATATACATCCACGAAATGGGCAGAATGCTGGCGCTGCCCCACGGAGCCGCCGAAACCGCACCGATGCCCTGCTTGCCCCCAATCTCGATCACCGAATGCTTGGGCAAAAATGGCATAAGGTGAGACATTACGCCGATCGGTCCCATACCCGGCCCGCCGCCGCCGTGCGGAATGCAGAAGGTTTTGTGTAAATTCAAATGGCAGACATCGGCTCCAAAGTCTCCGGGGCGACACAAACCGACTTGAGCATTCATGTTTGCGCCATCCATGTAGACCTGTCCACCATTGGCGTGAACGATATCACAGATTTTTTGAATGCCTTCCTCAAAAACACCATGAGTTGAGGGATACGTGACCATCAGCGCCGATAGGTTGTCTCGGTGCTGTTCGGCTTTGGCGTTGAGATCAGCGATGTCGATATTGCCCTGATCGTCACACGCGATCGCAACCACCTTCATGCCTGCCATCACGGCACTAGCGGGATTTGTGCCATGTGCTGACTGTGGAATCAGACAGACATTACGATGCCCTTCTCCTCGGCTTTGATGGTATTGCCGAATTACGAGCAGTCCGGCGTACTCTCCTTGAGAACCAGCATTGGGTTGGAGCGAAATTCCGGCAAATCCAGTAATTTCAGAGAGCCAGCCTTCGAGTTGCTGAAACAGAATGCCGTAGCCTTTGGTTTGTTCGATGGGGGCAAAAGGATGAATTTGACCGAACTCTGGCCACGTAATCGGAATCATTTCTGCGGTTGCATTTAATTTCATCGTGCAAGATCCTAAGGGAATCATGGCAGATGTCAGCGACAAATCTTTAGACTGCAAGCGATACATGTAGCGCAGCAGTTCAGTTTCAGAATGATATTGACTGAAAACAGGATGGGTGAGATAAGCAGACGTACGAACCAATGAACGTGGAATTTTGGGTTGGGCACTGAGACCATGAAGATGCTCTGGCGAGGCGTCGAAGATCGACAGCAAATCTGTCAAATCCTGCTGTGAAGTCGTCTCATCAAGCGCGATCGCAAGCGCATTCTCACTCAGTTTACGAAGGTTGATTCGACGCTCCAGCGCCTTCTGAATGATTTCGTCCGCCCGACTTCCAACTTCGACTTGCACTGTATCAAAGAACGGCTCGGTACTAATTGTGTAGCCTGCTTTCTGTAAGCCTGCTGCTAAAAGTGTGGTCATATAGTGAACACGTTCAGCAATACGCTTAAGGCCGCTTGCGCCATGATAGACCGCATACATTCCGGAAATCACTGCTAACAAAACTTGCGCTGTACAAATATTGCTAGTCGCTTTGTCACGTCGAATGTGTTGTTCACGAGTTTGCAATGCTAATCGCAATGCTGGCTGACCACTTCTATCTTTAGAAACGCCCACCAACCGTCCGGGAATTTGCCGTTTGTAAGCATCTTTCGTGGCAAAGTAGGCCGCATGAGGCCCACCATAACCGAGCGGAACACCGAATCGCTGCGTGTTTCCGATCGCAATATCTGCCCCAAACTCACCCGGTGGCTTCAGTAAGGTGAGACTAAGCACATCAGCAGCAACGGTGACGAGTGCGCCAGCTTGGTGAGCGCGATCGCAGAACTCAGCATAATCATAAATCACGCCATCGGTGGCAGGATATTGCAACAAGGCACCGAAGATCGGCGTGTCAAACGCAAACGTTTGGTGATCGCCAACAATCACATCAATGCCCAGTGGAATAGCGCGAGTCCGAATCACGTCAATGGTTTGAGGATGGCACGCTTGCGACACCCAAAACGCATTCGCTTTATTTTTGACCAAGCCGTAGCTCATAGACATCGCTTCTGCGGCTGCCGTGCCTTCGTCTAAGAGCGAAGCATTGGCGATCTCAAGTCCCGTCAAATCGATGATCATCGTTTGGAAGTTGAGCAACGCTTCTAGCCGACCTTGAGCAATTTCGGGCTGATAGGGCGTGTATTGCGTGTACCAACCTGGATTTTCGAGAATATTGCGCTGGATGACGGGAGGCGTGATGCAATTGGAGTAGCCCATGCCAATAAATGAACGGAAAATCTGATTTTGCTGCGCGATCGCTTTCAATTCTGCCAGCAATTCATACTCGCTCCGAGCCACCTCAATTTGAAGCGGACGCTTCATCCGTATTCCTTGTGGAACTGCTTTGGCAACCAAATCTTCAATGGACTTCATTCCCAAAACGTCGAGCATGTGCTGAATTTCAGTTCGGCGCGGTCCTAAATGGCGATCGACAAAGCGATCCGGGTAAGCCAGATCCATAGGCTTTGCATGACTCGATCCATTCCCGGAAGGCGGCGTGTCAGAGATCCCGGTGGCGTCATGGGTCAAATCAGCCGTGGATTGAAGTTGAGTGACAGGCTCAGACATAAAGGATGATACGGATGAGGTGGACTGGAATAACCAAGGTAGACAGAGTATGCCGACGGAAGGAGGAATGAACCATTCACCGCAAACGAATGGGTTCGCGATCGGAAGGTTCATCTTAGAGGCTGTTATTCACATTTTGCAACAATAAACCCGCTACGGCTGTAAGCGGGTGTAAAGGAAGAATGAAGTTGTGGTGTAGTCTAGCAAGAAATATCGAAAAGAACCGCTACAGATGCCGTGTATTGAACTCGTGATTTAGATCTCGTGCTTTAACTAAGGATGCGAAACCGGGCATAACGACTGCATCCTCTATCTGTTATCTATGGTATATCCATGATACAAAATCCGCTGTCGCTCTGCTCAACTCCCCTCTACTAAGCCGCGATACTGTTCAGCCGATAGTGAATTCTCAATCTCGCTGGGGTCGCTGATCTTTACCTTAATGAGCCAACCTGCACTGTACGGGTCATTGGCTAAATTCTCTGGAGCGTCTGCCATTTCGGTATTAGCCTCAACCACTGTTCCGGTTACAGGAGATTTGAGATCTTCGACTGCTTTCACCGACTCGATCGTGCCAAAGCTCTCGCCTTTTGTCACCTCTGTGCCCACATCTGGCACTTCTAAAAACACAATATCGCCCAGCTGATCGATCGCAAATGCCGTAATGCCCACGATCGCGACGTCGCCCTCAAGCTGAGTGTATTCGTGGGTGTCGGTGTATTTCAAATGGTCGGGATAGTCGAATGCCATGATGATTTCTGACGGGATGAAGACGAGATATATTCTACTTCTTGGCTCGGTAGAATGGGCGCTTAACCACGATCGCAGGGTAGAGTTTGCCGCGAATGCTAACCTCAACTTGCTGTCCGGGCTGCGCGAGTTCGACGGGAAGGTAAGCAAGCGCGATCGCGCTACCAACAGTTGGCGCTAGGGTTCCGCTCGTGACGATTCCTACTTCTTTGCCCTCAAACAGGACAGGATAACCATGGCGGGCGATATTGCGTCCCTGCATTTGCAAGCCGACGAGCCGCCGTTTGACGCCCTCTTGTTTTTGTCGTTCTAACGCCGATCTCCCGATAAAATCACCTTTGCTATCAAGATGCACTAACCAGCCTAATCCTGCTTCTAAGGGGCTAATCGAATCGTTGATGTCTTGTCCGTAAAGTGCCATCGCTGCTTCAAGGCGTAAGGTATCTCGCGCCCCTAATCCGCAAGGAACAACCCCAGTGCTGAGCAGCGATCGCCAAAGTTCTACTCCAACTGCCGGATCGACCATTATTTCAAAGCCGTCTTCTCCGGTGTAGCCCGTGCGAGCGATAAAGGCAGGGTGTCCAAGAACAGTTCCTTCTAGATGTTCAAAGGGCTTGAGCAGAGAAAGATCGTCTGAGGTGATGGCTTGCAGATGCTCCTTGGCTTTCCGCCCTTGCAGCGCAATCAGTGCCTTTTCAAGCGAATGATCATAAAACGTCAGGTCGCTCGTATCTAAATTCTCTAGCATCCAGGTTTTATCTTTCTGCGTCGTTGCCGCGTTCACAATCACCACCCAACGCTGCTGATCGGAGCCATCAAGCCCCTGATAGTAAAAGATTAAATCGTCAACAATGCCGCCTTGAGGATTGAGAAGAACCGTGTACTGCGCTTGTCCGGGCTGCAAGCGGCTCAAATCGGACGGCACAAGCTGCTGAATTTGGGTCAACACATCCTTGCCCTGCAACGAGAACTTGCCCATGTGCGAAATATCAAACATGCCTGCATCGTTGCGAACGGCGTGATGCTCTTGCCCAATACCCGCAAAATGAACCGGCATTTCCCAGCCGGAGAATCCGACCATCCGGGCATTTAGCGCGATCGCAGCGCCATACAGTGGAGTTCTCAGTAAAGTGTCTTTCACAGCTATCGTCCTCACAAAACAACGTCCTATTTCGTTGATCAAATTATCACTGCTCTGATTCAGAAATGTGCGGCTACCTGTAATCTGCGTAACATGTAATCTACACAACAACGACAAGCGATAGATTCCCAATCCCTGTCTACTAGACGCTTTGCTCCCTATTCTTCAATCTTCTTACTTAAACCTCTTGCAAATAAAGCCATCCAGACACACACTATTGATGGGAATCAAAGTGGAAGCTGCGAGGTTATTTTGTGAAACGAGTTTTATCGATTATTTTAGGCGGCGGTGCAGGGACCCGTCTGTATCCTCTAACAAAGCAACGGGCAAAACCTGCGGTTCCACTCGCAGGCAAATATCGCCTTATTGATATTCCAGTCAGTAATTGCATTAATTCAGAAATTTTTAAGATCTACGTTCTGACTCAGTTCAATTCTGCCTCCCTTAACCGTCACATTGCACGTGCGTTTAGCTTCCCCGGATTCAACGACGGGTTTGTAGAAGTGTTAGCCGCGCAACAAACGCCCGAAAATCCTAACTGGTTTCAAGGAACGGCGGATGCAGTCCGGCAATACATCTGGCTGCTCGAAGAATGGGACGTAGATCAGTGCCTCATTCTCTCTGGTGATCATTTATATCGAATGGATTATCGCCAATTTATCGAGCGCCACCGGGAAACGGGGGCTGACATTACCCTATCAGTTGTGCCGATCGATGAGAAGCGCGCGTCCGATTTTGGGTTGATGAAAATTGATGGGACAGGACGAGTCGTTGACTTTAGTGAAAAGCCAAAAGGCGAGGCGCTAAGAGCAATGCAAGTCGATACAACGGTTCTGGGATTGTCTCCTGAAGAAGCGAAGCACAGTCCCTACATCGCATCGATGGGGATTTATGTCTTTAACAAGGATGTTTTGATCAATCTGCTGAAAGAGCAAAGCGATCGCACTGATTTTGGCAAAGAAATCATTCCTCAATCGGCAGCAACTCACAATCTGCAAGCCTATCTCTTCAACGATTATTGGGAAGATATTGGAACGATCGAAGCGTTCTACGATGCCAACCTTGCCCTGACCCAACAGCCGCAACCACCCTTTAGTTTCTACGACGACCACGCCCCGATCTACACACGTCATCGGTTCTTGCCGCCCAGCAAGTACTTGGACTCCCATATCACCGAATCGATTATCGGTGAAGGCTGCATTCTCAAGAATTGCCGAATTCACCATTCAGTGTTGGGCGTCAGAAGCCGCATTGAAGCGGGAGCGACGATCGAAGACTCGATGATTATGGGTTCTGACTTCTATGAAGGTCACGCCGAAGGTCCCGTAGACTGTCATGCTTCGCAGGTGAGCTTAGGCATTGGCGCAGATACGACCATTCGTCGTGCGATCGTTGATAAAAATGCCCGCATCGGCTGCAATGTGCAAATCATTAATAAAGATCGTATTGAAGAAGCTAACCGCGAAGATGAGGGATTCATTATCCGCAGCGGTATTGTAGTTGTGGTGAAGAACGCCACAATTCATGACGGAACCGTGATTTAGACACCCCAGGCAAGGAATGTGCAAGGGATGACGCTGTGAAGGAAGGACTGTCCGTTCAAGCGTCGTCCCTGATTTTTTTAATCGGGCTTCCCGGTAGTGGCAAATCAACCTTGGCGCGATCGCTACTCGCCGCTCATCCCGATGCTCTGCTCATTTCAACCGATGCGATTCGCGCTCAGTTGTTTGGCGATGACGCTATCCAAGGAACGTGGCTCAAGGTCTGGTTAGAAGTTCGCCAGCAGTTTCAGCGGGCTGTCGAACAAACGTCTAGCGGGCAAGCTTCGTTTGCAATTTATGACGCGACGAATGCCGTAAGAAAGCAACGCAGAGCCGCGACCGCGCTGGCTCGAACAACTGGATTTACGCACATCACCGGAATTTGGCTAAACGTGCCGCTCGATCTTTGTTTGGAGCGCAATCAACAGCGCAGTCGGGTTGTGCCAGAAGAGACTATTTTGCGAATGCATCGCCGCTTACTGGGCGCACCTCCCTCTTTAACAGAAGGGCTAGATCAATTGGTAGAATGCACCCCTTAATCTCTACCAATCCGTTATCTCTCCAGCATTCATTGTTCTAATCGTCTTAGCGTAATAGAACGCGGCTTCGAGGCCCGATCGATTGAGCAGGGGTGCGCGCTGACTCTAAAACAACACGATTGACCTCAAAAAATGGAGCGGCACCCAGTGATCGCAGCACACTCGCATCTGAATTAGCAGGATTGACGCTAGGTTGGGGTGTCCCGTTAGAGGGTGGACTAGTCGGGGTCGCGCCTGGCAACGTTGGACTAATCGGAGTCAGCCCTGCCGGAACGGTAATGGATAGCCGAACGGGCATGTTAGTCACCGTGTAGGAAAACACCGTTGGCTGTGCTGGAATCGATGGATTTGCTCTGGTGTTATAGTGCGATCGAAAGTCAAACACTGTTGGACTTGAGCCACCGTTGCGATCGCTGTAGCGCGGTCCTTGTCCTCGAACGTCAAATGTGCCTTGATACTGAGCTCCGGTGTTGGGATCAGTCGCAATTCCGGTGTACTTACCCAAAACCACAAATTCATCTTGAATCGTGCCGTAAAACCGGACATTTTCTCGGTTGTTAAACCGTTTAACCAATAATAATTCTCCATTTGATAATGCTGGAGAGATTAATGCGCCATCAACTGAGACAACAGGAATGCCACGAAAATCAACAAAGTAGCGACCACTACTGTCAACTTGAACAAGATTAGGATTGAAATCTTGAGCGGAATACACTAAAACACCATTACGAAAATAGCGTCCTTGGCTATCGGTATCGACCCGCGTTGTGCCTTGATTAAAATTTGGATTGATGTTGGGCGGCGCGATCGTACCGTTGACCACTCCTGAACTATTGATGGTAACTTGCGCGATTAGCTCTGGGCGCACTTCTGAAGAAAATGCAGCAGCAGGAGCCAGCGCCATCAGACTACTAGCGAGCAGGAAAGAATGCAAACGGTTTGACAACATAGTTTGACAACTTAGAATAATTAGCTACAGCGAATAGATTAGTTTCAGCACCCGGTAGACAGTTCTTCTAAAACCTAAACGTTGCGCGTACTGCTCCAATGACCAACGTATCATTATCGCGATTGTGATTCGGATTAAACACGACAAGCAAGCCCGGTGTCAGATCAATAAACGAATTCAATCTGGCTCGGTAGAACACTTCTAAATGATAAGCACTATCGGGCTGCCCGCCCTTTTCCCCACCCTGACTAAACCGGGGAAAGTTGTATCCGGTTGGTAAGCTGCTAGATGTAATTTTAGGCGGTTGCCCAAACAAAACGCCACCGAGATTTCCACGGGCAAACAGATCTGGAAAGGCAGAAAAGAGCATCCAGTTCGTAGTCTGTACTGAGCCAGAAATATCGGTTGCCGTCGAAGTTGTCCAGCCGCCCCACCCGCCAATCGTCAACCCAGGATTGATACGCCAAGCGGCAGTAGCCCCGATCGCATGAGTATTAAAACCAGAATTCGTGGGGGCAAAGGGAGACAGAAGCTGAGCATCTCCGATTCCGGTTCCAATAATGCCGTCAGGCGCATGGGAGAAAAGATAGTGGAGGCCAAGATTGATCGTATTAGTGGGAGCGAGAGACAACTGAGTGCCGATCGTATAGCGTCCGCCAAATAATCCGCCGATATTTTGATCGCCCGTAAAGCTCGGTAACTCAGCGCTGTAGACTGCTTGTAGACTCACGCGATTGCTGATCTGCCAATCGAAGCCTGCGCCCCCCGTCCCGTTGCCCAGCGTGATGATCGGGTTGCGTTGTCCCAGCAACGAAAGTGCGCCTTCGCCCTCGCTCTCTAGAGGATTAATGCCGCGAAACGTATTGCTCGCATTCACACCCGCCGCTCCGACAATCACCCCAAACTTAGAACTGATAGGAAAGCGGTAAGATAAGTCGCTGAGGACAAGTTGATTGTTTAGCTCAGATTCATAGGCGAGGCGTCCCATGTTGGTGAATACAGTCGGAGCCGACGATCGCAAGTTTCCGGTTTGCAGGCCGGTTAAGAGTAAGTCGTCACCCTTAAAGGAAGTTGCCAAAGAAATTTGAACATTATTGGTGAGCGTCGGTTCAAGTTTACCTTTGCGCTCTGGCACACCATCTCGTGGAAAGAGATCAACATCGACACTGTTGCTGCCTTGAATAGATACGATCGCTTGTCCAACCAGTCGAGTTGTGGTTGAGAACTGCTGTTTTTCTAGTGTTGCAGTTTTGCTGTCAAGCGCATCGACTCGACCTCGCAACGTATCGACTTCAGCCGCAAATTCCTTCTGTAGTTGCCCAAGGGTGGCGAGATCTTCTCGGTTAACCAAATCTGCGCTTGAGCCAGCAATCAATTCATTGATGCGATCGGAGCAAGCGTTTAATCCAGCCGCAAACTCGTATCGAGTTAGGACACGGTTCCCCAAGTAAGTGCGGTCTGGATATCCAGCAATGCAGCCATAGCGCTCAACGAGCGACTGCAACGCTTGAAATGCCCAGTCGGTCGGGCGCACATCTAAAAGTTGTGATACTGAATTAACTTGTGCTTCATCCGATACTTCTGCCTCTGGGCTACTCGAAGGGCTAAACTCTGGTTGAGCAAGACGTTCTGGAAGGGCAATTGCCGAATTTTGGAGAGATGTCACTGCCGTTGGACGGCTTTGAGCAATTTTTTGAGGCTTCACTGAAGAAACCCTGAGGTGCCTATGGCTGGCGTTAGGCACTACTGGCTGAACAGGGATTTGCTTTGCGGATTGTACGAGGGTCATTAGACCAAAATCTGTCATTTTTATACAACCAGAATTCTAGCTTTCTCCTTATACCCGCATTTTCAGGTTTCGAGGTAAGAATGATTTGGAGTGCTAAGGTTTTACGGCGCGATCCTTCGGAGCTTGGCGGGAACCAATCGCGTCCTAATGCCTAGAGTAGTGTTATAAGAAACGGTAATTATGGCTGATCTAGATAGATTGACTAACAATTAGTCTGATAGTTGAGAGACGGGAAGTTTGATTTGAAACTTGGCTCCCTGTCCGGGCTGTTTGAATCAGATGAGTCTGAAGTTGGTGCAACTCTGCGAGGGATTGTTCTAGCTGTTGGGTTTGCGCTTGAGCGACCGCAGTTGCCTTACAGCTTTGTTGATACAGTTCAGCTTGCTGAACCAGAATGATCTGTTGTTCTGCTTCGCTCTCAGTTTGATATTGACTAACAACTGCATTTAACGCAGCCAACAAAGGATTTGAAGCTGCCTCTAAAATAGCTTGCAAATATCGCTTTGACCGTGGGCAAGGGGTAACCGGGTAAATTGAAATCTACATCACGGTAGATCAGGCCTCTATGCGATCGCTCTATTAACGTAATCAGTTCGCCTAATGTCTGATGCAACTGCTGCCGCTCAGAAGGATTGTGGCTACAAACCAATCTCAAACAAAACAGTGCCGTTCGTTGAGATAGCATTCGCTGGCGACCGCTAACGTTTACGATCGCGGCGCTAATCGCTTGAGAATTGCCCTGGTCAACTTGTTCTCTTACCAATCCCGGACACTGAAGACGTTGCGGCGAACGAGCTGATAGGCATAACCTAGAAAATGTGCGATCGGCATCGTTAACAACGAGACACCACAAAAAAACCATCGGCTTAGAAACGAGGGGATCTCTTCTGAATCGCCGCGCCAAAATTCTGAACTAAAGCTTTGGTTAAACTCTAAGGTGACGCGCAGGCTCTCCAGAAAGGGCAATAGTACACCAAGCAAAATGCACTGTTCGATTGGTAGATCGAGTTGAGGGGTGAGAATATCGAGCATTAGGAGTGCGATCGTACAGGAGATCACTAAAAACGGTAGTCTTCCTCTTAAACTCGATTTCTTGTGTTTTGTAGTTGTAAGAAATCGTCCTCTGCCATACTTAAAATACTGAATTAGCAATGCTTTCCAAGTGCTTCTAGGATAATACCAGACACAGATTTTTGAACTGATATAGATTGCTTTAGAAGATTGCTTTTCTAGCCTCTGATTAAGCTCAGAGTCTTGGTTGGTAACCTGATCGAGGGCGAAAGTGGTATTCGACAATCGAATATTTAGCTCAGCATCTTCATTAACTGCTTCTGAGCTATAGCCAGAGCAATTAAGCAAATCTTTTCTCCAAAAACAGCCTAAATAGGCTGTATCTGCATAGCCATCATATTTAGGATTACGATACTTTGCACCACCATTGCCTAACCAAGTTTTAGAAGATAGAGCAACACCCGCCTGAAAAGCATTTTTTGCCACAAAACGCTGTGCTCCGCCTACATTAACAGCTTCAGACCTCAACAATGCTTCAACACACCGTTCAATATAGTCAGGTGCATAATCTGAGTGAGCATCGGCTCTTAGAAAAACTTCTCCATCACCGTGTTGCAGAATTAAGTTTAATCCTGCTGCTTGAATCTTGAGTGGATTATGCAAAAGTTTGACTCGTGAATCTTCTGAAGAAATCTGATGAACTATGAGTTGGGTTCCGTCCGTACTGCCACCGTCTGCAACTAGTATTTCAACAGCATTAGAATACTTTGTTTTTAAAAATCTCTGAATAACCTTCTCAATGGATTGAGCTTCGTTATAAGTAGGAATTGCTATGGTGATTGTAGGAAACAATTTCATCCTCACTTGTTGATAAAGTAGAAGTAAGAAAACACATTCCCGAGAAATTCGCATTAAAAATAGATTATTGCAATGCAGAATCATACTCAAGGCTGGTTGGCCCAAACGGCTTGTATTGAGTCAGAGAATTGCCATCTTGTAAAAAAAGTAAAAACAGCAGCCATCCAGTTGGCAATGATGCAACACTGTTGAAATACACCATCAAAAGAGATAGGCCTAAACATGCCCATGCGTACTGAGATATTTCAGCGTTAACCCGTAATTTTCTGAATGCTGCAGCAACGAAGATAGAAGACATAAATACTAGTCCAACTACCCCCATATCAAAAGCAACTAAAGCCCCATAAGCATAAGGCTTAAGGTCAACAAATCCGTTATGCATAAAGAAATTGATTTTAGAAGGATTAAGTCCTGAATCTTCTAGAGTATTTAAGAATTGAATTGACCAAGAACCTAACCCAGAGCCAAAGCCATGAGTAGTAAACGCGTTAAAATACCCGGCATAAACGCTGATTGAACGTTGGCTGCCAAGCTCATTTGTCAAATTCAACAGCTTAAAAACATCAAAGTCTTCATAGCTAGACGAGGAAAAAGAAGTTAGAAGATCCAAAATTCTAGAATTAGGTAATATTGTTGTCAAAATAACTGGTGAGACAAGAATCAAACAAGTGAAAATTCCTATTAAAAGAAATTTAAGTAAGGTTGTCCCAATTCGCTGAGATAACAGCTGAAATGTTAGTAGTTTCCAAGCGCTTCTCATCAAACTAACAAGCACATGAAAAGTGAGAAAAATTGCAAAAAATATTGCAATTGTTGCTGACAAATTTAGAAATACCATGATGACACAGCTACTAATCATGAAGTAGTATTCTAACTTCCTTATTTTTCCATTACGGCGAAGAAAGAATATAAAAGCCAACATTCCAATAATAATTTGAGCCGCATATGAAGGCTCTGGCGAAAATCCTGAGACTCCCCTGGAACCGCCTAATGACTCTCCTAAAAATCTAGGAATAAGAATAGTCAAAACAGTACTAATTCCGGTAGAGGAAAGAATAGACGGGAAGCATTGCTGCAAAATGCTAATAAGTAACCAGGGGTATAAACAGAATCTAAACGTCTTCGCTGATATCAGTCGAAGGTTATCAAAAAGAGCAGCAAAAATAAGAAGTGGCGTCGTAAGGATCAGAATAGACTGTAATGCACCCAAGACAAGTGTTTCTTCTGAAGAGACTAAGAAATATCTAAATACACTGATTAGAAAGTAGAAGGCTGTAACTGAAAAAAATAAAGTGATATAGTGGCGAAGGAATTTAGGAGCTTGGTTATTTAGTAAATAAATTCCAGCTACGATCGCTGCAATGGGCTGAGTTTCGGAATTTCCAATAGGAATTATTCTAAAAAAAGGAAAAAAACAGAGTAAAAAAGTCAAATTGAGGAGAGAATTCTGGTTATACAGTTGGCGCATTACTCCTCCAAGCAGTCAAAATACGCGACATCATTCTTTTTAAGATACTGTATGAGTTGAAATAGAAAAGTTCAACAACTTCATCGCTCACGAATGATAACAGGAGAATTTTAGGAAGAAACCGCAGTAATACGCAAAGTTTATTTTTCTCAAATTCAAGATGTTCTTTCATTCTAGGAACTAAGCATTTAGAGCTTGTAGAAACGCCTCCAAATCTACTCAACGAAACGACTTGATCTATTACTTCTATACGCTCAGTAGCGAACCTACTCCAAAGTTCAGCATCAGCAGCATATCTAAACTTGGTGTCGAAGTAATGGTGTTCAAAATCATCACGCTTCATAAACAAAGCCTGATGAGGAAGATTTTTTCCCTGGCTCTTCACATGGATTAAGTTTGATGACAAATGGCTAAAAAAGGCATTTATCCCACACACGGAATGTCTACGATCGCTAAAGCCAATTGAACGAACCACATCAAAATCAAAAAACAAATCACCTACATTCATGAAATTGACAAAGTCTCCTAAAGCAAATGACATTCCTTTATTCATCGCAGCGTATATACCTGAATCTGGTTCGCTAATCCAGTAATCGATATAGTGTTCATACTGCTCAATTAGAGCCAATGTATTGTCTGTTGATCTTCCATCAACAATTATGAATTCTAAATTTGAGTAAGTTTGGTTAATCACAGACTGAATCGTCTGTTCAAAATGTTTTTCTCCATTAAAAACTACTGTAATTATAGATATGAGAGGCTTCTCTTCGCAGGAGTGCTTAAATATTCCTTTAGTTCTAAGTCCACCTTCCTGCCTTTGTTTAGAATGAGTAGAGGAGAGAATCGTTTTTCTATCTCTATATTCTGAGTTAGAAGTAATCAAGGATTCATTAAATGCAGTATCCTTCCACTGGGCGATTTCTTCTATAAAAAAGTGGTTACGAGGCAAAGACAAATACAAGTGATGAATGGTTCTCCAATAGCAGCCAATGACTTGCTCTACTGGAACTTTCTTAAGCTCATACTTTTGGCTAAGCTTCATATTACGGTCGCATAGATAAACAATTATCTTATGCCTACGCTCTTTCATATTAGTTCTCTCAAGAATGGCTACTTGCCAATCATGATCTACAAGGTTTTGTTGAAATATTTTGTCACTCCAAGCTTGCCTAATATCAATATCATACACATCACACATGTCCGCCACAGAGATTAGCGAAACTAAGCCGTGCCAGCTAGTTAAATCTTGGCTATCATGCGGCTTCACACTTAATACTTTTGTGAATTTAATCTGTAATTCTAAAGAGTTAAGAAAATTCAGACATATGGAGTTGGACAAATTTTCATAGCTTGTTAATCTTATAGGTTTTGTAGGTTTCATCTTACTCAAATTTCTAAAGCTCTATTTGTTAAAGTGAGAATTTCTAGTAGATATAACTCGCTTAGTTTTGCAAAAGAGAGGAATAGACTAACTGGGTTTGTTCAGCGCAGTTTTCCCAAGAAAATTTCTTAGCTCGTTCTTTACCCAACATAGAAAGAGTCATTGTTCTTTCGGTTGAGAACAAAACTTTTTCTAAGGCATCTGCTATGTTATCAACGTTGTAAGGATCAAAATATTCTCCTGCTTCTGCAACTACTTCTGGAATCGAACTAACGTTACTACAGATTACTGGGCATCCGAATGACATTGCTTCAATTGGAGGAATGCCAAAGCCTTCATACAGGGATGGATATGCTAGAGCAGCAGCGTGAGAGTAAAGGCCAGCGAGAGTACTATCATTACCTTCTAAATGAATAACTTTTCCGTTAGGTAAACCTAATTCACTAATTTTGGATAGTTCAATCTTTGAAAAGGATTTACCTCCAAAAGATACAAGGCTAAATTCTTGGCGTATTCGTGAATTGTTAGCGTAAGCTTCAATCAATCTATCGAAATTTTTGTATTTGTCGCGCCGTCCTACATAAAGAATATAAGGGACATTAATAACTTTGGAATGACCACTGCTGATGTTGCTTCTTAGTGAGTGACCTAAATAGGTAACAATCACCTTTTTAGGGTCTATATTGAGAAGAGAAATTAAATCATTCTTAGTAGCTTCAGATATACAGATAATGTAGTCAGCTCTATTGATTGCTGCTGCTTTAATAGAAATCAACTCACGTTCCCGGTTGCTCATCAGATAGCTAAATTTTTCGTGAATCATATCGTAAACGGTAAGAATAGTTGTGCACCGTTTAGGCGTAATGCACTTTTGTGAATAATAGGTTTCGTGAAGTAGATCTACTTTACTCTGTCTGAACCAGCATTTTGATAATTCAGCATTAGCAGCGCTTAAAACTCTTGAAGCACCAGGAAAGTAAGGAACTTTGTGTCCTCTTACTAAAGTTTTATCGCTTTTCTGCAAGTATCCATTTACAAAAACACCTGCAAAAATTTCAACCTCAAATTTGGTTGTTTTGGCAGTGCGAGTAGCAATTTCATAGATATACCGAGCAATGCCTCCGTACTTTGCACGTGAAAAGATTTGATAGTCATACACTAACTTAACCATTTTTGATTTCCGCAAGAACAATATTTGTCGATTTTCTATCTGATAACACTACAAATCATTAGATAGATTTTTTATCAGAATTTTGTGATCTGAATTAGTTTTTGAAGCCATCCTAATTTTTACATAATGCTGTAGGATGTGAGATGGCTTACCTGTTAAAAGTTTTAATAATCTCATTTTATTAACCGATTCATTTGTAATCACATGAATATTTTTGTTGGAGTATAGAAACAACGATAATTCGTTAGCTATATATTGGAGAGTTCGCGCCTGAAAAAATGAAATGTGCTGGCCTGTTCCTAGAGTGTAGTACCACCATTGCTCGGGATCTGGGGGCATTCTCAAAAATAGCTCTGTTGAAAAAATTATTGTTGATGTTTCTGATTTATTTAGAGCATCTTGTATAAAGCTAAGTGGATTGTAAATGTGTTCAAGTACTTCAAAGGCTGTAATTGCAGTAAAGGGTTTATGAGCTGTAGATTCATCAAATCCTTTAGAAAATACATTTTGGCAGTATAAGTCTGACCAGTAAAAGTCGAACCCAACGTCTCTCATCAATCTAGCCAATATTCCGTAACCCCCTGCTAGATCTAAGTACTTTCCTTCCTTATCCAATAAGAAGAAGAGAATGCAGCCTAGCTTTTTTGAGATAGAAATATTTCTTGCAATTAGCCCTGTATCTGCATCTGCGATCGCGCTACTGTAAGCTTCTTCTAACCAGTACGGCTCCTCGGTCTGTAAAAAACCGCAGCGATCGCAATAGAAATAACTAATAGTATACTTATTAAGGATTTTTGCCTTGAAACAATATCTTCTTTCAGCTAAACATATTGAGCATCTATTACTCATTATCTTAATCTCCTTTCCTAACTAACTTTTAGGATTAGCAACTTCTTTAGAATGTCGTTGCCTACTATCCCTAAAGAGAATACGAGAACGCAAATCCCTGTAGACAAAGCAACCCCCACTGAGCCAAAATAGTGCCCTAAAGTAGTTGACAGTAAAAGGTTAGTACAAGCAGAAATAGGGGCAACAACTGCTTGTACATTAACTTCGCCTAAACCGTTAGCTAGCATCGCTACACATTGAGCAGTACAAACTAAGACAGTTGTTAAAAACATCGCAATGATTGTAGATTGTAGAAAAAATTTAGGCTGATTGAACCAGTTTCTAAGAAGCCATGGAAACACTAAGGTCAACAGAAAACCTGCACAAAAAGACCATGTTATGCTGAGCTTGATAGTCTGTTTAAATGTTTTATCAATCCAAATAAAATCGTTTCTTGCTTTTGCTTCAGCATAGGTAGACCAAAGTGGAAGAGTAAAAGCAGATTGTAAAGTTATGATTAGAGCAAACAATTTAAGCGCAATTCCATAAGTTGCGATTGTACTTGCTCCAAACAATTGAGCAATGATAATTAAATCTGTTTGAAAAATTAGAATTGCCGAGACTTGAGCAATCCAGAACTTGATTCCTGATCGAACTAGCCAAATAGAATTAGATAAGCAGAAATAGCGAAATTTAGGCAGCAACCATCTTTTGTGAAAAAAGAATAAATGAATTGAAGCAAAAATGTCACCTAATAGTAGACCAATGAAAAAGAAACCTGCTAAAGCTGATAGATTAGCCTGAAGCTGAATTGCAGTCATTAGTCCTACAACTGCAAAAAGGTTGCCTAAACCGCACCAAAAGCTGTAAATATAACCCTCTTGATAAGCTTGATAAACGCGATTTGGAATAGATAGTATTAAGGACAGAATAAAGAATATAAAGCAGGGCACGAGCGCGGCTTGAATTACTGATTGAGCCTCTAATGAGTGGACATTAAACACTCTATTCCAAGGAATATATAAGTAAGCGATCGCGCTGATGATACTGACGATCATAGCTATACAAATGATTAGCCAGAATGCACTGGATACTGCTTTCTGCGCTGTTCGCATATCGTCCTGTCCATCCGCTGTTGCTAAGGCATTCGTTAAACTGTTGGCAAGCCCTAAATCAACTATGCTGACCCAGCCAACAAACGAAGTTAGCAATAGCCAAACTCCAAACTGTTCTGCTTCTAAATAACTAGCTGTTAAAGGTACTGAAACAAACCCAGCTATGACAGAAATTCCTTTTGAAATTAAAGTAGCTACTCCTGTTACGGTAGCTCGATGAACACGTGTTCTTGCACGATTTCTTGAAGACTGGTGAGTTTGAAGAAAACGCTGAATTGACTGCATTTTGAATCGATGTGCAATTTTGATAACGCGATCGAGGACGCTGGCAATGCACCTATCGTTTACTTATCAGCATTATTACTGAGTTGCTTGCGTGTTTCTGCCTGCACTTCTAGTAGAGTATAAAAAATGCAAAGAATCGAAGATGTAGGAAATACGGAAACTTTTACTTTCTGCTCTAAAACAGTCGCAGAAATACGGAGTTCGATATTTATCTTTTTCTCATGAATAACAAAAAAAGAGCAGATAGAATGAATCTGCTCCTGTATTATACCAAGTGGATCAATACATGCTACAGATAATAGCAGTCGCGTTTGAGGCAAAGGGATGGTTGGAGTCAGCCGCATCGAAATTCAAGAGAGTACAGAGCAACTCAAACACCTGATGCACTTACA
>JAHHHO010000015.1 GCA_019359315.1 Myxacorys californica WJT36-NPBG1
AGCAATTACAACAGTGGATGACGCAACAGCTTGAAACACTATCGCCTCAGACGATTGCATCAATTACAGGACGGGCATCAATTCTTGAAGCACTATCTGTAGCTGGACTTTAGAGATTTGGTATAAGGCTCTTCCGCAGACCATTCTGCTCTTTATTAAGCACGAATATCGAGATTAGGAAAGTCATTCGCTCAAACCCTAGCCAAAGAGTCAACTAGTTCTGTTCAAAGGACAAAAGAGAACAGAGCTAGAAAGTCTCGGGGAAGGAGCAAAGAACCCGAAAACCGAGATCACTGTAGCGACTCTCGGGGAGACCCTGTTGCGGCAAGCAGAGCGGCAACTCGACGGATTGAGCTTCCACGAACCGCCGCGCAAGAGCCGAACAGCATTTTTGCGATTGGCTTTGCCAAGTTCTGAAGGATCGCTAGCCAATTCCCAAACCCGACCATCAGCAGGAGCGTTATTGTAATTCTCGTGCCAAGGATCAGCGCACCACTCCCAAACGTTTCCGTGCATGTCATACAGCCCAAATGCATTAGGTGGAAAACTGCCTACATCTGTTGTTTGCTCCCGGAAGATTCCTTTTGATCCGTTGCCAGAGTTTCCTAGATGAATAGAAACTTCGATTTTCTGATCTGTCCCTCGATAATTTGCTAAACCAGTTGTAATTGTTTCACCAAAATGAAAGGGCGTTGTGGTTCCTGCACGGCAAGCGTATTCCCATTCGGCTTCGCTGGGCAAGCGATAGGGTTTTCCAGTTTTTTTGGATAAGCGATCGCAAAACTCAACTGCTTCATCCCAGGACACAAGTTCAACAGGTCGATTTGCGCCTTTGAAGCGTGATGGATCGGGATTGAGATCGAGCTTGACTTTGGGAAGTGCTGCTACTGATCTCCACTGCGTCTGAGTTACTTCAAATTTGCCTATTTGAAAAGAAGCTACAGTAACTTCATGCTGCGGATCTTCATGACTAGTGTGTCCATCCTCCAACTGTGGTGAACCCATGAGAAACTTGCCTCCGGGAATTTCTACCATTTCCA
Organism: Myxacorys californica WJT36-NPBG1; assembly: GCA_019359315.1. GTDB lineage: Bacteria > Cyanobacteriota > Cyanobacteriia > Leptolyngbyales > Leptolyngbyaceae > Myxacorys > Myxacorys californica. The sequence continues at coordinate 1,041 of JAHHHO010000015.1, forward strand.
ACATAGTGTCGCCGCCTAAATCTTCTATGATTACGGCATCTATTGGGGATTTTGCCGAAGCCGACATCATTAATCTGACGCCTCCTGTAGCACCTCCAATACCTAGCCATATCAATACATCTCGTCGAGTACATAGTCGCTTTGAAGATGGTTGTTGGGCTGAATGTTGTTGATCTAAAGGTTCTTGTTGATCTCCGGATAGTTTCTGCTGATAATCCTCTTCCGCCGCCTCAAGAATTGGTTTTGAAATCGTTTCAACCTCACTAGCGGTTAGTCCCAACTCTTGACAGAATTCTTGCAACTCATCATTTGTTTCCGCATTTAAGGGATAATGACCTTCCTCGATCAGCCGAATCAGCATCTCCTCATAGTCTTCTTGCGCTTTCCGAATCGGCTCTTGTTCTTCTGCCTGTTCTTCTGCCAAAATCTGGTTCGCATCTGCAACTGACAAACCCAAATCTTCTCTCAGCCGCTTTAGGCGAATTGTTTTTAATGGAGACAGTTTACGATCGACTAAAAACTTCCTGACACAATCGCGGTACTGTTTTAGCTTGATCTCCTGATCGTAAGCGCGATCAATATTTACCTGAATCTCAACGTTCTCATCCAATGAAAGCTGCTCAGATAACTTTACTCCAACCGGATTTGAAACAGTTGTCAAATTCGATTTTTGCTTGAGCTTGGGTTTCAAGTGTTCTGGAATACTATCTTGTCCAATGTCTCTTTCCAGTGCATTAACTACTTCAAGCTTGCGCTGCTCCTGAGACACCGATCGACGAGGCGAGTTACCAGAATCTAAAATCGTTAGGTGAATCTGATTACAACCAAGTTTAAAGGACTGCTCAATCGGTCGTCCGTATCCAAGCGCTCTATAAAATCCGGTTGCAAAGGCGGTGGCAGCCTCATCTCGGATCTCTTGACTCATGCCAATCACATAGTTGACATGCTCCACGATCGCATCTGCCTGCATCTCTGAATAACACGCATTGAGCAGAACACACTCCACCTTGTCAGAAAACAGTCCAAAGAAATCCTTCAAGGCATCGGTCGAAACAAGCCGCTCTCGTCCCGCATCATCTTGCAAAACTAAGCCTTGCTCTCCCGTTCCATGCCCGCAGAAATGCACAATTTGCGGCTCATGCTTCAGCAATAGTCCCTGCAAATCCTCTGGACGAACCGCTAAACCCACCTCGACCTCAAACTGTTCGCGATCTCGCGATCGCTCAATCACGCCCTTCAAATCTCGAATTTCTTCGTTAAGGTTAAGATCTTTGCGCGGGTTAGAGGTGAGAATCAGGATCTTCATCACAAGGCAGTAGGCTGAGGTGAGGTTCTTCTGAAGTTGCGCTAATGACTTACTTCATTAGATTTATTCACCAGAGTAGCAAATCCTGATTCAAGATCTAGCGATAGGTTTCACGGTTGCGTCAGCGATCGCTCTTTTCTGATTGATGCTGCTCTAAAAGCAATTGAATTAACTGCGTAGAGGCTCGAAATGTAGTTTGTTGAAGGCGAGAAATTGCGTCTGGAAAATAGATTAAATCTTGCTTAGCAGCTTCATCTAACACACCCAATAACCCAGTGACATTTAAACCACGAGACTGAGCGATCTGTCTTCCCAACAAATCATCAATGAGCAGCAAGCTTGCCCTCTGATGCTCCGCCAACAAAATTGCAGCTTGTTCACCTCGATCAAGGACATCTAACGTGCGATCGGAAGAATCCTTAACTGTTTGAACGACCAACCAAGCGGGTGGATGATTAATCCAATTCTGAACTAGGACGGGCGATCGCACATCAGATAGCTCTTGTTGAACAATGGATGGAATGCAAACCTGAGTGTAAAGTTACGGAAGCAGTTCAACCTCGCCGATGAGCAAAAGATAACAAATAGGCGATGTATCTGACACAACAATCATGGTGTGTTCAGTTTTCCTGGTCGCAGTCGCTCATGGGTTTGGCGATCGGCTTCAAAATCTGCTTTGTCGTAGTGTAAATCAACACCTTTAGTTTTTAGAAATGCGTCAACTTCAAGGCGAGTGGAGATTCCTAGTAGCTCTCGCACTTTGCCCACACTGATTGAGCCTTCTTTGTGAGCTTCAATCACAATCATCTCGAGCAGCTTGCGTTCCAGACTACCCCATTTTACTTCTAGAGACTGTGCTACATCGTCAGGTAGAGCAATCTGAATCTGCATAAAGGCCACTCTAAGCATTATTTCTCCCATTGTACTGCGCGCCCCTAGGAAGCATTACCGCTTAATTGCATTCAATGGATTAGATGGCTACGTTTTGCAGGATGACGCTAAATTGAGATAAAACTCAATGCAATTAATAAAGTCTTTACTCTACTTCCTGTGGGCAGGAGTATTTGAAATTGGTGGCGGCTACCTTGTTTGGCTTTGGCTGCGAGAAGGAAAGCCGATTTGGTGGGGCGTGTTGGGCGCGATCGCACTAGCGTTATACGGTGTAATTGCGACCCTTCAACCCGCGAACTTCGGGCGAGTCTATGCGGCTTACGGAGGAGTATTCATCGTTATGGCAATGCTGTGGGGATGGAAAATCGACGGCGTAAGGCTCGATCGCTACGATCTCCTTGGGGCAGCATTAGCATTGCTCAGTGTATTCATCATTATGTTTGCACCAAGAGCTTAAAGACTGCTTCCTAAGACAGACGACTAGCCACTTCTTAACTTACAGTATTACGATACGTTAAGAGCTAAGAAACACTATGACAGTTGGCGTTTGGGTATTGGGCGATCAGCTTTGGGCAGGGCAAACCGCCCTGGAGAGTCGCTGCGATCGCAAAGAAAATACGCCAGTCATTTTCATCGAGTCAATGGCTCACGCTCAACAACTGCCGTATCATCTGCAAAAGCTGGTACTTGTGTGGTCAGCAATGCGGCACTTTGCTAAAGAGCTAGAGCAAGACGGCTGGACAGTGACATACAAGATTTCGCCCGATTTTCAAACGCCGCTTTTAGCATGGATCGAACATCATCAAATTACCGAACTGCGGATCATGACGCCGACGGATCGACCGTTTGCTGAATTGATTCAGAGCCTAGATCTTCCCTGTGACGTAACACTTACTCCTAGCAATCGCTTTATCTGGAGCGACCAGTCTTTCAACGACTGGGCAACATCTCGTAAGCGGTTGATCATGGAAGATTTTTACCGCGAAGGACGCCACCGATATGATGTGTTGATGGTAGACGACCAGCCTATGGGCGGACGGTGGAACTACGATCGCGAGAATCGTAAACCACCCAAAGGAAAACTTACGATTCCTGAAGCGCTCTGGTTTGAACCGGACGACATCACTCAAGAAGTAATCGATTGGATCAAACAATCACCAATCTTTGCAGACAGTCAAAAGTACTGGCAGATCGAACCGTTTCGCTGGGGTGTAACTCGCAAACAAGCCCTGCAAGTCCTACAATTTTTTATTCAAACTCGGCTCTCTAATTTTGGTCCTTATCAAGATGCGATGCTGATGGGCGAGCAGACCTTATGGCACGCCATGCTTTCACCTTATCTCAATATTGGATTGATTCATCCAAGCGAAGCGATCGAAGCGGCAGAGCAAGCCTACCGTGAGCATCCAGACGAGTATGACTTGAATAGTATTGAAGGATTTATTCGACAAATTTTAGGTTGGCGTGAGTATATGCACGGCATTTATATTCACATGGGAGCAGACTATCCGCAGCGTAACTTTTTCAATCACAATCAACCATTACCAGGATTTTACTTTACGGGTGAAACCGATATGAACTGCTTACACCACACGATTAAGCAGGTTAAAGAGATTGGCTATGCCCATCACATTCAGCGTCTCATGGTTCTAAACAACTTCTCGCTGATTGCTGGAGTATTACCACAAGAGTTGCAAGATTGGTTTCACTTAGCATTCATTGATGGATATGACTGGGTAATGCAGGCAAATGTAATTGGTATGGGTCAATATGCGGACGGCGGTTTGATGGCCTCGAAGCCTTACGCGGCATCTGCCAATTACATCAATAATATGAGCAACTATTGTAAGCAGTGTGTTTATAACGTGCGCGATCGCACCTCCGAAAACGCCTGCCCGTTCAATTTCTTTTTCTGGGATTTCCTCGATCGCAACCGCAAAAAATTGAGCAACAATCCCCGCATGTCGCTAATCCTGCGAAACTTAGAGCGCATTCCTGACGAAGAACTAAAGCAAATCCGCCAAAAAGCTGCCGACTGGCACAAACAGAATAACCGCACCGAATATCCGTTGCCCTCAACGCCCAATCATGGACAATCTGACCCCGCTACGCAACCAGTATCTCGAACTGACGAATCAGATCCTCCCCGCTCTAGCAAACGAAAGAAAGCTTCCGGTTCGGTTTAATCACTGCTTCCAGCGAATTGTGTTGGATAACCTGTTTGGTTGCTGTTGGTATAAGGTTCTGAGCCGCAAGCAGCCTGCTTACAAGCAACTGAGCAAAGAGCAGCTGGAAAAAGCCATTGCGATCGCGCAATCAATGATCGATCAACCTGATGAATACATTCGCCAACTGAATCAAAATAGCTTGAACTGGCGTGGGAAAGATAGACCCTCCCGTTCTGCTTGAGTGCCGATTAGCTAAAAACCCAACAACAGCGTATTCTCCGATTTTCAAAAAATCGGAGATTGCTTGGCCAACATGGGCTACAACCTCTCCAGATTTAGAGAGGGATTTAGGGTGAGGCCAACTTCTGAGAGACTGACGATGAGAAAAACAGAAAAAGCCGCTAATTCGCTTCAGGTCTCACAACATATTTTGCAGCACCTTGATTCTGCGGAAGCGGCTGAATTCTGCCACTGTCTACTAACGCCTGGTGCATGAAAGCAGCAATTTCGCCCCGTGTTGCAGGTTTAGTTGGGTTGAGAACTTTACGATTAGGATGATTGACCACAATGCCAGCACGAGTTGCTTCTGCAACACTACTGACCGCATATTTGGGAATTCGATTGGCATCTGTGTAGTATTGCTTCAAAAGAGCAGCCGATTGCTGAGTGCTTGCCGAATTCTTAGCCGCAGACTTTTGATTGGCTGGTGTTGAAGCTGAGGTAGCGCTGGCAGGAGCAGCCTGAGCCGAGCGGGGCGTCACAAAAGGTTGCATCAGCGCAAGAGAAGCAAAAGGCAGCGCGATTTGTCGTCGCGCTCGACGATTCGGTTGAGCAGCGGCGGGCTTAGCTTGAGCTTTATTGGTTGCGATCGCCGCAGTCGCAGGGGCTTGGTTTGCTACCGATGCGTCTTTTAGCGACAAGTTCCGCGCCAAAGCAACCAACGCTTCAACACGACTCACAGGCTGTTGAGGGCGGAAATCACCACCTGGATAGCCGCTCAGAAAGCCAGTTTCGTAAGCTTCCTCGATCGCAGGGGCTGCCCAATTTCCTTTGGGCACATCTTTAAAGGCGCTGCCACTCGAAATTTGGCGCTCGCGCTGTTGAGAAAAGGCTTGCCGGACAATCGCCGCAAACTCATCGCGATCGACGGTTTGATTGGGGCGGAAGGTTCCGTCGGGGTAGCCCGTAACGATGTTACGCTCTGCCAATGCAGCAATAAACGGCTGTGCCCAGTAATTTTTGGTATCTGGAAAGTTTCCTGCTTTGTCCTGAGCGGCAACCGGATGAGGATTGGACGAGACCATTGCGATCGCGCCTGAGAGTAACCCAATACCTAGTAAAGACGCTCCAACAACAAATCGACGTGATATGACCATAGAGCGTTTCCCCTGCATAACAATTTACTTGACCAAAAATATGTACTCGGAAGTTACCGCTTTTTCTGCTCAATGTTGTCCACCAAATGGTAGAAATTAGTGTCGAATTCGTGATTTTTCTGTGACTTCAAGTATGGCTTTAGGAGGGCTATAAGTGGAAATAGAGCAGCTTCATTTCTTCTTTCGTCACTTCAGCGATTAAATTACTAAGTTATTCGCTGCTTATAAACGAGTGTTACAGACTCGCTGAACGACCTGATTTTATTGCCCCAACCTTCTCATTCTGTTAATCAGTTTAGGCTCATACTGCTAATCAGTTTAGGCTCATACTATGAGTGCAAATAGGGAGTGCAAATAGGCATTCTACCGATGCATTTATGTCCACAGTGATATCAGCGATCGATCATTAGTTCCTACACTGGAAATACAATCATCGGTATTGGCTATGGCTAAAGATCAATTGCAGCAACCCTCACGTCCAAAGATGCAGAAGAGCGAATCTGGACAAATTGGGAAAATAACGGAAACTGTATTCAAAACCGGAAAAGGAGCGATTAATCTTGCGCTGTGGTTGGGCGGAACTGTCCCTAAGCAGGCCGTGCGCTGGATTGGTAGCGCCACTGGAAGAGCTGGACAAGCCGTAAACTTTGTTGGACAGCTACCTTTGCTGAGAAATCCGGTGGTCAGACGATTAGCGGGAGTTCTGAAGCTCGATTGGCTGGTCGGAATTAGCGATCGCGTGGATACGACGAAAGCAGAAGCTAGGGTAAAAGAACTCCAGCAAAAGTATCCGAATGAATCTCCCAGCCAAATCACGCATCGATTGATGGTGAAAAAGGCCCTGAAAGCAGGAAGTTCGGGCTTTGTCACTAGCCTTTTGCCCGGATTTGCAGTTGCCCTTTTAGCGCTTGATCTAGCCGCAACTACGGCGTTGCAAACTGAATTGGTCTATGAAATTGCCGCCGCTTACGGATTAGATTTGAAGGACTCGGCTCGTAGAGGCGAGGTTTTAGCCATTTTTGGTCTAGCTGTTGGCGGCGGCAGGGCGCTAAAAGCTGGATTAGGATTCCTTCGTAATATACCGCTCGCAGGCGCGATGATTGGCGCAAGTACAAACGCAACGATGCTCTATTCGTTGGGCTATGCCGCGAGTCGATTCTATGAAGCTAAACTTCGAGATGGAGCGGAAGAACCTAGTACCGAAGCACTGCAAGCAATTGAGAAACAAACCGAGCAATATTTGACAGTAGCGATCGCGCAACAGGCAATCATGGATCAGATTCTGGTTCACATGATTTTGGCAAGCTACCCAGAAAAGACGTGGGATGATATTTTGCCCGACCTGCAAAAAATGCAGCTAGAGCAGAATTCTTTAAATGCGATCGCGGCAAATATTAAAGCTCCGCAACCGTTAATCACCTTAGTGGATCAACTCAACTGCGACTTTGCGGTTCCTCTATTAGCGCAGTGCCGTCGCATCGCGCAAAGTAGCGGAACGATATCCCCGCGCGAAGCAGAAGTCTTGGAGGCGATCGAAGAAAAGTGTAATGCGGACGAGCTGATTCGGAGCAGTTCAGAATTATGAGTGAAAGTCCGTCTCGAAAGCAGACGCTGCGATCGCAGACTCAGTTGGCGGTGGATCAAGAGCGGTGGGAGATTCTCCAGCAGTTAGAAGATTGGCTTGAAACCCCACTTCTAGTGTTGAGCTTTTTTTGGTTAGCGTTATTCACCATTGAATTGATTGGGGGACTAAATCCGCTTCTAGAAACGCTGGGGATCGCAGTCTGGATTATTTTTATCGCAGATTTTGGACTCAAGCTGCTGCTTGCACCCCGTAAGTTCAGTTACTTACGTCAGAACTGGCTCACCGCAATTTCACTGCTTCTTCCTGCCTTGCGGATATTCCGAATTGTCCGAGTGCTGCGAGTGTTGCAGACCGCACGAGCGGTACGAGGCTTGCGGTTACTGAGCGTGATGACCCGAACCAATCGAGGCATGCGGGCGCTCGCAGCGAGTATGCAGCGACGTGGATTTAGCTACGTTGTTGGACTAACGGCAATCATCACACTGACTGGCGCAGCCGGAATGTATGCCTTTGAAGGCGAAGTTTCCAATTCAGGAATCACCGACTACGGGTCTGCGTTGTGGTGGACGGCAATGCTGATGACGACGATGGGATCAGACTATTCGCCACAAACCGCAGAAGGGCGAGTATTGTGCTTTATTCTAGCGCTCTACGCTTTTGCTGTGTTTGGGTATGTCACAGCAACGATCGCAACCTTTTTTGTTGATCGCGATGCTAAAGATCCAGACGCAGAACTTGCAGGAGCAAGTGCCATTGCCCAGTTACATGCTGAAATTACAGCTCTACGCGCCGAACTCCAAACATTGCACTCCGGTTATCCATTAACCCCTGAAAACATCGATGAGATTTCATGAATTCGCAGTTGCGAAGCAGTTCTTCGTTTCCTCAGAGGCGTTGTCTTCGTTATTAAGTTGTCCCCGTTACTAATAGGAGGCCGCCTGTAGGCGTTCGACTTTCGAGTGCCCACGTTTGCCCGTCACTCTCGCAGGCACACCCATCGCGATCGAGTAGGGCGGAATATCGCGAGTCACCACAGCCCCCGCTCCAATCACGCTGCCTCTGCCAATTTTGACCCCATCTAACACTCTCACCCCCGTCCCTATCCAACAGTCATCCTCAATTTCAATTCCCTTGCACGTTAATCCCTGAAGTCGGAACGGCGTGTCGGGATCAGAGAAAACGTGATTGTTGGCATACAGCGAGGAGTTGGAAGCAATCATGCAATCCCTGCCAATTTTAATGGAGCCAGGCCCAGCAATGCAGACATAAGGACCAATATAGGTTTCCTCACCAATTTCAATGCCTCCCCCTTCGTGATCGTAAGCTCTAATTTGAACGCCCTGATCCAGCGAAGCACCATCCTTGAGACGAATCGGATTGCCTTTATTACTGATATAAGAGCCGCGATACACTCGGACGCGATCGCCGATTTCAATGGTGTCGATGCCAATAAACTGAACATTAGTTTGAATGGTGACCGATCTTCCCACTTTTCTAAAAATAGCAGGATAGATTAAATTTCTAATTGCGCTTCCAATCGGACTCGGGATCGCTCCAAAAATCCCTGTAAGCAAATATTCTTTTCCGTACTTTTGAATTAAGGAAAACGTGATTTTTCGGCTCATTGGTACTAACACTCCCTGGTTTTATCTAAATTCGTTAAATTGCTACTTAACCGCTAAATACAATGGCTGAGCGGAACTGCCGTGGAACTGAAATTCTCTAATTTTTATAATTAGGCTAGGTTTGATTTGTTACCTAATCAAAATGTTGAGTCCTGGACAAGAGCTTAGAGTTTCATAAGCTATTACTTTCATAAGCTATGAATAGTAGTAATAGCGATATGAATTTGTTCTGCCCAAATTTGCATCATTTAGCACGTGAGCAACCATTCTTTATTCATCAGATTTGCTTAATTTCTCAGAGAGCCATTCTTGCGGATCCTGCTGCCACATAAAATCATCCACTGACAGCAACGGTGTTTCTGGAGCTTCTTCTAACAGTGGAAACCGGGGCGATCGATCAATCTGGAGATTGCTACATCTGCGGCCATAAACGCCACTAAAGCAATTCTCCAAAAATGCGCCCCTTGAGTGGTTCATCAGTTCAACATAGTGTTCTAAAAAATGAGGAACAACAGCTTCCTCAAATGTGATGAACTTGAAGTAAGCTCCGGTTGCCAACTTAAGAATGCAATTGCGATTTGAGAGTTCTTGCTGCGCTTCTGCGTGCCGATAATACCGGATTCGACTATCTTTTGAGGCGTAGCTTCTACCAATTGCTTCTGTTTGATCGGTTGAAGCATTATCTAAAACAATGAGTTCAAAATTTTGAAACCGTTGTGACAAAATCGAATCGAGCATCGTTTGAAATATATATCCGCCGTTTCGTACTGTGAGTCCTAAGCTAACAAGAGGCTGAAGTGTAATCATCTGAATTTTCCTGACAATTTTAAGAACGTCTCAATGCAGATCAAATTTGCTCAAACATCGTCTTATATTTAACAAGGAGCTTTGCTTTTTCAATCAAATCAATGCTTGAAGCAGCAGTGGAGCCATCGCAATGGAGAAGATAATTAAAACGCTAGCGTACAAAAATTTAGATGACTAGTTCTACACTTGTAGAAATGCAAAGAAGTTAGTGCTGCAATGATAGTTTGAAGTATTAGGACACTAGATTTAATCGATACTAAGACAGATTTGATCTAGATAAATCAATGCTGCAAGTAATTGTTTGACATTAAGAAAAAGTGCTTTGCCTAATATAAAGCGTCGGCAACTCAAACTAGCTCTTGTGAAAAAATTTGCAGGCTATGAACCAATGCATTAGCAAAGTTTAGATTCAGCTCAAACAGCAAGTTAAAGCTTCTGAGAAAAATTGGATGGCTGCACTTAAAAAATCCAACAACCGAATCAAGATTAGAAGGAATGAAGCGAGGCAGCTATTTATGGGGGAGTCAAGCCTCCAGGAATTCGCACGGCTGCGACACTCTGCACTACCCATTTAGAGCCCACGAACAGCCTACCCTTCAGCAGCCTTTGCTGTGTGTGGGCGGGGAGAGCCGATCGTAGTAAATCTAATAAAGGCATAAATCTTAGATCTTGAGCAGTAAGCAGATCGGACGAATTACTTGCACCTATTCTACAAGAGGCATTTCAGCCACCGTAATTACCGCAGGATTACTTCATCATTCCTTCAAACTTCCAATTATGTCGTAAAGGGAAGATGAAGTTCTTACTAATCGAGTAATAATTTTTAGAGATTCATGTACCTGGAGATAGATGCGCTCCATCGTTGAAAGACTTTGCTGGTCTTGAATCTATCTTTTTCTGAAACAGCAGAGTTAGGATGTGAAGCTTGTCTAGCGTCTGAGCAGTAGTACTACAGGCATCTATTGAGGAATCTGGCGAGTGTACATACTCTCGCTTGCACAAGGCTGATCTTTTGTTCTGCTACAAAGCGAACGATCGCGTCAATCCAATTCAAAGTGACCAATCGCGCCCCAATCCCGGGTGCGGCTATGACGGCTGCCAATTCGATTCTACTTCCGCTTCAGATCATTCATCACCTCCTAGCCGATCATTGATCGGCTGATTGAGCTTCAGCACAAAACGGAGCCGTCAGACAATTCCTTCTACAGCTTGCCAAATTGTCATCTTTGATGCTGAATCTAGCTGCTCAGACTGAATTTGAACTTCTAAAATCTAGTCTGATATTCAACCACAGCACGGCTATCTCCAGCGAGATCTGTTGAACCTCGAACAAGCGTTTCATCATTGATCCGATAGACCACCCCGTAGCGCAAGGGTTCGTCACTCGCAAAAACTCGCGATAGAGACACCGAGAAATCACCACTTACATCAACGATCGCTTCTGCCGCCAAACTTAGCGTTGAGGAACGAGCCTTGGTGGCATTTACAACCGTCGGAAAAATTCGCAACTCGCTTAACCCGATCGCTTGCCCGAGTTGCGTAATTGTTCCCTGCAATTCATTCGACAAGGCTGTGCTGGCAATGTTGGCAATGCCAACCGTCGTGCCTGCTTGTCCGATCGTGTCGATCAGCCCTCCGCCGACCAGCGCTAAAATTTCAGTCCTGCTTCGGGCTGGCGAACTTGTGAGCGCCAAATTCTCAGATAATTGGCTGGCAGGCCCCGTGGCTTTTGCCTCAACTCGAATGGTGCGCAAGGTTCCGATCGAAGTTGCCAATTCGTTTGCAAACGGGCTGTCTGCAATCTCACTGGATTGGCGTGAGCGTGGTAAACGGCTGCCCGTGGTCTCCGGAACCAATGCAAATAGCTGCACATCGAGAACAGGATCGAGTCCATTAGCAGGGGTGAATTGGGCGGTGTGTTGGTAGCCTCGTTCCAATCGAAACTGGGTTGTAAAGAGGTTGACTTGCCCTCCAGTTAAACGCACCGTGCCCTGAGGGCGGGGTTGTGCAAGGGTTCCGTTTAATGTGATTGTTCCTTCAGTAGTAAAGCTGACTAAGGGTGGACTCGTGACACGCACACCATTAGCAAGAACGATTTGCAAATCGTTGAATGCGATCGGGGCTGATGGAGATGCACCAGCCGTAGGCGTTGTAGATGGCGTTGGTGTTGAATCTGGAAGTGTGATGGAGCTTTGATTAATTCCTTCATCTAAGTTCGATGACGTTGCTGATGATGTTGCGGTTGCATTTGCGGTTGTCCTGGTTCTGCCCGCCTGTGCGCCAACGTTTGCTTCTCCATTACTGAGACGAATTGTACCGCCCAGCGTTGGTCGAAATGCGGTTCCTCTCACCACCACATTTCCACCCACATCACCTGTGTAAAGATCAGTTACATTGAGCCTTAGATCATTCAAGGCAACAGTAAGCGGATTTGCGGCTGCCGCTTCGACTGCACTTGTTGTTGCAAGAATAGGTAGAATGCCCTGCGCCGTGAGAGGCTGTTGATCGAATTGAGCTTGCAGCGTTTCGACAGTCACGCGATCGCCGTTAAATCGGGCGACTCCAGTGACATTCGTCAGTGATCGCGGCAGTGCTGAAGCGCGAACAGTCGCATTCTGAACGGCAACCGTTCCTTGAATCACAGGTCGGCTTAGAGTTCCGGCTACATCAACATTGAGCTGTCCCGCGCCATCGACCCATGCTACTTGATCGGTGAACAGATTCAGCAAGGCAAATCCGCCGTCTTTTAGCCTAGCTTGGAGTTGAATTTGATCAGTGGTGGGTTGAACAGAGGAGAATGGGAGCGCGATCGGAATAGTACCTGCAACGCTTAGGGGTTCCGTTTCGGTTAAGAAGATGTCGCTATCAAACCGCAGCCGAGCATCACCATACTGGAAATTCAGGTTGGCTTGCTGAATCGGTTGCTCGTTTACCCTGCCATTGACAATGTTTAGCACACCATTAGCGCTGGGATTATCTAAACTTCCCGATAGCGTTGTCGTTGCGTTTAATCGACCTGCTAAGTTGACAGGTAGTTGTCTGAGAAACGGTTGGGCTAACTCTAGCGGCAGGTTGCTAACGCGCAGTTGTCCGTTTAAGGTATCTCCCACTCTTCCATTAAAGGCGAGTGTGCCGTCGTTGATATCGAGTCGCACCGGGGAAACATCTAGCACGCCATTGGCAAAGTTGCCTTGAGCAACCAAAGTCTTGATGTCGTAGTTGCCCCAATCGATGTCTGAGCCGCGCACATTAAAGTTGAACGCTAATCCACGTTGTAGCGATCCGCCAATGTTAATTGCGCCGCTCAGATCGCCTTGTAATTCTGCTAGAGGTGGCAGTGCGGCTACTTCAGGCTGGCGGCGCTGCTGAGCAATTTGGCGTTGAACCTGTGCCAATTTTTGCAGTCGCGTATCTAGTGGAGTGTTCGCCAGTTGAATTTGATCGAGGGGTTTTAGATCGGCGGCTTGTCCTGGCGCAGGGGATTGCACTCCCGTTACGATATCACTTAGCTGAGAGATGCCGAGCGTTTGCAGCAGCGTTTGAATATTTTCATCATTGAAAGCAATTTGGAATTGAACAGGTTGATCTCCTGTGGTTTGAGCAGTGCCGTTGAGCGCAATGATGCTCTCCCCTCGGCGTAACTCTCCGCCTGAAAGCCGAGCAACTCCATTGATAAAGCTGAATTGTCCTCGAAATTCGTCTCCGGCAATTCTGCCAAATCGGGGGTTGGCGATCGCAACCCTCCCTTCAGCATTCAAGGTGTTCAAGTTAACCGCAACATTGCCCGATAGATTGCCAGCCGCCGATGCCAAAGTTTCTGCTGCTTGGGGAGCCACCTGACGTAGCAACGAAACCGGAACATTCTGCAAATCTGCTAGGAGTGTTTCGCCCGTTGTCCGTCCCCGTGCGATCGTTTGCTCTCGCTGAATAAAGAACGACGTGGGACGATTGTTCGCATTGAGTGACACCACAATCTGATCTTGAGTGCCAGCAATGCGTTCACCTGAAAGCTGTAGCTCGGTGCGTTGTTTGGCACGATAAGCTAAGTTCCCTGCCAGCACTGGATCGAAGGCTAATCCGTTGACGTTGAGATTCCGCAGTCGCAGATCACCGATGGCATTGGGGGCGCTAGGCGTGCCCGTCACCCGCCCGTTAAAATCGGCTTGTCCTACCAGCGCTACGTTATTAGGCAGACTAGAAGCAAAATCTCGAATATCGAAACCGCTTGCTTGAACATCTAGATTGAATGCACTAATTTGAGGTGCGCCTTGCGTCTGAACTCCCACCGTTCCTCGCGCTACCAATCCTGGGGCAATGGCTTCTTCAACCTGCACCTGCTGACCATTCCACCGAAACTGAGCCGTCAACGGATCGTTAACGACGGCCAATCCTTCTGAAAAGCGCACTCGCCCGGCTGCCCGAACGTCAGCTAGGGTGAGCGCATCTGTATTGCCCGATAGCTGCACGTTGCCGCTTAGTCGTCCCCGCAGATCTTGAGAAAACTGAGCCAGCGCGACCCCAGCTGTATTCACCGATGCCTGGAACTGTCCGTTCAGTAATCGACCCGTTGCTGCGATCGTGCCGCCTGTCGAAAGGCGCGCTCGCCCGGCTGCCCGAATGCCCTCCGAGTTTAACGAATTTGTGTTGCCTGATAGCTGCACATTGCCGCTCACCTGTCCCCGCAAATTTTGAGCAAACCGATTTAACGCCACTCCTGCTGCATCTGCCGACACTTGGAACTGTCCGTTGACCAGTTGACCTGTTGCGGCAACCGTTCCACCTGCGACTTGAAAGGTTGAATTTTGTAGGCGAACTTGCTCACCCGCAATCACAACTTCGCCTCTTCCGGGGTAAGTAGCTTGCGGGGCTTCAAACCGTACGGTTGTTCGTAAAGCATTGGGAGAGCCAGAAACAGTTGCGATCGCATCTACAGTGCCAATGGTGATTGCTGAATTATTGGTGTAGAGGTTTGCGATCGCGTCTCCTGGTATATTGCTTGCCCGTCCACTAAACGCAATATTAGACTGTTGAGTGAGCAGAACTCGCCCGTCGCCTGTGATCAAACCACCTGCTTGAGGCACAGCTCGAACGTTAGAAAAAGCAACGCTGGGCGTGCCTGCGGTTTTGAGTTGAAAGCCACTGCTAATGGACGCAAAATCAACGCGATCGATCTGAGCGGCGCGAGTTGTGCGGACAGTTCCATTCAGAACTGGTTTTTCGAGTTCTCCCTGAAGTTTGAGATCGGCTTGAAAGGTTCCCTTAACGGGAACAGGTGAGGTTAGTTTAAGGGTTTTAATCACGTCTTCTGCTGTCGTCGATTGCACCTTAGCAGAGACGTTGTAGCCCTTTTCTGTATCGATCGTGCCATTGGCTACAGCCGGAACACTACCGAACCGAGAGCGAACATTGTTCAGCGCGATCGTGGTTCCTCGAAACGTTAGTTGCCCGTTTGTATTAACAAACCGCTGCGGCAGCCTTTCAACTTCTAGGGTGACATCATCTAGCGTTGCCGTTCCTGACAGCGATGGATTTTGATTTGGACGCAGTTGAGCCATCAAGTCGCCATCGACCCGACCCGCTTGCAGTGCGACGGGCAACTTCACCAATCGAGTGATATCTGTTGCCAGTACGCTCCGGGCTTGCAGGCTCAGATCGGTGTGCCTAGACTGGGGGCGCGTCTCTCCTGACAAATCAATTGTGCCGCCTTTCGCGATTTGACCACGGGCATCATACCGAAAGCGCTGATTTTTCTCTGACAGTCGAACCACTCCATCGAGTTGATTGATCGCAATTGCACGTTTGGGAATTCGAGGATCAGGAAAGGGCTGCAAAACGGCATTGCCTTGGCGAATCCGAATCGACTGCAAATCAGTTTTAATCGGACCTGATTCTTCCTGCGTTTTGATGGTGGTGGAAATCCAGGTTCCGTCTTTTGTTTGGTCAAGATAAGCATCAGGCTGATCGAGCGTGACGTTCAGTTCTAACGTTCGGCTCAACAGCAGTTGCAACAGCGAAAATTCTACCTCGACCGCTTTAGTGGTGAGGCGATCGGCATCGGTAGGCGTCGCCGGGACAGACGACGCCCCAAAGCGGATTCCGGTAAATGAAACCCGCTCAACCTGTCCTAGTGCGACGGGTCTACTTAGCAATTCCGTGAGGTTACGTTGAATTAGAGGAGCTAGCTCTTGATGAATCCAGACCCACGCCCACCAAGCGCCCCCTGCGACAGAGAGGAGCAGAATTGTGCTAAGTGCGATCGCGGTACGACTAGTAAGCAGGCGTAGTAAATAGCGATAGAAGGAAGGGGGAGTTTGCTCAGGAGGGGGGGCTTGAGACATCGTTTAAGAGCCTGCGTCTATCATTAGGCAGATCTAACTAACGGTCATACCCTAGCAGGACGCATTCTCATTTATCGTCTACCCATAGACGGCTTTTTAGCTCTATTTAGCATCAACAGTATTGCTCTAAGCAACCAGCACTTTATGCAATTAATTCCAGTATTACTGCGACCAGCTTTGCTGTGCTAAGGGCATCGCTCTAGCGGTGCTGTCAGTGTTGCATTTTGATTGACATCGACGATGATCTTTTGCAAATCGCCCTCTTCAGGCACATCTACTTTTATCTTTAATTCCACCAGACTCGCAACATTGACGCTGACCTCAAGCTGAACATTCTGAGTGGGAATTTCTCGCGCTCTGATTTGTTGACTCGCCATTTCTATTACATTGAGGGCTTGATCAACTGCCGTTGAGATCGTTTCTTCGGCAATATCAGATGCCTTCTCTTTTGTTTTTTGTGCGATTTTTTCGGCTTGCTCCTTTCCGGCATCTTGGGTAGAGAGAGCAAGAGTTTTAAGCGCTTTCCCTGCTGTAGAAAGAAAGAGGGTTTTAAGCGTTTTCGCTCCTATTGTTTGTAGCAGATTCAAATACATTAATCCTTACTGTGTATCCAACGGCACTATGTAAGATGATCGGTATTGCTGAATGGAGACGTAAATTATCACTTCCCTACCCCTCTCTTGCTTTGGAGACACTGCACAGTAGATTCTAGAGAGCAGTCCCAAGGAGCAAACCTTACTGAGATGAATTGTTTACTAAAAGAGCGCGAGTTGCTGCAATAGACGCTGTTCCTAAACCAATAAAGACCCATCGAAACTCGTCTGTCTTTGGAATTCCCATAAAGATAAGCGCTGCGCCAATCATTCCGAATAAATGAGACAAACTTCGTCGTTGACGTCGCTCAGGACTCCAAATATCTTGCCGTTGATTTTGTAAATTTGCCATAGTACTCACTTACAATTTTCTAACTAAAATTTTTCTAACTAATCTTATCTAGCTGATATTCAGCAAGTTGTCTCCTAAGCCAAAGCTAATTCAAACATCAAGTACTACCGCCTCTGTGCGCAGTTTCTAACCAAACCACCTTGTTGCTTCTATACATCGTAGTGTCAAGGTAAGCTGCACTCATCTGACAAAAGCAGTAATTCAAATAACAATCTTTCTGTAAATTAAAGTTATTTCGGTTAGACGTCGAAGGCAAACAAAACAACATGAGTCTAACTTTAGTATTAGATTCAACAGTATTAAATTTACTGCTGGCACTACAAAAAACGGTGGATAAACCTACCATTCGGACGAGCGTATTTAGGTAGGGGTAAGGCTTACGATGAATAGTAGAGTAAAACTCTGAAGGAATCGCCGTTACCCCTCTTTAAACAGATCCTTTAACAAAAAATGGTGAATCAACGTTCTCAAACCTCATCACACATAACCCAGAAAACGGCTTTAGAAGAAGAGCGTATGCGTGAAATTCATCTGCTGTTACAGCATTTGTTTAAGCATGAGGAAACTACACTTCGACTGATTTTAGATGACTTGTACGACGTTGGTTCTAAAAATCTAATTAAGCAAAAAATTCGTTGTCGTCCCATTCGAGGGTTAGTAGAGCCGATCGCTAAAATGTCTAAGCCTGTGTTTAGAATTTTCGCGGTTCGGTGGTTTCATAAAAATTGTCCTCAGTTAATTACGCAATGGTTGCGATCGCAAGTTGCGTTTGAAGAACCATTTCAAGAAACAACGGTCACTCAAGATATCACTGTCTCTACTCCAGAGGTGCGAGCAATCAGCGCTGGGCATACTTCCGAAGAAATTGCGATAACCCCGCACGAGCAGCCTGAACTAGCGACTCAAATCCATCATTATCAACACGAAATTCGACGGTTGCACACACAGGTTAGATGGTTAACAGGAACGTTAGTCAGTGCGATCGCACTGTTGGGAGGATCGCTCCTTTGGGTCAGCTACAATCCTGAGTCAATGGCGTCTCGAACGGCATTGCCCTTACAACCAATTGCAATTGAAGATACCAATCCTAAGCGCATTCAGCCTTAAAGCAGAGCGCGGTTATCGCAATCGTAATCCCTACCGAACCAGCAAAAAAATTAGAGTAGAAGCGTTCAGGAACCACCATTCCCGAAAGTTTCTACTCTAAACTATGTTCCTTGACTAGAAAATTTGAACTGTCCCGTTGCACTACGGATTCATGACAGGTTCATTAAAAATTCAAGTACTCCCTGCCCGGTCAACGCTTCCAAGACGAGCAAAGAGACAAACCCAATCATGGCAAGGCGATCGTTGAGCAATTCGGCTTTCGGCGTGAACCCAAACTGAGGTTGGTCAGTCACGTACATGCGCGGCTCGATCGCGAAGTTATTTAGCTTGCCTTGCTCATCTACAATTGCGCCGCTCTTCATGAGTTGCTTCAACGTTTTCTTAATTTCTTTACATATCTTAAGATAATTATTGCGTTTTGTAAAGAACAACGTTAGCTTTTGTTGCTTACTCGTGTTCAACAACGAATACATTGGCATAAAGGTTCGCAACGATTTGCTGCCCCTGCTGCGTTAAGTTGAGATAATGCAAGGCATCTTGAATGTAGGGATGAACGCCGTTCCAGAAGAATTTTGGGTAGTTTTTGCGGAGATCAGACGGGTTCTGATAGCCAAGAGCTTGGTTTACCCCTGTTTCTTCAAATTCATAATACAGAGCAGTGATTTTCTTGAGATACCGTGAGTCGCTCAACTGTCCGATCAGATCGGCGGCTCGCACGAGCCCAGGGTAGTACACCGTATCTTTGTGATCTTCGGCCTTGGGGACAGGAAAGCGCGTGAGTTCAATGTTGCGTTTGATCGTTTGAGCATCAATCAAGGCGTGATCTTTGAAGCGATCGTCGATGAACAATTTGCCCCGATCGACATGATAGGGCGTCAAACTAGCGTCACTGGCACCCAGGGGGAGTGATATTCGACCTCCATTAATTCCGGTAGCGTAAAAGCCATCGCGATCGCTGCGGCAAACCCCTTTGACATAGCCAATGTCATGACACGTCAACGAAATGATGAAGTGCAGCCAATCCTCACACGACACGCCACCATCTCGAATGTGTCTACCCCGCAGAATTTCCTGCCCAACTAATGTAACCAGAATTGTGTGTTCGACATCATGGTAGAGGGCATCACTATTGGCGATATTTTCTAGCGCCATGTTGCCTGCCCAAGCCAGGATATCAGCGTAGTTTGATTTGTAGTTGCCATATGTCCGCCGATAACCTGCTTGAAGCTGCTGCACAAAGGCATCAATCAGAAGTTCGATCGCACTAAACATAAAAAGTAATTCGTAATTGAATGAGTCAGACGTTTTTGAGCAGATTTCTAAACGCTCTAAACACTAGAGTCAGCCTAGTTTGCCCAAACCAGTCGGGTTGCCTCTGCTCTCTCTTCAACTACGAACTTCAACCCCGAATGACAACCTACGAATTCATCTCGTCTAGTAGTCCAATCTCGGCTTCGGTAAATCTGACTTGTGTCGCTGTCACTGAGTCTGCAATGCTTTCGGGTTTACTCGCTCCCGGAATCGGAATAATGCTAGAAGATTTTGACAGCATCCAGGCAAGAACGAGGCTATAAACAGAAATGCCTTTGTCACGGGCAAGATTCGCGATCGCTTCTACGCTACTCAACTGCTGCACTCGCCGACTTCCACCGAGCGGACTCCACGGCAAGAAGCTCAGCCCTTCTGCTTCGCAATAGTTCAGTACACCGTCAAACTCAGGCTCGCGATGCCACGGATTATATTGATTCTGCACCGAAACTACATCGACGACTTCTCGCGCTTGCTGAATCTGATCGACCGAGAAGTTGGAGACGCCAGCATAGCGAATGAGTCCTTCTGCAACCGCTTCTTTAACAGGCTGAAGAGACTCTGCGATCGTATAGTTTGGATCAGGCGAATGGTACTGCCAGAGGTCGATCGGCTTTTCGCCACCCAACGCCTCAAAACTTTCTCGAATGGTTTGACGCAAATGATCTGGATTGCCGTTGCGTGTCCAAGTGCCGTTGGGCCGCATCAAACCGCCCTTCGTTGCCACTATAACCCGGCTCAAATCTCCTGAGTATTTTTGCAGCGCTTTCCCAATCAGGCGTTCATTATGGTGTTTGTCTGATTCATCCATGCAGTAAGAATCGGCGGTATCGATCAGCGTGACGCCCAAATCTAAGGCTCTATGAATCGTTGCGATCGATTGGTCTTCGGGAGGTCTGTTGCTAATAGACATCGGCATTGCGCCTAATCCAATCGAGAAAACCATCTTTCCGGTTTTGCCGAGTTCTCGTAAAGTCGGCATTTGAACAGTTTCTTGGGTTCCCATCGTACGACCTCTAGATAATCTCTCCAGTAAAAAAGGAGAATTGAGATCGCCACTTCACACTTAAGTTAGAGATTGGATAGAGATTGGTTCTACGTTGCGTTCTTTTATGGATTGTTATCTCGGTATCGATTTTGGAACTTCTGGCGCACGGGCGATCGCCATTACGGCTGCTCGAGAAATTCAAGCTCAGGTGAGCGATCGCTTTGCAGATTCTGCACGACAGAATTTAGCAGACCATTGGCAAAGCGTCCTGTTTAAGTTGCTAGCACAACTGCCCCAAACCGTGCGATCGCGACTCCAAGGAATTGCCATTAACGGAACCTCAGCCACCGTTTTATTGTGCGATCGCAAGGGGCAACCAATCACAGAACCCCTGTTGTATCACGACGATCGCGGCAAGCAAGTTCTCGATCGCGTTGCCGCGATCGCCCCTCCAGATCACACGGTTCTGAGTGCGACCTCTAGCTTGGCAAAACTAGTTTGGTGGCGTCAGCATTTAGACAACTTCAATGCAGCCCACTATTTCTTACACCAAGCGGACTGGTTAGCCTTTTTGCTACACGGAAAACTTGGCATCAGCGACTATCACAACAGCCTGAAACTGGGATACGACGTAGAAAAGTTGCGCTATCCCGATTGGTTAGATCTGCCAATGCTGCCGGAGGTAATGGAACCAGGACAAGCGATCGCGCCAATTCTTCCTAATATTGCAAATCACTTCAACATTCCTCACAATTGCTGCATTCATGCGGGAACCACCGATAGCATTGCGGCATTTCTAGCTAGTCAAGCCACAACGCCTGGAGACGCGGTCACCTCGCTTGGCTCGACGCTTGTTTTGAAGCTGCTGAGTCATACTCGTCTCGAAAATAAACATTACGGCATTTACAGCCATCGTTTAGGAAATCTCTGGCTGGTGGGCGGCGCGTCCAACACAGGCGGAGCCGTACTAAAACACTTTTTTTCAGACGAAGAACTTTTAGAACTGAGTAGGCAAATTTCACCCCAACAAGAGAGTCCATTAGACTACTACCCACTACTAAAGCCGGGAGAGCGATTTCCAATTAACGATCCACACCTGCTACCAAGACTAGAACCGCGTCCTAGCGATCGTGTCAAGTTTTTGCACGGTTTATTACAAAGCATCGCTCGCATTGAGATGCAGGGCTACAGCCTGCTAGAATCTTTGGGCGCGACCTCGCTACGGCAAATTTTTACGGCTGGAGGGGGAGCGCAAAACTCAACTTGGACTGCCATTCGCGCTTATCAGTGTCGTGTTCCCGTTCAGATCGCCTCTCAGACGGAAGCCGCGTTTGGAACTGCCTTACTCACCCTTCCTCAGCGTGACTCAACAAGCCATGATGAGGGAAGGAGAGATCAGCGTCTCGGAGGGAATACTGAGAGAAGCTGAGGAGAATTCACTCTACCGACTACAACAGCCATGTGGCGAAAGCTGAAAAACGTCTTTCTCAGTTTGAGAACCTATTCCGATATGAGCCCTGATCTGGGCTTAAGGCGACAGATCGATCAGACCTTACGATCGCGCTCCCCTCGAAGTTTTGAGGAGTGGTATACCTGCTTTTGGAGGCGGCTGGGTGTGTCAAAAGATGTTGCCGCCTTCGTCTATGACCAGATGGAAGAGTATTCCGGGTTACCATTTTCGCAAGTTTTACCGAGCGATCAACTCTCTAGCGATCTTCACCTATCGTTGGTGTGCTGGTTCGATTGGGAATGTACGCTATGCGACGACTTCCGCGATCGCTTTGGCATAGACATTCACGATTGCTTTGATCCGTATGCTCTCTCTACCGTCAAAGATTTAGTTGTCTTTCTAAATCAACAAGTCATTCGAGTAAATTATTCTCAATCATAATTTACTCCCTCAGCAAATGACGTATCCCAGAGATTTGATCGGTTACGGACGCGATTCGTTTGACCCGCGCTGGAAAGATCAGGCGCGAATTGCCGTTCAGTTTGTGATCAATTACGAAGAAGGCGGCGAAACCTGCACGCTTCATGGCGATCAAGCGTCAGAAGCATTTCTTTCAGAGATTGTGGGAGCAGAACCGCTTCTAGGCGTGCGTCACATGAATATGGAATCGTGTTACGAGTACGGTAGCCGCGCTGGATTTTGGCGATTGCATCGGCTGTTTACCGAGCGAGGAATTCCAGTCACGGTTTATGGTGTTGCTATGGCGCTAGAACGCCATCCAGAGGCGGTTTCAGCAATGCTCGAAGCTCAGTGGGAAATCGCCAGTCACGGGTATCGCTGGATTGACTACAAATACTTTTCAGCCGAAGCAGAGCGATCGCATTTGCAGAGCGCGATCGCCATTCACACACAGGTCACGGGCAGCCGTCCTCTGGGTTGGTATACAGGACGCAATAGCCAGCACACGCGCCAACTGGTGGTCGAGGAAGGCGGCTTTCTTTACGATTCAGATAGCTATGCCGATGATTTGCCCTACTGGACGCATGACTTTGGCAAACCCCATCTCGTGATTCCTTACACGTTAGATAACAATGACATGCGGTTCGCCACCAATCAGGGCTTCAATTCTGGTGATCAGTTTTTTGCCTACCTGCGGGATGCATTTGATCTGCTGTACACGGAGGGTGGGACGGCTCCAAAGATGATGAGTGTGGGGCTGCACTGTCGATTAGCCGGAAGACCTGGACGGGCAGCCGCGTTAGCACGATTTTTGGACTATGTGCAGCAGCGCGATCGCGTCTGGTTATGTCGTCGCATTGACATTGCTCACCATTGGCATGAAATGTTTAGCCCCCTATCCTGCTAGAACAACAGAATGCGAATAGACATTATTTTTTCCTCATTGCTTGTAGCAGTTTGTTGTCTAGCGACCTGCGATTCAAGGAGTTGCGCCTGCCGCTAATCGCACGCCTATATTCATCATTCCTTCAAAAAGGGATTGATTTCACCCATCTTTAAACCTCTCCTGAAACACAGTGGGCGAATTGTGTAAGAAATGCCAAAATGATCGGATATCTTTCTTAAAGAACCTAATGGTATTTAACTCCGACAGCGCGAATTTTCTTCATAACAATGTAGATGCAGCAGATGCAAACGCCCTATTGCGGTATCTCCAGCATCAGCCGCCAGAAGTTTTAGAACGGGTGGCTCGTTCGGTTAGCCCCCAAGTAAAGCAAATTATTTCTCACAATGTGCAAGGATTAGTGGGCGTTTTACCCGCAGAAGGATTTAGCGTCAAAATTAGTACCGATCGCGAAAACCTCGCTGGGTTGCTCGCCTCTGCAATGCTAACTGGCTACTTTCTCCGTCAGATGGAGCAGCGTATGGAGTTAGACGGCTCTATCGATGAGGATCTTTAACCCTTTTTCAAGTCGATGTAGCTCATTTAGCGGGATAAGCTCCCGGACGGACTTGAAGGGTTTGAATTTGATTGTTCCGTTTAATTTCGACTTCCAATGCGGTTCCGATATTGCTGGCTTCTACACGAGCTTGGACATCAGAAGCCGTTTGAACAGCCGTTCCGCCAATTTTTTGAATGATGTCGCCGGGTCGTAAACCCCCTTGGGCGGCTGGAGAGTTTTCAGCTACTCTGGCCACTAGAACGCCGCGATCCTGATTTACTTTTACATCTGATGATGACTCTCGCTCTAGCTCTTTGCGGAGGCTTGGCGTTAGGTCAACCATTTGAATTCCTAAGAACGGATGCTCAACCCGCCCTTTGCTAAAGAGTTGCTCGAACGCTCGCTGCGCTGTTTCGATCGGAATGGCAAACCCTAATCCTTGAGCATCCGCCCGAATTGCGGTATTGATGCCAATGACTTCGCCGCGATCGTTGAGCAAGGGGCCGCCCGAATTGCCCGGATTGATTGCCGCATCGGTTTGAATAAAGCTGACTCGCTTATCGGGCACGCCGACTTGACTGCTGGAGCGATTTTTGGCGCTGACAATGCCTGCTGTCACTGTGTTATCGAGTCCGAGCGGATTACCAATCGCGATCGCCCACTGCCCCGGATTAACGGTTGCTGATTTACCTAATACCACCGTGGGTAAACTGCTCGACTCAATTTTGATGGCAGCAACATCGGTTACGGGATCGATTCCGAGGACTTTTCCGGTAAATGAGCGCCCATCTTTTAGCGTCACTTCGACCGTATCTGCCCCCTCTACCACATGGGCATTGGTGACGAGCCGACCATCTGCTGTCAAGATAAATCCTGATCCTGTACCCCGTTCTACCCGATCTTCGGGAGCGGGTAGCTGCTCTCCAAAAAATCGCTTAAACACAGGATTGCGGAATGCTTCTGGAGCGTCGCTGGCAACTCGGCGGGTGGCGTTGATGCGCACCACAGCGGGTCCTACGCGATCGACGGCATTAGAAATAAAGGTGGCGTCTGTGGCCTTGTTGCCTGCAACGAAGACCGGACTTGAGGGCGCAAGCTGAAAGGTTAATGGCTGCTTTGCGGTGCGATCGCTAAGATAGCTATTAGCGACTAACCCCGCTCCACCTCCGACCGCTAAAAGAGAAACACCGAGCGCTAACTGCTTGAAAGACAGCATCATATCCTAACCGCTTCTATTCGTTCTTAAATCCTAATCTAAGCCGAGCCGTACCGACCGCTTGAGCAGGGTATAGCTGGTCTAAAAACTCCCATCTGCTCCTCCTTGTCCCGTTCACGTTTTGAGATACACTTCTTTACAAGAAGACAATTAACTCAAGAATTTAGATTCGTCAATCACGAGTGTTATGGCAAACTATCGATCTATTTTGGCTTCAGTTCTAGCGATCGTCGCCGTTCTGTTTATTTGTTTTAGCGATCCGGCAGTGGCAAAGACAGTTAAGAAACTGACGTACACCCCTCAGCAACTTGAAGAGATTCAAACCTCGATGAGCGACGTTGCGGAGATGCGCGATCGCTTTCCTGAACTCAAGGCGCTCATCGATCAGAAAGATGACATGTTTACTCGTAATTTCATTCACGGCCCCTTGGGAGAACTGCGGGTCAAACTGAGCAGTGTGGCGCGGAATCTGTTACCGGATGCTCAGAAACAAGCGCGTCAGCTTGCTAAGGATGTTGCGAATGATCTCGTGAGAATCGATCAGGCGGCGGCGTCAAGGGATTTTACGCTGGCATCTCGGTACTACAATGAGACGCTAAAGGATTTGGATGCGTTTGAGCAGTTGTTGCCCAAAAGCTAAATTGTGACTGGGGTGTAGGGTATGGGAAAGACTCGTATCCTGCATCTCTTTTAAACTATGGCGAAAGTAACGATCGCGGGATGTGGCATTGTTGGCGCTACGATCGCGTATGAATTGAGCAAAGTTCCAGACTTCGACGTGACGGTTGTGGAGCAGCAGCCTGCACCTGTTGAACCGGATTTGAGTGTTTGTCCAAGCGCTACAGGGGCGGCACTCGGCGTGTTGATGGGGGCGATTAGCAAGAAAGAAAAGGGAAATAACCTACGGATGCGGTTGGCTGGCATCCAGTATTACGAACAGACGGTTCCAGAGTTAGAAGCGCTGACTGGACTAGCGATTCCGTTTAACCGTCAAGGTATTGTGATGCTCCAGTTTGAGCCGGATTTGTCGGTTTGGGAGCGGCTGATCAGGATTCGAGAGCAACAAGGGTGGATGCTGGAGATTTGGCAGCGCGATCACTTGCAGCAAGAGTTCCCGTTTCTCAATCTTGATCAGGTTTCGGCAGCCATTTATTCTCCTCACGATCGTCAGGTGAATCCTGTTGCGTTGACTCGTGCGCTCATCGCGGCAGCAAAACTGAATGGAGCTACGTTCAAGTTTAATACGAGCGTTAGCGGCGCGACGGATCGGAGCGTGCAGACCTCAAACGGGGATATTGCCAGCGATTACTTCATTATTTCGGCGGGCTTAGGGTCTACCGCGCTAACCGCTGCGTTAGCGACTCCGGTTGATATTCGGCCTGTGCTAGGTCAAGCAATTGAGATTCGGTTGAAAGAACCGCTCTGCGCCAATTGCACCTTGCCAGTGATCAGCGGAAATGATGTTCATCTTGTTCCATTGAGTGAGACGGAGTATTGGGTCGGCGCGACAGTGGAATTTCCAACAGAAGCAGGCTTGTCCTTACCGCCAGATGGCGCGATGTTTGAGGCAGTGATGGATCAAGCGATCGCATTTTGTCCTGCGATCGCTCAAGCCGAGATAATTCGCGCATGGTATGGGGTGCGTCCTCGTCCTCAGGGGCGACCTGCTCCAATTATTGAGACGCTTCCAGGCCATCCCCACATTTTGTTGGCAACGGGACACTATCGAAATGGAGTACTGCTTGCTCCTGCTACAGCCGCAAAGGTCAGAGAGACAATTTTGGGGAGTTGAAGCCGAAGGCTCGGGTTCTGAGCCTGAAGTTCCGCCTTCTGAGCCTGGAGTTCCGCGTTCTAGGCTTGAAGCATGAGGATCCGAAGGCGAAGTTCCGCGTTCTAGGCTTGAAGCATGAGGATCTGAAGGCGGAACTTCAGCATCTGAAGCTGAGACTCCAAGCTTTGAACTCGAAATCTCAGAGTCTGAAGTCAACCGCTCTACTGTTGAAGCAAAAATCTTTCGCCCCCACCCTAGTTCCTCTCCCAAACATGAGAGAGGAACTAAGAGTTTCGGTTTCCTCTCTCCGAAACTTGAGAGCAATTATCTTAAATGTCCATCGAATTACGCCATCTCACCCAGTTTGTTCATTTAGCCTTGGATTGCTTCGGCTGAATAGCATTGCGAGGTTTAGCATTCGCTTGAGTCGCCGCTTTTGCGATCGCCCAATTACCCGACTCGCACTTTAGTAGACGATTCAGCGTCGCGATCGCGCTCTGATCTTTAGAGCTTTTCACCCGATACTCCATCGCCACATTGATGAGTTCCATCGAAAGCCGCGTGATAAACGCCTGATCTTCCTGTGATTTCACCGTTCCTTCTTTGAGTGACTTTACGTTGCCAGTCAGCGATCGCCCCAAATCAAACCCATATTTCTGACTGATCGCATTAATCACATAGCGCTGTTCAGGACGCGCAATCTTTGCAAGAGGCGCGATCGGCTGCGTCAATAATTTTTCTCGCAGAGTCCGATTCGTCACTTGCTCTTGCAGCCACGCTTCAGACGTTGAAATGGGTAGATCAGTGGTTTGCTCATCCACTTTGGCAAAGGCGTGAGCTTCGGCATACGATACGCGACCATCTTTGTTGTAATCGGCAGACGCGACAGATTTTCCAGTGCGATCGCGCCCGCTTAATCCTGCAAAAAAGCTTGAACTATAATCCCGATAATCCGCCTCGTTTACTTCAGGGGTACATCCGACCGAAGGTTGAGTCTTAATTGTGGCAAAAAATCCGCAGCGCGTCTGAAGCGCAACACCCCGATTAGGATCACCTGCTTTGTAGATCAAATTGGCAAACGAACCGGAATAGCACTGAGACATCATCGTGACAAACGGCAAGTTCTGAGGCAATTGATCGAGCAGTTGCGTAAAATCTTGCACCGACAACGCCTCATTTTTCCATAGCATCAACTGATTGTTGTTATGGTTTGATTCGTTCAACACGCCGTGACCTGTGAAGTAGAAAAAGATAGGCGACGACTGCTTGCCAGCTTCGCGCATCCAGGGTCTGAGGTTGTCATAGGTTGACGCCCCCTGCAAATTTGGAATGTTGGGTGACTTAAATTTCTCGCGATCGGCATCGATATACCGAACGGTTTTCTCTCCAGTCGTGCCGTTGGCGAAAAAGATGGGGGGGATTGAAAATCCCATCTTCTTCAAGGTTCGCTGAAAGTACAGTACGTTCTTCTCAAGGGCAATCTCATTGTACGAAGCCGCACCTCCGCCCCCAAACACGCCAAACGTTTGAGACGCATTTTTCTGAAAAGCGAAAGCGTTTTTTTGAGAAGCGCTTTTCTGACAAGTCTTCTCCGCATGCGAAACAGATTGAACGCGATTAGGATGGCGTTCGGATTGATGGTGTATGAATTGAGAAACTGCTAATGTTGCGCCTACCGCACCCAAAAAAAGTGCCCACTTTTGCATAAGTTTAACCATTGCTGCCGGGTTAAGAGCAATTGTACCCAAGCTATAGCAGACGGACACCGTTCGTTAACCCCTGACAGACGCGAGTGAGAAAATCGAGGTTGAGCGTCTCAATGCGATCGCTCGGTTTGTGATAATGCGGATTCCTCATATTTGCGGTATCTGTCACCATGATGGCTCGGTAGCCCCGATCCCAAAAAGCCGCATGATCGCCGCGTCGAGCATCGGGTAAAAGCTGACCTTTCATGCCCGCAGGCAGCCATTCTGCCCCAATGCCGCCCTGACGAATTGTGCGACTGAGCCGGATCAAATCAGGAATGGTCGGCAAGTTGCCAATCAGCGCAATGAAATTTCCTTCTGTTGGATAGAAGCGCTCTAATCCAGCCGGGTAGTTTTGCGAATTGGGTTCTGAGGTAGCGTAACCGAGCATTTCCAAGGCAATCATCAGTCGAAGCGGTTCGCCATTTAGAGCGTTTGCATACTGCACATTGCCGAACGTATCCGATTGGGTATAAATCTCTTCCATATCGAACGCGACGAATCGAATCGGCGATCGCGCAGGTTGCTCATAAAACGCTTTCGCCATTTCTAGCAAAACCGCTACTCCCGTCGCGTTGTCATCCGCTCCAGGAGAACCCGGCACAGCATCATAATGAGCGCCAATCAGAATCGGCAGACGCTTTTGATCCTTAGCAGCCGGAAGATTCAGAATGAGATTCGTGTGTGTTCTGCCATTTACCTTAAAGTTATGAGACTGAACGCTGCCCCATTGCTCAAAGTGCTGACGAATATATTGCTGAACATAGAAATGTCCTTGCGTTGCAAAATAAGGGTCGCGATCGCGCACTAATTCACTCAAATGCGACTCTAGCCTTTCTTTTAACATTACCTTTCCCAATCTTCATAGCGTAATTCATTCACACGATTGAATTCACGAGTGTTGTGAGTGACTAGGATTAGATCATTGGCAAGTGCGATCGCTGCAATTTTTAGATCGTTTGGACCGATAGGAGTACCGACAGATTCTAACTCTGAGCGAATTTGCCCATAGATCAAAGCAGACGCGTCATCGAAAGGAAGAGAGATAAACTGATTCAAAAACGCTTGCTGCTTGACTAACGTACGGTCTGGATTGTTGCTTTTCATTGCGCCATAAAATAGCTCTGCTTTGACAACAGAACACACAACAATTTCAGACGGAGGAATCGATAATAGGCGCTGACGCAAGCTGGAAACTCGACGATTCAAATAAACAATGCACGTATTTGTGTCAATCAGGTATGTCATTGAAAGCGTCCCAATCTCGTTCTTCAAATTCTCCTTGTGGTGGACGAGTCATTGGATCGTCAGCAAGACAACCTGCTAATGCTAAAAATTCAGGCGACCAGCCAAGTTCTTCGGGGGGTTTTTCAGGACGTTTGACAACAGGTTGGAAGATAACTGTCACCTCTACTTGCTCATCTTTCATCAGCGTTGGAATATCGAGATGCAGTACACCATCAGAATCCGTGCTTAACCGTACATGAATTTCGGACATAGTGCCTCCAATCTGACTAAACAAACTCTCCTTTTGCTACCAAGATAACTCTGCCACCTACAAACACTCGAATTTCCTCCGGCTCTTTCTGCGCATTCAGCAGCAGCAACGATGGTCTTCCCATTTCATAGCCTTGCTCAACTCGAATATCGATTTCTGGCGTTCCAAAATACTCGTGTTGCACTAAATATCCTGCAAGGCACCCGTTTGCGCTTCCGGTTGCCGGATCTTCAGCCACGCCTAAACCATCGGCAAAGACACGCACACTCAAGTCATTCTCAGAACGATTGGTTTCAGGACAAAAAATTAGAATTGCTTTTGCCTGAGTCGTTTCGATCAGCTTGAAAAACCGTTCTTTGTTGACTCTGGCTTGCTGGAGAGCCGTATGCGTTTTGAGCGGCGCAATGATGAAGGGAACTCCGGTCGAAACTTCTGCGATCGGGAAGCGATCGTCCATTTGCGATGCCTCAAGATTCAGAATTTCAGCAATCTCGGTTAACTCAAATCGTTGTCCAAAGACTGGAGAATTTTGGCGCATCCACAGGACATCGGGGCGCTGATCGTGATAACTGATCGTGACGGGAATCTGCCCCACTTGAAGATTTAAGGTGATAGCGTCGATCGCGCGACCCATTATTTCCTGTTGCAGAACAAAAACAGTGCCCAAGGTCGGGTGCCCAGCGAAAGGAAGCTCCTGTTTCGGAGTAAAGATGCGAACGGGGAATCCGCCCTCCTGCGGCTCCTCAGAAACAATAAACGTCGTCTCCGAATAATTCATCTCATTGGCAATTTGCTGCATTTGTTCAGAAGAAAGCTCCGCCGCTTGCCGAAACACCGCTAACTGATTCCCGGCATACTTCTGTTCTGCAAAGACATCAACAATGTAAAAGGGCAATCCCATGACGTTACTGGTAAAAAATTATTTCTAATTCTTCCATAGTGCTGATCCCCAAATTCTATATCCGAGCTAGAAAGCTAGAATTGCTCGCTTTGTGTAAAGAAAACTTACTTTCTAGAGGTAGATCTTTTCGTTTCACAAAAACTTTATAATTGCTCCTGGCAAAACTGTATTGATGTTTACAATTTTATTAGCTGTGTCATGTTGATCCTTGGACTTGTTTGGGTCGCCTCTTGGTTTGGCGGCATTTCTTCCTTAAGTGGAAAGCTGCTAGAAGCACCCCAGTACTGGTCTACTGTGCTTTCTAGTAACACGTTTTCTAGCGCGGCAACTAGCACTACCAAGCTGCAAAGGATTGCAGTATCTCAGGATGCTTCACTGTCCAGTCATTCACCTCTCAAGATTGTTTCTGTCAAGACTGTTTTAGGCTCTATTTCAGATTCGGTTCGCTTCAACTTCGCCGCATCTGACAGAAAAAATCAAAATCAAGCCACCAATTCGTCTTTTGATGATTCAGACGGCTGGCTCGAAACTGTTGAAGATCTGTTAGTCAACGCGGTTTTCGATCCAGCGTCAGAGGAGAATGCGGCTTCTCCCGTGCCTCCCTTCTCCTCTGACAAGGCTTCAGATTCTGAGGCCGCGATCGCAACTGAGCAGGCGTCCGAGACTTCGATGGAGGCTTGGCTAAAGGCGGCAGAAAATCTACTGCTGGGGTTTCCTAGTTTAGCCACTGAGGTGGAAGACGACTATTCTTCAGTGTCAGTCATTGAAGTAGGAGATGACGATGAAATTTTGAGTCCTAACCCGGAGGCACAGAGCCAACCGCTTCTAAAATGCGCTACGTCGCAAAGCAACCCCTCAGAGCCATCCGCACTGAGGGGTTTTCAAGTTTGGGTGCAAGATTGTCTCGTGGCGATCGTTCCTGAGCAGCAGGTAGCAGACGCGATCGCAGATGCCGTCACCCCGCTTGTAGAAATGACCGACATCAATCCCGCTGACCTACAGCCTGCGGTAATCGATGGGAACGCGGTTGGAAAATTTGGCGATCGCACGCTATTCACAATTGATCAATCTTTAGCCGATCAGATCGGGCGTCCGGCGGAACTGATTGCGATCGACTGGATCAACAATATTCGCATCTCGCTGGGACATCCGCCGCTACCCCTAGCCGAGGCGCAAGTGCAGATGCACCAACTCCAGCCCACCAACGCGAGTATCGATGGCAAAGCCTCTTGGTACGGACCTTATTTTCACGGACGACAAACAGCAACCGGCGAAATTTTCGATCAAAATGCTTTGACTGCCGCTCATCGCTCATTACCCTTTGGAACCTATCTCAAAGTGACCAATCAACTGAACGGCAAAAGCGTTGTGGTGCGAGTGAACGATCGAGGCCCCTATTTTGATGAGGATGAACGGGTGATCGATCTATCCAATCGAGCCGCGCTGTGCATTAGTAGCGACGCTCACGGAGTTGTACCGATCGAAGCGGTAGTGCTACAACAAAGTCCTGCTTCAAACACCGCTTCTAAAGAAGGAACTCAAGTTTCCTTATCCCCCAATCGCGCTATTGGCTACTAGCTGCTTTTAGGCTCGGGTGCTGCAAAATGATTTGGCGGTTCGACGCAATTTTTATCCATCCTTCTTGCCGGAGTTGACCAAACAGGCGAGTGACGGTGACGCGGGTTGTGCCGATCGCATTGGCAATTTGCTGATGCGTCAGTCTGATGTTAAGCCGAACCCCTTCAGTTCCAGGTTGCCCGACTTCATACTGAAGCAGCAGCAGGAATTGTTTGAGGCGTTCTTCCACGCGGCGGTAGCCTGCTAAGGCAAGAAAAGCTTCGGTTTGCTGGAGCCGCCGTCCCAGATGTCTAAAAATCCCTTGACTTAATGCAGGGGATTTTTCAATTTCAGTCAAGGTCAGACACATCAAATCGGCATCTGATAGCGCGATCGCATGATATGGAAAAATCCCAGTTAACGGCAGTCCAAACGGCATAGATGCCGTCACCACGCCCAACAACGCTTCATCTCCCGTCGGGTAGAGTGTATTCAGCGACACAATGCCTCGGCAGACAATCCACACCTCATCGGCACGCATTTGGATGGGTTGACCACTGCGAAAGGGTTGTAGGCTCCGCTCTCGATAAAGCTGCTCCAGTAACTGACGAAGATCGGGGGGGCTAGTCAAACTGGATGTGAAGGATTGGATCATGGAGGACCTTCCGTAATCAGGTTCCACGTAATACTGTAAAAGCTAGACTTCAAGACAAGGTAATCGACAGGTTAACGTTAGAAGCAATTTCTGATTTTCTGTTCGCTCGTTCCTAGAGCTTGCCGTCTCTTCCTGCGATTACAATAATTGAAAGGCGGATCAGGCAGGGAGTGACGTGACTCAGGATAAACCAAATTCTGGCAGCAGCGGCAAGCGAGCGCCTTATCAGAAGGTGGCGGGTTCCAATTACTACACGCTTTTGGGGTTACATCCTGCGGCGTCGGTGCGCGAGATCCGGCAGACCTACCGGGAGTTGAGCAAACTCTACCACCCGGACACAACAGCGTTGCCAAGCGCGATCGCCACCGAGAAATTTCAGCGAATTAATGAAGCTTACGCCACTCTCAGCAATCCCGATCGCAGAACGGCTTACGATCAGAAGATAGGCTATTCCCGTGTTGTCGTCGCTCAACCTTTACCGACTCTAAACAAGCCCCAGCCGAGTTCGTCAGCCTATTTAGATCCAACCGATCGCCCCCTCTCAGCAGGAGAAATTTTTGCGCTGTTTATCTTGGGTCTGACGTTTGTGGCCTGCTTAGTATTGGCGGTGACGATTGGTTTAACGAGAGGCGAAGCAGCGTTTAAGCCATTGGTTGCTCAAGATCCGGTGATTCAAGAAGCGTTTGAAATATTGCAGCCTCCTTCAGACAGCGGCGGGGCAAAACCAGAAAGGTTTTCTCCGTTGATAGAAACACCAATGAATCTAACTCCCAGTTCAGCCACCGCAACTGACCCGGCAAGAGCAACTTTTGAAGGAAACACGCCGAAACCTTCAGAGACTGCTCCGGTAGAATTTGAGGCCGTCGCCAAATTTAACGATTAGCCAAATGTAATAATTGAATCTAGTCGTTCACTACCCCATCCTTAGCAGCTATCCCTTACCCTATGACTCTTCCCCCAGCTGATACTCCCCTTTACAATCATCCCCTCCCTCAGATTGAATCTTGGCTGACAGATCAAGGCTGTCAGCAAGATTCAGATGAACTTCATTGCTGGACAATAGAGCGTTCAAAGTGGCAAGCAGAACTCTGCTTGGATGTAGATCAATTAACGGTGCGCTATCTCAACGTTGAAGGTCGGGACTTGCAGCGCTCCTTCAAATATTCGCTCTCCCGCCAAGACCTCGAAGACGCTATCTTTGGCGGACCTTAGTACTCTAGACAAGTCTGTATTAGGCTTTACCAACCTTTCCAAAGCGTCGCTCACGGCCTTGATACGACGCTAGAGCTTGATGAAACTCATGCCGATCGAAGTCAGGCCAGAGGGTATCTGTAACGTAAAGTTCGGCATAGGCCGCTTGCCACAGCAGAAAATTGCTCAGGCGCATCTCACCACTCGTCCGGATTAGCAAGTCCGGATCGCAGACTCCAGCTGTGTAAAGATGCCGATCAAACAGACTTTCATCAATGTCGTCTGGTTGAATTAAGCCTTGTTGAATTTGAGCGGCGATCGCACGGCAGGCCCGCACAATTTCTTGCCTCCCACCGTAATTTGTCGCGACTGAGAACGTAATGCCCTGATTGTCTTTTGTTTCCAGCATCGATCGCTCAATCTCTGCCTGCAAACTCGTGGGCAGCGCATCTAAGTTGCCCACAAAGCGAATGCGGACATTTTCTTCTTTCATTTCGCGCAACTCTTGGCGCAGCACCCGCTCAAACAGCGTCATCAAGAAATCGACTTCTTCGAGTGGTCTACCCCAATTTTCGGTCGAAAAAGCATATGCCGTCAGCGCTTGAACGCCCCAATCTCGGCAGCAGCGCAGCAGATCTTTTAGCGTATCCACCCCACGTCGATGTCCCATGATGCGCGGAAGACCTTGACGCTTTGCCCAGCGTCCATTTCCATCCATAATCACAGCAACATGTTTAGGCAAGCGATCGCGATGCAAATCAGTCGGTAATTCTTGTAAAGTCGAGGGCTTCGCAGTCATTGTTTTCGAGCAACCGAGGGTGAGTAGTCAAGCCGTTCGAGCAATCGAACATCAACAGAAACGGGAATTTAGAACTCTGAATCGCCAGGCTTTCGCCCATCACTGACCTTGGGTTTAGCTTTACGAAGCTCTACCGAATTGGGTAACGTCCGTTTTTGAAACAGCCGTGAGAACAAGGATAATCCCTTGGTCATCAAGCGGCGAATGAACGTTCTTAGATTTGGAGCGACAGGTTCGCGATCGCCCGAAAACGAGAACTTCGCTTCTAGTAACTCCTTCAATTTACTGCTCGTGAGGGGACGATTTAGAATTCCACGTTCTGCTAGTGAAATTGACCCCGTTTCTTCAGAAACAACAATACAAATACAAGTTTCTACTCGGTCAGTCATTCCCATCGCGGCACGATGACGAGTGCCAAGCTGCCGAGACGCTGTTTTCTCTGATAGAGGCAGAATCACCCCTGCTGCCACAATGCGAGAGCCACGAATGAGAACGGCTCCATCGTGCAGCAGCGTTGTCGTTTGAAAAATCGTTTGCAACAACTCTTTTGAAAGTTCCGCATTCAATTTTACGCCTGGAACTGAGAAATCGCGCTCATCGATTGGGCTACCGGTTTCTAGAATTAAAAGTGCTCCTGTTCGATTTTGGGATAGCTCTTTGATCGCATCAACAATTTGATCCGTCACACTGTCCGATCCGGGCAAGCTGCGGCGAGACGGTTGAAACAGCTGCACGATTTCTCCTCGTCCAAGCTGTTCTAAAAATCGTCGGAACTCGGATTGCAAAATGAATGCCATCGCTACAGCTGCACCCACAACCAAGTTATTGAGGACAAAGCTGAGCAGTGTCAGGTCAACCCGACGACTGATTGCTGCCGCCAGCATCAGAACAATAAAACCCCTCACCATCCAAAGGGTGCGACGCTCTCCAATAATGATCAGCATCATGTAGGTCAGTGCCAACACCAACCCGACATCGAGCAAAAACCGAAGATTTTCCAGGTTAAGCAAGAACTGGAGATTGTCTAGAGTGAGAGCTAACAAGGACGGTATCCTGTCAGGAGCAGTTGGGAAGAAGAGGGATGAGGGATGAGGGAGGAAGGATGGAGGAGAAAGAACGAGAGAGATAGGAGTCGTTCTGTATTCCTAGACAGTAGGTTCCTAGTTCATCCTTACATCGTTATTTCAGATGGGCAGGAAGGCGATCGTAACGAATCAAATCTTCGTAGGTTTCCCGTTGCAAGATGAGAGCCGCGTTGCTATTGCCGACCAAAACAGCCGCCGGGCGAGCCAGTCGATTGTAGTTAGACGACATGCTGTAATTGTAAGCTCCGGTTGCCATGACAACGAGAGTATCTCCGGGTTGAGTTGGAGGGAGTGTCGCGTCTTTAATTAGAATGTCTCCCGATTCACAGTGCTTGCCGGCGATCGTCACCGTCTCGGTCATGGGTTCTGACATGCGGTTGGCGACGATCGCCCGACAAATCGACTGATACGTAATCGGACGAGGATTATCAGACATACCGCCATCGACACTCAGATAGGTGCGAATGCCTGGAATCGTTTTCTTGCTACCGACTGTATATGCGGTCACGCAAGAAGAGCCGATCAGAGAACGTCCTGGCTCTGCTAAAACTTTAGGCAAAGGAATATTAGCGGCTTGACACGCTTGAATGAGTCCATCACAAACCGTTTTCACCCATTCATCGATACTGGGTGGATCGTCGCCTTCGTTGTAGCGAATTCCTAAGCCGCCGCCCACATTAATTTCTTTGATCGTGAATCCGTGCTGTGTCGCTTTATTCAACCACTGCACCATCACACCCCCTAAATCCTGATGGGCTTGCAGTTCAAAAATTTGAGAGCCAATGTGTGCGTGCAAGCCAACCAGCGACAAGGATGGATATTGGCTGATGAATTTGAAGACCTCCTCAACCTGATTTGGATCAAAGCCAAATTTACTGTCGATGTGCCCCGTGCGAATGTATTCGTGGGTGTGGCAGTCTAGCCCTGGTGTGATCCGCATCATGATTTGGATGCAGCTGTCGGTTTTCAAACTCGCCAGCGTCTCGATCTCCAAGCGGTTGTCTACCACGATCGTACAACCCGACTCGACAGCAAATTTGAGTTCACTCAGCGATTTATTGTTGCCATGTAAATAGATCTTTCTGGGGTTCGCTCCGGCTTGCAGTGCGGTGAAGAGTTCGCCGCCCGTTGCAACATCAATTCCTAATTCTTCTTGAGTAACGATCGCGCAAACCGCTAGACAGTTCCAAGCTTTCGAGGCATACAGCACTTGAGATTCGCCAGGATAGTAGCGTTTAAATGCGTCCCGATATTGGCGACAGGCTGTTCTCAGGGAAGCTTCATCCAATATGTAGAGAGGCGAGCCAAATTGCTGAACCAGATCTGTTACATCGTAACCTCCAATTTCTAAATGGTCGCGATCGTTGACCTTTGCAGTCAACGGCACTAGAGACTGATTTGGAGAGCGCTCTGGTGTAATGTCGGTTAAGTATTGGCGACCTGTATTTTGCGCCTCTAAAGCGTGAGTCGATACCATTCTTGTTGCGTCCTCGATCGCTGGGGGCGGGTGACTTGCCCATTTAAACACTATGTTACCCAGTGTACAATTGAGGGCTGTTGATTCGGAGTCGAATTTAACGCGGCGTGACCTCGATTAAGCTTCAGCCTCTTGACCACACTCTTCTTCCGGCCGCGCTCCAGTTGGATCACCTTTGCTTTGGTGGTTTATGGACGCTGGACGGCTATCAGAGAGAATTAGAAAGCCCAAATAGCGACTTACTGGCGATCGTTCCAGCACCTTCAACCCCTGATGAAGAAGCAGTTGTCATCACTGACATCACTGAAGAGCGGAGCGAATTCCTCGTTAACCCAAAAGTTAATCCAAAAGCAAATCTTTCAACGAGCCGCCCACGTGCTACATCTGCGACCCCATCCGCTGCCAGCGATCCCCTGCTCGGACTTGGCTGCTATTGGGCAATTCTTGACGAAGCTCACATCACAATTTTGGGCATTCATCCTGACTACCAGCGACGCGGACTCGGGCACCTTATGCTATGTGCCCTCCTCGATCGTGCCCGCCAACGCGACATGGCACGCGCTACCTTAGAGGTCAGAATTTCTAATCAGTCCGCTCTATTGCTATATCAAAAGTTTGGATTTCAAATTGCAGGACAGCGTAAAGGTTATTACACTGATACCGGCGAAGATGCCCTAATTCTATGGCGCGGCAAACTTCAATCGACTGAGTTCGGCACGCTTCTGACAACGCAATGGACTGAAATTCACCATCGTCTTACGCACCACCATTGGTCACTTCAGCTTGGTTTAGAGTTGTTAATAGCAGAGAACTCTACCTTGACTTATCCCTAAGCTTTCGCTGACAATCTGCCTTTGGCTATAAATTTTTCTTTTTCTTGGCTCGACCGAACGAAAGAGATCGGTTATCGCGCTCCAACCTGTTGCTGGAATCATAGCAACCGGAGGTTTTGTCTATGTTAGAATCACCCTACCGGCACGCAGCAGGTAAATGGAAAAACGCCATGTTTGAACGCTTCACAGAAAAAGCCATCAAGGTCATTATGTTAGCTCAGGAGGAAGCACGCCGCCTGGGTCATAACTTTGTCGGTACAGAACAGATCCTCCTGGGTCTAATCGGAGAAGGAACTGGCGTCGCCGCCAAAGTCCTTAAATCGATGGGCGTCAACCTCAAGGACGCTCGGATCGAAGTAGAGAAGATTATCGGTCGAGGATCGGGCTTTGTGGCAGTGGAAATTCCGTTTACGCCACGGGCAAAGCGCGTTCTAGAACTCTCCCTTGAGGAAGCCCGCCAGTTAGGACACAACTACATTGGCACTGAACACCTGCTTCTAGGGCTGATTCGAGAAGGTGAAGGAGTCGCTGCCAGAGTGCTTGAAAA
Source organism: Myxacorys californica WJT36-NPBG1 (assembly GCA_019359315.1). Lineage (GTDB taxonomy): Bacteria > Cyanobacteriota > Cyanobacteriia > Leptolyngbyales > Leptolyngbyaceae > Myxacorys > Myxacorys californica. Next base: position 40,111 of record JAHHHO010000015.1, read on the forward strand.
TCTGGGAGTTGACCTCTCGAAGGTCCGGACTCAAGTGATCCGAATGCTGGGCGAAACTGCCGAGGTTTCCTCGGGAGGTAGCCAAGGACGAACCAAAACTCCGACCCTCGACGAGTTTGGCTCGAACCTCACGCAACTTGCCGCTGATGGAAAGCTTGATCCCGTTGTGGGTCGCCAAAAAGAAATTGAACGAGTGATTCAAATCCTTGGTCGCCGGACAAAGAACAATCCAGTGCTAATTGGTGAGCCTGGAGTGGGTAAAACCGCGATCGCAGAAGGTCTCGCTCAACGGATTGCCAACGACGATATTCCAGACATTCTGGAAGATAAGCGCGTCGTCACCCTTGATATTGGTCTGCTCGTGGCAGGAACCAAATATCGGGGTGAATTTGAAGAACGCCTCAAGAAGATCATGGACGAGATCCGCTCTGCCGGAAACGTCATCTTGGTCATCGACGAAGTTCACACCCTGATCGGTGCGGGCGCTGCCGAAGGCGCGATCGATGCCGCTAATATCCTTAAGCCAGCTTTGGCGCGGGGTGAATTGCAGTGCATTGGAGCCACCACGCTCGATGAGTATCGCAAGCACATCGAACGGGATGCTGCCCTAGAGCGTCGTTTCCAACCCGTTATGGTTGGTGAACCCTCGGTGGATGAAACCATCGAAATTCTGCGGGGTCTGCGCGAGCGCTACGAGCAGCACCACAAGCTGAAGATTTCGGATGAAGCGGTGGATGCGGCAGCGAAACTGTCCGATCGCTATATTTCCGATCGCTTCTTGCCCGATAAAGCGATTGACCTGATCGACGAAGCGGGTTCCCGCGTTCGACTGATCAACTCACAGTTACCACCTGCCGCTAAAGAACTCGATCGCGAACTGCGTCAAGTCTTAAAAGACAAAGATGACGCGGTACGCTCGCAGAACTTTGACAAAGCAGGCGAACTGCGCGATCGCGAAATGGAGATCAAAACCGAGATTCGAGCAATCGCTCAAACTCGTAAGACCGAATCGACGGGCGAAGACGCTCAGCCGCTTGTGACGGAAGAGGACATTGCGCAGATCGTAGCATCTTGGACGGGTGTTCCGGTGAATAAGCTCACCGAATCTGAGTCTGAGAAGTTGCTGCACATGGAAGACACCCTGCACACCCGCCTGATTGGTCAAGACGAAGCGGTGAAAGCCGTATCGCGGGCGATTCGCCGGGCTCGGGTTGGTTTGAAGAATCCCAACCGCCCGATCGCCAGCTTTATCTTCTCTGGTCCTACCGGGGTTGGTAAAACTGAGTTGACGAAGGCATTGGCAGCTTACTTCTTCGGATCTGAAGATGCCATGATTCGCCTTGACATGTCAGAGTTTATGGAGCGTCACACCGTTTCTAAACTGATCGGTTCGCCTCCTGGATATGTCGGTTACAACGAAGGCGGTCAGTTAACCGAAGCCGTTCGTCGTCGTCCTTATACCGTGGTGCTGTTCGACGAGATTGAGAAAGCGCACCCTGACGTGTTCAACATGCTGCTGCAAATCTTGGAAGATGGTCGTTTGACCGACGCCAAGGGACGCACCGTAGACTTCAAGAACACCTTGCTGATTATGACCTCGAACATTGGTTCCAAGGTGATCGAGAAAGGCGGCGGTGGTTTGGGCTTCGAGTTCTCCGGTGAAGGCGAATCCGATTCTCAGTACAACCGCATCCGGGCGCTAGTGAACGAAGAACTGAAGAACTACTTCCGGCCTGAGTTCCTTAACCGTCTCGATGAGATCATCGTCTTCCGTCAATTGAACAAGGAAGAGGTCAAAGAGATTGCAGTCATCATGCTGAATGATGTCTTCAAGCGCTTGCAGGAGCAAGGAATTACCCTCGAAGTCACCGAGAAGTTTAAAGACCGCTTGGTGGAAGAGGGCTACAATCCCAGCTATGGAGCGCGTCCACTGCGTCGTGCCATTATGCGACTGCTAGAGGATTCGTTGGCTGAGGAAATTCTGTCTGCCCGCATTAAAGATGGTGATACTGCCGTCGTCGATGTGGATGAGAGCGGACAGGTGAAGGTGATTCAGGGACAAGAGCGTGAGTTGTTGCCCCAAGCCGCCGAGTAGTGAATTTCTAGAAGATTAAAAATAAAAGCGGCAGAGAGTCAAACCTCTCTGCCGCTTTTATTTTCCACTTTCTTAAATAATTTATCGATCTTAAAAAAACTGGAAAAACCTGCGAATTATACTGCTCAGAAATAGAATAAGGCTTACTGCTGTTCTTTGAGTGGTAAAGCATATATCTCTACTGCAATAGAAGCTAGAAATAAACGTTCTCCTACAAGCTTGTAACGTGTTCAGTTAAGAACATTGTAGTGTTGACCATTTAGATAAAAGTTGAGGGATAAAGCGTCTTATGGCAAACGGTGGATTTTGGGCAGACTTTAAAAAGTTTCTGATGCAAGGCAATGTCATTGATTTAGCCGTTGCCGTTATCATCGGGGCTGCGTTTAGCAAAATTGTTGATTCGCTAGTCACAGATGTGATTACGCCAGCTATTATCGGTCCTGCAATGCAAGCCGCAGGGGTTGATAGGTTAGAGAATTTTGTGGTTGGTAATGGCATTAAAATCGGCGTATTTTTAGCGGCAGTGATCAACTTTGTGATCATTGCCTCTGTCATTTTCATTCTGATTCGGGCAATTGAAAAAGCAAGACGGAGATTTTTTCTTCAAGAAGCCGTGGAAGAAGCTGCTCCAGCCGATCCGATTGTGCTTTCTCAAGAGCGGTTGACAGGCGCGATCGAGCATCTCACATCTACTTTAGAGCGGCGCTAAGCTCGTAATAGCCAATATCTAAACGCTCCGCCCTCTGCCTTTACTTCACTGACAGAGGACGGAGCGTTTAAAGTCGAGCTGCGGGAGCTAGTTGCGGCATTTAGGGAATTAAGTCATACACTCGCCGAACAAACTCGCTTTCTGTGATCGCTCCACGAAAGAACTGATTTTTAACCTGGCTTAAATCACTTCTAAGTTTTCTTAGCGATTCAAGTTCTGAGGGAGACGGAGTTGGGCTAGGTGAAGGGGTTTGAATGGCGCGGGCATCGGCATCTAGCTGGCGACGAACGGAGATCGCCGCAATACCTGTGACTGGAAATCGTCGATTGCGCTGATAAACCTTGACAATACTATAAGTTTCGCGACGGTAGTTGCCTGTAATCGGCAGAGATAGCCCAGTGACGATCTTGAGATTGTTTTGAAGAATTTTTACGGTTTTCTCGACGGTCGCTCGCAGGTCAACTCCGTCTTTACCATCGGGAGTGAGGTTTGCATCCTGCTGAAACTGCGCGATCGCGGCTTGAGTATAGGTTTCGACATACTCCAGTCCGCGCAGTGCAGTTGTAGCACAATCGATATTTCCTAAGACATCGCGATCGCAGGCGTTGAAATTATTTCCCAGTCCATCTAATCCGCGTGGACCTAAGTAGTAGCCTAACCCGTCTAGATTTTCCCTGAGATCGACGAGAGACAATGGCATAACGTTCAATCCTTTCTGAACTGGTAGATGGTCTAGAGAAGAATGATAAATCCCAGCGTTACAGATTTACCGCTAATTGAAGACTACTTTATACACTGTCGAAAGGGACTTTAGCATCATTTCTAGCGATTGATAGGAAGTTTCTTGCTCCTAAGGCAGCGTTGCTTCGCGCCGTTGAAATGTTCCTTCATACTGATGGACAGTTTCTTCGCAGAGATGGACAGTTTCTTTGGGTCAATAGGAATGCTTCTTCATACTGATGGACAGTTTCTTCGCACGAATGGGCAGCTTCTTTGCATGGATGGACAGTTTCTTCGCACGGATGGACAGTTTCTTCACGCTGATCGAATGGTTCTGTTTTATAGATGTTCATTGCTTCCCTCCTTCCCATTTGTGAATCTCCGGCGTGTAAGTTTTTATACATTGTGCTTTCTTAATTACTTTGGGGAACTGTGCTGGTAGGTTGTTGCACACTCTTTCAAGGATGATGATAAAGATCTACTGAAGGGATAGAAGCCCACTTTGTTAATGGGGCTACTATACGGATGAAGCTCTGTATGAACTGCTGCACAGAATTGGTACAGCGATCGCTGTCTGTCTAATCAATTGTTACCGCGTTCTAGTTTTGGGAATTCTACGAGAGCTTAACTATTGAATTTCCAGTCAAGATGTATACAAGAGAATGGTTGGTAACTAGAACTCGCTTTTACCAAAGTTTCGGTTTCTTTGCAGATTACGCGGATCTATCTGATGAAGAACTTGCTGATCAGATCATCCGTCTACGTCAAGTGGAAACAGAAAGGGAAATCGCCAAACTTTTTCATGAGGGGCATGACTGGTTACTTCTAAAACTTGATGCAAAGAGAGTTTTGAGTACTGCTACAGATATTCTCTATGCTGAAGAACCGCCAGATTACAATTTTGATACTTTCGTAGAGACGATCCAACAACTAGGCTCTATTTCTCGCGGCGCTTTCATTCCGCAAAATATACGAGAAGCAGAGCCTAGTGTAATTGAATTTGTCCTCAATGGGCAAAGCTTCTCTTTTGTTCCTGAAGGTCCGCCTGATGATCCGCTTATTCTCGTTAGTCAAATCAATCCAATGATCGTAGAGACTGGTTATCAATTCAAGCAATGGGACTTGTCTCCAGACGTGTTCATTTTTGCGATGACAGTAGAAGAGGTAGAGCGGCTGGGATGGAGATTTCTTCCTGATCGATGGATGTTCAATGAGTAAATTATGTCGCTAGCCTACATCAAGGAGGATATTGGCTACGTCCCAAATTCGTGCTCCAAGCTAAAATGAAAGGGGTGAGTCGCAACGAGGACAAGCCTATGGCAGTTAGACAACGACGTTACAGCAAAGAAGAGTTAGCCCAACGGGGGCAGGAACTCTACGAGTCTGGTATTCGGCAGCAGGTCGAAGCGGGCAACGATGGCAAAATTGTGGCGATCGACATCGAAACTGGAGATTTTGAAGTTGGTGACACGATCATCGCTGCAACTGATCGGCTATTTGAACGCAATCCTGATGCTCAACCTTGGGGGATTCGGATCGGGCACCGCGCCGTCTATCATTTTGGATCGCGGAGTCTGAAAAAGAATCAATGATTTGCGGAGTCGTAAATTTGCGTCGTGAAGCAACACTCCCCCTAGTGGTTGGTAACTCGTCTGGGCAACGGCAAGTCATCGATACCGTCATTGACACTGGATTCGATGTTTTTTTGTCTTTGCCATCTGAAGCGATTGTTCGCCTTGAATTGCCTTGGACTATTTCTAATACTGTGACCTTGGGGGATGGCAGTCAAACCCTGTTTGATTTATATCGCGGGACTGTTATTTGGGATGGGCAATACCGCGAGATCGATATTGCAGAATCAGAAACGGAACCATTGCTCGGAATGGCGATGCTCTACGGTTATCGATTACAGGTTGATACTGTTGAGGGCGGCATCGTCAAAATTGCACCCTTGTGATCCTAAATTTAGAAGCAATCGGTAGGGTACGGTCTAACAATGCGACGGAGCGGCGAGCAAGGTCTTTTCGCGTCATTCTGGTCGAATCTATCGCCGTTCATCTTCATCGTTAGAGAGAATTTGAAGAACTGTCAAAGGTAGAATAGCGGAAGTACTTTGGTCAATCAGCGTTGCTCTCATCCGTAACGCTCACTGCAACTTCCTTTATGACTCACGAACCGACGACTGCTACGCCTACACCGTCTCCTACATGGAAAGTGTGGTGGGAAAATATTCAAATTCTGGTCATCGCGCTGATTTTGGCGCTGATGGTGCGATCGTATATCGCAGAGCCTCGATTTATTCCGTCTGACTCGATGATTCCGTCGCTGAGGATTGGCGATCGCTTAGTTGTCGAAAAGCTTTCGTATCGGTTCCGAAATCCAGAGATGGGCGAAATTGTCGTATTTGATCCACCCCCCCAGCTACAAGAACAGGGATATCTTAAAGATCAAGCCTTCATCAAGCGGATCATTGGCGAACCCGGACAAACGGTTGAAGTGAAGAATGGCAAGGTTTTAATCAACAACGTGCAGGTGGAAGAACCCTACATTGCAGAACCCCCAAAATATACGCTGCGCCCAGTTCGAGTTCCTGAGAATAGCTTTTTTGTAATGGGAGACAATCGCAACAATAGCAATGATTCCCATGTGTGGGGATTTTTGCCGAAGGACTATATTATTGGGCGAGCGTTATTTCGGTTCTTTCCGTTTGATCGAATCGGTGGCGTGTAGTGCTGGCAGCGGATTTTGTAACAGAGGAATACTGATTGGAAGCGAAACCTGCATCCGCTATCAAACGTTATCAAATCCATTGGTAATGTGATTGCCAATGTGTAAGTCCAATCTAGAAATTCAAGTAATGCATTAACTCGGCTGTTACTTTGCTAGGTAACGATAGTCGTTCTTGCAGATCGACCACGTTTTTGTAATTGCCGTTGGTTATTCGGTTTCGTGCGATCGCGCGGGCTAACACGGGCTTCATGACCGGAATTTGCGCTAACTCTTCTGGAGACGCCGTGTTCAAATTCACGCGCTGAATTTGAACCAAACTTTCTGGATCGTAATAACAAAATCTCATAATCGGTTCTAGTGGCTTGATGCGCTGAGCCGACATACCTAACGCAGCCGCAACATCTTCCGCACAGAAAAACTGAACTCCTGAGGTGCTCAGTTGGGTCAGCATCTTAGCTTGATGGATTGAAAGCCCTGGAAGTCGTAGCCAGTCATCCACATTTGCTTGATTGACATCAATTTGAATGCCAAGCGATACTGCCAGTTTAATTTCTTCCAACGACTGGAATCGATAGTAAGGATCATTCTGAATTTGCGACTTCAGGGATTGAGCCGCTCCTCCTGAGCCAGACGTTAACCAATTCAGAAAGCCCATTTCCCTTCACTCTTACTGATTCACTCTTACTGAATCTTTTCTAGCAGCTTTCGCCGCTTCTGTTCAAATTCGTACTCCGAAATCAAGCCATCTTCTCGCAGATGATCGAGATCTCGTAACGTCTCTGCGATCGTACTGACAGGCTCAGAGGCTTTTCCAAACATGCCAGCCCCCGCTTCCAAAAGCTCACCCTCGTTAAAATTCGCATCAAACTCATCGGGATTCTGAACTAAATAAAAGATCGCATCAAACACGCCCGCAATCCAGGCTGCTTTGCTTCCAGTTAGTGCAAATGCAACATAGATTAGGCACCACCAGCGCTGTCCTAAATAGAGTTTGTGCAACCCCGCAAGATGAAAGCCACCAAACATAGGAACCGCTCCTGCTAATGCCAAAAGTGCCGCAATTCTCCGACTTCTTGGTTTCGCTAACATGGCTGTCGATTTCGTCCGATTCTCCGGTTTACACGGCCTAAGTTAAGTACATACAAGTTGAGTGCATAGAAGTATAGCCTCATCCTTGCAAGGCCCTAACGCTGATCGCCTTGATACTCTACCCCCTCAGAGTGCCACTATAGCGGATTTTGTTTTTAAAGTAGATTGCCCAACTGTACCCACCCTTGAGGATGGCCACCTATCGTCGTTGGTGCCTCAGAGTGACGTTGCCCAGCAGCTTATGCGCAAACCTGTGCATGAAGTAGAAACCTTCTATGAACAAGCGATCGCAGGGGTCGTGGCGTCAGATGTTAAGCCTGTCGCTCAGTATAGTTTTAATCTGACGGATCAGAGTGGCTCTGAGATTGATTATGCTCGAAGGCCTCAGCTTCAGGTAGTGAAAGCCCTACTTATCGTCAGTAGAGGGTTGCATTAAGATAAGCAATAGAGCCTGATTGAGATATTCCAATCAACTCCTATTCAGCTACTCAAGCCACTTTAGAGCAATGGGATTTTTTGACTCCGAGATTGTCCAACAAGAAGCAAAGCAACTGTTCGATGATTATCAGTCGCTTGTAAACCTAGGCGGCAGCTATGGCAAGTTCGATCGCGAAGGCAAACTTCTGTTTATCGAGCAGATGGAAGCCATTATGGATCGCTACAAAATTTTTATGAAACGCTTTGAGCTATCCGAAGATTTCACGGCTCAAATGACCGTTGAGCAGATGAAAACGCAGCTTAACCAATTTGGTATTACGCCACAACAAATGTTTGATCAGATGAATCAAACGTTGGCGCGGATGAAATCACAAATCGACAAATAAGATTTTTTATAGAAAACAATTTTGAATGGACGATTGAGCCTGACCGTTTTTGCTAAACGCCCAAGATGCTCGATCGTCCATTTCTGTATTTGTTTAAGATCTGTTCAAGGTCGATCGAAGTCAGAAGCGGGTCTAAACTTTTCAACCGGCACACCTTGCAATGCCTGTGACATAAAGTCGCGCCAAATCGGAGCGACGTAGCTACCGCCCGTTGCGCCTTGACCCAACTGTGTATAGTCATCATTACCAACCCAAACAGCCGTTGCGAGTTGTGGCACATAGCCCACAAACCAAATATCCCGCTCAGACGAGGTAGTTCCTGTTTTACCTGCTGCCGGACGCCCAATCTGCGCGGCGGTTCCGGTTCCGCGTGAGACAACCCCCTGAAGGACATCATTGAGCGATGCTGATGCCCACGGGTCAAGAACGAGTCTCGGTCGAGGGGTATTGTCGAGCAACGTATTTCCGCTACTGTCGCTGACCTGGGCAATCAACGTCGTCTCGGAGTACCAGCCGTTGTTGGCAAACGTGGCATAAGCGCTCGCCATTTCCATCGGTGTTAAATCAACGGCTCCAAGCGGTAGCGAAATGACCGGATCAATGGGGCTTTTGATGCCAATGCTGCGACAGATCTCAACGATTTTGTTTAAGCCAAGCTCTTGACCCAGTTTCACAGCCGGGACATTCCGTGACTGCTCTAGGGCGCGACGCAGAGACATGGCTCCACCAAAGGTGCGATCGTAGTTTTGGGGATAGTACATGTCGTACCCATCTGGGTACCCCACAGGACTGTCATATACCGTCGAGTCAGCACCATATTTACCAGACGCCAGCGCTGCATAGTAGACAAACGGCTTGAACGCTGATCCAGGTTGACGCAAGGCTTGAATGGCTCGATTGTATTGACTCTTCTTGAAGTCCACCCCGCCAACCATTGCTTTAACAAAATGGGTGCGCGGGTCTACCGACACGATGGCCATTTGATCGGCGTAAACTCCCATGCCATTGAGCCTGCCAATCCAGCTACTAGCCGTATCTTCTGCGATGCGTTGCAGCTTAGAATCAATCGTGGTTTGAATCCGCATTCCGCCCTTCAGCACGGCATCGCGTCCAAACTTCTTGGTGAGTTCCTGAACGACCGCATCGCTGACATACGGCATCTCACTCTTCTGAAAGGACGTGATTTTGCCGAGCTTAAGGGGCTGCTTTCGAGCGGTTTCTTCTTCACTCACCGTAATCCAACCCAGTTCGGTCATGCGATGCAACACTTCTCGCTGTCGCTTCTTGGCACTTTTAAGATCGGCAAATGGACTCAGCGCTTCCGGCGACTGGATTAGGCCTGCCATCATGCTCGATTCCGCTAAGTTTAGCTCTGAAACGGATTTGCCAAAGTAGCTTTGCGCCGCTGTCTGTGCTCCATAATTGTTGTGACCCCAGTAGACCTGATTGAGATACATCTCGAGAATCTGGTCTTTTTTGAAAATCTGCTCAATCCGCAGCGCTAGAACGCCCTCTGCAATTTTCCGGCTAAACGCGCGTTTGGGTGACAAGAACAAGTTCTTCACCAACTGCATCGTTAGGGTAGAACCCCCTTCTACCGTTCTACCCGTGCTGAAGTTTGCGGCTGTCGCCCGCGCCACTGCCCCGACGTTGACGCCGCTATGGGAATAGAAGTAGCTATCTTCGATCGCAATCACCGCTCGCTTGAGGTGAGGAGAAATTTTATCGAGCGGTACCACTTCCCGATTGGCTTCCCCGTGAATGCTGGCGAGTGGTTTACCCTTGATGTCATAAATATGAGTCGTCTCGCTTGGGGTATAGCCTCGGAGTACGCGCACATCGGGCAAGTTGCGGAAGCTGACGGCTAAGCCGACCAATCCACCGGCAACGATCGCACTGGACAGCATCGTGAGTCCAAGTAGAGTTCCTCCTGTAACCTTGGCGACTGACCGGATAAATTGACCCGTGGATTCAGGTTCACGCTGTTGCTTTTGTCTGATGGTGTTAGACGACACGGTGATCTCTCTATTCTCAAAAGGGCAACGAAGGTAGCTGGAGGAATGCTCTAGCTAGAGTAAATTAACGGTTGTTGAAGCAGGATTTTGATACGGGTATCAAAGATAACTTTAGTAGGATAAATGAGACTTCCCAAAATGAAACAAAGTTTCTGTAAAGTCAGTTGCGGGCTTGCGGATAGGCAGTTCTCCAATCTCATGCGCTAGGGTTGTGAAACGGGTCAAAGATTGCCCCAATTATAGTAGTGTGACTGAATAATCCTTGAATTCTAACAAGGGGAAGCATCTTCTACATCAGAGCAGATGGTATCGCGGTTTTGTATCAAACAACGTATGCTAACCAATTTTTCTTGGCTGTACCGGGGCATCAGTGAAATCTTTCCAGATCAGCCAGAGTCGAATAGCCCAAATGAGAATCTGGTCAATCGGATTGAGCAGGCTGACCGTCCTCTCCGCATTAAGTTCGGAATCGATCCGACGGGTACGGATATTCACTTGGGGCATAGTACCGTATTCCGAAAGCTGCGATCGTTTCAGGATGCTGGACATACAGCAGTGTTGATTATTGGAGATTTTACAGCGCAAATCGGAGATCCGACTGGGAAGTCGGAAGTACGGCGTCAGCTGACTCAAGCGCAGGTGAAAGCAAACGCTGAAACCTATCTCAATCAGGTGCGTCCCATTCTAGATTTCGACACGCCCGGACGCCTGGAAGTGCGCTATAACTCGGAATGGCTATCAGCACTTGATTTACCCAAGATTCAAGAGTTGCTGGCGACGATGACAGTCGGGCAGATGCTAGCGAAGGAAGGGTTTGCGGAGCGATATAAACAAGGGACACCGATCTACATCCATGAGTTCCTCTACCCGTTAATGCAGGGCTACGATTCGGTTGCGATCGCGTCTGATGTAGAGCTCGGCGGCACGGATCAGAAGTTCAATCTGGCGGTCGGTCGAGATTTGCAGCGCCATTTTGGGCAGACACCTCAGTTTGGTCTGCTAATGCCGATTCTGCTCGGAACCGATGGCGTTCAGAAAATGTCGAAATCACTGGGTAATTACATTGGGCTATCGGAAGATGCGCTCAGTATGTACTCAAAGCTGGAAAAAATTCCGGATGCGCTGCTTGAGCAATATTTTGAGTTGCTAACCAATCTGCCGTTAGATCAGCTACCAGAGCAGCCGCGCGATCGTCAGAAACTCCTTGCTCTAGAAGTTACTGCTCAGTATCACGGCAAAGAAAACGCTCTTGAAGCTCAAGCCGCTGCGATCAATCTGGTTCAAGGAGCAGGCAGTCAGAGTGAGTCTGTCCCAGAGTTTTCGCTCTCAGCCGTTCAGTTTCCGTCCAAAATTTTCTATCTAGTCAGCGCAACAGGTCTGTGTAAGAGCAGTTCGGAGGCGCGGCGTCAAATTCAGGGCGGAGCAGTCAAGTTAGACGGTCAGAAGGTGGATCAGGTCGATCTAACCTTTGCATCTCCTGAAGAATTGCTCGGAAAAGTGCTGCAGCTTGGTAAAACTAAATTTGTTCGCTTTGTGGAATAACGTATGGGAATTTCTGAGCGCATTATTGTTCCCCTGGATGTAGCGAGTGAGGAGGATGCGATCGCGCTGCTCGACCAACTGCCGCAAGTCACCTTCTGGAAAGTCGGGCTAGAATTGTTTGTTAGCAGTGGTGCAACCATTCTGACGCGTCTAAAAGAGCGGCAAAAGCGCATCTTTCTCGATCTAAAATTTCATGACATTCCCAACACCGTTGCGGGTGCATGCGCGGCTGCCGCGAGATATGGTGTCGATTTAGTCACCATTCATTCCACAACCGGAAAAGCCGGACTGCAACAGGCGCAAGTGGCGCTGCAAACCAGTGCCGAACAAGCGGGCTTGCCCGTTCCTAAATTAATCGCCGTTACGCTGTTAACCAGTATTTCGGCTCAAACGTTGGCCTTTGAACTAAACGTGCCGCTAGAGTTACCAGAATATGCGCTTAAAATGGCACTTCTAGCCCAGGAAAGTGGCTTAGCAGGCGCGGTGTGTTCTCCGCAAGAGGTGCAGCAACTTAGACAAACCTGCGGCGATGACTTTGTTCTGGTTACACCGGGCGTGCGACCGACGTGGGCAGCATCGGGAGATCAACAGCGGCACATGACTCCTGCTCAAGCCATTCAATTTGGATCAACCTATTTGGTGATTGGGCGTCCGATTACGATGGCAGATGACCCAGCTAAAGCGTTTGAGCGAATCTGTGAGGAGATTGGAGGTTAGGGATGGGCGATGAGGGCTGGCGGAGGTCGAGGGGATGGAAGGTGTTCGCGATGCCCTTGGCAGCTTGCGTCGCAATCGAGGCTGTGTCTTTAACCCTTACGGCTCTACTCTCGTTTGCTTCTAAAAGCGACGCGTCCCCGCCGCCCCGATACGCCTGCCCCTCCCAAGTCGAACCGCTTGTCGCCCTCATGCTTGGCAATCTCGCAAGTTACACCAATCGCGTCATCGCTCGATCAACGCCTAGAGGCAATCCAAATCGCAGTTATGTCCTCACCGCCGGTAGACCTGAATTTGAGCCGCTTCCGCTCAGTCCAGATGGAGTTGCCAGTTTAGGCAATTCCTCTGGCAATCCTGACCCAAATTTGCGTCAAGTCTTCATTACGACGCTAGAACGGCAAACTCTAGGTCGTCCGCGCAGCAAAGAAAGCACAGAGGTTTACCTTCAAGGCTTTCACTGGTTGTTTCTGACAAAAACTGGGAGTGAGTGGCAACTCGCCCTTCTGTTTAGCCAGATCGGCACCTATCCGAAAGCGCCAGTGGCTGCAAGCTCCAAAGGTGCTCTCGGCGAATCACCACCCAGAGAAAGTAGTCAGGGCATTTTAGGTCAAGCCATTCGGACTTGGTTGCGAGATTGTAATGCTGGAGTCGTTCGACCGCTCAAATCTGACAACTTATTGGATAAAACCGGATAGAATGACAGTCCTAACCCGAAGTGATGACTTCAAAAGCGTTTAGTAGGAATTGCACCCCTCAATGGCATTGAACGACAAGCAAATCAGAATTCTGCAAGTGGTCAACAGCGGAACAATTTCTGGGGAAGGTATTGCCAGCGCGTTGGGATCATCGATGCAAATGCTTCGATATTATCTAGACACGATGGCGGAAGATGGATATCTCAAAGTGGCTAAGGTTTATGACAATAGTACGAGAGAGTTTCAGATCGTTCGGGCCTATCTAACTGACAAGGGAAAAGCAATATTAGAGCAGCTAAAAGGGTTAGAGAAACTGAGCAGTCCGGCTGATGAAGTTGCTAAAGAGTCGTCGGTTGGGCAGGCAGATGAATTTTCTAAACCGTCAGTTGGCGTTAGATCTACACCTCAGCAAATCCTACTTCAAGATGTTGAGCAAATTATTAACTCTCTCGATGCGCTGCAAAGGATTGTAGAAGAATTGCCGGATGAGCGTCGAGATATTATCAGCGTCTACTTAAGCGATCTTCAAGATGAGGTCAAAGTCGTTTACAGGAGAAGACCTCAAAGAATCAAGGCTTATTTTCTTGCCGTTTTAGGCACTACATTGCCAATTATCAGGCAAACCGATAGAGAAACCAACTTTGTTGAACATGCTCGGAAACTATCGAAAAAATTTGGTGTTGTTGTGAAGTTGCCATCCCTAGAGTCATAATCTCAAGCAATTACAGTAGCCGCTACGATCGCAGTTCATCGAGCTTAGCTTTCACCGCTTGGATATCTTGCCACATCAACCACTTGGGACCGCCCTTGTCACGGGACTGATTTCTCAACAGATACGCGGGGTGAAAGATCGGCATATAAAATCGCCCGTCTTGCTCAATCCATTGCCCCCGAACTTTTGTAATTCCTTGCTTAATGCCGACTAAATTCTTCATTGCGGTTGCTCCCGTTAGCAGAATAATTTTCGGGTCAACCATGCGAATTTGTTCTTTTAAGTAGCCGCTACACGCATTCGCTTCATCGGTAGTAGGAACTCGGTTTTCGGGTGGGCGGCACTTGACGATGTTAGAGATAAAAACATCGTTCTCTGTCGTGAGATTGACCGATGCCAAGATTTTTTCAAGCAACTGCCCTGACTTACCCGTGAAGGGTAATCCGGTTTCGTCCTCAGTTTGTCCTGGTCCTTCACCGACTAGTAAAATAGGAGCTTTGAGATTTCCTCGTCCGATCACCGCATTGGTTCGATATGCGCCTAAGTCGCAGCGATGGCAGCGATTGCAGTGTTCTGCCATTTTTGCCATGGAGTCATACGTCCCGGTAGGAATCGGCACTTTGGCACTGGTGGGGATCAAGTCGGGGTCAAAGCCAACCGGGGTTGCTACTGGGGAACTAGCAGCAGCGGTAGGGGTGACATCAAATAGGCTGATTTGTTCTTCGTTACTCATGAATCGCGCGTGTGTTCTCCCGAGTTTGGCAACTCATCTTTAATAAATTTTAAGACAATCGCGTTAGCTTAGAAAACTTGCTTTAGGTGGAACTGGGCGAATGGAACCGCACAATGCGTACTGATTTGACCATTTGTTGTGGGTCGCTTCTGAAGCGAGCTTGACTTACTCACCTTACAACTTACTCACCTTACAATAGACGAGAGCTTCTAACTTTCGGTAGACAACCCACGACAACATCTGTGTACGTCATGCTTTGGTTTGTGTGGTCTAATGCAAAGATAAATAGATTCGGGCCCAGTCGATCGCTCAAACAGCGTGAGTTTATCAGCTTGCTTCAGTAGCTTCACGGCCTGACTGAATTGCCTTAAGAGCAGGTGTAAGCGCTTCTAAGGGTCACCTTAATCGGAGAAGTCACCTCGTCTCCGTTGGTGTTGAGGCAGATTAGATAAGCTTGGCGATTTCTCCTCAGTAGCCCTATAGGTTAGCAGCTATGGCTGGTTCGGCATTTTACTAGATTTAGAGAGGAACTGTGATCGACGGCGGAAAGACAGCAGAAATGGATAGCCTATTTGCGGGCGAGGGCGAAATCCGGGCAATGCTGCGGGCACGCTTCGGGGGTGGCAATGCTGACGGGTCGCAACCCTCAATAGGTGTCGTCAGCGAGTGGACGCAAAGCTTACGAACCGCCGTCAGCCTCTGCTTGGGGTCTCCGCAACCGATCGCGCTTTGGTGGGGACGCGACTACCTGTGGTTCTACAACGATGCCTATTGCCTTCTAGAACCGTCGAAGCACCCTCAGTGTTTGGGTCGTCCGGGGCGCGAGTGTTGGGCAGAGGATGGCAATAGGATGGCTTCTCTCTTAGACAGCGTGCGGGAAACGGGCGCGTCTACTTGTTTAGAAGATGTTCAACGAATCGTCACTCGGAATGGCTATGCCGAGGAGACCTACTTTACCTTTACTTACAGCCCCATTCAAGATGAGAGTGGAGGGATCGGAGGCGTATTCTGCACTTGTACTGAGACGACAAAGCGAGTGCTGAGCGATCGCAGGCTAAAAACGTTGCGTGAACTGTCTGCTAACACGGGTCAGGCAGAAACGGTGAAATCCGCCTGTACGCTGATTGTAGAAACCTTGGCGCAAAACTCCTATGACCTTCCGTTTGCGTTGCTTTATGTGGTTAAGGCTGAGGGCAGTCGAGCGTATTTAGCGGGCACAGTGGGAATGGAGCCTGGAACGATCGCGAGTCCGCAACAGGTAGACTTAGCGACGGCAACAGATGCTTGGCATTTGGCGCAGGTCAAAACCACAGGTCAGGCTCACCAAATCAATGGATTGACGGCTCAGTTGGCAGCCCTACCGGGAGGCGGATCGGAGGATGCGCCCGATGCTGCGATCGTCTTGCCCTTACGCCCGTCAGGACCAAGGCAGCCAGTCGTCGGACTGCTAGTGCTGGGCATTAGTCCTCGACGAGAGTTTGATGACGATTATCGAGGCTTCTTTGATTTAATCGCCAGTAACGTCGCTACGGTCATTGCCAATGCTAATGCTTATGAAACGAAAATTACTGAACCCAAGCTAGCTGAAATAGCACTTCAACGCAGCGAAGAACGCTATCGGGCATTTATTGGGCAAAGCTCGGAAGCTATTTGGTGCTTTGAATTGGAAAAACCAGTGCCGATTTGCTGCTCCGAAGACGAGCAGATTGAGCGCTTCTACCAACATGGCTATCTGTCAGAGTGTAACCAGGCGATGGCGCAGATGTATGGGGTTTCTTCACCTCAAAGTCTTGTTGGAGCAAAGCTCAGCGCGTTTCTGGTTCAGTCAGACGCCCACAACACTGACTATCTAAAAGCCTTTATTGAGTCAGGCTATCGGCTGATTGACGCCGAATCTTATGAAGTTGATCAATTTGGCAACCCCAAAGTTTTTTTGAATAACCTGGTTGGTGTCATTGAAGATGGAATGCTAGTGCGAGCCTGGGGCACTCATCGGGACATCACGGAACGCAAACAGGCAGAGCAGCGCTTGCAGCTTTACGCCAGCGTCGTGCGCAACGTCCAAGTTGGAATTGTGGTCTGGCAGCTAGAAGACCTGTGCGATTGCGGCTCCTTCCGGCTGCTCATTGCGAATCCGGCAGCATCGGCGGCTACAGGGGTTGATTTTGAGTCCCTGATCGGCACGACGATGGCAGAGCATTTTCCGGCTCTCGTGCAATCGCCTCTGGTTCAACGGTATGCCGAGGTGGTGCAAACGGGGCAAGCGATCGATTTAGGAGAAGTGCAATATGGCGAGGACGGCATTACCGCAGGAACGTATAGCTTGAAAGCGTTTCCGCTGCCCAACCAATGTTTGGGATTAGCGTTTGAGAACATTACCCTGCGGAAAGCGATCGAAGCCCAGTTACAGGAGAGCCAGCGCTACAGCCAGCAAATTGCTGAAGCCATGCCCGGTATTTTGTTTGTGCATGATCTGATCGAACAGCGCTCTATCTACACCAATCGCCAAATTACCGATTTGTTAGGCTACACCTCTGAGCAAGTTCAGGCAATGGGGTCAGATGTGATTCCGACCATTATTCACCCCAACGATTTAGAGCGCGTCTACGCTCACTTTGAAAATTTCCGTGAAGCTCCAGAAGGGGCGGTGCTGAGTATTGAATATCAGGCTCACCATGCTGATGGCGAATGGCGCTGGCTCTATTCTCAAAGTGTTGTGTTTAACCGCACTGTAGATGGGATACCTCATCAAATTTTGGGGGTCTCAATCGATGTGAGCGATCGCAAGCAAGCCGACCAAGCGTTGCGGGATGCTCATGTGCAGATGGAGTCTGCTTTGGTAGCTGGAGAAATTTACACCTGGCGGTTTAATATCCTAGAGAACTGCATCACCGTCAATGCAGCCTTCGCTCACCTCTTTGCCGTTGACCCAACCCAAGCGGCGACAGGGCTACCGCTGGAGCAGTTTATCAATGCGATCCACGAGGAAGACCGACCTCGTATCTTAGCGGCCATTCATCGCACGATCGAGACAGGCGAGGAGTTTGTCTCAGAGTACCGTGTTCAGACGGTGACGGGCGAGGTGCGTTGGGTTGCCGCGCGAGGTCGAGTTGAATATGACTCGCAGGGCAGACCCGTCGCCTTTCCTGGCGCACTCGCTGACATCAGCGATCGTAAACAAGTAGAAGAGTCTTTGCGTCAGAGTGAGGCACGCGCCCAGCTTGCGATCGGAGTGGGTCGTTTAGGAACGTGGCGCTATGACCCTAGCACGAACCTCGTCGAGCTAGACGAGCGGATGCGCGAGATTTGGGGTGAGCCACCTGACGTGGTGGTGTTGCCGCTCTCAGTCACGATGGAGCGCATTCACCCGGATGACCAAGCGCGTGTCGCAGAGGCGATTGGCGCGGCGCTCGAGCCTGGTGGTTTGGGGGTTTACGACATTGAGTACCGCATCGTGTGGGCTGATCATACCGAGCGCTGGGTGTTAGCAAACGGGCTGGCGCAATTCGAGGGGGAAGGGTCGTCCCGGCGGGTAGCAAGTTTTATCGGAACCGCGATCGACATCACCCACCATAAACAGACCGAAGAAGCACTGCGGCAACGAGAAGCAGAACTCCGTGTGATCACCAACACTTTGCCTGTCTTGATCTCGTTTATAGACTCAGAACAACGCTACCGCTTTAACAACCACACCTACGAAGAGTGGTTTGGTCATTCTGCCACCGAAATCTATGGCAAGCATGTACGCGAGGTCTTAGGGGAAGCGGCTTACGAGGTGATTCGTCCATATATTGAACAGGTTTTGTCAGGACAGCAAGTCAGCTTTGAAGCTCAAGTGCCTTACGCGGTCGTTGGCACTCGTTACGTCCTGGTCACGTATGTTCCTCGCTTTGGTGTTCCTCGCTTTGGCACTCAAGGAACAGTTGAAGGTTTTGTCGTGCTAGTCAACGACATTACCGAAGCGAAGCGTGCTGAAGCGGAGCGTGAGCAACTGCTTGCCCGTGAACAAGCCGCACGAGAGCAAGCCGTTGCTGCCAACCGCATCAAAGATGAATTCCTGGCGGTGCTATCTCACGAACTGCGCACGCCAATGAATCCGATTTTGGGCTGGTCAAAGCTACTGCGCGCTGGCAAGTTGGATGCGCTGAAAACGGCTCATGCGCTGGAGACGATCGAGCGCAACGCCAAACTGCAAACCCAACTGATTGAGGATCTGTTGGATGTCTCTCGGATTCTGCAAGGCAAACTCAACCTCAAGATGACTCCGGTCAAGCTTGAGGCGACCCTTGAGGCAGCACTCGAAACCCTGCGACTAGCAATAGAAGCCAAGTCAATTCAAGTTCATACCCGACTAGAGCCAATCGCCGGGCAGGTGTTAGGAGATTCTGCTCGCCTCCAGCAAGTGATCTGGAATCTTCTATCTAATGCTGTCAAGTTTACGCCTGAAGGCGGGCGGGTAGAGATTCGGTTGAATTACACTGCTTCGCACGCTCAACTCCAAGTCAGTGATACGGGCAGAGGCATTGTCGCATCCTTCTTGCCGCATGTGTTTGAGTACTTCCGTCAGGCAGATGGAACGACGACTCGAACGTTTGGCGGTTTGGGGTTAGGACTCGCGATCGTGCGGCATCTGGTTGAACTGCACGGCGGCACGGTTGGGGCTGAAAGTGCCGGAGAGGGGCAGGGCGCAACCTTCACGGTTAAACTGCCTCTGCTCAAACAAGAGGAAACGATGCAAAATGAAGTGCTGTCTTCCTCGACTTCCTCACCCCATCCCCTCAGCCATCTCCGCATCTTGCTAGTCGATGATGACACCGACACGCGAGAATTGAGTGCCTTTATTTTGAGGCAGGCGGGGGCGACCGTCACGTCCGTTGGCTCTGCGACCGCTGCTCTAGCCGCGCTGCCTCAAACTAAACCCCATGTGCTAGTGAGCGACATTGGTATGCCAGAGATCGATGGTTATGGGTTGATTCGGCAAATTCGAGCCATGCCGCAGGGCGAGCAGATTTTAGCGATCGCGCTCACCGCCTACGCTGGAGAAATCAATGCTCACCACGCGATCGCGGCAGGGTTTCAACGGCATCTTTCTAAACCTGTAGAGCCGGAGATGTTGATCGCCGCGATCGCGGCGTTAGCGACACAGCTTAATCGCGAGACAGACTAGTTTGATGACTAGTCATCAAAGTGAATCTCGTCCTTGCTGCTCTAGATTCTGACTTAACCGTTCCCTTAACGCTATGACTGAAGCCTTGCCAAAGCCAACCTTGACGACCGCTCCGCTACCCATCAACGAGGCGGAACGGTTAAAGGCACTGCGACGATATCAAATTCTCGATACTCCGCCTGAAGCTGGCTTCGATCGCATTACGGCCTTGGCAGCACGTCTGTTTGATATGCCGATTGCCTTGGTGTCTCTGATTGATGAATCGAGGGCCTGGTTCAAGTCGTGCTATGGCTTTGACCTTCGCGAAGTCCAACGGGATGCTACCATTTGCAGCTTTGCTGTGTTGTCTAACGATGTGTTAGTGATTCCGGACACCCGCCAAGACGATCGTCTCACATGCAATCCATTCGTGCTGAATGAACCGGGACTGCGCTTCTATGCAGGCGCGCCTTTGCTCACCCAGGATGGCTATACCCTAGGCACGCTCTGTTTGCTTGATACAAAACCGCGCCCTGCCCTCACTACTGATCAACAAGCCACGCTGCTAGATCTAGCAGCAATGGTGGTCGATGAGCTAGAGCTACGGCTCGCCGCGCGTAAAATAGCCCAAATTGATGCTGCCCTGTTAGAGGTGACTCAGGGAGTCGCTGCCGTCACAGGCGAGGCGTTTTTCTACGCCCTAGTTCAACATTTCACAAAAGTTTTAGGGGCAGACTACGCCTACATTGGCTTATTAGCTGAAGAAAATTTAGACGCGATTCAAACGATCGCTGCTTGCGCCCACGATCAGATCATCGATAACTTTGCCTACTTGTTGAAAGACACTCCCTGTCAAGAGGTGATTCGGCAGCGAAAAATGTGCTGCTATCCCAAGGGTGTGCAAGCCCGCTTTCCCAATGCTCCCTTATTAAAACCGCTGAACATCGAAAGCTATATCGCCATTCCGTTTTACGACTCCATTGGCACGCCCCTAGGACTGCTAGGCGTAATGCATAGCCAACCCCTTGAAAACGTCCAGCTTGCCGAGACGTTGCTTCCCATCTTTGCGCTGCGGATTGCAACTGAGTTAGAGCGCCAGCAAACTGAGTTGGCACGGCAACAGGCGCAAAGACAGTTAGAACATCTAGTTGAGCAACGCACCGCTGAGGTCTCCAACGCCAACAAATTGCTTCAGTTAGAAATTGTTGAGCGACAGCAAGCCCAAGCCACCCT
Source organism: Myxacorys californica WJT36-NPBG1 (assembly GCA_019359315.1). Classification (GTDB taxonomy): domain Bacteria; phylum Cyanobacteriota; class Cyanobacteriia; order Leptolyngbyales; family Leptolyngbyaceae; genus Myxacorys; species Myxacorys californica. The sequence continues at coordinate 61,068 of JAHHHO010000015.1, forward strand.
TCAGCAGGAACAAGAATTACTCCAGGCCCTGTTGGATAACGTTCAGGCAGGCATCGTAGCGTGTAATGCTGAGGGAGTTCTGACCCTATTTAACCGGGCCGCCCGAAAATTTCACGGACTGCCAGAGCAACCGCTGCCGCCAGAGCAATGGGCAGAGTACTATGATCTCTACCTGCCAGATGGCAAGACGCAGATGCCTAAAGCCGAGATTCCGCTGTTTCGCGCATTGCAAGGACTGCCGGTTGACAACGTTGAAATGGTGATTGCGCCGAAGCACGGAACCGCTCGGACGCTGCTCGCCAGTGGGCAAGCGATTCGCACAAAGCGCAACTCTGGAAGCGCAGATGCCCAAGGCGCGGTGGTCGTCATGCACGATATTACAGAGCGCAAACAAGCTGAAGCAGAATTGCTAATTTCAGATGCGGCGTTGCAGCAGATGCCAGATGCCATTTTGTTAACCGACTTAGAGGGCAAAATTCAACGCTGGCTGGGCAACGCCGAACAGATTTTTGGCTACACGGCAGCAGAAGCGATCGGCAAACCCGTTCACTTTCTCCATCATCCCGACATCCAACCTACGATGACGGCTGAGATCATTCGGTCGATCAAGGAAACTGGAGCCTTTAGCGGTGAAATTTCCTGTCGGCGCAAAGATGGCTCGGCACTACCGATCGAAACGACTGCAAAGACGGTGTACGACGAAGCCGGGAACCCGCTCTTTTTGGTGGGCATCAACAAAGACATTACAGAGCGCAAACAAGCCGAAGCCGAACGCGCTCAACTGATTCGAGAGCAAACTGCCCGCCTAGAAGCAGAAGCCGACCAGCGGCGATCGACATTTTTAGGGGAAGTCACGATGGCACTGGCATCCTCGCTGGAGTATGAACGCACTCTGGCAAGCGTTGCCGATTTGGTCGTGCCATTCTTTGCCGACTGGTGCGCGGTGGATCTGTTGCAGGACAATCAATCCATTCATCGGGTAGCTGTGGCTCACTGTGATGCAGAGAAGGTGAATTTAGCCTGGGAACTGCATCGGCGCTATCCTAGACAGCTTGATGAGGCAGAGGGAGTATCCAAAGTTTTACGAACCGGACAAGCAGAAATCGTGGTTGACATTCCAGATGCAATGTTAGAGCGGGTGGCTCACGATGCAGAACATTTGAGTCTTCTGCGCGAACTCGGTTTGAAGTCTTGCATTGTCTGCCCGCTAATAGCCCGGGGACAGATTTTAGGAGCCATTACGTTTGTGACGGCTGAATCCGATCGTCGCTACAGCGGATCAGATTTGACAATGGCAGAAGATATTGCTCACCGAGCCGCGATCGCGATCGACAATGCTCGCCTTTTCCAAGACGCTCAGCAGGCCCAACAAGCCGCCGAAGAGTCAGCCGAGCGAGTCAACCGTCTTCAGTCTGTGACCGCTGCCCTGTCTGAGTCACTCACACCAGCCCAAGTGTCTGAAGTCATTGTGGATCAGGGCATTGCTGCCTTGGGTGCGAACTTTGCGATGATTGCCCTGCTCAACGAAACCGGCACTGAATTAGAAGTGGTTCGCGCTGTTGGGGGAACCGCCAACCAGTTTGAGGGATGGGAGCGGTTTTCTCTCAATGCCCCCATTCCCTTAGCCCAAGTCGTGCGGACTGGGGAACCGATTTGGGCGGAGCCTTCAGCCGCACGCGCAGTCCGCTATCCTCATTTAGCTAAGCACTATGCTCAGCACAATCTTGGGGCGTGGATCTCAATGCCCCTGATGGTAGAAGGTCGGGCCGTCGGCGGCATGTCTTTTGGGTTCGGCGAGCCGCAACAGTTGAATGAAGAGGATCAAGCGTTCATTCTGTCGCTGGCGCAGCAGTGTGCCCAAGCGATCGCGCGCACCCATCTTTATGAAGCAGAACAAACTGCCCGCAGTCAGGCTGAAGCGGCAAACCGAGTCAAAGATGAGTTTCTCGCGGTGCTGTCTCACGAACTGCGAACGCCGCTCAACCCGATCTTGGGCTGGTCAAAGCTGCTGCGCGGCGGCAAGCTGGATGCCACGAAAACGGCTCATGCGCTCGATACGATCGAACGGAATGCCAAAATGCAAGCGCAGCTGATTGAAGATTTGTTAGACATTTCCCGGATTCTACAAGGCAAGCTGCATCTCACGCCGACTGCCGTTGATCTGGCAGAAACCATTCAAGCGGCGATTGAAACGGTGCGATTGTCTGCGATCGCCAAATCGATTGACCTTCAGTTTGAAGAAACGGCTGATCAAACGTCTCCCGGCTCCAAGATTCAAGTTTCGGGTGATGCGGGTCGCCTCCAGCAAGTCATTTGGAACCTCCTGACCAACGCGATTAAGTTCACCCAACCCGGAGGACGAGTTGAAATCAAGCTGTTCTCAGTAGTGGGAGACCATCTCGGACACGGGACAACGGCCAAATATGCTCAAATCACCGTGAGCGATACTGGCAAAGGCATTAACCCTGACTTTTTGCCCCATGTGTTTGATTATTTTCGTCAGGCAGATAGCACGACCACTCGAAAGTTTGGCGGATTGGGGTTGGGGCTTGCGATCGTGCGTCATCTGGTCGAACTGCACGGTGGAACAGTTCAAGCAGATAGTCTCGGCGAAGAACTGGGCGCAACCTTGACCGTCCGGTTACCCCTGATGAAGACAGATGACTCAATCAAAGATGATGTCCCTGTCTCACGCCTCATGACTCCTGCCCCGCTGCTGACCAATCTTCGGACGCTGGTGGTCGATGACGAGGCAGATTCTCGCGAATTGGTCGTCTTCATTCTGGAGCAGGCAGGGGCAATTGTTACCGCTGTGTCTTCCGCCGCCGAAGCATTGCTTGTTTTTGGACAAACGAGGTTTGATGTGTTGGTCAGTGATATTGGAATGCCCGATATGAATGGCTATGCGCTGATCCAACAAATCCGCACTATGCCTCACGGTAAAGACGTTTTGGCGGTCGCCCTGACGGCTTATGCGGGAGACCACGATCGACAGCAAGCGATCGCAGCTGGATTTCAGCATCATGCCCCGAAGCCTGTAGAGTCAGAGGCATTGATGTGGGCGATCGTGAATCTGGTCAAACAGCACCAACGTTAGTCCAACGCCCCTAATTTGCAAATGGCACCACATCCGTTGCTGATCCACCTATGCTAAAGATAAAGCTGCTCTCAATGAGGAGGTGTTATGCAACTCTTCCAAAGTGCTCAAAACCCGATTTTATTTAGCGATCGCGACACGGCTGGAGTGCAACTGGCTCAAGCCGTTTTACAAGAAATGCAAACCGTGACCGAGCCGCACCGGAGCATTGTCTATGCTTTGCCAAGGGGTGGATTGCCGGTAGCGTTGCCAGTGGCACGAGCGCTCAGGTGCCCGCTGGATGTGTTGGTAGCGAAAAAGATTACTCGTCCAAGTGACCCGGAATTGGCGATCGGGGCCGTGACCGCTGATGGGCACATCATCCGAACCCCGACTCGGCTCTCGATTGGTCCAGATGAATGGCAGGAAGTGGTGGAACGGGCACAAGTCAAAGCTCAACAGCAGTTAGCGCAATTTGCTCAGCGTCCCGGTTTGAGCGCAGAAGGCGCGATCGCGCTTCTGCTCGATGACGGGATTGCAACGGGAATGACGATCGCAGTGGCGACGAAAGCGCTGCGAGAGCAAAATCCTCGTGAGATCTGGATTTGCGCTCCGGTGGTGCCTGAGTCGATGATGGATGTGCTAAAGGAGTGGTGCGATCGCGTGATCGTGCTGGCAACGCCCGCTCGGTTTCTAAGCGTGAGTCGGTTTTATCAGTCTTTTCCTCAACTTTCGACAGAAGAAGCCCTTGACTACTTGAACAAGAGTACTCAAGCCTGATAAACCTTATATAGAGGCAAGTTGACGGAGAGACCGATGAGGCTGTGGCGCAATTTCTGGTTTGGGTTGAGTATGGGGCAATACAATCCCCCTCAGTTGATTGAGACGATCATGCTGGCGTTGTCGATGGTATTGTTTGCCGTGTGGCTTGTGATTCCAGCATCGCCCTATTTACTGTTGGGGTTGATTTACACGATCGGCGCTTGTGCCTCGATTTTGGTGAGAGAAGCCCGAGTTTCAGAGCCTCGTCCTCGCCCGACTCAGGTAGCGGCTACGGTTCTGTTACTGATTAGCTTGTACGGCGTTGCCGATCTGATTCGTAACTCCTGATCTGGCTGTCAGAAGCCGTTCTGCCAAGGGAATGAACTGAGTCGAGATTGAACTAATTTGGAGGTCATCTGGCATTGATCGAACGCTGCCCGTCCATGCCAGATGTGCGATGCCAGATGTGCGATCGCTGTAGGCTCATTTATTCGTATAGACGCAGAGACGGTTATTCAGATGTCCCCAGATGTGCGGATTGCAGAAGGCTCCATGAATGCATGATTATTCTCTATCCTTTATGAAATAGCACTACCCCAGCTTCTTAGTTTTGTCAGTCAAGCAGCATCTCCACACCTAAATTTGTCCCAAACTGTCCAACTCACCGTAGAATCTTGATGTCTAGCATGGGGACAGGTTGCCAATGTTCACGGATGTGTTGCCCTTACGAGCAATTTTGTTTCAGCTACTATTTATTGTGCTAGCGATCGCTATTGAGTCGATCGTTCTCCAAAAATATTTAGGAATTGGTCAAAAAACCAGTATTCAGTATGCCGCCACTGCGAACCTGGCATCACCAGTTGTCGGATGGCTAATCTTCTTTACAGTAGAGTCGTCGCTGCCACCGAGTTGGCGAGTGCAGTTAATTGGCTACATTTTTTACGATCGCATCAACAGTCCCGCTCTCTTAATTGGACTTGCATTCAGTATCTTCATCGGCACATTTCTACTCAAGGTTCAGACAATCAACTGGCTAGATCAGATTCTAGGAATTCGGAAACCGTCTACTGTTGAAGTCCAAGACCCGATAAAGTTTAGAGGACGAACGGCGCATCGCCAGACCTTTTCCGAGCTTCCGAACCGAGCTTTAGCTGTGCTTTTGGCAAATGCAGCCAGCTTTAGTGCAATTACCTTCCTCATCGCCGTCCGTACCATTCTCCCGCCTACCAATTACTAAATAGCCGCCGAGATTCTCCACGTCCCATGTTCCAATCTATGAGAGATATTTTCGATCAAATTCGCAAACGGATGCAGCCTCCCCAATGGGCATCCTGGCAGACTCTCATCTTTTTGAGCATTTTTTCGGCTGTGGTCGCCGCGCTGACCTCCCAAGCACCACCGCAAATTGCAGAGAGAATTATTTCGTCCTTGGGCTGGGTCTTTCTGATTTTGGGGACGTGGTGGTTTGTTTACGAACCCGACGTGAAGAAAAAGCTGAAGCTCTACGAGCTTTTTATCGGGCCTTGGATTGTCGGGGCACTAATTTGTATCTACCTATTTGGAACTTGGGAAGGAAGAGCGATTCCAGCACGCACGGCTTTTGTGAGCTGGCCTCCGATTTCTGCGATCGTCTGGTCAATTCCTAAGTTTATTCAGTCCGATCCCAAAACCAAAAGCCCCATTTACACCACTCCAACTCCCGCTAATCGGCAAAACATCATTCTGGTCTTACTCGCTAACCTGCTCATTAGCTGCTGGTTTCAGTTGTATTTTGAAGTGCAAGATTGGCTGACTGAGTATCCTAGTTTTCGAGCGCAAGGATTTGAGCAAAGTGCCTTTGTGAGAGAACTGCAACCGCCTGAGAAACGCCTTGAGTTGTCTCGCGGAGTTGACTATTTGGATGCTGCCGAAAAAGCGCTCAAATCGCAGCTTGAGGGCAAACCCTGGGCAGAGGTCGAGCGGTGGCTGTCGAATTTAGATCAAGAATTCCCGACAATACGAGATGAGGCATTTGCCCAACTGCCACGCATTGCCGAAAATCAGTTATGGAATCTCACTGCCCGCATTACATCCGATGCATATGACCTGAAGATGCAAGCAATGTGGCAGGGGCCCAGTGCCCGTAACGCAGCGTATTACCTCACGAAGACCTGCCGCATTGCTCAAGCTCGGCAAGTCAGTACGCCTGAGCAGCTTAAATTCAATTCTCCGGCTCCCCCAGCGATTTCGGCACGGCAAATTCGGTCATTGGGAACGGTGCAATGTGGAGCGGCGAGTTCTCCTGACTCGCTTCCACAGCCTTAAGCTGAAACACAGAAAAAACTGAAGCGATTTTAGAAAATCCCAGTATCGTGTTGGAGAGATGTGCGCCGTTGCGTCTCTTCCTATATAGAACTGGATAGAACTGAAACCGCGATGAATAGAAGCGTAGGCATGGGTGTTGGTGGCACGTTTGGACGAATTGGGACGATCGCAACGAATGTGTTTCGAGAAGTCATTCGCGATCGCGTTCTCTATCTCGTAGGGTTTTATGCGGTAGCCATGATTCTTGCCTACCGATTGCTGCCCGAAATTGCCGCAGCGACCGAGAAAAAAATCTTGCTCGATCTAGGGCTTGCCACCATGTCGGTGCTAGGTCTAATGATTGCCATCTTTGTGGGAACCAGTTTAATCAACAAAGAAATCGAGAAGCGGACGGTGTTCGTTTTAATTGCCAAACCAGTCAGCCGCGTTGAATTCATCATTGGGAAGCATTGGGGCTTATCGGGGGTACTTGCCGTTCTAGTCACCGCGATGACGGCCATCAATATGGCGATTTTACAGGTCGCGAACGTGCCCTTCTCTTTGCGAGACTTATTAATTTCGTCTAGCTTTCTGTTTTTACAACTGTCGCTGATTACGGCGATCGCGCTCAGTTTTGGAGTCTGCACGAGTTCACTCTTAGCGACGCTTTTTACATTCGGTGTCTTCTTAATGGGTCAGTTCAGTCAAGATATTGTCAAGTTTGGCAAACTCGCTAAAAATCCTTCAATCGAAGCGGCAACTCAGGGCTTATATCTTGTGCTACCTGATCTTTCGCGACTCGATCTTAAAAATCAGGCCGTCTACAATCTAATTCCTAGCCCAGATGTGTTGATTGTCAACGCGGGCTATGCCGTGCTGTATATTGTATTTGTTCTCGCGATCGCGTCTCTCCTATTCTCCGCCCGCGAATTTTAACCGCTGCGATTCCAAATCCTCTTCACACGCATCTTCTATTAATCAGGCTTTTAATAAGGCTTTAATCAAGTCAATCATTAGATTGTCCTAAGCGGTCAGCAGATCTCGGTAGGATGGTTGATAGTTGTGTTTGGGCTGAAATGAGTATTCTTACCCTAGGTTCTGTCTACGTCTTAAACGCGCCTTGATTTATGAATTTGCATCTGCATCGTGCAATTCAAGACTCTGCGATCGAGTTGTCCTTACAACAAGTTTTGCTTCGGGGCAACCCATCAACAGACTGCCTTGTGGCTGAACTTTGGGTCGAGCGCTATCTCAACGGGTTGCACCTACAGTTAAGCGAAGCGCTGAGCAATAGCATCTTGGAAACCGACTCCAAACCTGTCCTGGAAGATGAGGTTCTCAAGACGTTTGTTCACGCCTTGAGCCGTGGGTTAGATGGAGAGATAATTGCGATTGCCAAACCGACGACTCACCCTGATCAGGTTGTCATTTACCACACAGCAGGAGCTTTGCACTGTAGTCCTCCAAGCCTTGCTCACCAAGTCATCTCGCTCGATCGCGACAGCCTCCTCACCGTCGCAGAGTTGACGTTACTAGAGCAGACTCAGTGGCAGACCGCTTGGCATATGGTCGATTGTCAGGGTGAACTGGGGTGGCTTATTACTGCACCGTCGAAGCTAGAACTTACAGCCATCGAAGATCGATTTCTGCCCCTGCGATCGCACCTCATTGCTCGGGCGATCGCACAAACTATTCCGATGCTGCGTCAAGCCCAGCAGATACAGCACCTGAGCGAACATTGCAACAGCCTGCAAGCCGAAAACCAAACCCTCATCCAAACCAGCAAACTCAAAAGCGAGTTTCTTGCCAATACCAGTCATGAAATTCGCACACCGCTTAGTTCGATCTTAGGCTTCACCCATCTATTACGGGAGCAGGGCTATGATGCTACAAACCTCCGCCATCAAGACTATCTCAAGATTATTCTCAGCAGCGGTCAACATCTTTTAGCACTAATTAATGACATTCTTGACCTGTCTAAAATTGAAGCGAATCAGCTTGACTTGCAGCAAGAAATAACAGAGGTGAAGCCGGTCTGCGAAATCGCTCTCAAACTGGTTCAAGAAAAAGCGAGTGATAAGAGACTTGCCCTCAAGCTGGATGTTGCACCGGACATCACGACCATCATTGCGGATCCATTGCGCCTTAAGCAGATGCTGTTTAACTTGCTCTCTAATGCGCTGAAATTTACGACACACGGATCGGTTGGTCTAACGGTTCGCTCCAGTGACGGCTATATGCAGTTCACCGTTTGGGACACAGGTATCGGAATTTCGGACGAGCAGCAGCAGCTTTTATTTCGTCCCTACGCTCAGTTAACAAACGCGAATCGTGGCGAAGGGACAGGGTTAGGCTTAGCGCTGACCCAAAAATTAGCTGAATTGCATGGCGGTTGGGTGCGGGCAGAATCTGTGTTGGGGCAAGGATCGCGCTTCACGATCGCGCTTCCCCTCAGTAAACTTCAACCGAGGCAGCCTGATGTAGAATCTGCCCTCTTCTCTACGTCCTCTCTTCTCGCCGCTTCGTCACCCGCTTTGACGCCGTCCGCTCCTTCAGAGTTGCGCGGACCACTAATTGCACTCAACCGAGTCTCCAATCCTATCCCTTCGCATCATATTCTTTTAGTCGAAGATAATATTCCTAACGCTCGCTTGATGATGACTTTCCTCGGCAAATTGGGCTACAAAGTTGCTTGGGTACAAGACAGTCGTGAAATGTGGCAATCCCTCAAGCAAGCCCTGCCCGCGATGATTTTGATGGACATTCATCTTCCAGGGGCCGATGGGCTGAGCCTTACACGAGAGCTTCAGGCACAAGAACGCTATCAGTCGATTCCGGTGATTGTGCAAACGGCAATGGCAATGAAAGGCGATCGCGAACGATGTTTAGAAGCGGGAGCCAGCGATTATGTCTCAAAACCCATTGATTTAGCCGTATTAGCAAAAACAGTCGCAAAATATAGTCTCGCTCAAAATACAGGTCTCACTCAAAATACAGCTGTAAGCGTTGAAGAGCAAAAATGAACTTGTTTTTCTCAATTCATTTTTCTCAATCTACTGCCAGTAAAGATGTCAGTAAAGAATCGATTTTTAAGCTTTCCTCTATACTGAATGAGCTAATAACTTAGTTCTCTTTACTCACTCCTCCTCGCGAAAGCGGGGCAATGCCCTCCCTCATTTTTCCGATTTCTATGCAGGACGCCCCTTCTTGGTTATCTTCACTCGTTTGGACTGACTATCGTTTAGCAGTCTTATTTACGGTCATCATTCCATTGGTGCTGCTGATTTGGGCATTTGTGCAACGCTCCGAAGCAATTCAGCGCTTGATGATCATCTTTTGGCGAGTATCGAGTCTGCTAACAATCACGGTGTATCTGCTAATTGGAGCGTTTCCGATTGGGTTTGCGACCGGGTGGCTTGCTCGAATCTTAATTCCAATTTCCCTTTGGTTTTGGGCCGATTTAAATGAAGAAATTCGCGATCAGCCGTCTAGTCCACTGCGGCTCTCTGTTACCTCATGGCGTTGGGCAGTTTCGGCCTACTGTGTGCTGGGCGTTTTAGTTCAAATCCCCATCTATCTTCGGTGCGCTCTGCTGTCTAGTCAACAGCTCCTCTCGGATGCCTCTTGTCGAGCGTGGCTGACTCCGCCCTGGCTGTTGCGCGAATACCTTCATGCTGGAGCGAGACCGTACTTTTTGGGATTTTTAGGGCTGATTGGCTTAGGGATCTACATGCTGTACTTGGGGTATTTTGTCTTCTTTCGCTTGGGCAAACGCAAACGCTCAGCAATGGGCAATTAATAATGAGCAATTAATCGAGTTGGGCAGTTTCAAACTCAACTTTTCTGCCTAAAGCTCCCCTTACGTCCTTCATCTAAAGTTAACCTTTTTGTAATTGTTTCATGCATCTCATGAATACTCCAATTGGGCGTCGCTTAGAGCAATATACAATCAAGCGTCCGCATGAAGTTTTGCTGGCATCGATTCGAGTAGACGGGCAACCCGATCAAGTCGCTATCTTTAAAGGATTTTCAAGTTCGTTGATGAATCCAACCTCGTTTGATCCAGATATTCCGGTTTTGCCAGATCATGCTGAGATAGACACGGTAGATCGATTAGAAAGCCCTTACAATCCAAAATCTCCCCGCTATATTGAGCAGGGGCTAAGTTGGAAGGCATTTGAGCCGTTATTAGCGGCGGTAGGGGTATAGCGATTTGCTTCGCCAAACTCCGAAGGGGTTCGCTCAGCGAAGTCCGTTGGATCGCAGGGTTAACAAATGATTGATGTTGTGTGAGGAAGATAATTCGCTATGGTTTCATTGCCGCAACGGACGGAAGTAACTCGCTCCTCAAGCGAACCAACAGACTTTGCTTTGCGAACTCCTTCGGAGCTTGGCGGAGTCAGTCGGGTCATGACAGGAACGCATTGGGAAACGCTCAATTTGCCCACGTCTGCTTTGTTTGGAACTGATGGAATTCGCGGAAAAGCAGGGGAACTGTTGACCGCTCCTCTGGCGATGCAGGTTGGGTATTGGGCAGGTCATGTGCTGCGATCGGTGGCAGCGTCGCCTAACGAATCGCTCGGTAACTCTTACCCAGTCATTCTCGGACAAGACTCGCGCAATTCTAGCAATATGCTGGCAATGGCCCTTTCGGCAGGCTTGACGGCATCGGGTCTAGAAGTTTGGGATGTGGGGTTGTGCCCCACGCCAGTCGTCGCGCATTTAGCGGCCATGACCGACGCGATCGGCGGCGTGATGATTTCTGCTAGTCACAATCCGCCTGAAGATAACGGCATCAAGTTCTTTAGCACGAATGGCACGAAATTAAATCCAGAACTCCAGCAGCAAATTGAGACGTGTTTGCGGGGCGATTTAGGTACGATTTCCTCAGCTAATCATTCCTGGGGAAAATATCTCCACCGCTCCGAACTCGTCAATGATTATTTAGCGGCGATTCAACAGCCATTGAAGACGCAGACCGATCGGCCTCTCTCGGGTTTGCGAGTCGTGTTAGATCTGGCGTGGGGAGCCGCGACCCGTCATGGGGCTGAAGTGTTTCGCTCCTTGGGTGCAGAGGTGATTTGTTTACACGAAACCCCAGACGGCGATCGCATCAACGTCAACTGCGGTTCAACCCACCTCAACTTGCTCAAAGCTGCCGTTCAGGAGCAAGCAGCGGATCTGGGATTTGCCTTTGATGGGGATGCCGATCGAGTCTTAGCGGTGGATGGTCAAGGCAGAACTGTTGATGGTGACTACATTCTGTATCTCTGGGGTCAAGATTTGCTTAAAGCAGGCAAGCTACCCGGCAATACGATCGTCTCTACCGTTATGTCTAACCTAGGATTTGAACGGGCTTGGCAGCAACTTGGCGGTCATCTAGTTCGAGCGGCGGTTGGCGATCAGTATGTTCATGCAGAAATGGTTCGCTGGGGGGCAATGCTGGGCGGTGAGCAATCTGGACATATCCTCTGTCCCCACTATACGGTGAGCGGCGATGGCTTACTAACTGCGTTGCATGTCGCGTATTTAGTTCAGCAGTCCGGCGCGACGTTGGCAGAGTTGGTTGATGGTAGTTTCAAAACTTATCCGCAAATTTTAAAGAATGTGCGAGTTGACGATCGCGATCGCCGACTGAATTGGCAAGCCTGCGATCCGGTGACTCGTGCGATCGCTCAAGCGGAAGCGGCGATGGGTGAGCAAGGACGCATTCTCGTCCGGGCTTCTGGAACCGAACCCGTGATTCGAGTCATGGTTGAAGCCGAGAGCATGGAACTCGTCACCAAATGGACGAATCAGTTAGTTGCCTTGGTAGAGCAGCACTTGGCATAAATAAAAATGAGGCTGAGGGTCATCTAACCTTCAGCCTCATTGCAATGCTCAGTCTTTATCGAACATCCGTCACTCGCCAACTGAGTTTGAGGTTAATCCAAAAATTCCAGAAGGTAACAATGGCGATCGCGAGCGGTTTTGCGATAAATTCGCTCAGATGAAGCACATCATGCATCCCACTCACTAACAGAGCTTGAAGAATGATCCCCATCAAACAAATCGTGTTGAATTTGAGAAATCGCTTTAAGCGCTGACGTTTCTTTGGCTGATGTTGCGCCACATCACCAAATGTCCATAGATCGTTCCAACAGAAATTATTAACAACAGCGATTTCGGCAGATAGTATCGTGCTGCGAGCAATGCCTAGATTAAGGGATGTGCGTAGAAGATAGAACGCGAGCATATCGACGACAAATCCGCTCAAACCCACTAAGCCAAAGCGCAAAAATCGCCCGAGTTGAAATCTTTCATTTAAGCGGCTAATTCGCCCACGAGAGCGCAGCTTTACCAAATGCGCCAAATATTCAACGTACTGCTTCCAGGTGACCTTACTTTCACCCTCTTGTCGTTCTTGGAAGACATAGCCGACTTCAGCAATCCGCTCAACATCGCCGCGACCAATGACTTCTAGCAGAATTTTGTAGCCGAGCGGATTGAGCAGACACTGGGCGATCGCGCTGCGCCTCACCAAAAAGTAGCCACTCATCGGGTCAGACACGCGCCCCACGACGTTAGGCAAGATGATCAAGCCGATCAACTGCGCCCCCCGAGAGAGCAGTCGTCGAACGAATCCCCAATCGCTCGTTCCGCCGCCTTCGACATGCCGACTTGCCACCGCTAAGTCTGCTCCGTTCCGCACCGCTTGCAGCAGTTTCAGCAGCACTTCGGGTGGATGCTGCAAGTCTCCATCAATGACCCCTAATATGTCTCCTCGCGCCACTTGCCAGCCTCGGATCACCGCTGTTGAGAGTCCCCGCTCTGTTTGCCGACGCATAACCCGCAGATGCGGATAGTTAGGTATAAGCTGTTGAGCGATTTCCCATGTGCGATCGGGGCTGTTGTCATCTACCACGATTAGCTCGTAATCGTTGGGCAAGGCATGGTCAAGCAACTGGGTCAAAATCTGAACTATCTGCTGAACGTTCTTGCTTTCGTTGTAGGTCGGAACGATGAGCGAAAACGAGACAGCCTGCCCTGAAGACACGTCAGAGATTTGATACGGCCCCGTTGGGACAGACAACAACGCGTTGGATAAGTCGAGATTCATGGTCGATTAAGCGTTCAAAGAGCGGCAAAGCGGGGACTAGATTTTATAGAAAGTGTAAACTTCACTTCATAAGACTACAAGTTTAGACGTATTGTGCCTTAGAAATCTGTTCTCACGTGACAGACATCTGAAACTAGAGCGAAACCTACTGCTTCTCGAACCTTACCGTCAAGCATCTCAGCTAAGCATTCCCCCCAAGCATTAATATGCTGCCGTGCTAAAAGCAATAGAACGACAAATTCTCCGTAGCTTTACTGATGAATGCCATATAAAGCGGTAAAAAGCTTATGAAGTATGCGGACTATAACCAATTCCGAAGTGCCAATACTGGTGTTTAATGCTTCAAAACTGACCCGATTTCAACCAACGTGCAGTGTTGAAGCAATCAGCCTGCTCCTTTGACCGCTGCTTTATTGCTTCGCCTCTCTACTATGCCAAAGTCAAAGCCAAAGTCAAAACATTCGTCTAAGTCGGCTTCTCAAGATGGCTCAACGCTGAGTCTCAAAGAGCAGTTGGCGCAGAAACGCAATGCCGCGCAAGCCCGCAAGGAAGCGATCGGGTTCATCTCGATGGCAGTCATGGTGGCGATCGTGGCGGGCATGATTTTAGCGATCGTAGCAGGGGTAAAAGGCGCGATTGGGGGATTCGTCGCCATCCTAGCGCTCTTACTCTCCTTTAAATTTCCGTGGCAAGCGCTCTATGCATTCTTAATCTACATGCCGTTTGGTGGAACGATTACCTACGCTGTGGGAGGTGAAAATCCTTTATTTCAGCTTGCCAAAGACGGGATGTTTATCCCAGCGCTCATTGGTGTAGTGCAGTACTGCAAGCAGCAGAAGCTGCCGCTCATTGTTGCGAAGTCATTGACGACGCCGTTTGCGTTGATGTTTGCTTATTGCATTCTCGTTTTACTGTTTGTCAATGGCACTCAGCAGTTTACAGGTCCGCCCACGGAAAAGCCGATCGCAATGGGAATGCCCACGGAAAAGCCAATCGCAATGGGAATTTTGGGCTTGAAAGTGCTGCTTGGCTATGTGCCTCTCATTCCTTGCGCCTACTATTTGATGCGGAAGAAGCAAGATGTCTACTGGCTCATGCGGATGACAGCAATTTTAGTGATCATCTGCTGTGGCTTAGCTTTTTTGCAGTACATGTTTCTCAAAACAGGACGGTGTGCGGGCACAGTTGGGTCAGGGGCAGCCTTGTTCAAGGCGTCGCTGTCAGCTCGATGTTTGGTCGGGGGGTCGCTGCTCTACAGCGAAGAACAAGGCGTGATTCGGCTACCAGGAACATTTGTCGCGCCTTGGCAGTGGGGATGGTTTCTGATTTCGAGCGCCTTTTTTAGTTTTGCTGTCACCTTCTTCGATCGCAATTTGATCTGGAAAGTGATCGGTGGGGTGGCGCTGCTTGGCACGATGATTATGGCGGTGTTGTGCGGACAGCGAATTGCGCTCATGCTGGTTCCGGCAATGATTGTGCTGCAAGTGATCACAACAGGACAAGTAGCAAATCTGAAGCGATTTATCCCGATTGGCATTGGGGTGGCGTTTGTATTGATGATCGCGATGGCATCTAATCCAGAAGTTGCACAAGAACGCTGGGAAAGTGCTGTAGGACGCTGGAATGCGTCGCCACCCGATGCGTTCATTGCTCAACAGTTTGGGAACGTATCTAAAGGGGCAACGCTGTTAGGAGCAGGGTTAGGACGGGCGACGAATTCTGCGCGAGCGTTAGGGAAAACGGAGCTAATTGAAACATACTATCCAAAGGTCATGTTTGAGATTGGGCCGATTGGGGCACTACTGTTTTTAGGCGTCGTGACTTCGCTAACGTTTGCCTGCTTTAAAGCGTATCGGCAGGTGCGCGATCGCAACTTACGCGGCTACGGCGCATCGCTTTGGACGTTCGTTTTATTTATTAGTTACAACACGTATTACTATCCGCTTGATGTTGATCCGGTGGCAGTCTATTACTGGTTTTTTGCAGGCATTGTGTTGCGGTTGCCGTATTTAGATCAACAAGAACCCATTATTGAAGAAGCCGATCCTAAAAAGAAAAAGAAGAAACGACGGTAGTTATTAAATTCTAAGCTTTCTGAATTATGTCAGTTTCCAAGCCTCAAGAAGTTCCGGTTCGATTGCAGTGGATCGATCAAATTAAAGGGATCGCAATTCTTGCGATCGTACTCTTTCACTTTTTTCAAAATTATCCTGATCAGTTCGGCTTAGTTGCTGCCTTAAATCGTAATGGAGCAAAGCTAGGATACGCTGCTGTTGATATCTTTTTTGTGATGGCAGGGTTTAATATCAGCTTTGTCATGGCATCTCGCTTGGGCCAAGTCCATTGGAAATCCTGGTTAAAAAAGCGCTTATTTAGACTGTATCCAACTTATCTTCTAGCGGTAATTTGTAGCTTGCTGCTTTACACAGTGTTGAGAGGATACAAGCTACAATTCGACTTAAAAACCGTACTAAGTGTTCTTGGACTAGCAGGATATAGCTTCCAAGCAATTAATCCAGGATTTTGGTTTTTTACTGTTATTCTTGAAGCCTATTTATTTACACCTTTTATTGTTTTAGCCTGTCGTCGGCAGCCAACAACCTATTTAATTCTGGGTGCGATTCTTGGTATTCTTACAAAACTCATTTGTCTAGCGTCTTCTAATTCGCCTTATTATCTTTTCTTTTTACAAACAAACTTTCTAGGAAGCTATATTTTCCAATTTTGCTTAGGGCTATATTGGGGAATAACTTACTCTGCAAACAAATCATTTAGTAGAAAAGATTGGCGTGTTGTTTGTGCATTATTTGGATTAGGTTTAGTGAGTTATGTGGCACTAAGCCTAAAAGGAATTGACATTGTTTATATGTTGGGTTTCGATTTGATATTTACGCCCTTTATGTTCATGGGGCTTTATCGGTTGTTAAATCTTAGCGCTCAGATCAAAGTTTTGCAATTAGCATTAGCATTTGCGGCATTAACAGGAGTTTATTCCTATCAAATCTATCTAATTCATCAACCGCTATTGTTTTCAATATTTCCATATCTAGCAAAATATATCCCCTTCAGCCAGCCTGCAAAACTCATCGTTTCCTTTATCACAATTTCGGGATTACTGACTCTGTATGTTTATGTATTCACTGCCCTAGAAGCGGGTCTCAGAAAGCGGTTTGACGCGCTAATCCAACGAACCCAACCTACTCCTTAACCTTATGCTTCCTCCTCTCATATCGGTCGTCATTGCCACTTATGGACGCGAAGAAACGCTAAGAGACACGATCGCGGATGTGCTGAAACAAGACTATCCCCTCTACGAAGTGATCGTTGTGGATCAAACTCCGGTACATCAACCAGAAACTCAAGCATTTTTAGACGCACGGGCACAGGAGGGCAAGATTCGCCTATTTCAACCCAAGTGGGCGAGTTTGCCAGGAGCCAGAAATTTTGCGGTGCGACGGGCGAAGGGTGAAATTATCCTGTTTATCGATGATGATGTGCAGCTTCAACCCGGATTTTTTGCGGCTCATGCTAAAAACTATGAACGCTCAGACGTGGGAGCTGTGGCGGGGCGGGTCTACGATCGCATGAAGTTAGCCGATTTTGAATCGGGGTTAGAAATTCAGGATTTGCCCCCCGAAGCGCTTGATCCGGGCATTGCATGGTATCACATCAACTTAGTTCATACGGTGAAGCCGCAGCGCGTTCTCAGCGCACGCGGCTGCAATATGTCGTATCGCCGCGACATTTTTACCAAGTATGGAATCTGGTTTGATGAGCGATTTCAGGGCAGTGCGGTGCGAGAAGAATCTGATTTTTGCTTGCACCTCAGACAAACTGGCTTGATGGTGTGGTATGACCCAGAGGCGTCGTTGGTGCATTTAGGCGAAGAGACAGGCGGCTGTCACGACATCAGCACCAAATCGCTGAAATACCAACTGACGTTCTATCACAATCATTTTTTGATGGGACTCAAAAATCTAACTCCTTGGCAAACCACCCGCTTCTTTTTCCGCTTGTTCGATTGCCATGTGTTGGGACGTCCGCCCTGTCACAAAAGCGGCTCACCGATTAAAATCATCACGCGATTTGGATTTTATACCTTGGGTTTTTTGCAAGCGTTGAAAACAGTTGTGCGATCGCGGTGGGATGACGGACAGATTTACACGCGACAAGACGTAGGCGAGGCATAAACCAATGAAAATTCTCGTTGCCAGTCATTCTTACATTGTCGATCTCAATTGTGAAAAGCTCCGGGTTTTAGCCAACTTAGAACCAGGAATTGAAGTGACGATCGTCGTTCCCAAACGCTGGAAACCTGGCGGAGTGATGAAAGATGTCGTTAAAACTCGCTACCGAGAAGAAGGTTCGTTTCGCGTCGTTCCGGTGTCTAACTTCAGCCAAAATAATCAGGGCTTGCTTTCGTTTGGCGCGGAGCTCATCCCCCTCTTGCGAACCTTCCGTCCTGATATTATTCAGGTGGAGCAAGGCTCGAAGTCGATCGCTTACGCTGAGATGATCAGCCTCAATCGGCTCCTCGGGTTAAAGGCGAAAAATCTCTTCTTCACCTGGTGGAACCTACCGTATACGCTCAAGTTTCCCGTTTCGCTATTGGAATCGTATAACCTGCGCCATACCGATGGCATTGTCGTTGGCAATCGCGATGGTGACCAAATTTTGCGGCAACGCGGCTACCAGGGCAAAATGCGAATCATGCCCCAGCTTGGCGTCGATCATGATTTATTTCGTCCGCAACCCCAGCCTGAACTTGCCGCACAACTCGGCATTTCTGATAACGATTTTGTCGTTGGCTTCGTGGGGCGCTTTGTGCCCGAAAAAGGATTGTTGACGTTAGCAAAAGCGCTAGCAGGCCTCAAAGATCGTTCGTGGAAATGGCTATTATTAGGACGTGGTGAACAGAAAGAAACGCTGTTAGCCGAGGCGAAAACCTTGGGATTTGACGATCGCTTAATTTGGGTCGAAAGCGTTCCTCATGCTGATGTCTATCGTTACATCAATCTCATGCACACGCTGGTTTTGCCATCTGAAACCACTTATCAGTTTAAGACGCTCACCTCAGCGGGATGGAAAGAGCAATTTGGGCATGTGTTAATTGAAGCGATGGCGTGTCAGGTTCCAGTGATTGGTTCCGATTCGGGCGAAATCCCCAACGTAATTGATAACGCCGGTTTGATTTTTCCAGAAGGCAACGTCGATCAGTTGCGCGATCGCATCTCTCAACTAATTGACAATCGCTCTTTTGCAGAAGAGTTGGGTAGGCAAGGCTATGGTCGTGCGATCGCACATTACACCAACCACGCCCTCGCCAAAGAGCTTCTCACGTTCTATCGCGACCTTTCAAACTAGTCTCATGCGGATTCTTCAGATTGTTCCGTCGATTTCTCTGGTGTATGGCGGTCCTAGCCAAATGGTTATGGGACTCTCTGAAGCGCTGGCAAAAGCAGGCGTTGAGGTGACGATTCTAACGACCGATTCCAATGGCGATAACGGTCAGGCTCCGCTCGATGTGCCGCTAGAAGTGCCGATTCGTCAAACCGGCTACGACATTTACTATTTTCGATGTTCGCCGTTTCGCCGCTACAAATTCTCTCTTAGTTTGCTCAAGTGGCTGTCTAGACATCATCAAGAGTATAATTTAGCCCATATTCACGCGCTCTTTTCTCCAATTAGTTCTGCTGCTGCGACAGTGGCGCGATCGCAGCACCTCCCTTACATTCTGCGTCCACTCGGAACTCTTGACCCTGCCGATCTACAAAAGAAACGCCATCTCAAGCAACTCTATGCCGCAGTTTTAGAGCGTTCCAATCTTGCAGGAGCCGCTGCGATTCACTTTACCAGCGACCAAGAAGCGAAAGTATCAGAACGGTTTGGAGTCATGACTCGCGATCTGGTCATGCCATTGGGTGTGCAGCTTCCCCAAGGCACATCGACAGATATTAGAGCAAAATTTGGCATTCCCGCTCAGCGTCCAATTCTGCTGTTTATGTCGCGGATTGATCCCAAAAAAGGATTAGATCTGTTGATTCCAGCCTTGGAAACACTAGTTGCTGAAGGACAGGATTTTCAGTTTGTTCTAGCAGGAGGCAACCCTCAAGATCCTGACTATGAAAAAGAGATCCGCGATCGCATCTATCACTCTTCATTAAATGCCCGCACAACGATCACTGGGTTCATCACAGGGGGTGAGAAAACCAATTTACTAAGCGCTGCTGATTTGTTTGTATTACCATCTTATTACGAAAATTTTGGCATTGCAGTTGCTGAAGCGATGAGCGTTGGCACTCCTGTTGTGATTTCTGATCAAGTTCACATTTGGCATGGCATTCAACAAGCTGAAGCGGGATGGATTAGCGCTTGCGAAGTGTCTGCATTAACGGATGCTTTGAGATTGGCGTTGCGCGATCGACAAGAATTGCAGCGACGAGGAATCAATGCTCAGCGCTACGCACAAGAAAATTTTAGTTGGGCTGCGATCGCGCATCAAATGATTCACGAGTACGATCGTCTTGCAAAAAAGGCAGGAATTGACCGTGGTTAACCCCTGCCTTTTGGTAAATGCATCCTGTTAGGGTGTAAAACCCCAATCTTTTAAGCTCTGTTTTGCTTGAAGTTCTGATTCGCAACTGGGAGCTTAACGACGAGGCCGAGGCGTTAGAACATTAATCACCGCTCCCACAGCCGCGCCATTCGCAGCGTTTCTAACGGTGTGCCGACGACCTGTGATGCCGCCTGCTGCTGCTCCAGCCGCTGCTCCAAACCCAGCGTCCCGAAGCAAGTCTGGGCGCTTTCCTTTGGCAGTTGTGAGGTCACGAGATTGGTTGACGGCTGCCCCTGCTGCTGCCCCGTTGATGATGTTAGGCACAACTTTGTGCTTTGTGACTACGCTAGATACTACGCCCGTTGCGGCTCCGATACCGATGTCTCGCCAGACATTCTGATCGGCAGATGCAGGTTTCATAGGAAGTAGAGTAGCGCTGACAAGCCCCGATACCACTAGACCCGGCATGAAAACACGCTTTAGAGTCCGATTCATGGGTTTACCTCACTGAGTATACAAGGGACTAAATAAAGACTAGACCTTGATGTTGTCTTCACCTAGTCAGGTTCTAGTTTATGTACTCCGTTTTGGGATGCCCTACATCTTTAGATTGAGATCAGCATGTATTAATAAGTAGTTATTTATGGCTATAGGACTTAGGCAAACGCTGCTCGTTGGCAGGGGATGTGAGCTATCTAGCGATCGCAGTATTTCTTCTAGACCTTATTTCTTCCAGGGTAGCTTTGTGCCCATTTCGGTGGCGGCGGAGAGAAGCAGGTAGAGAATGAGCAACCCTGCACTGCATAGGAAAATGGGCAAATCGTCAGGCATTTCTAAACGTTGAACAACATCCTCATGATTATCCTGAAGACCGTGTAAGTTTTCTAGAAAGCTGTTCTTTGGTGCACTGACTGAAGTATTGCTATTGGGTTGCAGAACCCTGCTTTGGTGGGAATTCTAAAGCTGTCACTTTACCATTAGGGAAAACTCTACGATGGCGACTTCAATTAGTGCAACGTTGACTCCGGCAGAGCGAGATACGTTGATGGCAGCGATGACCATGATGAAAGAAAAGCTGCCGTTCTTGGTGGATTTGAGCGCGGAGGAGCGCAAGAATTTGCCGAAGATGGGCGATAAGAGTCGGGCGTTTGTGGGTAAGGCGTTGGAGGTGGCGACGCAGAACCCGGACTTCTTGCCTCGCTCGTTTGACCTGGAGGAGTTGCGGAAGGATGTGCAGTTGTTTGAGATGTTGTATCCGCTGTTGATGTCGATCACGCAGATGCATGAGTTGTTGGATGATACGTGTTTGGCGGTGGGGAGTGAGGCGTATGCGGCGGCATTGCAGGTGTATAGCTACGCCAAGGCAAGTGGACAGGGGGCGGGATTAGATGCGGTGGTGGGGGAGTTGGGGCAACGGTTTGCCCGCAAACCCCGGAAGGCGAAAGTGGTTGAGGGGACGGTGAAGTCTGGAGGGGCAACGATGGAGTAAAAAGCCTGACGATTTGACTTCTGAGGGTGATGATTGAGGCTCAGAACGCGGAGGTTGAAGCAAATTGCTCGACATTCCGGGTTCTGAGCTTTATTTTTGGAGTAAAAAGCCTGACGTTCCGAGTTCGGAAGGCGGAGTTCCAGGTTCGGAAGGCGGAGTTCCGAGTTCGGAAGGCGGAGTTTGGGGTTCCGAAGGCGAAGTTCCAGGTTCGGAAGGTGGAGTTCCGGGTTCTGAGGGCGGAGTTCCGGGTTCTGAGAGCGGAGTTTCACGTTAAGAGGTTGGAACTTCAAGTCGTTAAGTTGAATTGTCTTGGTCTGGAAATAGTCATGTTTATGCGGCATCACGGTTGATCGCTTGCATAGATCACTTGACGAGTGTTCAAAATTTCAGAGCGACGGTAGGGGTTTTTTAGTCAGCGTTTGTCTACTAGATCTACCTCACGTTTGAAGAGAGCTTTTAGTTCTTGCTGCATGTCGATCCAATTAAAGAGGCTCAAACCATGATTGGGAGCCAGAGTCACTAAAACATCAATGTCGCTATTATCGCGAAAGCCATCGTGCAAGACAGAACCAAACAACGCAAACTCAATGATTTTCCATCGCTGGCAAAAGTTAGTGATTTGCGATCGCGTGACGTTGCAGCGATCGTAAATCACAGTTGTTAATGGAGTCGTCATCGTTTCCCCCGCATCAGGTCACGCCCTCCTCACTTGAAATTATTCGCTTCACTTACCCTCATGTCTCAATTTTGCACAGAATTTATGTAAACGAAGTAGAAAAAAGCTTGACGCTTTGACTGCAGAGGCTGACTGTTGAAGCTCAGAAGCTCGGAGTTGGAGCAATTTGCTTGACATTCTAAGCTCGGAAGGCAACGCTCCACCCTAAATTGGACATCAAGCGAGGGAAGCGATCAGGCAATTCGTTCAATAGCTGTTAATCTTGTGCTGAATTTTCTTGGCTGGCAATGCGATTAAGAATTTCCTTCGCATTATCTCGCCACTCAAGGAAATTATGTTGAGACAATGTCTGAAGCACAGAGATTACATCTTTATTATTGACGCAACCAAGTTTGATTACTGCCTCAGCTACTCTATAGCGCACTCCCAATTCGTCGTCTCCGAGCCGCGTCAGCAGTTCTTGCAGCACAGGTTCAGAGCTATTGCCTAATGTGCCTAATGCCTGTGCTGCACTACGACGCACCGTGGCTTCGTGATCTTCGAGAAGCAATAGCAGCCCTTGCAGCACAGGTTCAGAGCTATTGCCTAATGTGCCTAATGCCCGTGCCGCGCTAGAACGCACATCATCATATTCAGCATTGAGCAACCGTAGTAACCCTTGTAAAACATCTTCAGAGGCACAACCTAACTTGCCTAATGCCCCTACCGCTGGGAGACACACAGGAGAATAATCATCTAGCAGAGATAGTAGCCCTTGCAGAACCTCTTCGGAAGCGTTACCCAATTCGCCTAATGCTTCTGCTGCTGTAGAACATACGAAAGATTCACCAGATGCAATAGGAGCATCATCATCCAGTAGTAATATCAATCTCTTTACAACATCATTGGAAGAATTGCCTAATCTCCCCAATGCCCAAGCTGCTGCGGAACGCATATCAGGAGCGACAGCATTGAGCAATGGTACAAGTCTTTGCACTACAGCTTCACTGCCGTTACCTAACTTCCCTAATGCATAAACTGCACTGTAATACGCACCAGAATCGCTATTAAGTAGTGAAATAAGTTCTTGTACTATGGCTTCAGAAGGGTTGCCTAGCTCACCCAATGTCTCTGCCACTACGTAGTGTGTGTTGGAGGGCAAATCTTTCAGTATTTTAACAATGGCTGGAGCCGCGAATTTTGCGGCTGAACCAATTTCCCCGATTGATTCAATCGCATGTAGCCGATCTGCTACTTCTGGGCGAGAAAGATCAGAAATCAGATACCGAATCCGTCGATTTAGCTGTTCTTGCTCCAGTGCTTCCAGGTCTAGACCAGCCAAACGACCCAATTCCTCAGCCACAAAACTGGGAACTTTCGTTTCCGCTGCTTTGACTAGACAACACTCTCTCACTGCCAGCAGAAAACCTCGAATTTCTTCTAGCGTGCCGGGTTTCTCTGCTGCCTCTGCCAAGAACGATCGCCAAGCTTCCTCATCGTTCCGGTACTGCTCCACCAAATACAGCCCTGCCAGATACTCTGCTAAAGGATCAAGCGAAACGCGAAGACGTTGATTTGCGGGTTTCACAGTGCGGATGAGAAACAATCGCTCTTCTAAGTACTTCAGATGTTGTTTTGCCGTCTCCTTTGCTGCTTCTCCCTCTCCTACTAGCGCCGCTAATCGAGTCAGTACCTCTTGGCGATTTGCCGTTTCTGGTTTAAAGGTCTGCTGCACACATTCCCAAGCAATCAGCTTCAGATTTTGCTGCACCGTTGCATCTTCCAGCTTGCCTTCTCGCACATTGCGGTTCAGCTCATTCACGTAACTCAGCATCAAATCTGGTACGTTCTTGGGCAACTCATCGCTAAGCTGCCCTTCTGCCACTGCAATCATCTGATCTGCATATAGCTTGGCAAACAGTAACGTAATTTCTCGCGTATCGGTCACAATCAGCGATAAGCGCCGCAAATAATCAAAATACTGATCATCTTCAAACAGCTCCCGTTTCCCTTTCGCCTTCAAATAATCATCCATAAAGATGGAAAGCTGCTTTCCATCGACCCGCATTGGCTTGGCTAACACAGGGTTCAATTCTTTTCCCAGAATGTCTTCTAACCGAGAAGTCACCACCAGCGCATTCACCGGAAAACTCGCATCCCTAAATCGAATCGCTTTGCGCGTCGCCTCACTCATTTCCGATAAATGATCGACAACAACAAGAACCCGCCGCTTCTCCAACAGTTTTTTCAGCAATTCTTCTGGAATCGGCTTTTCGTCATCCCGTAAATTCTTAAGCTGTCGAGTAATGGCATCCAACAACGGAGACTTATTTGTGGAAGTATCTTTCGGCTCCTCCAGTTCTTCCTCAATCAACACGGGCAACATCCGATGGTTACACAGTCGTGCTTCTTTTTGCTCCGCCATTGCCCATTTCGCAATCAGACACGCCAGATGAGTCTTCCCCGCTCCGCCTTCTCCCCAAATCAACAGCCGAAATTCCTGCTTAGAACACGTCTTGCCTAAATCCTTTGCCGTTAGCCCTGTCACTGTTTTGCCATCCAGCACGACAGGCATCGAAATATGAATCTTGCGTTCCTCTACAGTCTGCCGACGATCGAACTCTTCCCTAGCTTTCTCAATCCGATCGCTCACCCAAGCATCCAGCACCCTATCTCGATACTGAAAGAAATGCAAAATACTTGGCGATAGCTCTGGAATCGGCCCAATTTTAGGCGTCTTAAAGTTTGAAGGAATCAACAACAGCCAACGCGGACGCAACCACAGAACAAATAGATACCCAACTGCCGCACTTCCCACGATCGCTGCCACCCACTCCCGCGGAAGCTCCTGTTTTTTCTCACCCTCTGCTTTTTTCTTGTCCTCCGCTGATGTCGATTCCTCTGACTTTTTCGATTCAGCAGATGGGCTTGGTTGTGGCGTTAGCGATTGGCGAACGGTAGGCGAAGCAGATGGATTCGACTGGGAGACTGCTGGCGAATTTGCTAAAAAGAGTGGAATTGCAAACCCTAAAAATGCGAGTTTTAAGAGGAGCGATCGCGTTTTTTCGGTCGGGTTTCTCATAGGTGCATTCATCTACAACGCAAAACGGGTCGCAAGCATTGTGATAATTCTAATGTCTGCCATCAGTAAGCCAAAGAAACCTTTGATTTAGGCTCGCTTCCCTTACATTACGCTGAGCAATTCTCATCAATAGTTTGACGATTCAGGCTCCAATCCCCACCTTCCAGCCTCCGAACCTGGAACTCCGCCCTCAGAATCTGAAACTCCGCCTTCCGATCGCAAAACTCCGCCCCTTGAAGCCGAAACTTCGTCTTTGGAACCCGGAACTTCGTCCTGCGATCGCAATCCTTCACCCTCAAAGCCCGGAACTCCGCCTTCTGAACTCGGAACTTCGCCCTCCGAACCTAAAACTCCGCCTCCTGAAGTCGGAACCCCACCCTCAAAGCTCGAAACGTCGCCTGCAAAGCTCGAAACTCCAAGAGCAGAACCCGAAACGTCACCTTCCGAACCCGATTGACATTGCTTATCCTTAGAGCTGTGAAGCGATTAGCACCAGGCGCAACTCCGAAGGAATCGAAGAAAATGGAGAGGGCATGGTTCGCCGCAGAGTTCCAAAGGATCGCTTGGATGAATCAACAACTTGAAACACTAGGGATTGAGTTACCGTGAAGCTGAAAAATATTGACTTGCCGATCGAGCGGATTAAAGAATTCTGCGATCGATGGCAGATCACCGAGTTTGCCCTCTTTGGCTCCGTTCTGCGGGATGACTTCTGCCCTAACAGCGATATTGATGTATTAGTCACCTTTGCCCCAGATGCCAAACGAGGCTTATCTGAAACCCTCCAAATGAGAGACGAACTGCAAGCCCTATTCGATCGAAAGGTTGACTTCATCGTAAAAGCAGCGATCGAGCGTAGCGAAAACTGGTTGCGGCGAAAAAACATTTTAGAATCGGCACAGGTGATTTATGCCGCGTGATAGCGAATCCCTGATTGACATTGAACGATCGACCAGACGAGTACTGCGCTATGCCAAAAATTGCAGTCGTGCCGACCTCGAAGCCAACGACGAAAAAGTATCAGCCATTCTCTATCAAATAACAATCATTGGCGAGGCGACCAAACGGTTATCGCAAGAGATTCGGCAACAGCACCCAGACATCCCGTGGCGAGACATCGCAGGAATGCGAGATGTCATCGTGCATGAATATGACCAGGTAGATTTAGATGTGGTGTGGGATGTGATTCAAAACAAACTACCCGAACTTCTAACCCTGCTGATTCCCTTATTACCTCAAGATAACTCGTAGTTCCGAACCCAGTTTTGTCAGTCAACCAGGTGGAGATGAGTAGATGAGCTAAGGATAAATAGAGTATATTTGCACTACGCTATATGTAGCGTTTGTGCGATACTAAACGGGCAGAAAAGCCTTCCTGAGATATCCAGTACAAGCCACTACAATGAACGTACAGGTCAAAACCACAACAGCTATGACGAGAACCGGAATTGGGATTCGGACAGCGCAGACCCGCTCGGAGCGCCTAACGGGACAAATTCATGTCTACGATGGTGCGGGTAAAGGAAAGTCCCAGGCCGCACTAGGCGTAGTCTTGCGATCGATTGGTCTGGGCATCCAAACCTTTTCTCAAACTCGTGTGCTGCTCTTGCGGTTTCTCAAAGGTCCTGGTCGAA
The DNA here is from genome assembly GCA_019359315.1 of Myxacorys californica WJT36-NPBG1. Taxonomy (GTDB): domain Bacteria; phylum Cyanobacteriota; class Cyanobacteriia; order Leptolyngbyales; family Leptolyngbyaceae; genus Myxacorys; species Myxacorys californica. Next base: position 87,704 of record JAHHHO010000015.1, read on the forward strand.
TCTACGATGAAGATGCGTCGATCGAGGCACTGCAACGGGCGTTCCCGCACTTGATCGATCAAGTCCGCACAGGACGAGCAGAATATTTTGGGGCAGATGAGATCACCAAGTTTGATCGACAAGAGGCGCAGCGTGGATGGGATGTCGCGAAAGGCGCGATCGCATCCGGTCTCTATTCAGTTGTGGTAATGGACGAACTCAACCCTGTACTAGATTTGGGGTTACTGCCAACGGATGAAGTGGTGAAGGCGCTAAAGCGCAAACCCGATCACATGGAGGTAATTGTTACAGGTCGAGGTGCGCCCCAAGGGTTGATCGATATTGCGGATCTTCATTCTGAGATGAAGCCTCACTATCATTCCTTTGTGAAAGAATCTGGAGTCGCAGGCATTGAGATTTACACGGGCGCGGGCAAAGGCAAATCGACCAGTGCGCTCGGAAAAGCGCTGCAAGCGATCGGCAAGGGCATCAGCCAAGACAAATCTCATCGTGTGTTGATCATGCAGTGGCTCAAAGGCGGAGCGGGCTATACCGAAGATGCGGCAATTCAAGCCTTGCGCCAAAGTTATCCCAACTTGGTCGATCATCAGCGATCGGGGCGAGATGCGATCGTCTGGCGTGGTCAACAGCAAGAACTTGATTATGTGGAAGCAGAACGGGCATGGGAAATTGCGAGAGCTGCGATCGCATCGGGTCTCTACAAAACCATCATTCTGGACGAACTCAATCCCACGGTTGATTTAGAACTTCTGCCCGAAGAACCGATCGTGCAAGCGCTGTTGCGGAAACCGAAAGACACTGAAATTGTGATCACAGGTCGCTGTAAGAATCCACCTGCTTATTTTGATTTAGCCACCGTTCACTCTGAGATGATCTGTCACAAGCACTATGCGGAGAAAGGCATCGATCTCAAACGCGGTGTCGATTTTTGAGCAGTTAATACAGACGATGACATCTTGAGTAGACAGGGCGATCGCGTCAAAGACTGAGTGCAGCAATCGAAGCACGGGCAATTGCTAGAAATTGCTAAAACAGGAGTAGAGGTGCGATTACCCTTTGGGAACTGCAAAGCAATCGGAACCGGTGAAGGGACAGCAACCGTTTGGATAAATTAGTAACTTGAAGTTTGGGGGTAAAACTGCCATGACTATCACTGCGATCGAACTGCCGATGGAAAAAATCGCTGAGTTTTGCGATCGCTGGCAAGTCATTGAGTTCGCTCTATTTGGTTCCGTCCTACGCGACGACTTTCGCCCCAACAGTGACATTGACGTGATGGTGCAATTTCATCTAGACGCTCACCCCACCTTCAGCACCCTAGATCAGATGGAAGCAGAGTTAAAGACCATTTTTCATCGAGATATTGACTTGATTACCCGTCAAGGCATTGAAACCAGTCGTAACTACTTACGCCGTCACGAAATCCTCTCCTCTGCTCAGGTAATTTATGCAACGGGATCTTCAATTCCTGCTTAATATGCTGCAATCCGCAGAACTCATCATCACCTACACTTCACCAAAGCTCAAAAGATGAGTTCGTTGAAAATGTGCAGCTTCAAGATTCAGTGATTCGACGTTTGTTGGTAATTGCCGAAGCCGCAAGGCGGGTTTCAGAACCGACCCGCCAGACCTTACCAAACATTTCATGGCAGAACATCAACGGAATGCGAAATCGGTTAGTCCATGAATATGATGACGTAAACCTCAACATTGTGTGGGAGGTTGTGCAAAGAGATACCAATTTTGATTAAAGAATTGGAGATACGAATTCCTCCTGAACGTTGAAGCAGGTTAGGCAAACTAAACATTCTTCTTGCAAATCTAACGTGTCCCATAGTACGATAGAACCTTGTGTCGAATTCTGGAACAATCCCATGCCAAAGCTAAAAACCCGTAAGTCTGCCGCCAAACGATTTAGAACAACTGGAAGTGGTAAATTTTTGCGTCGCCAAACGCACAGAGCCCACCTTTTAGAACATAAGGGCACAAGCCGCAAACGCCGCCTTGCTGGAACGGTTGTGGTGAACGAGCGCGACGCAGAGAACGTGCGGTTGATGCTGCCATACGCATAGAGATTAGCAAAGCAGAACTGATAACGGGATTGTTCAAGGTTCTGCAAAGACGTTCTGTAGAGGACGTTTAGACAAAATTTAAATTAGTTAAGGAAGTTTCATCATGGCACGGGTTAAGCGCGGTAACGTTGCTCGAAAGCGCCGCAAGAAAATTTTGAAGATGGCGAAAGGATTTCGGGGTTCTCACTCGACTCTCTTTCGGACTGCCAATCAGCAGGTGATGAAGGCATTGAGAAATGCCTATCGCGATCGCCGCAAGAAAAAGCGCGATTTTCGCCGGTTGTGGATCACTCGCATCAATGCGGCGGCTCGGCAACATGGCATGAGCTACAGCCAATTGATCGGCAAGCTCAAAAAAGCTGATGTTCAAATTAATCGTAAAATGCTCGCTCAACTCGCGGTCATCGACCCGGCTGGGTTTGCAAAAGTACTAGAACGAGCCGCAAGCGTATAAGACGCGGCGCTTGTCATGCGTAAAACGGTTGCTAGAGTATTTGGATTTATGATTTTGGGGGGGCAATGGTTTGTTCCCCCTTCTTTGTTGGCAGCCGATTTCAAAACGATCGTGGCTCGTGATCGCTTAATTGTTGCAGTCAAAGATAATTTGCCTCCCCTCGGATTTTCCCAGCAGGGAAGGCTGCAAGGCTTTGAAATCGACATTGCCAATCGTCTCGCGCAAGACTTGTTAGGACGGTCGGATGCCCTTGAGCTAAAGCCTGTCAGCAATCGCGATCGCATTGCTGCGGTGATTGATGGCCGCGTTGATCTCGCAATCGCGCGAGTCACGAATACAACGACGCGATCGCGAATCGTCAGCTTCAGCGCACCCTACTACCTGGATGGAACAGGACTGATCACCCGATCCATGTCAATCCAAAACGAAACCGATTTGACAAATCAAACGATCGCCGTGTTGAACGGCTCTAGTACGATCGCAACGTTGCGCTACAAATTGCCCCAACTCAAACTCGTCGGAGTCGAGTCTTATGAGGCGGCGCAACAGTTGTTAGACGCGGGTAAAGCGGATGCGTTTGCGGCGGATGTGTCAGTGTTGACTGGATGGGCGCGAGAACGGTCAGGCTATCGGGTTTTGCCGTTGCGCCTCTCGACCGAGGCTCTTTGCGTGGTGTTGCCCAAAGGAGTTCAGTACACCGAATTGCAGCAGCGAGTGAATAGCGCGATCGCACGCTGGAAAACTGAGGGTTGGCTTCAGCAACGGGCGAGCTATTGGGGACTTCCTTGGGCTACCCTGAGATAAGGGAGAAACGCCCGCGTCTTGCTTCAACTTAATTTACGCTCGGTAAAGCTATGAATAGTGACACTTCATTTCCACTCCTTTATATTTCGCTGTTGCTATTGCTGTTGGGGGCTGCTGTCGTCTTTGTCGCCAGACAAGTGATCAAAACTCGTCGGGTCGAGAGTGCACTGTCTTGCTTGCAAAAGAAGCTGAGCAAGGAGAAAGGCACAGCCGAAGAATATTATGAATTAGGCAGCATTCTGCTTGACAAACGATTGTTCGTGCAAGCGATCGCACAGTTTCAGAAAGCGATAAAGGCGGAAACGTTAGAAGGACAAGATCTAGCAGCTGTGTATAACGCGCTAGGATTTGCCTACTTTGCTCAAGAACAATACGATTTGGCACTCAAGAACTACAAGGAAGCGGTCAAACTCGCGCCCGATTATGTGACTGGATGGAATAACGTAGGTCATGCCTACGAGCGCAAACAATTAGCCGGACCTGCCTTAGAGGCATACGAGGAAGCGCTCAAGCATGACTCTAATAACCAAACGGCTAAGCGCCGAGCAGAATCGCTACGCAAACGATTTGTCCCATCTGCTTAATTCAAGCTTGATCCAAAAATAGGCAAGGATGTGTAAACTCCTTGCCTATTTCTGTGTTTCCTCATTCGATGTGATCGGTGGAACTGAGCCGCGATCGCACATTGGCTAAGAACGAGCTTCTACCTGAAGCTCATCAATTAAACCTGCCAGGTGCTTGCTGTCTGCCTTGTACACTTCATTGCAGAAATGGCATGTCGCTTCAGCCCCGTCGTCTTTCTCAATCATGTCTTGCAGTTCCTCTGTGCCCAATAACTTGAGCGCGCCTAAGACGCGATCGAAGGAACAGCCGCAATGGAACCGCACAATCTGGGTTTCTGGCAAAATCTCTAAGCCCAAGTCGCCCAACAATTCTTCAAAAATTACGGGCAACGTCTTACCAGCTTGTAGAAGGGGCGTGAACCCTTGCAGCTTCGCGATACGGGATTCGAGCAGCGTCACTAATGCTTCATCGGTTGCCGCTTTTGGCAAGATTTGAACCAGTACACCGCCTGCCGCTTGCACGCCTTTGACATCCACAAACACACCCAAAACTAGGGCAGAGGGAGTTTGTTCAGACGTCACCAAATAGTTCGTCAAGTCATCTCCGATCTCACCAGAAACCAACTCAACCGTACTGGAATAGGGATATCCATAGCCCACATCACGGACGACGTATACATATCCCTCCTGACCTACGGCTCCTCCGACATCTAACTTGCCTTTACTATTGGGCGGCAACTCCACATCAGGATTATCGACATAGCCGCGTACTGTTCCATCCGTTCCGGCATCGGCCATAATTCCACCCAACGGACCATCACCCCGAATCCGAATATTAACTCTTGATTCTGCCCGTTTCATGCTAGATGCGATCAGTAGCCCTGCTGCCATCGTCCGACCCAAAGCAGCCGTTGAAACATAGGAAAGCTTGTGGCGTTGTCGAGCTTCATCTGTCAGCCGCGTCGTGATCACTCCGACCGCTCGAATGCCTCCTTCTGCCGCCGTTGCCCGAATTAACTGGTCAACCATGAAAAACCCTTACATTTCTGTCTAAAGCGTTCTACTCAATTGTAACGATTTCGTTTACAAGTGCTGTGCAGGGACGGATGACAGATAAGTAAATAGATCGCTTGGCAAGCTCAGTGTGAGGATTAGAGAATAGAGCGAAGCTTAGTGCGAAGCGTTCTGACAGGCGAAATCAGCCGCAAAACTTGGTAGAGTGAAGATCCGAATCACTAGTTTGCACCCTTCATGCCTGCCACGATCGATTCTCGCGTTACCGCGTTTCCCCTAGCCGCTGTTATTGGTCAAGAAGCCATCAAATTAGCTCTGTTACTTGCTGCCGTTGATCCGGGGCTGGGCGGGGTTGTGATATCTGGACGCCGAGGTACCGCTAAATCGGTGATGGCACGTGCCATTCATGCCCTGCTGCCGCCGATTGAGGTGGTTCAAGACTCGGTTAGTAATTGCGATCCGGCGAATCGTGATGAGTGGGATGATTTTACGATCGCGCGGTTTAGCCCCGAATCAAACGTTCCGACGGCTGTGATTCGTGCGCCGTTTGTGCAGATTCCGCTGGGCATCACAGAAGATCGGCTGTTGGGTTCTGTCGATGTCAGCCAGTCGATTCGGCAAGGCGAAACAGTGTTTCAGCCAGGGTTATTAGCCGAAGCCAATCGAGGGGTGCTGTATATCGATGAAATTAATCTGCTCGACGATCAAATCTCGAATTTGCTGTTGAGCGCTCTGACCGATGGGCGTAATCAGATCGAGCGGGAAGGCATTAGCTTTCAGCATCCCTGCAAGCCGTTATTAATTGCGACCTATAACCCAGAAGAAGGAACGCTACGGGAACATTTGTTGGATCGCATTGCGATCGCGCTCTCGGCAGATATGGTGTTGGGACTTGACGATCGAGTGCAAGCGGTTGAGCAAGCCACGCGCTATTCTGACTCTCCCCAAGATTTTCTGACTCAATACAGCGACGATATTGATGCGCTCAAAACGCAGATTCTGTTAGCGCGAGAATGGCTTAGCGATGTTCAAGTTACGTCTGAGCAAATTCAATATCTGGTCGCCGAAGCGTTGCGGGGTGGAGTTCAGGGACACCGAGCAGAACTATTCGCGCTACGAGTCGCGAAAGCTCATGCCGCTTTGGATGGACGAACTCAAGTTAGCGCTGAAGATTTGCGTCGTGCTGTTGAATTGGTGATCGTGCCGCGATCTACAATCGTTCAAACACCACCAGAAGAGAATCCGCCACCTCCGCCCCCGCCGCCTCAAAGTCAAGACGAGCCGCAAGACGAGTCTGATCAAGACCAAGAGGAGGAGGAAAAGGACGAGTCTGAAGAAGACCAGCAGCAACCGCCTAATATTCCAGAAGAATTTGTGTTTGATCCAGAAGGCGTAATTCTCGATCCGGAGGTTCTCTACTTCGCACAAATGGCGACTCGGCAGGGCAAATCGGGGAGCCGTTCGATTGTGTTTTCTGACGATCGCGGACGCTATATCAAGCCGATGTTGCCGAACGGAAAAGTGCGGCGAATTGCGGTCGATGCGACGCTGCGATCGGCCGCTCCCTATCAGCGATCGCGGCGGCTGCGGGCGGAAGAAAGCCAGTCGTCTCGACGGGTGTTTGTGGAGGAAAGCGACATTCGCGCTAAACGGCTGGCGCGTAAATCGGGGGCTTTGATTGTGTTTGTCGTCGATGCCTCTGGTTCAATGGCCCTGAACCGGATGAATTCTGCGAAGGGCGCTGTCCTGCAACTCCTAACGGAGGCGTATCAAAACCGAGATCAAGTGTCTCTGATTCCGTTTCGAGGCGAGCAAGCCGAAGTTCTCTTGCCGCCAACTAAATCAATTGAAGCGGCTCGTCGTCGGTTGGATCGCTTACCTTGTGGAGGCGGTTCTCCGTTGGCGCATGGGTTGACGCAAGCTGTTCGGGTTGGTCTGAATGCGAAACAGTCGGGTGATATTGGTCAAGTTGTGATTGTGGCGATTACCGATGGACGCGGCAATGTCTCATTAGCGCGATCGCTGGGAGACCCAATTCCCGATGGCGAAAAACCCGACATCAAAGGTGAACTGCTCGAAATTGCCGCAAAGATTCGGGCGCTGGGCATTCAGCTTTTGGTCATCGATACAGAGAACAAATTTGTGTCCACTGGCTTTGCTAAAGAACTTGCTAAGCAATCGGGCGGCAAATATTACCATTTACCGAAGGCGACGGATCAAGCGATCGCGGGAGTTGCTCGGAGTGCCATCAGCGATATGAAAGCTCGCTAAGCTTTACGAATCAATTAATTCAATCAACGAGGCATGAGGATTCAGGCAAATCTTGAGCAATCGAAAGATTCTGTGTCCCTGGAAAGCATGATGTTATAGCCCTACTAATCCAGGTTAGGACGTATGGTAGAGCCATAATGCATGATCAAGGATGACTATGGCTGCTCCCTACAGCGAAGATCTGCGCTCCAAAGCAATTGCCGCCGTGAAACGGGGTGAAC
>JAHHHO010000016.1 GCA_019359315.1 Myxacorys californica WJT36-NPBG1
TGGGCAGTAGGTTCATCTCCGGTGGAGCATCTCGTGAAAGGAGCATACAACATTCCTTATTTTGCCTGATTGAAAGAGAAATAACTGTCTCAACTCATGACTTTAGTCATGAATCGGAGTACTCTTAGCGAACCTGCTATTGCAGTCCTTGTGTAAGAGATGGCCCATCTGAGTGGTTTTCCCTGCCCATCCTTCTTACATTAAACGGGGTTCCTCCTTAGCTTGTAAGCTTGTTTATTGCGGAAAGGGTTGAGTTACCGGAGAGGGACCCATTCGACCAGGCTCGGTTTGGATTAATACATCCGTTACTTGGCCCAACTTACGAAGTGGCGGTTCTACAACCGTAGAGGCCGCAATTTGAATTAACTCCTCCTGAGAGGCATTCCGACGATCGCTACCCAAGACATAACCCAATCCATCCTGCTGCCACAGCACATAATGATCAGTCTCCTCTCCTTTACCCAACGCCAAATAATGCCCTTGAATTCCGTTTGGTAAACGAACTGGAGTTCCTTTATTGAGCTGACGTGACCAGTAAGAAAAGCCCTCTTGTGTAAATGCACCAATTCCACCAATTGAACATTTGGGTTGATTACAGTTGGATTTGGGAGAAAGATACACTTGTAACCCTTTAGAATTAGTTTTAATAAACGGGTGCATTGCTAGTGCCTGTTCAGGTAGGTAGGCTGGCAACCGCATTTGTAGCCCATCTGGTAATTGCTGTTGAATGTCATCAATGACAGGTCCGAAAAGAGATGCAGGTTCGGCAGAAGCAGAGGCTGTATTCATTGAAATCCACAGAATGGATAGAGAAGTTGCTCTAAAAATCCAGTTCAGATATTTCATTTATCAATCCTTAATGACTACAATCAATAGCAGTATAAGAATCAAGAAAGTAACGTAGTTCACACACAAGTCATTAATCCAAATGACGAAAGTTATTGGTTACTCGTCACTTTTAACAACCAGCATCACCTCGAACTGGGATTTTCAAGGTTTCCCCCTGTTGCTGCACTTGAAGTGTACCCGTAGTTGAAATTGATTCGATTTCGCCGGGTTTTCCAAGCTTCACATCCACTTGCAGTTGAGTTGCTTCATCTTGACTAACAAACGTTTGGTAGGTTCGCTGACCATAGAATTCTTGACCTGTTGCAGCAGTGCGGCGAAAGCGAACAAATCTGCCGTTAATCTTCATCATTGCAAATTCATCTCCCGCCTTTTGAGCCATTCGGTTATAAAACAAATATCCAGGTGGACGAGGACCATCGGTTTGCTTCCAAAGCGTCATCCCACAGCCTCCACCACCCTGCTTGCTCAGTTCATCTAAGGTGAATAGCTCGATGTTAAAGGCGCTTGATTCTGGACTTGCGCTGGCGATCGCTGGAGGTGGATTCCCCGGTGTAGATGGGGTTGAAGATGGACTGGGTGAGTTCGGTATTGATCGATTTGTTTCTGAATTACAAGCTGATAATGCACAAACGCACAGCAGTGCCAACATGAACGATGACAGTATTTTCATGATGTTTGGGTCAAGGATGTTTGATTGAAAAAGGTGTAAATGAACATTACAGCGATCGCTAACAGGTCTGCTTACAAATGACTCATTTAGCGATCAATGGGTGCGTAGAAGCAGAGTGAGCATCGCTGTAATGTTCATTCTTTTACTGTTGAGATTGCCTGCTTCAATTCATCCATCAATTCAGGGTCTGTTGCTTTAGCCAATACTTCCTTTAAAGCCGCTAAGTGAGCTGTTTTAAGAGCCTGCTCTGCCGAAACTTTGACATCTGGTTTCACACCGGTTCCTTCCCAATTGGTTTGAGTCATTGGATTGACAGCCCGCCCTGTTGGAACAAAGAGGCCAAAGTGATTGTTGAGGGGTTGAAACCGACCAGGATTCGCTCCTCCACCTGTGGTTTCACCAATAATGGTGGCACGTTTGAGATACTTCAAATTGTTGGTAAACTCTTCCGCTGCGGAGAAGGTAAAGGAACTGGTCAACACATAGACAGGTTTGTTGAGATACCGTTTCCCCGGAACGTAGGGCAGTGTCCAGTGTTGTTCAACTCGTTCCTGGAAGGTTCCAGCCGCAGTGGGTTCTCGCCAGTGCAAATTATTTAGATGCACCGGCTTATCGTCGAACAGGTAGGTTGAAATCAAGGCGACCATATCGGGTGAGCCGCCGCCGTTTTGCCGTAAGTCAATGATTAAGGCATCGGTGTGACTCAAAAAGTTCATTGCCGCGATCGCGGTTTCTCCAGCCGCTTCAGGGGACAGAAAACCCCTCAAATCAAGATAACCAATATTACCCGCTAGTCGTTCAACTTTGTGGAATCCAAAATTCTGTTTAGCAACACTCTGGCGAAATTTCTCTTGCTCTTCAGGTGTTAGTTTCTGTTCTCGCCCCCCGACTTGAGGAAAAGGAGTATAGCTGTAAAACACGCGGAGATGTTTATCACGGCTAATTTCCTGAATATGATTCGTCAACGTCTCCGCAAATTTTTTTGAACTTGTGATGCCGTTATAGGTTCCGCCCTGTAATCGACTGCGAATGTCTGCTTGTACCTTCTGAGCAATTTCTGGAAAGATGTACTCATCTAATGCTTGAATCACCGCTTCAATCACTTGCGCTCTAGTTTTGGAGTCAAGAGTCTGGTCTGGTTGCTCTCTATTCAGCGGAATTTGAGCAAAGGTCGCAGTTGGCTGACTGACCATAGGTATGCACGCGAGTGTTACAGAAACGACACAGAATAGGAATGTCTTCATCACAATTTCACCAGTCCAACACCAGCTTCTCAGCTTAAGGGGACAGACAGGAATTGTCTTGAACGTTTTTGCACCCGAGTGCATATTGCTTGGGCGTTGCGCCGACTAAGCGTTTGAAGTGCCTGCTGAAATGGCTTTGATCTGCAAAACCAGTCGCGATCGCAACCTGAGAAATTGGTATTCCTCTCGCTAAATCACGCTTGGCATGTTTAATTCGAAGCTGGGTTAAGTATTTGTGGGGTGGTAGGCCCAACTCCTTGCGAAAAGACCTGAGCAGACGCAAAGGCTGCAAACCTGAAATCTGAGCAAGTTGTTCTAATGAAACGTTCTCGCTGTAGTGTGCCTCTAAATAATCTCTCGCCTGTGCGACTCCTTGCGGCTCTGAGCTAACGATCGATAACTCTGGACATTCTTTTGTGTAACAGGTCAACAGACGGGTTAGTGTGGAGAGGAAGCAACTTTCCTGTATCAGGTTGGCATTTGATGCAGTTGAGAGGGTATGTAACTGCCAAATCTGTCGGGCTAGATCGCGATCTTGAACAGCCGCAAATGGGAAAAAGGGAATTTGTTGGCGATTCGTAATTTCTGCCATCAGTTGCTCAAGCAGAATGTGGCTAGGATAGAGCATCCGATAAGTCCACCCGATTTCGTCGGCTGCTTCACAGGCATGAACTTCATCTGGATTGAACAGGACAATGCTACCCACAGGAATCGTATAGGTTGCTCCACCTTGCACAGTCCTGACACTACCTCGCTCCACAACACCAACACCAAACGTTTCATGGGAGTGGCGTGGAAAAAAATGATCCACGTAGGTTGCGCGCATGAATTCTAAATTTTTCAAACTCTGAACCCGCCAAAACTGAACTTGCTCAGTCGCTTTTTTCATGGATATTAATCCCATCATCGCGATCGTGGTGGAGGCAGAAGCTTATTTTGGCAGATTACTAGGTTTAGCACCTCGCTCAGAAGGGTGGCTTGTATACTACTGAAGATAGAGGCTAGATTTCAAAACTGGATACCCGCTCGGATCGGTTAGGCGCACTGGAAGAAAGCCCTTTGGGAATGCAGAAATTTTATTTGGTTGACCCGGCAGGCAATTTGATGGGAATTAGCCAGATAATAGAGGGAATGGGATGATGAAGCGATTTGAGTGGGTTCTCAATGAAGGTGCGATCGTGGCCTTTGCTTTAGGTTTGGTTTGCTGCGCTTTACCCAACAGGACTTACGCAGAACTAATTACACAAAAGTCATGCGGATATCAGGCTGCTTGAGTTGCTCAATCAAATAGTTCCTCAATAGCCCTGATTTCACTTGATAAATGGTTTGACTTACACACTAGGCAACCGCCTTTAACCGAGTCCAAACCAAGAGTGCACAGGCAATCTGGTTGCACCCAACCCTTGCTTTGCGACACTGGCAGGCTTACAATGCCGGTCAACTGTTTTGCCTCTCAGTGAAACTCCTCAACTCTCCATCGCTCGGCACACGCTTTTTGAGTGTCATGCGTGGAGTCTTGAGAAACATCATGGGTGGTGATGGAGTCCGTTCTGCTGGTTGAAACAGTAACCCGGAACAATTTCACCTTCTTATCGACTGGAAAGTGGCGGATTTTAACGAGCTTTCCGTGTTCTAATTCGGTTGTCCATTCTAAGGCATCGACTCGCTCGTCAGCGTGTTTGCCCCCACTGTCATCCACGTTGCGATTCGTCTTTAATGGACAGTAATAGATCTCTCCCAAGCGGTCAATCTTTGCCATGACCGCTTGGGTTGCGTACCATCTGTCCATTAACACTGTCTGAAATGGTAATCACTTCTACGTTGTGAGACTGTCCACCATATCCATAACATGATCTACCTTGCTTTTCCCGTCTCCTTGCGGAGCATAGATGCGATCATCAATCACCCAAACCTTAGAGCGCTCGACATTCACGTAGAGGCAACTCACGACCCCATTCCCGTACACTACTCCATGCTCATTCCCGCTGTACTGAAATTGCGCCATCTCGATCGCGCTTGCATACCGATGAGCCAGCACCGTATCGTCAAAGCTGATGTTCCCGCTCGCGGTTCCCACAGCAATCGTGGCGTTAACTTCTCGCCGCGCAAATAGCGATTGATTTCGTCATGGCTCACGCCTTCCAAATGCTCCGCTCAGGTCGTGAGCGTGTAATTCACTGGACTGCTGAGCCAATATTGGCACTCATCCAGTTTTGTGATGCTCATGACGCCACTCCTCATTCACTGCCTTACCGCCTCCCGCTTGCGTAAGTCCTGTAGCTTTCCTACGCTGACAATGAACCAGCTCTGCCGGTTTCCTATGCAATAAGTTGAACGTGACGATTTTTGAGTGTTTGCGTGACTGGAATCCGAATCCAAAATTCAGCACCTTGTCCAGGTGCCGAACAACAATTGATCGTGCCACTATGTTTGTCCACCACAATTTGGTAGCTAATTGATAATCCTAGCCCCGTCCCTTGGCCCACTGGCTTCGTCGTAAAGAATGGGTCAAACAGTTTTCTCTGGATCGACTCAGGAATGCCAGGACCATTATCCTTAATACAAATGGCAACTTCCTCATCACCCAATCTCTGAGTTGAGATTGTGATGATACTCGAGTGTTCTTTCAGCGTCTGCGATCGTTGCTCGTCGCGTTGGCGCAAGACATCGATAGCGTTGCTAATCAAATTCATAAACACTTGATTGAGTTGCCCTGCATAGCATTCTACCTGAGGGAGATTATCGTACTGCTTAACGATTTGAATTGCAGACTGGTTGGACATTGCTTTCAGCCGATTTTGTAGAATCAGCAGGGTGCTATCAATACCCTCGTGAATGTTAGCAGGTTTCATTCCAGCTTCATCCAAACGCGAGAAATTGCGGAGGGTGAGCACAATTTCGCGGATACGATCGGCTCCTCCTTTCATCGAAGCTAACGTTTTAGACAAATCTTCAGCGATAAAATCAAGGTCAATCTCATCGATCAACCGTTGAATTGAGGGCGTGAGCGTGGGGTAGGAGGTTTGAAACAGGGTAATTAACTTGAGAAGATTTTGGCTATACTCACTCACATAAGTGAGGTTGCCATGAATAAAGTTAACTGGGTTATTGATTTCATGAGCAACACCAGCAACTAATTGCCCCAAGCTAGACATCTTCTCAGTCTGAATCAACTGGGATTGGGTTTGTTGCAGTTCAGATAGGGCTTGCTCTAAATCCTGTGTTTTCTGGCGGAGTAGCGCTTCAGACTGGCGCAAAGCAGTGTCGGCTTGTTTTTGCTCGGTGACATCGCGCAGAATCACGATGTAATTCTCGAAATTGCGTTTACAGCGTTGTGAAAGAGTCAGTTCAATAATGCGATCGCCTTGATTGCTATATATCAGGGTTTGCTCACTTCGACCCGCCCAACTCTCTAGTGAACAATCAAGTGAGGGAAAAAAGTCGCTGAGGGATTGTCCAGCTAAATGCTGTGGAGACGTTTGCAAAAGGGGCGTGGCGGCGGAATTTGCTTGAACAATTGTACCGGCTTCATTCAGCACCAAAATGGTATCTGGAACCGTATCCAGAGCCGTGATGAATAAATTTTCGGCACGTTCACGCGCTTGAGCAATCGCTGCCACTTGAGGCAAACTCGTCCAGCAGGCAATGGCGATCGCTACAAATGCGATCATCATTAACACTGTTACCAACAAGTTATTACTCAGTCCAGCAGAACCCCTACCTAATTTGCTCAACATCCAACCGATCGTCGTAGCGCTGCAAACTAGCACAATCAGAACAATGACTTGCACGGTCACAAAATCCTTGAACTTTCCATCGATCGCTCTAGTCAAACGAGGATGCATCCACCATTCGGGCTGAAAGAGCGCACATTGAGTGCGCCGAATTGCAGCATCAACCCCTAAGATCGCAACAGCAGCGAACAGCCCAATTAATACATCTTCCCAACTCCAAGCAAGCCCGCCCACCAGCAGAACTACGGCTTCGACGCACAGGAAACCGAGCGACCAGCGCGACCAGAAGCGCGCTTCTGGGCTATTCCGATGTAACCACAGTCCCCAGTGAAGTGCCATCATTGGCACCATGTAGGCAGTACTGCCAACCACCACGATCCGAGAAACATCTCCCCATTCAAGAAACAGAATACTAATTGCAAGGGTAAAGATTAAATTCGGCGCTAGCACTCCGTCACGCGAAACCGTGGAAAATACAGGAGAAAGCTGTTGATCAACGGCAAGCTGGTACAGAACTCGGGGTGCACTGGCGACAGCAGTAGCGCTAATGAGTAAGCAACTAGAGGTTAGCAAAAGCGTGACGAACAAGGATGCACCAGCACCCCAAAATGGCTGAGAGGCGCTCAGTAGATGTGAAAATATTGTATCCGTCGATGTGTCGCCTACCTGCATGAGAACCCACGACCCGCCCAGATAGATGATGGGAATTAACCAAGCAGAGAAGGCGATAAATCGCAGTGTTTCAGTCGGTTTTTTGCTATCTGCTACAAAGGAGGAGCCTGTTTCGCAAGCATAAGTGCCATAAACAGCAAAGAAAAACCACTTTGCCCATTCCACAAAACTAAAGTGAGACCAGCTTGTAGGAACTACACCAGGACTTGTCGGCGCGATCGCTAACCATCCCATCCCTTGCATACAAAACAGCAGCAGCAGCCCAATGGCTGGCAGGACAAAGAATGCGTGTAGAATGCCGAGCGTTCGTGTACCGCTAAACGCCACAATAAATGGAACAATCGTGAACCCAATTTTGAGGGCTAACTCAGGACAAGGAATTCCTAGTGGCAACAAATTTGCTTTGATTAAATCAGTCAGATTGATCGCGTTTAGGGCAGGAACGATCGCCCAACTGAAGTAATACGCGATCGCGGCATACCGCCCAAAGTTTGGATGTTGCTGCAATAGCCGCGTTGTGTAATTAGGCGTTCCACCAGAAACATCTGACCACAGCGTTCCCAACTGTTTAACCTGAAAATTCAGCATCATGCCAATGATCACAGCAGGTAGCCAAACAAAAATGGCTTGTGGTCCCAGTGCCATGTGCATGACAGGAGCGGTATTAATCCAAGACAAATGCCCTGAGAGTCCAAAGCCAAAGGTCTCCAGCGATGTCAAGTTTCTGGGCAAATGCCCATGAGAATTAGGTTCGCTTAAATGCTGCATAAACAATTGGGAACAAATGAGAAGTACGAATCAAATGCTGGGTTGAACAGTTGCCAGGTTGAATAGTGGTATTAGCACCTCTCCCACAGTATTTTGTTCTTTTTCATCTTTCCCTGACGTTCATGAAGCTGAACATTTGCTTAGTGCAAAACTGCTCGGTGCAAATCTGCTTTTGATCATATGTATAGAGCACGACTCTTTTCCCTGTTTCCAATGTGCTATGGAATCGTGCTATCGAAACTTCCAACGAGATGTTCGTTGTGTGCCCCGCAAAGTCTGAGCAAATGTTAAGAAATTATAAATAAAAAAGCAAAATACGCGTTTTTATCATTCCTATGTCTTAATGACTATACGGTAAATACCGAGGTGCTTATTAGGTAGCTTAAAGCTGAGTTGATCAGTTAGTAGTTCCAACATTCGAGGCACGAAGGACTATATTTCTGTAGCACCCGTTTACCCCTGCAAGTCTTGTTTTGGTTAACGCTCCATTCATCAACGGGCAGTAATTGCTCGATGTATCCGCATGTTGACATTTAGAGGATATGAGGAGAGAAACGAATGATCGTGTCCAATGCTACAGCCGAATTGCCCCACTTCGAGAATCCCTATCAGGTTGCACAAGCTGCGATACAACAGTCTGTTCCACCGACACTGTGGGCAGAAAATGAGCAATTTGTGTCTGGATTAAGGGAGCGCTTAAAGACTCATCCATTGTTAACCCATCCGTTGCTAAGCGCACTCAAACAGGGACGGTTCAACGGCGAGCAACTCAAAGTTGTTCATTTAGAATATCGCCATGCCATTGTTGAGATTTTTACAGATACGTTACTCGCCGCTCAACTGCAAGCCCACCAATTGGAACCCCGGCTCATGCGAGGAAGTAAACTGTATGCTCGGTTTATTCTGGGTCTGAACCTATTCGATGAGTATGGATTCCAGCCTGGTTCTCAAGGAGGAAGTTATCAAGGCAATCCCAATCATGCCCACTATCTGTTGTTTGAACAGGTGCTGGACGAACTTCAGATTAGTTCAACCGAGCGAGAGAACTATGCTCCCAGCCAAGCGGCACAAGTATTGCGACAGGCGCTAGAAAGTGTTTATCATGACTTGACCTCGATCGTGGCACTTTTGGCGATCGCAGAGGCTGCCGTCGCTTTTACCATGAGTTTGCGGGACAATGCACGTCTTGTTGGATTAACGGTTGACACTGGCTTCTACAAATGTCATGGGTTCACCTATGAGCAAGAAACAGTAGGCTGTGATGATTTCCATGAACTGGGGCTTTGGTATGTGCTAATGCAGGCCCTCACTCCTGATCGATATGCTGAAATTACGAATTTGGGGGATCAATACTGTAATTTATGGGCTGCGTTCTATGATACTCAGCTACAACGATTAGAAGAAACTGAGGGGCATCACTTTGAAGGTGACCGAGACATTCCACTTTCTATGTTCACACCATCCATTGAAAAGGTATAGAAATCTGAAAAGGTGTAGAAATCTGGGTGGTCCTTGCAAAACGCTGGAGTTGTGAATGAGTGTTGATAGAAGACACAACAAGATCTCTTTGACAATCAAT
The DNA here is from genome assembly GCA_019359315.1 of Myxacorys californica WJT36-NPBG1. Classification (GTDB taxonomy): domain Bacteria; phylum Cyanobacteriota; class Cyanobacteriia; order Leptolyngbyales; family Leptolyngbyaceae; genus Myxacorys; species Myxacorys californica. The sequence goes on from JAHHHO010000016.1 coordinate 9,517, forward strand.
CGTTTCAACTGGTTTGAAGCTAGGTTCTGTGGATAGTGCCAAATTAACTGACATCGAGGCACATTCGCATCGCTCAACAAACTCTCTCTGCCGCACTAATTGCAGGGAAAGTTTGCTGAGCAGCCTAGCATCAGGTCATCAAGATTGCCTAGCTGCCTCCAGGCAAAGAAGCAAAGCTAGGTCTAGCTTTGCTTCTTTAACGACACTCATGTGTCTCCAGGAAAAATAATAAAGTCACTGTACAGTGAGGGAGCGGTTTTCTCTACTCAAGCACTTCCAAGTTACGTACCGCGCCTTGATCTGCACTAGTCGCTAGCAGGGCATACGCCTTGAGCGCCGCTGTTACCCGACGTTGCCGAGGCTGCTCAGGCTTCCAGGCATCCTTGCCCTTCGCTTCCATCGCCGCACGGCGGTTGGCTAATTCCTCCATCGATAGATCCACATTGATACTGCGATCGGGAATGTTGATCCGGATGCGATCGCCGTCGCAAACCAGAGCAATATTGCCGCCCGCTGCCGCTTCCGGAGAAGCATGACCAATCGAGAGTCCCGAAGTTCCGCCTGAGAAGCGACCGTCGGTTAACAAGGCACAAACCTTACCCAGACCCTTGGATTTCAAGTAACTGGTCGGATAGAGCATTTCCTGCATTCCAGGTCCACCGCGCGGGCCTTCATAGCGAATGATCACGACATCGCCCGGTTTCACTTCATCCCTCAGAATGCCGTTGACAGCGGCATCCTGACTTTCATAAATGCGCGCCCGACCTTCAAACACATGAATGCTTTCGTCTACGCCTGCCGTCTTCACAATACAACCGCGCTCCGCCAAGTTGCCGTAGAGCACAGCCAGTCCGCCCTCCGTGCTGTAGGCGTGTTCAATGCTGCGGATACAGCCATTCTCACGATCCAGGTCGAGGGAAGGCCAGCGGGTCGATTGGCTAAACGCTTGCTGCGTTGGAATGCCCGCAGGGCCAGCCTTGAAGAAGGTGTGGACGGCTTCGTCATCGGTACGCACGACATCCCAGCGATCGAGGGCTTCTTTCATCGTCTTACTGTGAACCGTCGGTATGTCCGTGTGGAGCAGTCCAGCCCGATCCAGCTCGCCAAGAATGCTGGGGATACCACCGGCACGGTGAACATCCTCGACGTGATAGTGAGGTGTGTTCGGTGCTACCTTGCAGAGTTGGGGAACCTGGCGTGAGAGGCGATCAATGTCGCTTAAGGTGAAATCGACCCCGGCCTCGTGGACGGCGGCTAGCAGGTGCAGAATGGTGTTGGTCGATCCGCCCATCGCAATGTCCAGAGCCATCGCATTTTCAAACGCTTTGAAACTGGCGATAGAGCGCGGCAGCACCGATTCATCGTCCTGCTCGTAATAGCGGCGGGTAATCCTGACAATGGTTCGGGCCGCGTTGAGGAACAGATCCTTCCGATCGAAATGGGTTGCCAGTACGGTGCCGTTACCAGGTAAGGAAAGACCGATCGCCTCGGTGAGACAGTTCATGGAGTTGGCGGTGAACATGCCAGAGCAAGAGCCGCAGGTCGGGCAGGCGGAACGCTCATACTCTTCGACCACCTCGTCGCTAACACTATCGTTTACGGCAACCACCATAGCGTCCACCAAGTCCAGTTTGTGGTCTGCAAGCTTGGTCTTGCCTGCTTCCATGGGTCCGCCAGAGACAAATACTGCCGGAATGTTGAGACGTAGTGCTGCCATCAACATGCCGGGAGTAATCTTGTCACAATTGGAAATGCAGACTAGGGCATCGGCACAATGGGCATTGACCATGTATTCAACTGAATCAGCGATGATCTCGCGCGAGGGAAGACTGTAGAGCATCCCGTCATGACCCATCGCAATGCCATCGTCCACCGCGATCGTGTTGAATTCTTTGGCAACTCCACCAGCGGCTTCAATCTCACGACACACCAATTGCCCCAGATCCTTTAGGTGAACGTGACCGGGCACAAATTGTGTAAAGGAGTTAGCGACCGCAATGATGGGCTTCTCAAAATCCTCGGTGTGCATTCCGGTGGCGCGCCAGAGGGCACGCGCACCCGCCATATTGCGTCCCTGGGTGGAGGTTTTCGATCGATAGGTCGGCATGGTGCATCCTACTCGTCTAAGGGCTTTTAATAGTCTAGACGGTTGTGTTGCAAAAACAAGTCAGCCGAATTTGACTAGCTAGGGTAGTGCTATTTAGGAAAGGACGTAGAAAGCTGACCACCATGTTGTAAGCGAGTCCACTAATACGGCTAATCCCTCGCAAACTCGTACCCTCACTATGAGCCTGTAGCACTTGGCCGATCTATTCTGGGCTGAGGTGTCGATAGTAGTGAGGGTATCGAAGCTTTCATAGAAGGTTTGTTTGCAGTTGAGGCAGAAGTAGCGTTGATGTCCGTTCGGCATCTTGCCATGTTTATGCGTTTTGCAGTGACCACAGAGCCGACATTCCATCAGTCGAATTCACTAATTGGACTTGCCTCGAACCCGAACCGAAGGGATAAATCTGGCATCAAATGGCCGTTGCGGCTTGATAAAAGGCAGTCATTTCAGTAAACCATTGCTGTCGCGATCGCGCCCACGTGTAAAACATATGCCCACCTTGATAGTGTTTCAGCGTCAGATTTGGGCGAATCTCAGGATTGAGTTTCATTAGATCGGCGAGATAGTTTGAGGCGAAATAGGGCGTGACTAAATCAAACACTCCATGCGAGATATACACCTGCATGTAAGGGTTTAACGTCATTCCCACCCGCAGATCATCGATAGAACCAAGATCCAATGCGCCTTTGAGGTCAAAGTTCCAGGCTTTGAAGGTTTCCAAGTTGAGCAAATGGTAAGACAAGTCCGTCTCAACGCCCAACGTATCGCGCAAGTGACTGTTGATGGCCCCAGTGAACAGTCGATCGAGTCCGTCAAGCGTGGGATCAATGCCTTCGTAACTAACGCGATCGGGAAAGGGATCGATCGCGGTAATTGAAGCATCATACAGTCCCACAATTCGCTGTTGATCTCGCAACAGTTCTCTCGAAAAGACTTCGATGCTGACACGGCCCGCCTGTCGCTCAATCAGTGTCATTGGCAAACCCAGCAACTCTGATAGCTGCTGATAAGCGGTCTGTCGCTCATCCGGCGAGAAGGTATCTCCCATTGCCAGCAACGGAATCAGCGTCTTGCGGGCAAACTGCTCTGCGGCACTTGTGTGGGCCTGCAAGTCTCCCGGTTCTCCTGCCCATTGAGCGCGATCGTGATGAGCGGCGGCAGCCGCCAAAGATGGCAGCAGCGTTGCCCAAGCCGCAAGGTTATAGTCAGTTCCACCCAAGAGACTAAACTCCAACGCCGGGGAAATCAGGATTGCTCCCGAAAGACCGACGCCAAATTCCTGCTGAAGCTTGCGAGCGAGCCGTGCCACTCGAAACCCCCCATAACTTTCACCGGCAATGAAAATGGGGGATAGCCATCGCTTATGGCGCGACAGAAAACGCTGAATGAACTCCCCTAATGATTTCAAGTCTCGATCAACTTCCCAAAATTCTTTTTCTTTGGGTTTCTCTGCCTCGTTTGGCTTTGTTTCATCAGTCTTTTCTGACGTGTCTTTGGGTCGCGGCAAGCTACGACTAAAGCCCGTGCCAATCGGATCAATAAACACCAAGTCTGTGAAGCTCAACCAGCTTTCAGCATTCTCTTCTAGGCGAACGGGGGGTTTGGGTAAACTTCCGTTGGCACCAAACTGGATGCGCTTAGGACCCAAGGCTCCCATGTGCAGATAAGCCGAAGCAGCACCGGGTCCGCCGTTAAAGACGAAGGTCAGCGATCGCGGCGAGCCATCGTCGGTCTGAGCGAGATAAGCAACATGAAACATCTCAGCGATCGGCTTTTCTTGTTGATCAAACAGCGTTTGCCACTCGGCTAGGGCAACGTAGGACAGTGATCTATCAGGAAGCAATAGCGTATGCTCAGTTTGGCTAGACTTGCGAGGCACAGAAGGGTTAGAAGTGTCGGACATATCCACGGTTGCTCTTCGGCCTCCAAGACAAAGCTTCGCTCTCATCTTAGAGGATTAGACCGTTTTAGAGGAGCAATCCGTTTAGCCAACTACACGGATGTCCACTAGGCTGATCTGCCAGATTGATGTGTAGAAGGCTCAAGGCTAAGGCTTCGACAACCGCCCATTCCTCGGTCTTCATAGCACTTGGATGGAGCTTCTAAACCCGTGCCTCTCGATAAAATGCATCGCACTCTAGGATCTAATCGACTTCTGTTGCAGATTGTCTAAGATTTGACCCAAAGCGCGAGTCCACCTCCGCGTCCACGAGCAGCAATAAAGTTCTCAATTATCAGAAAAAATGCAAAGAAGGGCAGCTTTGCGATCGACGTTTTCTGTTGCACTATAAATAAAATGGTAGAACTACCAAGTCACGCGATCGCGTAATTTTGTCAAAAGTTTTGCACCGACACCCGGAATCCTCTCTAGATCCTCTAAGGAGGAAAAAGGTTGCTGCCCACGCGCCGCAATAATTTGCTTTGCCCTACCTGCTCCGACACTGGGCAGGGCTTCTAGTTCCTCTTGCGTAGCAGTGTTGAGATTCACCTTCTGTTGAATGGGATCGGATGCTTTAATCTTCTCAAATTTTCTGGGTACTACCACTTCAGGACAGGCTTTCTGCTGAGCACTCACTTTTCGCGCAATGGCAGGAGGAAGTCCTAACGTAGCCGTCTTATAGAGCCGCTCAAATTCTCGTTGAAAATGGGCAGCGACGGTCGGATTATAAATTACCAGTAAGGTTTCATCATTGCCTCGGTTCGCAGCATCTGTCCAATTATGAGAGCCAGTAACGACCGTCTGCCCATCTACAATGCCGAACTTGTGATGCAATAAATCTCCTGGTGGCAATTTGGGTATACCCACCGTTTTGATCGGAGGTTGCCAAGGATGATTGTTTGCCTCGGCTGTGCAGCGCTCGGAAAGGACAACCCCCAACATGTCGAGTCCTTCGCTGTAAGAGCGGTACATAAAACTTGGGTCGATCAAGGCTCGGATTTGAACACCTTGAGTGTGAAGTGGCTCTAGAGAATCGACCAACGCTTGATCGGAGAACACGAATAATGCCAATTCGACCGAGCGTTTTGCTTGACCTAAGGTTTGGCTGATTAGTCCGTTTGTGGTCTGCTGCCAAGGAATTTTAGAGGAAGACGGCGAGAACCGAACCTCGATCGCCGTGTTTCCGACGTTGACCGTTTGCGGGGCACGGTGAGGCTTTTTTACTCCAAAAAGGCTGTTTTTCTGACCGCCAGCGCCGTCACCCCACATGTAGGCGAACTCTTGTAAAAACAGCTTTGCAAGATCTGGGCTGTCAATTTTGAGAAAGTTGTTTGCATTGCCTCGGCTAACAGCACGCCCAAAGTCTCCATGGACACCAAAGTCTCCATGGACATCTGATGTTGTCCAATTTGCAGACGTGACGATTAAGGTGCGCCCGTCGATCACCATAAATTTGTGGTGCATCAGGTTGCTACCCCGCCTTCCACCTTCCGTATCGTCAATGCGCGGAATCTTGGCATTATCCAGGACGACGAGCGCATCATTGTTATTGATTTCGTCGGAACTGAGTTGTCCATCGCCGTTGCGATCGATGAGCTTTTGCGATTCGGTGTAGCGACTTTTTTCTCGCTCTGGCAATTTTGCAACTTCTTCAGCTGTGAACGTACTAAAGGGCCGCGAGTAGGTATTTTCAAGAATGACTTGAATTTGAACTCCATTTGCGGCGCGATCGCGCAGTGCCCTCGCTACTTTAGGTAAACGAAACTCCTGTACCGCTACATGGATGCTGGACTTAGCCGAATTGATAGCGTCTACTAGAATTTGCTCCAGGTCATCCCCCGATCGCGTCTGCTGGCGATAGGGTTCTTGATACTTAGACGCAGGCTCGTGATTGGTATAAACCTGAATGAAGGGATCTTGCGGTAGCGCTGTTGCCATCACCGTTTGCGGCAGCATCGTCTGTGGTTGGACAGACTGACAGGCAGATAGTCCCAACACAATCAAGGCGCTGCAAAGCTTAAACTGAAGAGAGCGATTTAAGTTGACCACAAGCTAGATTCCAAGAATTAGGTTGACCGCTACGCTGGAGAGAATTTGTGCGGCATGAATATCCGTAGGATACCCCGGTCGTTGTTTAAACCCCTCCGTTATTTCCCTCAACGCTCATGCAGATCTACTTAGACTACAGTGCCACCACGCCAACGCGGCCCGAAGCGATCGCGCTGATGCAAGACGTACTCACGCAACAGTGGGGCAACCCGTCGAGCATTCACATCTGGGGACAACGGGCGGCTACTTTAGTTGAGCGATCGCGAGTTCAAGTGGCACGGTTGGTGAATGCTCCGCCCGAAGCGATCGTGTTCACGTCGGGCGGAACAGAATCTGATAATTTGGCGATTATGGGCGTTGCTCAGCAGTACAGCAGCCCGCAGCACATCATTACTTCAAGCGTCGAGCATTCCGCGATCGAGCAACCGTTGCGGATGTTAGAGCAATGGGGTTGGGCGGTTACACGGCTTCCGGTTGATTCGGTGGGACGAGTCAACCCCTTAGATCTTAAAGCCGCATTGAGACCAAACACAGTGTTGGTGTCGATCGTGTATGGGCAGAGCGAAGTCGGAACGGTTCAACCGATCGTGGAACTTTGTCAAATTACACAATCCTTTAAAGCATCACAGACGTTTGGAGCGTCGCAGAGCATTTTATTTCACACCGATGCCGTTCAGGTCGCTGGGCGATTGCCGCTAGACGTGCAGCAGCTTCCTGTTGATTTGCTTTCGCTGTCGAGTCATAAAATCTATGGACCTCAGGGTGCAGGAGCGTTATACATTCGTCCAGGGGTGAAGTTGGTGCCGTTGCTGGGTGGAGGCGGACAAGAAGGCAAAGTGAGATCAGGGACTCAAGCCGTGCCAGTGATCGCTGGATTTGGCATCGCCGCAGAGTTGATTGCGGCAGAAATGGCCACAGAGATACCGCGATTAACGCGACTGCGCGATCGCCTATTCAACCATTTCTCTGATTTACCAGAATTGATGCCCACCGGCGATCGCATTCATCGGCTGCCCCACCATGTCAGCTTCTGCTTACCCAACGCCGACGGAGAGCAACTCAACGGGAAGGTCTTGGTGCGGCAGATGAATTTAGCGGGAATTGGCATCAGTGCTGGGGCCGCTTGCAGTAGCGGAACCCTGCTACCAAGCCCGATTTTGCGAGCGATGGGCTATCGAGATCGCGCCGCTAAAGCCGGAATTCGTTTAACCCTAGGACGAGACACCACCGAAGCAGACATCGACTGGACGGCACTCGTGCTCAAGCAAATTTTGGAGCGAGTGACGCCGCAACCGCAACTGAGTCAAGTTTGATGCTGAAGCTAGGGCAAGGCTCCAGCTCGCTCGAAACCGAGCGACCCAAGAAAGCGATCGCTGTCAAAATAATCCTCAATCATCTGACAGATGCACTGAAACTTAATCGGCTCGTGCAGTCGGACTTGACCGAAGGCGCGATCAACAATCTCTACTGTGCTCAGCGTGTCTAAATCCACCGATAGAATCGGAATTTCAAGATCCTCGGCGCGGCTGAGAATTTCTTTAGTAGGAGGAATATGTCCGGTTAAAATTAGACACTGAGTTGAGGTTTCCAGGGCCGCGAGTTGGAGATCGGTGCGATCGCCACCTGTGACAACTGCCATATTGCGCCGTGCCCGGAAATACTTGAGGGCAGAATTGACGTTCATCGCGCCAATGGTTAGGCTCTCGACCATCAAATCTAAGCGATCGGGGCGACAGAGAACCTCTGCTTTGAGTTGGTGAACTAACTCTGCAACGCTCACACTCCGCAGCAAATCACTGCTTGGCAGCACCCCAAACACCGATATGCCTCTTTTTTCTAGGAATGGAACCATTGAGGTGTTTACAGTTTCGAGTTGATTGTTAGGAACATCATTGATTAACACTCCTAACAGCCGATCCCCCAACTTCTCTCTGGCACTTAGCAATCCATCAAGGAGCAGCATCGACTGAAATCGCGCTACTAGAAGGACAGAAGCTTGAATCGTGTCAGCGACCTCTAGCAGAGATAGATTAAATAATTTTCCTTCGTCGAGCGTTCCAGGTCCCTCTAAAAGAACTAAATCTCCGCTCTGACGTTGCGCTTGCTCCGCAAGTTGCTGGCGATAATCGGTCTGATCCTGCAAGTTCAGGCGATTCTCAACAGCTTCAGAATCTAGCATTAAGATAGACGGCTGTAAGCGATTCTCAGGAAGATTGAGCGTCTGAGCCACAAATTGAAGGTCACCATCGCTGTCTGCCATCTGAGTTTGGCCCCAACCACCGCTTAACGGCTTTCCATAGGCAATGTCTAGCCCTTTTGCCTTGAGTTGATGGGCAATTCCCAAGGTGATCGCCGACTTGCCACTGTAGGCTTCGAGAGATCCGATGAGCAGATACTTTGCGGATTTTGGCACGCCCCTCTCCCCGGTTAACGCTTGTTTAAGACACTGTTACGAGACTTAGAGAAACCCTTACATTACTCCTGTCAGGACTTTGTTTGCAAGTTGTGCTTCTAAGTTCAGAAGAATCAGATTTTAACCTTCCTAATTGTAAGGGGAGAAGAATTTTATTGCTGTAAAAAAGAGGGACGGTCAACGCCCCTCTGTCATGAACCACACGATGAAACTGCTCTAATGCGGCTTAATCTTCTAGGCGAAGCAACTTACGATAGAAAGCCTGCGAGAAATCTGCTAAGCGATTGCGTTTGAAGTTGGTGATCACCTCGATTAAGAAATCAACAAATTCAAAATTTGCCATCATGACCTCGTAGCTAAGTTCCGCGTTGCCATCAAACTGAATGCGGCAACGGCACAGGTCAGCAGGCAGCATCGAAATATTCCAGGTGGCAATGAACGGAATGCTTTCGGCTCCTTCAATCTTGCGCTGCCCTTCCAACGCTCCTTTCTGATATAGGCTGATGGCGAACGGTAAGAGTTGCTTTTTGCCAGCTTGGGGGTAGTAAGGTACGTAAACCCCGACTTGCTGAGTGGGAGCGGGCTGAAGTTTCTCGATGGACATGCTGAACTTCCTACTGGGTCAATCAAAGGATGTAAAGGTTGACGGCTTCCATCACGCTACAAGTTCATCATGAACTCGATCAATGGAATGCAATTGAGACACTTAAACTATCAATGTCTGGCTCAGTGTGCCCATCGCCACTGGTTAAAGTTCACTTTCCCAATTGATTTTTAGATTTTCTCTAAACAGGTGACACTGCTGAACTTTAGGACTGTTGAAGATACCGATTGAAGCGGGTTTGAAGTTGCTCGATCGAGAGGTTCTGGCTCCAGTACTCAGTCAGCGCATGACCAAACGCCCACGCTTGTCGATCGGGCGGGGCAGAATTTTCAACGAGCAAGCTCCAAAGGGCTAGCAGGTCGAAACTAGGAGGTGTCGGTCGATCGGCGGTCAGAAGATTGTATAGGTCGTATGCCATTTGCAATTTGCCAATCACAATCGGCAACTGCTCAACCGGAATGTTTCTCTCTAGCAGCAGTGCCAAGGCTGGAGAGCCAGTGGTTAGGGTTGAAAGAAACCGCAGAATTGGACTTTTGAGAAAGGCGGTGAGTCCTTGAGTGGTTGCCATCTGAAAAGTGTAGCGATCGATAATTCTGGCAGCCGCCATTGTTCTAGCGTCTATGTTTTTGAGAAAGCGGGCGAGGCGGAGTTGTTTGGCAGGCGCGATCGCGTCTAGGATGGCGATCGACAAGTCCTCTAGTCCCCAAGCCGTTCGGGTGTCCGATCCAGTCACGATTGGCAGGACCAAGGCGCAAGACTGTCCCAAAACATCAGCACGATACATTACCGCCTCGCGAATCGAAACTTCTTTGGGACGTTCGCCCGTCTGCCAGTTGTAGGGAGGAGTCCATTCACGAATCGGGCGCAACCGATCGACTTGAGTCACCACACCCAGCATCGGCAAGTCTGGCCTATCAGATTTTAGATCTTTGAGAAAGTCTAGATCCATCTGCAAAGCTGGATCGAGCGCCGGAGTTGCCAGCAGAACAAGATCAGTTTGAGCGGCGTGATCGAGAACCTGATCTCGGAGCTCCGTACGATCGACCTGTTCATACCCAGGCGTGTCCCAAAGCGTTAGCGTCTCTCCAGTTTGGGTATCCCACCGATACGCCTGAATTTGATCGGTCGAGGGCAGGGCATCCACTTGAGCATTTGCCTTGACAAATAATGTATTGATCAAGCTGCTTTTCCCGGCCCCGGTGCGACCGACCAGCATTAAATTGACGGGCTGTTGCTCAACGGCTTCGGGCGGCGTTGCCTGATTAATGATATTTCGTAGCGTCTGAGTTTCGGCCTTTGGTACGGCGGGTTGGGCAACAAGGAGATCAGTTTTTGGTGCGTTGCTACCGCTATAGAGCGCGATCGCTTGTCTGGCTAAATTTCGCAGTGCCGCTTCTCGTAAGAGTTGATTTAAATTTCCGAGTAATTCTTGAGTGGCACGATTGTTGGTCTTTTGAGTGGCAGTTCGAGCGATCGCCACGGCTGGATTCAGAACCCATTGCGCCCAACTCCACGCCTTGAGGAGCCGGCGCGCGGACGGTTCTAGCTTCTGATAAACCTCGTAGGCTTGGTAGGCTTGCCCAATTGTGACTTGATTGAGAACGGGTGACAGTCGCCCCATCCATTGGTCTAAATCGTCTACCGTGCCTCGCAGCAGCGCATAGGCTTGCGGAATGTAGATGTTGAGCAACGGCTTTTGGGTTTGCGGATAGTAGACTCGTGCGATCGCTTGAATCACACTCTGACATCGTTGCCAAAAGATGTTCCAGTCCTCCCATAAGGGCGGATCGGTGCGCGACGCTTCTAGAATCGCTTGAACTTCGGCTTCTGCTTTTTCACCTAATCCACCCGCTGATGCAGGCGTTAGGGATTCGACAGATTCTTCAGAAAGCTCAGCGACGACGGCTTCGACTTGCTGCAGGGCAGGCTGTGTCCATTTCACAAGCAGCCATCTCCACCCTACAAACAGCAGTCCGACGATTGCCCAGATCCAGTTAATGCCCCATTCGTGAATCTGCAATCCAGCCGCGATCAGGAGAAAACCGACGACGAGTGCGATCGGAAGTCCTAAAACCGCCCACTGCCAACGCTGCAATCGCACCATAATGCTTTCCTTGGTTTCGACCTCTTTATGGTAGAAAATTCGTCCGCGTCTTTTGCCCTTCGTAATGAAACGAAGAGTGATGGGCAAATTGGGACTAGGGCGGGAATTCTGAAAGGCAGCATCCACTCTAGAGGTTCAGGAGCCAGAGGTTCAAGAGTCAGAGGTTCGAGAATCAGAGGCAAGAAGATCGTGGATGGTTTTTGATGAGGTTTGGACATGCGATCGTTCTTAAAGCTATTTGGGTTTGGGCTACTGTTACTCGGATTTTATTTCCTGGGTCAGAACGTCATGGTTGCTACTGGAGGCTCTGTTTACTGGTGGCGAGAAATCCCAGCCGCAGGGTCGGTTCTCGCGATTATGGGCGGAGTATTTACGCTACTATTTGCTCGCTCGAGCGCTAAACAATTGGGTTGGCTTCTGATTGGGTTAGGAATGATTTTGGCGTTTTTGAGCGGTGGTATCGTGCTAAAACCCATGAGCTTGTGGACGTTTTCGCTGGCGTTTGCCTCATTTGCAAGCGGCTATAAACTGATGACGACAGGACGACTTTGAATCCTAATTTGTCCGGCCTTTGGCAAGCCGATCTGCCTCAAAGCTGTCACAAGAAACAAGAAAAAGGACTGTTACAAGAATAAAGGGTGAGTCGCGCGACTCACCCTTCAACAGGCAAAGCTTCAGTTACACAAGCCAAATGAATTACAATGGCCCAGCAACTTGAACCCGTCGTTGGGCAATATTGACGGGATCACTTCCTGCTTGAGCTAGTAAAGACTTTAGCTCAGCTTTCAGGGCAGCGTTACCAGGATTTTCTTGATTGGCACGAATCAGAGAATTGAAGGCATCATACCAAATGCCTTCATGAGCGAAACTGACTGCTTGATCAAAATCAGATTGACCTGCCACTTGTTGAAGTAACATTGGCTCATCAATCCGCTCAATGAAACTCCTGGCATAGACTTCACTAGATGATCCCTCTTTGCAAGCCAGCAGCACTGTCCAACGGTAAGTTTTGTTTGCTTGCAACACAACTGAGGTGGGCAGCTCGATTTGAGAAATACCAGATTGGTTGATCTGGAGGGTTTTGCTGAAAATTGGTTCTGCTCTACTCGGATCAGCCAAGATGAACTGAGCCGACATCGCCTGCTTAGTGTTGGTGTGCCAGAAAAAGGTTGGGTTTGCTGTCGTTGTATACAACCCTTCGTTCGCGTTTGGCACCAGCAGAGTCATCGTCGTTGGCGAGGAGCCTTTGCTAGAGTTACAGGCGGTACTCACCTGAGTTGTACTAGCTTGTCCACGCCTACCGCCCGATAGTGTACTGCGGATTGTACCCAGCTTCTTCTTGGGCGTCCAGCGCACGCGCTGAGAAGGCGCGGCAGTGGCAGAAGATCCAACCTGAAGGGGCTGAGAGAGTGTGAACTCGATTGAAGCAGCCGCGATCGCAATCAAACTTGTCACCGTCAGTGGGGTGAGAAACCGAAGCAATCTAAGTGTAGTCATAAGTTTGAATGTCATTGAGATGTGGACATTGCACGATCTACGAAGTGCCAATCTTGCAAAAACAAAACAAACCTTTATTGCGCTTTTCGGTTTAAGAAAGCAACAAAACAGGGGCTGTCGTAGAGGTTTTTGATCATGACTGACCTGATGCGCCGAGATGGTCGAGAAGTAAGTATAGACTTCTCGGCCGAAAAGCTCAATTGGGTAAAGTCTCTGACCGAAGTATCCGTTTAGCTCGCCGCCCGAGGTAGCTTAGCTTCCAGAACTCTCTTGCAAACCGAAACTTCCATCTGGTTTGTGATAACTGCTCATAGTCCTCACCACGCGTTTACCACGGATTTCCAACCAGCGTGAAGGCTGACCAGTAGAACGGATGAGTGAACAGAATTGTTCCGGTTCGGGGAACGATTTTTGTCGGCAGTAATACAGACTTTTGGCTTGTGATCAGCCTGCCGTTCTCGATCCGAACCGCGCCATTTTTGAGCGCAAGTTGGGCGCGTCTGAGCGCTTCTGAGCGAGTCGGGGCGGTTTGCAGTTGAATGTAAAATTCGCTCATGAGAGCGAGGGTTCCAATATCTGAAACCGTCCAGAGGCTACCCATGACTGAATGAACCCCAGCTGCGGCAGCAAGTCCGGCAAACCCTAACTCGGCAGAGGTACTGCCGATCGCAGTGTCGCAGGCGCTTAGGACAAGTAGTTCTAATGGCGGATTTGCCCAGCCCAGAGATTTCATTTGAGCAAGATTGATTCGAGTATTCCAAAGTTGAATGTAGGACTGACTCGGCGCTCCAATATTAAACTGAGCGTGGGTGGCAAGGTGAATAATGCCTGGATTTTCAATCCGTTTCTGACGTAAGAGTTCCTCAACTGTAAATTCTTGGTTGAGAAACTGTTTTCCTTTCCAAAACTCTTCGCTGACAAGTTGTAATTCGGTTGGAACGGCGGGCAAGGGCGCGAGCGATGAGAATTGATCTGCGCCCATCGCTAAGAGGGTGCGATCGCGCAAATCGGTAATTTCTCGATTCACCAAAGAAACGCTAGGAATCACGGAGACCGTGTAGCGCTGAATGGCATAATCTTGCTGGTCTGCAATGGCTGCTATGGGGATCGTCCTCAACCCTTCGTCCAAACAATAAATGAGGCTAGTAATTTGCTGTCGTTTTAGCTGTGCTTCCAAGGGTTGCAGGAGCCAGCCATAAAGTTGTCGGGCAAGCGCAGTGTACCCTTGGTCATCATCTACATCGGAGACAGCTAAGCGAAAGAGCTTAGCTTGCTGAAGAACTTGAGCGCGAGTAGCCGTGGTGGAATAGCGAATGGCTTCTCCTGTCGGAGCTACTAGCACCAAATCTAGTCGATCGTCGTTGCGTTTGAGCTTTGATCGTAAGAACGGAGTAACGGGTTCTACAGAATCTTGGTAGCGCTCTCCGTTTTTGGGCGCAGGAGCGATCGTTTGAGGTGTGAAGATGGCATAGACAACGACTGATCGCACGTTCTTTTGTTTTTGAACCTGACTCAGGGTAGCTTCAATTTCTTGCAGTCCTAACTTTGGGGCGTTATCAAGTCCGTAGTATTGCTCGTAGTCATTACTGAGAGACTGATCTAGATTTCCCACGATCGAGAGCGGTTGCGGCGCTTCAATAGGAGGTTTTGTCTCTAGATTCGGCTGATTTTGACCCGTTAGGTCTGTTGGTTTAACTGCTCCTGGTGGGGGAACTGAAGGAGTTGGGGAAGGAGTTGGAGTTGGGGAAGGAATTGGGGAAGTTGGAGGTGATGAATTTGACTCGAATGCACCAATGTCGATCACCGTTTGTTGAATTCGAGGAGCGCCTCTTTGGTCAGTTGGCGTTGCGATCGCGTTATTGCCTGCGTTAACCGCAGGGCTTCTAGGCAACAGCGCATGCGTTTGAGAGAACCCCCCGTTATTTGCTAATGCCTCAAGCAGTGGATCGATTGGATTTGTCGCTGTTCCAACTAGCGTACTCTTGGTAAATCCTGTACTGCCATCCCGAATCCCGATTAAGTTGTTCCCTTGGTCGGTAAAGAGCCCTGCAACGTCAGGACTACTTGCACTTCGATTTCCTGCGATGATCGTATTTTGAAGCTGAGCACTTCCTGAGCGATTAAAAATTCCTCCACCCGCATTGTTAGCTTGATTATTGGTCAAGGTATTGTTTCTAATCAGAGTCGTTCCGCTACTATAAATTCCGCCGCCTTCCGTGGCAGAATTGCCCGAAATCGTGACATTGGTTAGGTTAAGGGGAGCCGTGCTGAAGATTCCGCCGCCATCTCCCGTAGCTTTGTTTCCTTCAATCAGCGATCGCAGAATTGTTGTTGGTCCATTCGTGTAAATTCCTCCAGCGTTGCCCCCGCCAGGACTAGGGTTGCCTTGGGCTATGTTCTGTAAAACCGTACTGTCTAGGAGTTGAAGCTGACCCGTATTCGTATTATTAATGCCACCGCCTTGAATAAGAGCGCGGTTATTAAACAGGGTGCTATTTCTAAGCGTTACGTTAGCACCACTGTTTTGAATACCCCCGCCGTTTCGCCCAGCTTGGTTGTTAGTAATATTGCTATCGATGATCGTTGTTGTGTTGCCTAAATGTAGTCCGCCACCATCCGTTTTAGCTTGATTCTGCGAAATAGTTGTAGTGTCGATCGCGGTTGTTCCGAAGGCAGCTAACCCACCACCGCTCGTGGCAGCTTGATTATTAAAAATGGTGCTGCCTGAGATGTATAGGTTGTTTCCGATACTGAAGATTCCTCCCCCTTGCTCGGTCGCACTATTACCCGAAATCGAGCTGTCTCTGATGTTCACGAAGCGATCGCCGAAGATGACGATCGCCCCTCCTGTGCGGGCACGATTATCTGTAAAATCGGTTCTTAAAATGCTCAATTCAGAGGCGGAGCCGTTGTTGGTAAGCCCGCCGCCATACCCTGATCCGCTGATGGCAGCGTTATTCGACAGTTTACTGTCCGAAAGAATTAACGTCGCTTGGTTATAAATTCCACCTCCATCTTGACCTGCGTTGTTATTAGTGATGAAACTATTTGAGATTATCATCACTGATTCATTTTCTATTCCACCTCCATTGATCTTAGCGATGTTATTGCTGATTGTCGTACCGCGAATATCTGCAACTCCTAAATTATAAAATCCTCCTCCATTAGCACCTGCCCTATTTCTCAGAATGCTGCCTCCTATAACAGTTAAATTCGTTTGATCATTTTGAATTCCTGCTCCAGAGAAAACGGCTGTATTGTCAGAAATAGTACTATTCGTAATTGTTGCATCCCGACTTTGGAAGAGGGAAATTCCACCTGCATACTGAGCCGTGTTGTTAGAAATGACGCTGTCTGCAATGTTCAGTTTTGCACCAAAGGTGTTTTCAAGTCCACCTCCTCCGTTCGTCGCTGTGTTATTAGAAATCGTGCTGTTGAAAATATTGACGATGCTGGCGATCGGGGTTGAAATGCCTCCCCCATAGGTCGCGCGATTCCCACTAATTTGACTATCGCGAATTGTGAGGTTGGAGTTTGCACCCGAAACATAAATGCCACCCCCGACACTGGTCGTTTGTCCACCTGTGATAGTCAAGTTTTGTAGAGTAGCGTTGACGTTGCCTTTTACTTCTAGAACGCGAGCAGTGCCGCTTCCAGTCAAGGTTGCTGTGGGTGCACCTTGTAGGTTGACCGAACGATCCAAAATTAGAGGAGCGCCGCTGTATGTTCCCGCGCCTAAATTAATGGTTCGATTGCCGTTAGTGTTTCCGATAGAGTTAATTGCATTTTGAATCGAATTATTGGGTGCATTCGCTTCGGCTGCAACTTGATTGAGATTAAACGTCAAGTCACCTAGACTACTAAGATTGATGATTGCGTTGCTAAAATGATTAAATCTGCGTCCCGTTAGCGTTAAGGAAGCTGTTCCACCACCTGTTTGATTAATCGAATCTGTAAGCGTGATGTCTCCCTGTCCAACGCCTCCTCCGGCTGTTGTAAGAGTGACATTCGTTCCGTTGTTCATTGCTGCTGCGATCGTGGTTGGATCGATCGTTCCCATTGCTGCAAGGGGATCAAAAATTCCCGAAATCGGTGTCCCTGATCCGCCGTTCGCAATATTGATGTCAGATGGATCAAGTAGCCACGAACCCGCGCTAACTCTTGCGCCCGTTACATCTAGACTGGCTTTCCCAGACGTTTCAACCTGTCCGCCCTTAGCCGTGATTCCTCCCTGAAATCGAGTTGCCTGATCTGACCATAGAACAACGGTTCCACCCCTGCCAGTTTGGAGGGCATTAGCATTAATCTGAGTTTCAGCATCGCCAAAAACGAATTGAGCGTGAGGCAAACTGCCTTTTCCCTGATAGTCTCCTCCGATTAAAACCGTCCCGCCGCTTGTGGGTGTCGAAGCGTCAAGTTGAGCGTTGAGCAGCGCAATCTTTTCTCCAAAAACTTGAATCGAGGGAGTATGAATGGTGGGTAGCTGGGAGGATGTCACCGAGAGCCTGCCGCTTGCGCTTCCTTCATTTCGCGAAGCGATAATCGCCATACCGCGCTCGATGGGAACTGGAGGCGATGATGGCGTTAGCTTGATCACACCATTTTCAATCGTAGAACCGGTCGCATTGCTTAACACTCCGCCTGTCAGTAGCTCTGGCAACACTGTTTCAGCTAATGTTCCGGTTGCAAGACTTTGATTACTTTTGCTAATAGGCAGATCCAAACTCAGCAAGCTCCCTTGCGGGGTCACTCGCACAATTCCTTCACTGGGAATTGCCGCGATCGCAATCCTGCCCCCCGGCGCACTCAGCGTTCCTGTGTTAACAACGGTTCCTCCCAAAAGGGCGAGCGACTGTCCTTGACCGACCGATAAGTTTCCAGCATTAAATACAATATTTGGATTACGGCTTGAAAACGAGAAGCGGCTAGGCGCACCCATTAGTGACGTATAATCAGTTGAACCCGTTGCGTTGAACCAGGTTTGATTGTCAAACCCGATTGCAGTTGCAGTCGTGGCGCTAAACGAAGCAGGAACATTGAGTTGAGCCGTTGCCGCAAAAATGATGCCTGACGGATTCATTAAAAATAAGTTCGAGTTGGCACCCGTAACCTGAATCAGTCCTTGAATAACAGAGGCATCTCCCCCCACCACGCGACCTAAAATGTTTTGAATCGTTGGGTTGGAGATAAAATTGGCAGTTTGCTCTGGTGAAAGATTAAATTGTTCAAAGCTGTGAAAAAGATTGTCCCCTGCCTGCGTTCCTCCCCCAATCTCAAGCTGATTCCCGTGAGGTGTTACTTTAGTCCCCGTTCCATCCGAGGCTGGGGTAATGGGCTCTGCTTGTGCCACTAGCTCCGCAGGAACCGCTGCACTAGGCTCTGACCCGCAAAGCTCTAGAGGAACAAACAGAAATACCCACAGCAGCACAACATCTGCTCGATGTAGGTTGATCATAGGCAGCAATCGTAACCCCTCAAAACGGTGAACTCTAAAACAGATACTTCTAATTCGCGGCAATCCAGCATTTTTTTGGGTTGAACCTTAACCTATGTTCAAGCTGTGAGGCACATTTTCTCCTGTAATGCTGTCACTCACCGATGCTGCCGATCTTTCTGTACTCGCTCAATCTGTACTCGCTCAATGTGGACTGAAATATCTGAACCTTTTGATTCTTAACTGTTTGATAAAGTACTTGATGCAAAACTTTTCTGACGATAAGACCTTAACATGAGTTTTTCATCTACTTTAAAGTTTCCCTTTGAAATGTAACTCTATGCAATATCTCAGGCAAATATAGCGGCTTGACTGTCGCTATGTTTAATGAAATGATTGCAGAGAATTTACATCGCTTATACTGAGTAGCAAATTTTAGCTGCCCTGACAATTCAATAAAATGAATAGTGCTTTTGTAATTGATTTTGCTCTAGCTCCATTCGTCCCAGTGGACACTTAAGCATCGATGTCACCACATACTATGGAACCAAATTCTGTTTACCGGGTTCGCCCACGGGGACAGAAGTTTTTATGGAGGCACCGAGTTCTTGGCCTGTCTGGGCTTGCGGCGGCAGGGTGTGTCTTGTTGGTTCGAGCATTGGGAGGATTACAGCTTTCAGAGTTGGCGGCGTTTGATCACTTGCTTCAACTCCGCCCTTCAGAACCTGCCGACGATCGCATTGTGCTTGTGGGGTTCAGTGAGAAAGATTTTCAGACCCTGAGAAGCGCTCAGATTTCGGATCAGATCTTGGCGGATGTGCTAACCCAGATCAAAGCGCAAAAGCCTCGTGTGATTGGGCTAGATCTGTATCGGAATTTGCCGACACAACCTGGTAATGCAGCATTATTAAATGTATTCCGAACGACTCCCAATCTCATTGGAATTGCCAAAATCGTTGGCAGTGACGATGGCAAGGATGTAGCAGGGCATCCGATCTTACTTGAGACCGATCGGATTGCAGCGAGTGATGTCATTCCAGATGTGGACGGGCGAGTCCGGCGTGGACTGTTGTTCACGAACAACGGCCCTTCCCCGATTGAAGGACTAGGGCTGAGAGTAGCATTAGAGTACCTAGCAAAGTTAGGAATTACTCCGGAAGAGAGTTCTGACAATTTGTTACGAATTCGAAGCGCTAGATTTGTGCAATTTAGCAAGAATGATGGTGGGTATGTAAATGCGGATGATGGTGGCTATCAAGTATTAGTCAATCCGCGTGGACGACGAGACCCATTTAGAACCGTTTCGGTAGAAGAGGTTTTGAACAGAACATTGCCGTTAACCACATTTCGCGATCGCATTGTGTTTGTGGGTAACATTTCTGCTGGCGATTCGGACATGTTTTTTATGTCGTATAGCAGCGAGACGGGTTCTACACCCGTTCCCGTTTCGGGCATGGAGCTGCACGCTACACTGACAAGTCAAATCTTGAGTGCGGTACTGAATCGGCGTCCTCTCCTTCAAGTTGCGCCAAAGTGGGTGGAGTGGAGTTTAATTATTCTCCTAGCCTATGTAAGTGCTTGGATTGGAACACGGCGGCTATCTCATTTGTACAAAATCACGCTGACGCTGGCGTTGATGGGTGGGGTTGTCTTGATCTGTTCCCTCGCGCTCAATCTTGGTTGGTGGTTGCCGGTTGTGCCGATGTCGCTAGCTATTGTCATCGCAGGCGCGACGATGATGACCTTTGAGGCACAACAGCTTACCATTTTGTCGAATCAAGATCCGCTCACGCTGCTGGCAAATCGCCGGATGTTTGATGAAACGCTGTATCGCGAATGGTACCGATCGCTGCGATCGCAGACGCCGCTCGGATTGATCTTATGTGATGTTGACTACTTCAAAAGCTACAACGACACCTACGGGCATTCTAAAGGCGATCACTGCCTGCGTGCGGTCGCGAGCGTGTTAAAGAGATCGGTAAAGCGCCCAACTGATTTGGCAGCGCGTTATGGAGGCGAAGAGTTTGTGATTCTCTTGCCTAATACAGATTCCCACGGTGCGCTTCGAGTCGCTAAACTAATTCAGTTAGAAATGCAAGCGCTACAAATCGATCACAGTGGATCGCGGGTTTCTCCGTTTGTGACGTTGAGCTTGGGAATCGCAAGCATAGTGCCATCCACAGATGTGATGACTGAGTTATTGATTGATGTTGCCGACGCGGGACTCTATGAAGCGAAACGCAAAGGGCGAAATCAGGTGGTGCTGAAGCTGCCATAAGAAGTGCTTGACCTAAAAAGAATCTATTAATGTTCTTTAAAGACTTCTTACGCTATGGCATTGGTTATGGTGTCGTCAA
The DNA here is from genome assembly GCA_019359315.1 of Myxacorys californica WJT36-NPBG1. Taxonomy (GTDB): domain Bacteria; phylum Cyanobacteriota; class Cyanobacteriia; order Leptolyngbyales; family Leptolyngbyaceae; genus Myxacorys; species Myxacorys californica. The sequence goes on from JAHHHO010000016.1 coordinate 30,021, forward strand.
CGTTTGCATGAATGTGATGCGTTCTGCCGAATCTAAACTTTGTAATTGCCTAACTAACGATTAGTTCAGCTTTTTTGAGATTGGGTATGGCGTAGTAGCAACGCTCAAATTTGCTTCGAGTCAGACAATTACCATTTTCTAAGGGCATCAACTCAATTTTGCAGGGTTAGATGAAGGAATTATGGCAGTCCTAGCGAGAGCGCTTCTATTACGAATTAGCGCTCTATGGCATTCATAGCTGAGAATAAAATAAATAAGTTGTGTCGCAGGCTAGTAAAATTTTGTCTTTGCAGATTGAGTTGTATGTTGAAGAGTCTGATGAGCGAATCGATCGCTTTCTTGCCGATCAGCTTCCGGATCTATCGCGATCGCGCCTTCAAAAATTAATTGAACAAGGTCATGTTCAGGTTAATGGCCAACCCTGCACGTCTAAGAAAGCAGACGTGAAAGCGGGTGATTTCATTAAGCTCGACCTTCCAGACGCTCAGCCTTTGCAACTTCGACCCGAAAATATTCCGCTTGATGTTCTTTACGAAGATGATTCGCTGATCATTGTAAACAAATCTGCTGGATTAGTTGTGCATCCATCAGCAGGACACGAATCAGGCACTCTCGTGAATGCATTGCTAGCTCATTGTGAAACGCTGCCTGGAATTAACGGAATACAACGACCAGGGATTGTCCACCGATTAGATAAAGACACCACAGGCGCGATCGCAATTGCTAAAACGGAACTTGCGCTTCATCACTTACAAGAGCAATTTAGAACGAAAACTGCCCGGCGGGATTATCTTGGTATCGTCTATGGTTCACCGAAACACGATGTGGGAACGATTGATCAGCCAATTGGACGGCATTTAGTAGACCGACAAAAACAAGCCGTTGTTCCAGAAGCAAAAGGCGGACGACGAGCGGTAACTCACTGGCAGGTTAAAGAACGGTTGGGCAACTATACAGTGATGAAATTTGAATTAGAAACGGGGCGCACCCATCAAATTCGAGTACACAGTGCGTTTATGGGTCATCCAATTGTGGGGGATCCGACTTATAGTGCTGGTCGATCGCTCAAGGTCAATCTACCGGGGCAGATGCTTCATGCTTGGCGGTTGAGATTGATTCATCCTGTGACCGGAGTGTTGGTGGAAGCGATCGCGCCGTTACCCGCATCTTTTACAAAAGTGCTGAATCTACTGCGATCGCGGTTCCTGCACAATTATGCTCCGTACTAACTGCTCCAAGATTGAAGGGAGAATCGCGATTCGTAAAACCTTAAATAGGCATATTAACTTATTGACTTTTGTTGCACGTGCAACAAAATCTGTTTTTCCAGATTAGCTTAATAAACTGAAACACTTTTATCGAAAAAGACCGTTACATAAGTTAAATGAGTTTTATAGAACTTAAAATTCTAAAAACGCCTAGAACCCGCCTCACACGAAAGTTTTGCGAATTTAAAAGATATTATTAAATTAAAGAAAGTTAACTATTGCTGTACGTTTTCTTCAGAAAGTTTGCGAAAAAGAGAACTGATCTTCTTCGAAATTCTATAAACTCTAGGCGTTTTGAGCTTTGTTTCTCCTAGCTTTATATAAGTCAATAACTTGTAACAAATAACGGCTCTGCCGCATTGTATAAAGTAAACCTGAGGGGGAAAACAACAGAGGAAACCTATATAAAACAAGCGCTGAGTTAGGATTCTGCTTTCTTATAAGAAATGTGACAATTTCTCAGATTTCTTAGAAACATCAGTTTGTTACCTAGTAATGTGAAACTGAACTTAGGAGAAAGTTACCTAACTAGCCTGTAAAAGGTTTCAGATCCTTCCCGCTAGTTCTGTAACCCAAATGGCTTCAGATCCACCTTCCAGTTCTGAACCAAACTCGAACTCAAACCAAAAAATTAGGAGAAGTCATCCATGCTAGATGCATTCGCTAAGGTTGTCTCCCAGGCTGACGCCAAAGGTGATTTTCTGAGCAGCGGTCAATTCGATGCGCTGAACAACATGATCAAAGAAGGCAACAAGCGCATTGATGCCGTTAACCGCATCAGCACCAACGCTTCGTCGATCGTCACCGATGCTGCTCGCGCTCTATTTGAAGATCAGCCTCAACTCATCCAGCCCGGTGGAAACGCTTACACCAACCGTCGCATGGCAGCTTGCTTGCGCGACATGGAAATCATCTTGCGCTATGTAACCTATGCGTTGATGGCAGGTGATGCAAGCGTTCTCGACGATCGTTGCCTCAACGGTCTGCGCGAAACCTACCAAGCTCTTGGCGTTCCCGGTGGTTCGACAGCGGCTGGTGTGCAGAAAATGAAGGACATCGCGATCTCCATTGCTAACGATCCCGAAGCTTCTGGTATTGTTCGTGGCGACTGTAGCTCCATCATGTCTGAGCTATCGAGCTACTTCGATCGCGCTGCTTCTGCGGTTGCTTAAGCGATCGCTGTTGATCGAGCATTCCGCCTCGATCGGATAAGCATTGTTTTCACCACACCTTTGCAGAACACACTTTTTTAGGGAGATAACCAAACAATGAAGACCCCAATTACTGAAGCGATCGCAGCAGCAGATACTCAAGGTCGGTTCTTGGGTAACACCGAATTACAAGCGGCTAACGGTCGTTTTGAGCAAGCAACTGCTGGTTTAGAAGCAGCTCGTGCGTTGACTCAAAATGCTCAGCGCTTGATTGATGGCGCAGCTAACGCTGTGTACCAGAAGTTCCCATACACCACCCAAATGCAGGGTCCTCAGTACGCCTCTGACTCTCGTGGTAAGTCCAAGTGCGCTCGTGATATCGGTCACTACGTCCGCATGGTTACCTACTGCCTAATCGCTGGTGGTACAGGTCCGATGGATGAGTACTTGATTGCTGGTCTAGACGAAATCAACCGCAGCTTCGAGCTTTCTCCTAGCTGGTACGTTGAAGCCCTCAACCACGTTAAGGCAAACCATGGTCTGAGTGGTCAAGCTGCTAACCAAGCAAACACCTACATCGACTACGCGATTAACGCCCTGAGCTAATCTTCAGGTGCTGTGCCCGGAGAAATTAGCGAGTGTTGGCAGAGTGGCTAACAGTTGCTCGTTTTTCCGGGCATTGTTTTTCTTAATTTTGGTTAAGAAGTTTATTGTTGTGTTGGGGGACAAGCATGGGCGGCTTATTAGTGAATAACTTGGCAGCAGCCGGACCGTTGGGACTGTCTGCATTTGATAGCTCTTCTAGAGTTGAGCTACGGCCCGATTGGACAGAGACTGAGCTGCAATCCGTATTTCGAGCAGTGTACCGTCAGGTTTTGGGCAACGACTATGTGATGAAGTCAGAACGGTTGACCTCTGCTGAATCGTTACTGCGGCAAGGCACAATGACCGTGCGCGAATTTGTCCGGGCGGTGGCTAAATCTGAACTGTATAAAAACAAATTTTTCTACCGCAATTCAAACCAGCGGTTTGTTGAACTGAACTTTAAGCATTTGCTCGGTCGCGCTCCTTATGAAGAAGCGGAGTGGGCATATCACACGGGTCTGTGTGAAGAGCAGGGCTACGATGTTGAGATTGACTCTTACATCGACAGTATGGAGTACGAGAATAAGTTTGGCAACAATGTCGTTCCGTACTACACCGGCTTTCAGGTCGAACCTGGCGTTAGAACCACCGGCTTTACCCGGATGTTCCGGTTGTATCGGGGTTATGCCAGCAGCGATCGCGGCAGCGTTGGCGGCAAATCTCCTCGCCTGACTCGAGAGTTGGGTCAAAATTTTGCCTCACGGATTGACCGACCTTCAAGCGGCGGCAGCGGTGGATCGGGCTGGAAACATGCAGCAATTCCTGAGGACGCTGCGCCCAGAAGAGCGCTGGGTGGAACTCAGCAGGAAAGCGGACGGGTGTATCGCATTGAAGTGACTGGAATTTTACAGCCTGGGTATCCGAAGGTGCGTCGCAGCAGTAACGCGATCTTGGTGCCCTACGAACAACTCTCCCAAAAACTTCAAGAGATTACAAAGAAGGGCGGCAAAGTTGTGAATGTGTCGCGTGCCTAGAGCAAGACTGGGAGGCGGACAGCTGTCTCCCTAACTGCTCAATGGATTTTATACAGGAGCAATAATAATTATGTTTGGTCAAACTGCACTAGGCGGCAGCAGGCTGAGTGGAGCTGAAAATCGGATGTTTCGCTATGAAGTCGAGGGCATGCGCCAGACTTACGAAACCAATCAACTCAGTTACCCAATTCGCGCAAGCGGCAGCTTCTACATTACGGTTCCATACAATCGAATGAATGAGGAAATGCAGCGAATTCTCCGCATGGGCGGCAGGATTGTGAGCATTGAGCCGTTGACGCTCGATGGAAATGGCGGCGCGAAGATGCAAGCTGCAACCGCGCATCAAAATTTAGAAGCAGAAGGCAAAAGCGAAGCAACAGAAGTTCAACAGACAACGGAAGCAAAGCGGGACGAGTCGCTCGATCGCTAGGCATCAAGCTAGAGGCGTGAGTTGTGTCAGCGGTTTTGCGCCGATGATCAAGTAGCCCATAACGCGGGGATGCTTTGCGTCGCGCTTTACCTGTTGTTCTAATAACCGTTGTTCTAACGTTTACTATCAATTCAGTTCGTTATCCACAAGTGAGGGATTCAACCTATGTTTGGTCAAACAACCGTTAGTTCAGGTGGAATTTCGTCGTCAGCCAGTCGCATGTTTCGCTATGAAGTCGCTGGCTTGCGTCAAAACAGCGAAACGGATCAAAACAATTATGAGATTCGGAATAGCGGCAGCGTGTTTATCACGGTTCCCTATAATCGCATGAGTGACGAAATGCAGCGTATCACGCGGCTGGGCGGCAGAATCGTCAAAATTGAAGCACTAGGCTGATCTTGCCCGTTATAAAAGGTTCGAGCGAACAGCTCAATTCACCCGATGCTCAGTCTTTGGACGTAGAGCAAGTCTTCCAAATCTCCGTCTCGAAGATTTAAGCTTGCGTTACGATACGGTGTGCTACCTGGCCAGCTTGAAGTGCGCGATGCGGCGGCAGTAGCGGCATTGATTGTGGTAGCAGATGACGATGAAAATTGCACCGTTGTGGGTAGCATCCATCGCGACGTAATGTTTCACCGGCGCTTGGTAAGCTTGGCGATAAGCGGGCAGTAGCGGCGCTAACTTCGGTGTCTCGACTGCTCTATTTTTACGTTCGAGAAGCGGCAGCACAAGATCAGGATGACTACAATTACGGCGCTGACGCGCTTAGCATGTAGGTACTCGCCGTGATCGCAGATCTGCTCACCTTATAGAAGTGCTACTCGACACGGCAAATTCACGCTCAACCCTTACAGACATTATTCCTAGTGTTACAAGACTCCGATTGAGCGATTTGTGATGTGGCGATTCGCTTTGCGAAGCTCCGAAGGATCGCGGCAATGCAGTCTTGGATGTCAGCCGTTCAGGATACTCCTGAAACTAAAGATTTGATTCACCTAGCCCTCAATCGGTTAAAGCAACTGCGCCGAACCGTTTTGGGTGCCGTGGTCAAAGCACGAGTCTTGATGGCTCAACCCCAGCTTACGATTGTCCCCTAACGCACAATAATCTATGCTGCCTTTACTAGAAGTTAATCCTAAAACTCAGAACCAGCGCGTCAATGGCTATGACGTGATGGATGAGGACGATCCGATTAAATATCGGCTAGCGGACGCAAGAGGTCCAGAAGATGTCGAGCTCATCATCTGGGCAGCCTACCGCCAGATTTTCGGGGAGCATCTAATCCTAGAAAGTTACCGTCAAAAAAATCTGGAATCGCAACTGACAAATCGCGCCATTACGGTTGCTGATTTCATTCGCGGACTCGGAAAATCGGATGTGTATCGTCGATTGGTCGCTGACACTAATTCTAATTATCGACTGGTTGATATCACGCTCAAGCGCTTCTTAGGTCGGTCGTCTTATGGAAAAGACGAGCAGATTTCGCAATCGATCATCATTGCGACTAAAGGCTTGCATGGGTTTATCGATACGATCGTCGATAGTGACGAATACCGCGAAAACTTTGGTACAGATATCGTTCCGTTTCAACGGCGTCGGCTCGAGGGGCGTCCATTTAACTTGGTCAATCCGCGCTATGGCGACTACTGGCGCAATCGCTTGATGTCGCTAGATTTTGCGACGCGTTCTTACTACCAAGTGCGGACTTACAGCGCGGGCGATCTCGATAAGAAAGTGATTCGCCAAGCGATTCCAGCCAACTTCTTAACGATGGCGCAAAGCTTATCGACGCCTCAATTGGATTCGCAACGTCACGTAGCACGGGCGACTTCCAGCGCGATCGCGGTTCCTGACATGAGCCGTAAGACCGTAACGACCGGATCCACAGTTCGCCGTCCTTCCGTCGCGTTGCCCTACCGCTACCTTCCTTCAACGAAGAAAGTGTAATTTTAGGAATGAGGAATGAAGGATAAGGGATGAATTGTACTCCTACAGCATCACATCTCTTCTTTCATCCCTCATGACTCCTTGCGTTAGTGTTGCCGAGAGGCATCCTTCATCCCTTACCTTTTACGCCTTATGCCTATTCCTCTCCTTGAGTACAAACCGTCTTCGCAAAATCAGCGCGTCGAAGGTTACGAAGTTCCGAGTGAAGATACGCCCTATATCTATCGTCTAGAAGACTGCGCGGATCAGAGCGATATTACGGCTCTGATCTGGTCAGCCTATCGTCAGGTCTTTAGTGAGCACGTGATTCTCAAGAGCAATCGTCAGACCAATTTAGAGTCCCAGCTTAAGAATCGGACGATTACTGTTCGCGATTTTGTTCGTGGCTTGGCGAAGTCTGAAACGTTTCGCCGATTGGTGATCGAAAAGAATTCTAATTACCGTTTGGTTGATCTAGCGTTGAAGCGATTGCTTGGTCGTGCGGCATACAACCAAGCAGAAGAAATCTCTTGGTCGATCAAGATCGCCACCTTGGGATGGGATAACTTTGTTGATGCGATCGTCGATAGTGACGAATACTCACAGTCGTTTGGCGATAACACGGTTCCCTATCAGCGCCGTCGGTATAACAATCGCCCGTTTAATCTCGTGACTCCAAGCTATGGTGACTACTGGCGCGATAAAGAAACCGAAGGTCGCTACAAGTGGGGTGACATCTCTAACTTCCGCGATATGGCGCGATCAGTGACCGTGAATCCAGTGCAGTATCAGCCTGTATCCACGGCCAACATTGCCATTCCTGATATGACTCGCGATCGCGTTGCCCCTGGAACAGCAGCCTCAATCAGTACTGGCTCTAATTTTCCGTTGCGCTAAGCGTAACGGTTGCGTCCTCGACGCGAGATAATAGTGTGACGTGGATGATACATCCATTCTTCAAAACAGACTTACCTTATTTATTACGGGGGAGATTCTGGCATGGCATTGCCCTTACTCGACTATAAGCCCACGACTCAAAATCACCGAGTCAAGAACTTCGGCAAGGTGGATCAAAACGAAGATACGCCCTATATCTACCGGCTGGAAGACATCGGTTCTTCAACCGAAATGGAAGCGCTCATCTGGGCGTGTTATCGGCAAGTGTTCAGTGAACATGAAACGCTAAAGTTTAACCGTCAGATCACATCTGAAACTCGCTTGAGAAACGGTTCGATTACGGTGCGTGGATTCATTGCTGAATTAGCAAAGTCTAGCCGGTTCTACAGCACTGTTGTCGAAGTCAACAACAATTATCGCTTGGTGCAGATTTGCCTCAAGCGTTTCTTGGGTCGTGACTCTTATAACAAAGACGAAGAGATCGCTTGGTCAATCAAAATTGCCACCAAGGGTTTTAAGGGTTTTGTGGATGAGTTGCTCAATAGCGAAGAATATACGGCAGCGTTTGGGGAGTACACGGTTCCCTATCAGCGTCGTCGGATGGAAGGTCGCCCGTTTAATCTGGTGACGCCTCGCTATGGCGAAGACTTCCGCGAAACGGCTGGAACGGTGAAGACCGACTGGCAGTTTGTGGTGAAAAACTTCTCTGCTAAGAAGTTCCAAGAGCGTCAGTTGGCAGAAGGCGATCCTCGCAAGTATCGCGATATGGCAGCTTCAGTGTCGAACAAGGGCAACTACGCTCAAAGTGTCTCGGCATCTAGCATCGACTACCTGAACAAAGTGCCTCGTCGGAAATAACGAGACATTCTTATCGGTTCAAACTTGGGTTTGATTTCTATTTATATTGCGTCGCGGAGTCATTCTGCGATCGCGATGTAAGCAGAGATCAAACCCAAATTTTTTGCTTAGAGCACTAATCTGCTCCCATCTTCTATTTTACTCTTAAGAAAGAGTTGAATGAGGTAATTCTGTCTTTATGGTTAGATTAACTTTCATAAATTTGATCTCTCCCATCTTCTATTTCACTCTTAAGAAAGCGTTGAATAAGGTAATTCTGTCTTTATGGTTGAATTAACTTTCATAAATTTGATATATGTCTATCGCCATAGGAGTTAAGATGCAGCCTCAATTGCTTGCATCACCTTCTGACGCAAGTCGTAACTGTAAGCTTTTGCGATCACGGGGGACCAAACTCCTATGGCGACAGCTATAAAGTGCAGCTTTGCCACCCAAAAAAGGAGATAGTTATTAAACTATCCCCTACCAAATTCCACCCAAATTCCACTGAGATTAATTAATCTTGAGGGAAATTAGCCATTGCTAGCAAGCAAGACTTCACCTTTCAGCATTCGTTGAGCAGCATCCAACAGAGCCTCTTCTAAGTAGGGCTTAGTAAAATATCCACTAGCTCCCAATGATGCCGCCATTTGCCGGTGACGATCCGCCCCGCGTGAGGTCAACATCGCGATCGGTAAGTTGCTCAAGTTGGGGTCTTTCTGAATTCTCGAAAGGAATTCTAATCCATCCATTCTTGGCATTTCGATGTCGCAGAACACAATATCACACGGCAATCCTGACCGTAGCTTCTCCCAAGCTTCCTGACCATCGCGAGCTTGCTCTACTCGATATCCAACCTTGTTAAACGTCATTGAAAGCAATTCGCGCACCGTAATCGAGTCATCCACAATCAGAACCATTGGCTCCGTCTTAGTGGTAATCGTTTCAGTCACACCTTGGGCTGCACCTTGATCCCACATGCTGCCGACATCTCGACGGATACGACCGAGAGAGAGATCAATCAGTTCCAACACATCTGCGATCGGCATAATCCGACCGTCTCCCAGAACGGTTGCACCTGCTACTCCCACTGGCTTTGGCACAGGGCCTTCGAGTTGCTTAATCACAATTTCCTGTTCGCCCAGCACCTGATCCACTTGGAGGGCCAAGTAGTTGCCTGCACTTCGTAAAATCACGATCGATACCATGTCATCGTCTTGACTCCCGCCATAAACCGTGCCTCGGCTGAGATGACGGCTGTAAGCGAGAAGCTCGTTGAGTGGACGAACAGGCAGCATGACATCCCGCCATGAAATAGAATGTTGTCCTTCAGCATTAGTTTGAAGACGCTCCTTGGGCACATCCAGCATGTCTTCAACACCGTCCATGGGGAAGGCAATCCGCGCGCGATCGCTGATGCAGCAAAGTGCCTTAGAGATACTAAGCGTCAACGGCAACCGGATCGTGAATGTCGTTCCCTTACCCTGCACAGAATCTGTATTAATTGCGCCGCGAATCTCGCTTAGGCTCGTTCGCACAACATCCATACCGACTCCACGCCCTGAGAAGTCATCCGCCTGATCTTTCGTGCTAAAGCCAGGATGGAAAAGCAAATCGTAGATGTCTAATCGAGACAGAGTTTGAGCTTCTGCCGAGGTGATTAAGCCCTTCTCGATCGCTTTTATTTTCACCCGCTCAATATCAATTCCAGCCCCATCGTCAGAGACCGAAAGTACCGTTTGGTTACCTTGGTGAAAAGCACGAATCGTAATTTGTCCCGTTGGAGCTTTTCCTGCCCGTTGTCGCACTTCCGGGGATTCGATTCCATGAGTAATGGCGTTGTTTACCAGATGGGTCAGAGGATCGTAGAGATGCTCCAAAATCATCTTGTCAATTAGCGTATCTCGACCGTCAATAACCAATTCGGCTTGTCTACCGCACTTCATCGCGATATCACGCACAGCACGAGGCAACCGATCCGCCGCTTGCGCAAAGGGAACCATTCGAGAGCGGGTCAATCCTTCCTGAAGCTGGGTTGTGACTTGCCGGAACATACGAGTCACTTGATCGGTTTCATCGACGATGAACTCAATGTCAGACGCCGATTCCCGGACTCTCACAATTAGTTCAATCATCTCTTGAGACAGAGAGTGAAAGCCCGTAAAGCGATCCATTTCTAGAGGATCGTACTCTACCCCAGTAGGACTTGTGTCATTACTATGACGCTCAGGCGAACCAAACGGCGCGCGATGATGTTGACGACTGGCTAACAAAGAGCTTTCGAGCAGCGATCGCTCATACAAATCTTGCATCCGTTGACCAACATCACTTAGCTGCTGCACCTGATACAGCAGGTTATCCAGCGATTGCCTCAGGCGTTCTTGGTCTTGCTCTAAGCTATTGCGATTGACAACGAGTTCCCCGACAAGGTTGCTCAGATTGTCGAGGTGTTTCACCGGAACTCGCATAGTCTGTTCGCTTAGTCCCTTAGTAGGACGAGGCGCACGACGTCCTGATGAAGCGACAGTTCGACCTTTGACGGCTGGAGAGCCTCCCATCGCGTTGTTGGTGTCCTCCAACATCTTCTCTAAATCATCAAACTCTGTATCTACCTCAGAAGACTCGATGAAGGAGGTTTGTGAAGTTACTGACGCATCAGGTGCATCAGACAGAAGCAACTCTAGATCCGCAAAGTTGTCAAAGTCGTCCTCGGCTGCCAGGTTAGATGCTGCAAGGTCGTCGTTCAGGAATACATCAAGGTTATCGAAGGAGCTGGTCGCCTCTAGTAACTGATCGAGATTATCTAAATCGTCCGTTGTTGGCGAACCAGAGTTCTCGAACAAGCCTTCATCTAACAAACTATCTTCATCCAGCAGACTATCTATATTTAGAGCATTTAGAGCATCAAGTTCTACCTCATCTGAGGCTGACGCTGATAGCTCCTGCTGTGGGATTAGGTTATCTAAAGAAGTAGTTGCTGCCTCTGCAATTTCAGCCTCTACAAGTGGATCAAACTCCTGCTCAACAGCATCACTAGGAGCATCATTGAGCAAGCTCTCTAGGTCTTCGAGACGATCAGGGGCTTCTGTAGATAACTCCAGATCGTCTAAGCTCAGCTCCAAAAGTTCAGAGTCTACATCATCAATCTTTAAATCTGTACTTAGATCCGGACCCTCAAAGTCTAAATCACCACTTGCTAAACCTAAAGATGGCTCTTCCAGATCTAGACCCTCAAACTCTAAGTTCATACTAGAGTTGTCTATTGAATAGGCCACCTCATCTGTACTCAGATCCAGACCCTCAAAGTCTAAATCATCACTTGCTAAACCTAAAGATGGCTCTTCCAGATCTAAACCCTCAAACTCTAAGCTGGTACTAGAATTGTCTATTGAATAGGCCACCTCATCCAAACTGTTCAGGTCAGATTTATGCAACAGTTCATTTTGAGTATCTGAAGGGAACGCCACTTCTTCAGGCGTTTCGCTCAGAGAGAAGTCTAGGTCTTCTAGATTGGGAAAAGAAGCATCCCCAAAAATCTTTTCAGAACTTTCGGGAACATCAGCCATTAAGCTGCTTAAGAAGTCATCATTCAAAGAAAGCTCAGTGCTAGAAGTCTCCTCTGACGGAGGTATCTGTTCTAAAAGCAATGACTCATCTAGACTGAATAGCTCATCAATTTCGGTTGATTCTAAACTTAATAAACCGTCAGGGTTAGCAGATAGCTCTTCTACATCTATTTCCAGAGATTCTATTTCTACAGCATCGAATAAATCAGACGGAGCTTCTATGTCTAGCTCAACTGTCTCTAGCTCAACTGTTTCGGCAACCAGCGAATGTGAATTGTTAGCTTCTGGCTCTACTGTCTCAAAATCATCATCGAGTAGTCCGCCTAGTTGCTCCGCCAAGCTAGAAGTGCTACCAAACTCATCATTAACCAGACTTTCAGTTTCAAATAACCCATTTAGCTCTGTTGGAGAAAACTCTATTTCTAGTGAATCTGGCCCTAGGGCAGAATTCAGCGTAACGGTTTCATCTATCAAGTCATCTAAATTATCTAAACTAACTGTTTCTGAAAAATCATCGTTTAGCCCTTCTACTTCTAAATCGAGTTCCACTAGCAAAGAAGCTTCTGTGTTGGTTTGATTCAGTAACTCGTCTACACTATTTGGATCGAGTGTTTCTGAATCTAGAAGATGATTATCCAAACTCTCCAAGTCTAGTGTGAAATTTGTCTCAGCATCAGGATGAACACCCAAAGATCGTTCGTTGGACAACTCCACTAATTCATCAAGCTGTAAATTAGAAAGCTGTAAATTAGATTCTGCACTCAGTAAGTTATCTATTGAGCTGAGCTCGTCTAAGCTTAGTGAGAATTCTGATAAATTTTCTGACTCACGCTCTACTTGTTCTTCTGTGAATGCAGACTCGATTAGCAGAGCATTATCTTCTAAGACAAAATTCAAAAGATCTAGCGGATCAAATTGTCCTGTCTCTGTTTCAACTGATGTCTCAACTGAATGAGTCACTTCTAGGCCAGCATTTAGGTCATCTAAAATTAGTTCATCTAAATCATTCGCATTTTGAGCATCTGCGTTTTCAAAAGGAACGTTTAACTCCAAATTTTCTAAATCGAAAAGAGAACTTAATTGAGTATCGTTCCATGGATCGCTCAAGTTCGAGATATCTATAGAACTGCCCTCAGAGATAGAGTCTGAGATCGCAGACCCCATCAATTCATCGATTGAATCACTCTTCTCAAAAACGGAGTCAACCTCTGAGTTCTCAAAAGGAGTGAGATTTTCTTCCAAACTGTTGAATGCATCAAGTGAAGCTTCAACATCAACATTGACGGGCAATGCTTCAAATAACCCACTCAGGTCAAGCTCATTAAGAAGAGAGTCGCTTGAGAAAGAATTATTCTGCAAACTATTAACGGCATCGAACGTTAAATCACTCTCGTCTAACCCTGCAAATAATTCACCGAGATTGGTGAGCGAATCAGACGTCTCCTCTGTCTCAAGTTGAGCAAATTCCACATCTAAGCTATTAGGATCAAGCTCTACTGCATCAGACGCTGCTGAATCTGCTGAAATACTGTCACTTAAGGCGCTGATATCTACTGATAAATCTTCACCTGTGGCCAGCATTTCAGACGACGGCACAGACAGTTCAAAACTATCGCTTGTTGCGTTAGAAGCATCAAAAGCTTCTAGTAAAGCGTCTCCAAACAAACTACTTAAATCGTCATCTGAGCCGGCCAATGTAGCTTCGTTAGTGACAGGTGTATTAAATAATAGGTCTGAAAAGTCGTTTGTGTTCCCATCAAATCCATTAGAGCCATCAGGCTCAGAGCTGGCAGGAGCAGCGCTAATCACTTCTTCCTTCTGCCAAGTTGAGCCTAGATCTGGAACTTCTCCTTCAAAAAGGTCAGCCAAACTGTTCAACTCTGCCATACCCATTTCTGGTCCATTGCGATTGGCTTCACCAAGCGCTGAGGGATCGCGCAGTGTTTCACTGACTTCATCAGTACTAACAGAGGCAAAATCGGATAGGTCAAACAGACTATCAAAATTCAAATCAGCCGATTCTGCATCAGCAGGCGTTGTTGCGGCCACATCGAACTCGCTAAGGTCCAGCGTAAAGGAGTCAGCCTCCGCCAAATCGAAGTCGCTGAAATCGAGTTCGTTTGTCGCTTCTAGACCATCTGCTATGGCGAAGAAGCTCGCCAGATCCGAATCTACTGAGGATTCGGTTTGAGCTGGAACTAACGCTTGTAATTCACTGCTAGGAGCAATTTCCTGTGCTCGTCCCAGAAGTACTAAATCCTGCGCCTGCTTAATGTCCTTCAGAACAATAGGTGCTAGGGATCGATAAGAATTTTCAGAGTGCGCGATCGCTAGTCGGGTCACTTCTAGCAAATTGATCCACTGCGTTAAGCCAAACGCTTCGCCTAGATCCCTCAAACCCTGGCAGAAATCTTGTAAGCGATCGCGACCATCCGACAGCATTTCTGCCTGCCGAAATAATTGCAACATCTCCCGTAATTGCATTGGAACATCAGTTTGAAAAATCAACACCAACGCATGAGCGTCCAACTGTGTTTCAGCCTGGATGATAGTTTCTCGGTCAGCACTGGGTCGTGACGGCTCTAATGTTGCCGCCTGACGTTCTAGCAACGTAAAGTATTGGCTAAGTTCTTCAAAGACGGGCTGAGCCGCTGTCATTGCCTCATCTGCGGCTTCATCTGTCAATCCGGCTGGCGTTGGCAGTTGCTCTAACAACGCTTGCAACGTGTCAAAAACCTGTAATAAAAGAGTTTCTAGCTTTTGATCAGGCTTGATTCTAGGTGTTTCCTTTAAGATTTTGAAATAGTCTTCGAGGCGATGGGCAGTCTTTTGGATGCTGCTTAACCCCAACATAGCCGCTCCCCCTTTCACAGAGTGGGCTGCTCGAAACACCTCATTCACCATTTCTGGATCGTCAATGGTGCTTTGCAGATTCAACAAACCCTGCTCAAGGGTATTGAGGTGGTCTTTTGCCTCCTCAATAAAGTAGCCCATGATTCGCTGCTGTTGTTCCGGCTGCATTGCAATGTCCCTTTCGTTAGATTGAGTGATCTCCGTCGGACCGTCTCCGTACGCGATGGAGCAAAGGTTTCAGAAGATGGATGACCTTTCCTAGAGGTGCGATCGCTGGGATAGATCATCCTATTGCTTAGACTCGATGCTCTGCGAAGCAATCAAATTCTAAGTTGTTGGCTTTACTGTAGCCGACGAATCCTAGATGAATGCACAAATTCTTCTGAATCTAGGATTGTTTTCGCTCGATCGTCTCAACGCGGAACCGCTCGACGGAGGTCAGCAGGTCGCGGGCCACCCCAACAAGACCCTGTAGCGACCCCGACACCCGCTGTGCTTCCTGAGATGTTTCTTGAGCAGTCAGTTCTACCGATTGCATCACCTGAGACACGGCTCGTGACGTTTCCGTCTGCTCTACCGTATCAGCAGTAATAGAACGGACAAGGGTGTCAATCACGCTAGAGACCTGAATAATGTCTTCTAGCGATCGCTTGGCTTGTTCTGCTAGTCGAGTTCCCTCAATCACCTGTTGGGTTCCTTCTTCCATCGCCGTCATCACCGACCCGGTTTCTCCCTGAATCTGCAACACAATCTGTTCGATTTCTTTGGAGGCCTTAGCGGCGCGGTCAGCCAGTTGACGCACTTCATCGGCGACGATTGCAAAGCCTCGTCCCGCTTCTCCAGCTCGTGCCGCTTCGATACTGGCATTGAGTGCCAAGAGATTGGTTCGGGAGGCAATTTGCGAGATCAATGCCACGATTTTAGAGATCTCTTGAGAGGACTCCGCTAGACGCTTCACCTTTCGAGTCGTTTCAGCCACCGTTTCACGGATTTCTAAAATACCCGCTACAGTGCGTTCTACGGCTTCACCCCCCTTAAGAGCAGTTGAGGAAGCGGTTCGAGCGACTTCTTCTGCCTCACGAGCGCTTTCCGCCACCCGTTGAATAGAGTCTGTCATCACTTGAACAGAATTCAAAGTCACCGCCAGTTCTTCCGCTTGTCTCAACGCATCAGAAGACAAACTCCGAGCAAATGTTTCATTCTCCGTCGAACTCTTGCTGACTTGACGGGCAGCTTGCTTCACCTGTTGCACAATTTCACGAAGGTTCTGAATGGTTAAATTAAACGAATCTGCTACTGCACCTAAAACATCGGCAGTAACTTCCGCCTGAACCGTCAGATCACCTCGTGCAGCGCCTTCTACATCATCTAGCAAGCGAATGACTTGACGCTGCAAGTCTTCTTTAGCTTGCTCTTGTTCCTCTGCCTTGCGCTGGGCTTCACTGGTCGTGGTTAAAATGACCCGCGCCATCTGGTTAAACTCAGTTGCCAGCCCGCCCAATTCATCTTCTGAATAAACTGTCGCCCGAGCATTAAAGTTTCCTTGGCAGACCGATTCAAACTGACTCTTAAGATCATGCGTCGATCGCTTCATTTGCCTAGCCGTCACCTGTCCAACCGCTAAGGCAGTGCCGCCTGCACACACTCCCCCTGCCAGTGCCATCAAAATTCCAGTGGTTCGGAGCTGTGAAACCACCGCCGTATTATTTTGCTGAGTAGCAGAATTTGCCGAAACAAAACTAACGGCTGCAACAGCAACGGCTGAAACTATTCCCGATGCCAGAGCAGTAATAATTTGCTTAGAGGCAAACGAAGCATTTTCTAACGGAGCTAACCAACCTTGTTCAACTGTAGGAGTGGGTTCACTCGTCTGATGTTCCAATTGAGTAAAGCTTGGAATCTGTTCGCTAGTACTCGCAATATTAAAAAGTTCATCTTCTCGAATTGTGGAAGAACGCTCATCCTCTCCAAAATCAATATTTGCTCCCTCGGGAGAGGTAGCAATGCTGCTAGAAAACCCAAATCCACTGCTGACAGAGGGACTCGTAAAGCCAGCAGAATCTTCAGACAAGTCAAAGTCAGACAGGTTGCGTATGTCATCAAAATCGTCAAAATCATCAAGGAAGCCTGTGTTGCCTTGATTTTGATCTAGATGCGGCGCAGAGCTGCCACCATTCCTACTACCCGAATTGCTGTAAAACGCGCCGAGGTGATTCTGCCCAACAGATGCGTCAGATTCAGAGCTATTAGGTTCATCATAGAAGTCAGGACCTCCCATAAACAAAGTGTCTTCACCCATCGTTCGCGGGTTGAAATTCATGCCGTTGGAGGAAGGAGCTTCAGGCGGTTGAGAATGGTTAAATGCGTCGGCTTGCGGTGTAAAAGATTGAAAGTCGGCGCGATCGTCTTCCTCTTCAACTGCAAAAATACTATCAAACTCTTCTAAGACCGTTGCAGCGCCGTTGCTATTATGAGCGGCGTGAATCGAATCCCCATCAAACGAGAACTGGTCCGCCTTCCCATAAGTTACGTTCGCCTCAGAGATCTGAGCAGAGGAATTTAGGGCGAACGGATCATCTATTGCTTCAGATTCTGTTGGCGTCTTTTCATTGTGATGGGAAAATGGATCGGCAAAAGGAGATTCGCTAAATAGAGCAGACTCCTCCGACTCAAACGGGAGGTCGTCCAATACAAAATTCTCGTTTAGAAAACTAGACTTTGAGAAAGCGTTGTCCGACGCTGTTGCAAGGTGATCGAATGCATCATGATCTGTTTCCAGATCACTATTGGAGTTATCGGACAGATCAAAGTCATCGGATAGATCATCGGTGAATTGACCCGCATAGGCTAAACCACTGTTGGCATAGTCTACAAATTCCGGATCGGACGTCAGAGCTAACACAGACTGGTACTGCTCTTGTGCCACCTTATATTGCTGAAGACCATAGCAGTAGATATGCCCGCACAATAGCCGCGCGCTTGGTTCTTGTGGATAGTCGTTGACCAAGCGATCGACGAGTTGAGCAGCCTCTTGATACTTGCCCTGCATATAGGCGCGTTCTGCCTGTTGATACTCTTGGGCAAATTCAGTCTCTCGTGCCATGTGCCTCCTCCTGCATGTACGCCGTTGTGCCAAAAGCTTGGCTACAAAGATTTAATAAATTACAGAGCAATTTTGAAAAAATGAGCAGTGAGTGTAAAGTGAGAATGATACATCTGAATAAGAATCAGTGAGCGCTGCGTCTGTCGAAAAAACAATTCTCCAGAGAGCTGGAAATAAGAGTTTGACCTCAAGTGGAATAGAAATCCACCGACTTGAACGCAATTATCCTTAAGACAGCATTCCCAGGTTTCTGGAGAAAGCGATGATTAAGCTTGATTCTACGAAGAGTTTTTGATTTTAGAGCAATTCTCATGCTGCCCACCGCGCCGAGCGCAAAATAGCAACTTGATCTAGCAACCGCAAAAATTGTTTGTTCGCCTCATTCATCACCCATTCCCCTCGAAGAAAGGGTGAGACACTATCCGGTACTGCGGTTGGTAGTTGTACATTCTCAACATCAAGCCATTCCATTCCAACAATGCGATCGACGGCTAAACCGAGCATAATATCTTGATCTTCGATCGCGATGACAGAAATCTCAGGCTTGTCCGTGTTCAACGGAACGGCATCGCCTAGAAATTGACCTAAATCTGCCACCCATACGACCCGTCCACGAACATTTAAGGTTCCGAGTAGGAGAGGCGAAACGTTGGGAACAGGGGTAATGCGATCGGGAGATGGAGAAAGCACCTCTCGAATTCCGGTAGCAGGCAACGCAAATTCAGTTCCTGAAGAGGTATAAAATCGTAAATGTAATTCTCCCTCTGGACTTTCAAGTTCCTGAAATTCGGGTGCTTGATCTTGCCCTCTACCCGTTAAGAAATCTGGATTTCCGACCATCACACCTGTCTTTAACCTCGCAACAACTGCTTGACTGTGCCGACTAGCTCGGTCGGCTGAAAGGGTTTTGCAATATAGGCGTCTGCGCCTTGCTTCATGCCCCAATAGCGATCGAACTCTTCACCTTTTGAGGAACACATCACGACAGGGACTCCCTGAGTTTTGGGGTCTGCCTTGAGTCGTCGACACACCTCATACCCGTTCATGCGGGGCATCACGATGTCCAGTACCACTAAATCAGGGCACTTTCCTTGAATGTGTTCCAACGCTTCAACTCCATCAGCGGCGACGGTCACTGTTAATCCACTGCCTTTCAGCAGATCCGTAATCATTTCCCGTTGCGTGACGCTGTCTTCCACGACCAGAACTGTACTCATAACCCCTTACCTGCTTGCTGGCTGAACCGATGCCGGGAGAAATTGACTCTAGTAAACCGAAACGTCGTAACCTTAACGTACCCTCGAACACCCACTTAATCTGACATCTGTAAAAAAGAACTTTGTGCAGTCTTGCTTTAGGTGATATTTAATTTAAGTTCTTCTAGATCGTGAGTGGCTGGATGATGTGGATCAGGGGGTTCCGGTTGCCCTTGTCCGACATATTTCTCTACTAGCATCAAAAGTTCGCTCTTCCCAAACGGTTTTGTTAAATAGTCGATTGCGCCTACCATGCGGGCTTTAACCCGATCGATAAAGCCATCTTTGCCCGTTAGCATGACAATTGGTGTTTGTCGAAATGCGGTGGACTGATGCAACATAGCACAGAGTTCATATCCATCTAATTCAGGCATTGATATATCACACAAAATAAGATCGGGCTTGAGTTGAAATACGAGACTTAGCGCTTTTAGAGGATCATCAATGGTACTGACTTCATATCCGTGCTGATCGAGAATATACTCGACTGCTTTGCGAACGGTGGCTCCATCGTCAATACACACAACTCGTGGAACTCGAGCCGCCCGCCGCCCACCTAGAGAAGGGCGATTTGCTCCAGATTCTTCAGATGAAGGGTGCGTTAGCTGCAACCATCCCCGTTGCACATAGGGATAGATTGCCCTTGCGACTGTTAAAATATCGCGGTTTAGGTAACGTGCAATTTTGCGAAGAGAGGTTTGCCCGTTGGCATAGCGATCGAGAGTCTGAAAAGTGGTTTCTGGCAGCGCTTCTCGCAGCAGAACAGCATTAGCAACTACTGGGCATTGATCTGGCGACTGCAGATGGGGCTGTAGCTGCTTCCATTCCTGCACTTGCTTGATGATGTTTGTGAGTAATGGCGCAATTTCTAAAGTAGTTAGTTGAGGGGTTAACGGCGTGCCTAATTCAAACGTGAATGATCCTTGGGGCAAGCTCAACAAGTCAAACAGAGTTTCATGAACCATGTTTTGAAGAATGCTGCGTCCCTGGGCAGGAGTGAGGAGATGGGCTTCTAACAGGGACCACAGGTAACCATATTCAGGAGTGTTGAACGGCGCGATCGCAGAAGCAACCGCCCGATTGAGCGTCGTTTCTGCCTTATAACGGCGTAAATAGTCTCTGAGGCGCGACAGATCACTTTCTGTCTCACCAGCATAAATTATTTGTCCATTGAGAAAAAATATGAACCAGGAAGGAGTGGACTGAGGCAGCCGAATGTCTGGAGATACCAGCCCGCCGAAACTAGAACTGCAAGTTGGATATCCCTGCACAAATAGTTCACCTGTACGCTGACCGAGTTCGATCAGTTGGAGGATACTACGAATATCAATCTCACTCAACTGTCCCTGCATTTAGTTCAACCATTTTCTAGAACGTAGATTTGCACTCAACACGATGTTGCTCTTGAAGGAATTACGTTTTTCAAACTGACTCGACTAGTTTTTTGTAGCATTGGCCTTAGCCGTTCATCATGCCAACCTAGAAACGGTGCAACGCTAAAGTCGCATCATCGATTTTCCCTAAAAATAGAAATTAGGAATGGACGCTCAGCAGGAACCTAATTGCCCAAACATTGTATCCACTAAATTGATTAAAATGACAAACTTTACTTAGGTTTGCTGAATACCTCAGAAATTATTACTAAAGAACAAGTGAAGAATTAGGGCTAAAGATCAAATCCCATTTAATAGTTTGGTGGGAACAGCGATCGTAACAATCCAAAACTCGCCACCTCGACTCAGCAATCGGTCAATGTATCTATCTAAACTCAGTAAAGCGATTGGAATGGGACAAGCCTGGGCATACTTTGAGGAGAAGGACTTTGCCCAACCCATCGATTGCACTTTACAAGCCGTTGAATTGCAAGCCGTTGAATTAAGTTACAACGTGCAGCTTCTTAATCGACAGTAAGAATGATGTCGTCAGCAGAAGCTTTAAAGCGTCTGAGCGGATTGAACAGAATTTGGGCAAACTACATCTCTAGGATTGAGCGTAGACACGGAAGAGGACTATCAGCGTGCTGTATCTAGCAGAAGTCATCCAGAAGAAAGGCGGGATCATGGGTGGTGGCAAGTGCGAGTTGAAGCTACTTGCTTGCCAACGAACGGAACAAAATTGGTCTGCGGTTTCTGGCGATGAGTCAGTCCAAACGGAGGAGGCAAATCGCTATGGCTCTGGAACATTGCTGCTAGTTGATTTAACTGGAAGTAAGCAAGTGCAGCGCATCCAGGAAGCGAGTCGTCCCTTAGTGAGCATTCTTCAGAACTTCTCGCGCTTGCAAGAGAAGTTTAAGACACAGGAAGAAGAGATTGAGCAGTGGAAGCAGTCATTGACATATCAAAGTCAAGAATTAAACCGTCGGGAAGTGGAAATGGAATCCCGGCAGGAACAACTTCAGCAGATGGAGTCGGACTTTGAGCACTTGGAGCAACAGCGTCAAGAGTTTGAGACAACGCGCCAAGAAATAATGGCGCAGCAAGAAGAGATGGAGCGCCAACGTCAAGAGATGCAAGGCGCGTGGGATCAGCTGCAAGGGCAAAAGCAGCAGCTTGAAGACCAACGAGCAGAGTTGTTGGGAGCATCAGTGTTAGACACCGAAAAAGCGCAGGTCATTCATCAACTTTTGGAGCAAATTTGTGATGGAAGTGCTTCTTCAGAGCAGATAAACATTCACCTTCAGCAGCTTTATGAGATTCTGGGTCAGCAGCAAACTATTCTGACGCACCACTGGCACATGTTGGAGCAACACCAGCAAGCCTTGCACCAAAAGCAGGAAGAAACTGAGCAGCAGTCGCAAAGATTAGAGCAGCAGTGGCATGTTTGGCATCAAGCTCAGGAAGCAGTAGAGCAGGCGCGAACTGAGGCGAAGTCACAAGAATGGGTGCTGAACACTAAACAGGAGCACGCGCAATTTGTGAGTTCGCAAATTCAGCGCTCCAACGAGTTATACCAGCAACTAAGCCAAATAACCGCAGGAGGTACAGTCAATGAGACAGCCCAAGTGGATCTAAATGCTCTAGAAACTATGCCTTTGCAGAACCTGCAAGCGATCGCTAAAACGCTACAGAAAGAGTTTGATCAGTCTTCTCAATTTGTTCACGGGCAGGAAGAGGAACTTGATCTCAAAGAAAAGGAACTTGAAGCCCTCAGAGCAAAAATTCAGCAGGTGAGTGAGTTCGATCGCATGAGCTTAGAGGCTGAATTGGCCGATGAGCAAGATGCCTATCAGTTTCTCAATCAAACGCTGGTTGGGCAGCGCCGTAGTCTTATCGAGAAAGAGACGATTTTACGTCAGCATAAAGCAGTCATCGCTAGAAGAACAGGTAAACCCGATCCAACGCTGGTCAATAGCGGCATTGATCTAAGTCCGATTTTGACGCAGATCGAGGCTCAGCGCCAACAGCAAGCAGATGAGCTAGAAACCGTCGAGGCTCAAATTGAGCAGATTCGCAGTGCTGTTCAGCAAGCGCAAGAGTATATGAATGCGCAAGCCGAGGAGCAAGATGCGAAACGTCATGAGTTGAGGCAACTTGAGGAGACACTTCAGGCTCAAAGAGCGTCCACCGCAGAGGTCGTTGGCAAAGTCTCGCTTTACCACGAGATGCTTCAACCGATTCAAGATGTGGTGGCAGGACTTCATCAATCCCTTGATGAGATCGCGGTGTTGCTTTCTCAACAGCAAGAAGTCGGTCACCATCATCAGCAAGGGATTGAGCAAATGAGACAGATGATTACAGATCTGACACAAAAGCCTGAGTTCGCGGCCGTTTAAGAGATAGAGGCAATCAGTCCTGAATTTAATGCGATCGCTTCAATAAGGGATTGAGCAAATGAGACAGATGATTACAGATCTGACACAAAAGCCTGAGTTCGCGGCCGTTTAAGAGATAGAGGCAATCAGTCCTGAATTTAATGCGATCGCTTCAATGGGGTAGCACTGATTTCAGCATTCATCGAACTTCTTGCAAAAGTGCTTATATTGGGATAGCCGCAGCCATTTGAGTTGGATCGTATACGATCCAACTCAAATGGCTGCGGCTTCAGTGTACAAAATACTTTGTTGATTTCGTGGTTAGCACTGAAACGATTGTGCAAACGACGCACTCAGAAACTGCTTTTTCATACAAGAACGATCGCGCGTCTCCTCAGAAGTGGGGCGGCGAATTGCAGGTAACCCCTCTCCACTTACAAAATTTTAAGCGCTGACCAACTGAAAGCGACGATCGGCTTGTAGCAGTATTTTGACCTCAGCAATAGGAATAGCGGGGCTGTAGAGATAGCCTTGCATGACTTGGCAGCCCATCTCTTGAAGCACCAGCAGTTGCTTAACGGTTTCAACACCCTCAGCGACAACTTTCATCCTTAAACTTTTTGCCATGGCCACAATAGCGGTTGAGATCGCATTCGCTCCTTCACTTGTGGCTAAATGTTGAACAAAGGATCGATCAATCTTTAGCGTGTCAATCGGTAAAGAATTTAGATAATTCAGCGATGAATATCCCGTGCCAAAGTCATCAATCGAAATCTCAATGCCTAGACTCTTCAGCTTCGACAAGATCGAGACAGTCGCTTTGACGTCTTGCATCAGGCAAGTTTCCGTTAATTCCAGGACTAGAAGATGAGGATCAAGTCCTGTTTCGTCTAGAATGGCGGCGATGCGATCGACAAAGCCTTCCTGCTGAAACTGTCGCATTGAGAGATTAACTGACACTCTAAGGGGCACTGAGTTCCATTGCTGCCAAACCTTTGCATGCTGACACGCCGTTTTGAGTACCCATTCTCCTAACGGAATAATTAATCCTAGTTCTTCGGCGATCGGAATGAACGTTGCAGGAGAAATCATACCCCGTCCAGGATGCTTCCAGCGCAGCAACGATTCCATGCCAACAATTTCGCCCGTTTTGAGATTGACCTGGGGCTGATAATGCACCTGAAACTCGGCCCGCTCGATTGCTTTGGTCAAATCCATCTCAATGAGGCGACGCTCCACTTCGAGTTCATCCATGCTGGATGTGTAGAAGCAATAGCTCTGCCCATGTTGTTTGCACCAATGACGGGCAGTTTCAGCTTGACTAATGAGATGTTCTGGATGTTGAGCCAGGTTTTGAGTCAGCGTGATCCCCAAGCTAATTTGAATGCAAACTTCTTGCCCGTTAATTTTGAAGGGGGACCCGATCGAATTGATAATTTGCTGTGCTAACTCCGTGACTTCCGCTTCCTGAGGATTATGAGTCAGCACAATCCCGAATTCGTCACTGTTAAGACGAGCGAGCAGCCCATGAGAGTCGGCGAGTTTTGCTAAACGGTGCGCCACCATTTTTAGGAGAATGTCGCCAGTTGCATAACCAAAGCTGGCGTTAACCGAGCGAAATCGATGAATGTTGAGACAGAAGATGGCGATCGCTCCATGGGCTTCTCTGAAAATTGCGCCGTTCTTGTTTTGAAACTTAGCAAGGCTAACCGGAGCTTGTTCTGAAGTCCAGCGCTGAATTTGCTGACAGAGCAAGCCACGACTCGGCAGACTCGTGAGTGGATCGAAAGTGGCTCCGCGTTGGAGGGCTTCGACGGCTTGGCGCTGTTCGTTCGCGTAAAGTTGAGCGATCGCAGTTCGTTTGGTCAGCCGAGATGCGATCGCGTCGAGCAACTCGGAGACCGAACACGGTTTTATCAAGTAGTCATCTGCACCTAAGTTCATTCCGTGCCTAATTTCTTGATGTTCGCATTTAGCGGTGAGAAAAATGACAGGAATTGCCGCTGTTGAGACGTGGCTACGAAGCTCCTCTAAAACGCCATACCCATCTAGTTCGGGCATGCGGATGTCACACAGAATCAAATCGGGCAAGTAAGCTTTTGCCTTACGAACTCCTGATGCACCGTGCTCTGCACCCATCACCCGAAACCCTTCCAAATCTAATATTTCTAGAAGATTTGACCGGATTGTTTCATCGTCCTCGATCACCAAGATTGTTTTCATTGGAGCGTGTAAGGCAAGATTTACGAACCCTTAAATTAGATTGAAACATACGATAAATCAAAGAATTGAAATCAGCGTCCAAAGTGAAATGAAAAGTTAATTGAGTACTGCCAGTAGTAACAGACTATTAACTACGTTTTTCAAAAGGTGCGCCGCTTTTATGTTCTGAGGATTTCTATTAAGCTGAAGATGCAATAACTTTTTGCTATTTATTTAGCATTACAAGAGTTATTTTGAAATTAAGCTTTTTGCCATCCAGACGCCGATCCTCTCTAGGTACAGAGCCTATGATGCGCTTGTTCCAGTTTATTGGTAACCTCGGTAAAGCTAAGTATTTCTTTAGTTTCATAGCTTGGTCTTCACGTACCCTAAGTGTTTTTACAATCAAGACGTTATCAGGAACTGGTTTAGGGAAGCTATCAGCAAGCTTTAGTAGTCCTCAATAGAACCGGCGGGCAGTGTAGAGAACAACAGAGGGATTACATTTACAGCTTACTGAACTGAGGATTATGCGGACAGTAAATTCTACTACTTTATACTTTTCATACTTAAGTTTGCCCCTGAACTTATTCTTTGACTACTCAAGATCACCAATTAAGACCACAATTTAAGTAAGGACCAGTAAAAACTTTGAGAAAACCACGGTTGTCAATTTACCTTTGAGTGTTTCAGCACCTCAGCTAGAAGCTGTTTGTTCGGCACTTGGTTTAGGTCGAGCCTAAGTGCTTTGAAAAGCTGTCGTCTGTCAAGACATGCAATAGATACTTTGATATATCGAGTTTAGTTTAAACTTAGTTGAAGAAACTTAAAGAAATTCTTTAAGTAATATAGTTTTCTTGTCAGAATTGGGAGAAAATACAATTTATCTTCAGCACAAACCAGTGGTTACACTCAGAAAACTTAGACGACCAAGCTTAAGTGATCAATGACTTGCAACTAAAACCAGTATTCACAGCGCCTATTTGGAGATGGCTGTATTGGGGATATTGCGGAAGAGGATTTGAGGTGTAGGAGTGGGGATCGGTAGGTTTTAATATTTTTGTTATATAAAATTTTCTGTTGCTTTCGCCTTCTCAGTTGATTTCACTACCTTTAGTCGTCAAAATCCATTTTCAGGTCCTACTCTATGCCTCACCGAAGTCAACCCATCAAGCGGAAGCGCGGAATTATGCTTAATGCAAGAGGATGGCAGCGCTTGCAAGCAGCTGAACAGCACGCCGCAGATCAGCACAATTCTGGTAAATCCTTCACATTACAGGAACTCAGCGATCGTACG
Organism: Myxacorys californica WJT36-NPBG1; assembly: GCA_019359315.1. Taxonomy (GTDB): domain Bacteria; phylum Cyanobacteriota; class Cyanobacteriia; order Leptolyngbyales; family Leptolyngbyaceae; genus Myxacorys; species Myxacorys californica. The sequence goes on from JAHHHO010000016.1 coordinate 56,177, forward strand.
GGTCTAAGTCCTAACACCCTCGCAAGAGTACGGGGGCGCAAAGTTTCAGTTGATCAGCAGACGCTAGAGAGCTACTTTCGTGCGTTCGGGTTGACACTGGGAACGGAGGACTACACCGATGCAGAATCGGCACCAGTGAGCAGCCGTCCACCAGTGATGTTGACGGGTCAACTTCCCAGCGATTCTCTGTTTTATATTTGTCGTCCACCGAGTGAAGCCTTGTGTTACGAGGGATTGCTGCAACCGGGTGCTTTAGTCCGCATCAAAGCGCCTCGGCAGATGGGGAAAACCTCCCTAGCCGCCAAAGTGCTGTCTCAAGCGAGAGAACAGCATATTCTAACTACAATGACCAGTCTGCGATTAGCAGATACAGTGGTTTTATCGGATTTGAAGCGATTTTTACAATGGCTGTGTGCGGTTATTACGCAGACTCTTGAACTGCCAAATCAGCTTGAGCAACATTGGGATGACCTGTTTGGCAACAGCTACAACTGCACGAACTATTTTGAGAGCTATATTTTATCGAAGCTAGATCAGCCTCTAGTGCTTGCACTAGATGAAGTTGATGTCGTGTTTGACTATCCGCAGATTGCGGCGGATTTTTTCGGGATGCTGCGAGCTTGGTATGAGAAAGCACGGTATGGCGATGCCAAAAGCGAGTTGTGGCAAAAATTGCGGATTGTGCTAATTCACTCCACGGAGGTGTATGTGCCGTTGAATCTGCACCAATCGCCGTTTAATGCTGGACTTGCGATCGATCTCCCCTCATTTAATTCAGAACAAGTAATGGAGCTGGCACAGCGCTATGGGCTTGAAAACCTCGACGAGACGGTTGCAGAACTGATGAGCCTGACAGGCGGCAACCCGTACCTAGTGCAAGTCGGACTTCATCACTTAAGTGGGCAGTTGGTTTCGTTAGAGCAGTTAGTGCAGCATTCGAGTGCGATCGATGGGGTGTATGGCCCACATTTGCGACATTTGCTAGCGGATCTGCAAAAATACCCTGATTTGATCGCGGCGCTAAAGCGGGTGGTGTTATCCACTAGCCCCTTTGAGCTTGAGCCGATGCAAGCGTTTAAGCTGCAAAGTAAAGGACTCGTCTCGATGCAAGATCAGCAAGTGGTGCCAAGCTGCAATCTGTACCGCAGATACTTTTCTCAAGCGTTGTCCACAACAGAAGTGTTTTGACTTATACATTTCTATTTGCAAGTCTCAACGCAATTCTTAATAGGGTCTTAAACAAGAGCAAAAGGATAGAAAGTTACAGACAATAGAACAAGCTGGTGCTAGTCAAAGGTTGCTTCCCCGTTGGTATCTGAACCAGAGCTTTGTCAGATCTAGAGTTAGTTACAAACGTTTCACCTAATGTAAAGTTGACGGCGAATCATGAATTATCAGGTGGGTGGAAGTTTGCCGCCCAATGCACCGTCTTATGTCAAGCGGCAGGCAGATGAGGTGTTGTATGACGCCTTGTTGAAGGGCGAGTTCTGCTATGTGTTCAACTCGCGGCAGATGGGGAAGTCAAGCCTGCGAGTACAAACAATGCAACGCCTGCGATCGCAAGGTGTGTGCTGCTGCGTGATCGACATTACTGCAATCGGCACTCAGCAAGTCAGCAGTGAACAGTGGTACGCCTCAATTGCCGCCTCTGTGATGAGCAGCGCTGGGCTGTCGATTAAATTGGCAGCATGGTGGCGCGATCGCGCTCATATTACGGCTGTGAACCGATTGGCAGAATTCTTTAGAACCGTTTTGCTAGAACAGATCCCAGGAAATATTGTCATTTTCATTGATGAAATTGACAGCGTTTTGAGCCTTGATTTCTCAGTGGATGATTTTTTTGCCCTGATTCGAGCGTGCTACGACCATCGCTTTGAGTATCCAGCATTTGAGCGACTGAACTTTGCGCTACTTGGCGTGGCTACTCCAGCAGATCTGATCACTGATAAAACTCGAACACCATTTAATATCGGTCATGCGATCGAACTGGGTGGATTGCAGTTTGCAGATGCTCTGCCGCTCTTACCGGGGTTAGCAAAGACCGTTCGCAATCCTAAAATGGTGCTGCGTCACATCTTAACCTGGACGGGCGGACAGCCGTTTCTGACCCAAAAACTGTGTCAACTGGTGGTCGAAGCGATGAGGGAACGCGACCTTCTAGACGGCGCTGCGTGCTCCTGCCAACGGGCTCTGTCTCCAGCGGAACTCGAACAGCTTTTCCGCATTCGCCTGATCGAAAATTGGGAGGCCCAAGATGAGCCGGAGCATTTACGAACGATTCGCGATCGCATTCTCACCAACGAACTCCGCGCTGGAGGTTTGCTGGGACTCTACCAGCAGATCTTGCTGAGTCAAACGGCGCTAGAGAGCGAGGCAGTTCTAGTGCACCACAGTGATGTGGCAAGTAGCACTGAGGGCAATGTCGGAACCAATGGTAGCCGCGAACAGATGGAGTTAATCTTGTCAGGACTCGTTGAAAAACACAACGGACATCTGCAAGTCAAAAATTTGGTCTATGCGGCGGTCTTTAATTTGGAGTGGGTCGAGCAGCAGTTGGCTCGATTGCGTCCCTATGCTGAATCCCTAACCAACTGGCTGCATTCGTCAGGCGACGATGACTCCCGTCTGCTGAGAGGAAAAGCTCTGATTGATGCTCAGGCTTGGTCAATTGGCAAAAGTTTGAGCGATCAAGATTATCGATTTTTAGCTGCAAGTCAAAGGTTTGATCAGCGCGAGATGCAGCGTGATTTAGAAGCCGCTCGCACTCAAGAAATTGAAGCTAGGCTCGACATAGAACGAAAAAGCACAAAACGTCAGCGCCTTTTGCTGGCAGGCATGACTTTGAAATTAGTTGTCGCGATCGTCATGGGATCTCTAGCCTATGGGCAGTATCGCCATGCCGCCCGCAATGAAATTCGGGCAATCACCAGCACGTCTGAGGCCCTTTATAGCGTGGGTAAAGGACTTGATGCGCTAGTGATGGCGTTGCGTGCCCAACAACGACTCGTCCGTTTGGGCATTGCTGACCCTACGATTCACTTGCAAGTCGAACGGGCGCTGGGTCAAGCCGTCTATTCTGCGGCAGAAGCAAATCGGCTAACTGGGCATCAAAGCGACGTGCGCTGCGTTAGCATCAGCCCAAACAGTGAATTTATGCTCACCTGTAGCACTGATAGAACGGCGAAGTTGTGGCGGCATGACGGTTCGCGAGTTGCTACTTTGAGACATCCGGCGAGCGTGTTCACGGCAGTTTTTAGTCCCGATGGCGCGATCGCAACGGCAGGGGCAGACAATACAATTCGGCTTTGGACGCACGATGGTTGGATCATTCGTGCCATGACCGGACACACTGCGCCGATTAACGGACTCGCCTTTAGCCCAAACGGTCAACTGCTGGCGTCAGCGAGTCAAGACAACACCATCAAATTGTGGAGCCGTGACGGGCGGTTGCTCAAGACCTTAACCGGACATCAAACGGCCGTGCAGAGTGTTGGCTTCAGCCCGAACGGGCAGGAGTTAATTTCGGGCAGCCTAGACGGAACAATTAAACATTGGAACCGAGCCGGATTGATTCGCACTCTAGACGGACATCGCGATGGCGTCATGAGCGTTGCCTTTGATCCGGATGGTCAATCGTTTGTCTCTGGTGGGCTTGACGACAAGATTCGAGTGTGGAAACTAGATGGCACGCTGATCAAAAGTCTTGATGCCGATCAGCAGGGAGTGACTGCGATCGCGATTAGTTCAGGTGGAGGGACGGTTTCTGCGGCGTCTCGCAGTGGGTTAATCGCTTCGGTTGGCTTTAACAAAACTTTTAAACTGTGGCGGCGCGATGGGACATTGCTCACAACGCTCCACGGTCATGACAACATCATCTGGAGCGTGGCATTAAGTCCCGATTATCACTACGCGCTCACCGGAAGCTTGGATCAAACCGGGCGAGTGTGGCGATTAAATAATGGACTGCTAACGCGCATAGAAGGACACCAAGCTCCCGTCCATTCGGTCAGTTTTAGTGCCGATGGGCAACAGTTGCTCAGCGCCAGTCAAGATAAAACGGTCAAGGTTTGGACGCAGAGCGGAGTTTTATTAAAGACAATTCGAGACGAACAGCGTTGGGTGACCGAGGCAAAGGCGAGCCCAGATGGACGAGAGCTTGTGTTGGTTGAATCTGATCAAGACATTCAGCTAAGAGGCCGAGACGGAGCGCTGATTAAAACGCTGTCTGAACCGGGAGAAGCGATTTATAGCTTGCAGTTCAGCCCGATGGGAGACTGGTTTGTGACGGGCGGAATCCAGAAGGTGCTGCGGCTACGAGGGCGCGATGGCACCTTGGTCAAAACTTTAGCGGGACACACAGATTCAATCTGGAAAGTTGCCGTCAGCCCAGATGGGCAAATGGTAGCCTCTGCCAGTCTAGATGGCACAGCGAAGCTTTGGCGCGTCAAAGATGGGGCGCTGTTGGCAACCTTAGCTCAGCATCAAGCCGATGTGCGTGCCGTGGCGTTTAATCCGAGTGTTGCAGCCTTGCCCAACGGTCAGGGGGCTGTGGCGACGGGCGGTTCTGATCAGACGGTAAAGTTGTGGACGCTGGACGGCAAATTACTTAGAACGCTCCAGGGTCATCAGGGGATGGTGTATGAAGTCAAATTTAGCCCAGATGGACAACTCATTGCATCTGCTAGTGCCGATAAGACAATCAAATTGTGGAAGTTAGATGGAACGCTATTGAGAACACTAAGCGGGCACACAGATACGATTCGAGGAATCGACTTTAGTCCAGATGGTAAACTTTTAGCATCTGCCAGTGCAGATAAAACTATTATTTTGTGGAACTTACAGCAAATCCTGTCTCTCGCTCCGATGACAGCCGCGTGTGATTGGGTACGAGATTATCTGAGGACTAATCCCAGCGTTGACGGTAGCGATTGGCTCAGCCAAGCTCCTGAGGATCGTACCTTGTGTGACAAACCGTAATTATTAATCGCGCTGTTATATCAATCGTTTAACTGTAATGCTTAACCATAGACCGATGTGTTTACCAACATTGACTAATGTGTTAGTGAACACACTACTAATGTAAGAATGAACACATTTTAAGCTATCTCAGATCTTGCACCATTCCTAATAAGCCAGCATTGGTCGTGATTTGAGAACAATCTCAAACTGGTATCGTGCAGCAATATGAGTTGTTCTTCGGAGATGTCGAAGAAACTGGAACCACAGCACAGAAGCAAACAAAATGGACAGAGTGAGATCGCTAGCAATCTTCCAATCGAGTTGAGGCAGTAAAGTGCTTTGATGAATCCAATGGACAAGGAGATAAGCAATCAGAACCAGAATCAACCAGCGATAGACTCCTCGCTTTGTGGATTGTCCAAAGCGATGTAACCCAAAGCGATGCTTAATCGTTTTGAAGAAGGCTTCAATTGCCCAGCGCTTGCGACCTAAGCGCACGAGATAGACACCAGAGTAAGGATAGGTGGAGACAACAAAGCGCAGTTCTCGCTTGCCATCGGCTTGTTTGAGCCAGAACCAAGAGACAGTCAGTGCAAAGGCCATTCCTTCGAGTTTGATTTGCGCTCCCCGCTTGCCGTGGCGGTAAAGCTGTTTGAGGTTGCTGCCATCTTGCAATTTTCGATTCCAACGCATCCCGACTACCGCTCGCCAACCTCGGTTGTGAACGGCTTGGAGAAACTCAATTGTGCCAAACTCAGTGTCGGCAAGCACAATCACAGGCGCACCCGCCGCCAAGCGAGGGGACACACTCGCCAGAAGCTTACAGGCTAATTGCGCGGGACTCGCTTGCCCCTTGCCTCTCCAGACCCGAAAGCTCCAAGGAATGCGCCAATTGCCATAGTTGAGATACAACACGACCAAATGCAGTCCGCGCTTGCCGTTGAGCATTCGCACCCATGGGTCAGGCGCATCTGGATTCTCGGTCGGGGTACTTAGATGCAAAAACTTGCCGCATTTCTCTAATGTTGTCAGGTCTATCAGCACTCGGATTGGCAGGTCTGGGCGTGGAGGATGCTGCCTCAGTTGGTCAAACGCAGCCTTGCGGGTGGCGCGAATCACGCTGCGCGTAGACCACGAGTAGTGGTTCAAAAATCGACTCAGCGAACTAGCAGATTTTACTTGGGTGTGTTGGGGCATGGGATGTCCCAGGGCTTCGAGGAATAAGCCAAACAGCGCATTCAGACTGTCTTTCTGATAAGTGCTAGGTATCAAGCAAAGGAGGCTATACACTAGCGATTGGGCGGGTACAACGATGGTTTCCATAACCGTCCATTTATTTTTCTACGCCCTTTCTTTCAGATTTTGATGCGTTTGGCAACCCCTATTGAGAATGGTGCAAGATCTCAGCTATCTCTTTCTCAGTCTAAAATTTCTCAATCTGAAACGCAGTGATGATTGTTCTGGCACACACTCGCCATTCCCCATACTCCTGACAGATTGCGATCGCGAGGTAATTGCTGATAATTACCGAATTCACTCGCGAGTTAACTTTTATGACCGTTGCTAACTCAGTTAAACTCCAATCGCCGTTGACAGCGGAAGAACTGCAAAAACTGAATGCCTACTGGCGCGCCGCTAATTATTTGTCAGTTGGACAAATTTATTTGCGGGATAATCCGCTCCTCAAGCAACCGTTAACGCTAGAGCAGGTCAAACCTAGATTGCTCGGACACTGGGGCACAACGCCTGGCTTGAATTTCATTTACGTGCATTTCAACCGATTGATCAAACGCTATGACCTCAACACGATTTATGTTTGTGGTCCTGGACATGGCGGACCGGGAATGGTCGCGAACACCTACCTAGAAGGAAGCTACAGCGAACGCTACAACCGCATTACGCAAGACGAGGAAGGGATGAAACAACTGTTTTTACAGTTCTCTTATCCCGGTGGAATTCCGAGCCATGCAGCTCCCGAAACGCCCGGTTCGATTCATGAAGGCGGAGAACTCGGCTACTCGTTGGCTCATGCTTATGGTGCAGCGTTTGATAATCCTGACTTATTGGTTTGCTGTGTCATCGGCGACGGGGAAGCCGAAACTGGAGCGTTGGCAACAAGCTGGCACTCGAATAAATTTATCAATCCTGCACGAGATGGAGCGGTGCTGCCAATTCTGCATTTAAATGGATACAAAATTGCAAATCCAACGGTTCTTGCCCGCATGAGCGATCAGGAACTTGAAAGTTTATTTGTTGGCTATGGATATAAACCTTACTTTGTAGAAGGTGATGATCCAGAAACGATGCATCAACTCATGGCGGGAACGCTAGATCAAATCGTAGCTGAGATTGGAAGCATTCAGCGAGAAGCAAGAACGCATGGATTCAAAGAACGACCGCAGTATCCCATGATCGTTCTAAGAACGCCGAAAGGGTGGACAGGCCCGAAAGAAGTAGACGGCTTGCCGATTGAAAACACGTTCCGCGCTCACCAAGTTCCATTAGACAAATTGGGCAGCAAACCAGATCATCTGCGAATGCTAGAAGCGTGGATGAAGAGCTACAAGCCAGAAGAATTATTTGATGACACGGGGAGACTCAAACCAGAACTAGCGGAACTTGCCCCATCTGGCGATCGCAGGATGGGAGCTAATCCTCATGCGAACGGAGGCGTGTTGCTGAAAGATTTGCACCTACCCGATTTTCGCAACTATGCGGTAGATGTGTCTGATTGGGGAACGGTGGAGGCAGAATCGACTCGCATTCTCGGTCAGTTTCTGCGCGATGTGATGAAACTGAACATGGACAACCGCAACTTCCGCGTCATGTCTCCTGACGAGAACAACTCTAACCGCCTTAATGCCATTCTAGAAGTGACCGATCGCGTCTTTACCGGAGACATCTTACCGATCGACGATCATATTTCTACCGATGGCCGTGTCATGGAAGTCTTGAGCGAACACCTCTGCCAAGGTTGGTTAGAAGGCTACTTGCTGACGGGACGACACGGATTTTTCTCTTGCTATGAAGCGTTTATCCACATTGTCGATTCGATGTTTAATCAACACGCGAAGTGGCTGCAAGCGTGTAACGATATTTCGTGGAGACTGCCGATCGGATCGCTCAATTATTTGCTAACTTCGCATGTGTGGCGGCAAGATCACAACGGTTTTACTCATCAAGATCCAGGCTTCATAGACATTGTGCTCAATAAAAAAGCCAGCGTGGTGCGCGTGTATCTACCACCGGATGCTAATACATTATTATCGGTAGCCGATCACTGTTTGCGCAGCCGTCAATATGTCAATGTGATTGTGGCGGGTAAACAACCAGAATTGCAGTGGCTGGATATGGATGCAGCCATCAAACACTGCACCGCCGGACTTGGCATCTGGGAATGGGCAAGCAACGATGATGATCAAGAACCTGATGTCGTGATGGCATGTGCTGGAGATGTGCCGACCTTAGAAACCCTAGCCGCCGTAGATTTCTTGCGATCGCACTACCCCGACCTAAAAATCCGCGTGGTCAATGTGGTCGATCTGATGACGCTACAGCCGCAAAGCGAGCATCCGCATGGATTAAGCGATCGCGATTTTGATTCTATTTTTACGGTCGATAAGCCGATTATTTTCGCGTTCCACGGCTACCCCTATCTGATTCATCGGCTTATGTACCGCCGCACGAATCATAAGAATTTGCACGTGCGCGGATACAAAGAGGAAGGAACCACGACAACGCCATTTGATATGGTGGTGGTCAACGACCTCGATCGATTCCATTTAGCGAATGATGTGATTGACCGAGTGCCAAAACTTAGAAACACAGGCGCATATACTAAACAGTTGATTCGAGATAAGCTGATCGATCATCAACACTACATTGTTGAACATGGTGAAGATATGCCAGAGGTTCGAGACTGGAAATGGCAGTACTATAGTGGTTCTGCTGTAGAAAAAGAGACAGGGAAAACAAGAGTTCAACAGTCGAGCAGCACGGATTCAACGATCGTCGGGGATGATTCGGCTGCCCGATCGTCGCGGTAAATTTACCAAATGGAGGGCGCGATCGCGCCCTCTATCCAACTTGCTCCACTCTGCAATCTCAATCTTCTAATTCCAGTCACTTAACTATTCAAGACATCCACAACCTGTTCAAACTTCATGTTTTATAATCTTCATGCCTCTTAAACTTTATTTTCTTCGCCACGGACAAACAGAGTTCAGCAGAGCAAATCTTTACTGCGGCTCTCTCGATCCGGACTTGACAGAATCCGGTACGCAAATGGCACAAGCCTTTGCAGATCACTATCGCACGTTTACTTGGGATGCCGTTTATGTGAGTCCGAGAAAACGCACGATCGCCACGGCAAAGCCACTGTGCGATGCAATCCAAACTGAGATGCACTTGAGAGAGGGCTTAATTGAACTTAACTACGGTAAATGGGAAGGTGAAACCGTACAAACTGTGCAAAAGACCTATCATGATGACTATGTAAAATGGTTGGCAGAACCCGCTTGGAACCCGCCTACTGGAGGAGAAACAGCGGTTGAGGCGGCGAGTCGATCTGCTCTGGTGATTACCGAAATCCAGCAGCACCACTCGACGGGCAACGTGCTGATTGTGGCGCACAAAGGAACAATTCGGATCATATTGTGTAATTTGCTGGGCATTGATTTAGGCAGATTTCGCGATCGCATTGCCGCTCCGGTAGCATCGGTGAGCGTCGTTAAATTTGATGAACATGGCCCATTACTCGAACAGTTGGGCAACCGCGACCATCTCAGCGAAGCACTGCAAAATTTGCCAGGAACTTAGGTCACATTAAAATAGGCAATTATCAGAGCCATGAAAATTTTAGTACTGAATGCAGGCTCAAGCAGTCAGAAGAGTGCGCTCTACGATTTGTCTGAGGAGGCATCAGATCGCCCGCTACAGCCCCTTTGGGAGGCAAAAATCGATTGGACGCATCGTGAGGGCGTCGCCGAAATCGAGGTAAAGACCAACAGCAGCAAAATTCACGAAGAACGTTCAGCATCAGATCGAATCGATACGCTGTCCCATCTGCTGGAAACGTTAACTAGTGGTGATACTCAGGTTATTCAAAACCTATCGGATATTGAAGCGATCGGGCACCGTGTCGTGCATGGCGGACAGGACTATCGAGAAAGCGTCCTGATCACACCCGAGGTCAGAAGCGCGATCGATCGTCTATCTACCTTTGCGCCGTCTCACAACCCTGCAAATTTAGAAGGCATTGAAGCGATGGAACAGTTGCTCGGAACCGTTCCTCAAGTCGCTGTTTTTGATACCGCATTTCATGCCCAGCTACCTTTATCAAGTGCAGTCTATCCGATTCCTTACTCATGGTTTGAGAAGGGCATCCGTAGGTATGGCTTTCACGGCATTAGCCATCAATATTGTGCGAACCGAGCGGCTCAACTGTTAAACCAAGATCTAAGAGAATTGCGGCTGATCACCTGTCACTTGGGCAATGGGTGTTCTCTAGCGGCAATTCAGAAGGGGCGGAGTATTGATACGACAATGGGATTCACCCCGCTCGATGGCTTGATGATGGGCAGCCGTTCTGGCTCGGTTGACCCTGGAATCTTGATCCATCTGATGCGGGAGAAACAATACTCTCCTGATGACCTGGATCATCTTTTAAATGAAGATTCTGGGCTGAAAGGAGTGTCTGGCATTTCATCAGATATGCGGCAAGTTCTAGCGGCAATCGCCGCAGAACATTCTTCTAAAGAGAGCGACGCCACCCATTCGCAAGCAAAATTAGCATTTGAAATCTATATCCATCGCTTGCGATCGGGAATCGGTTCGATGATGGCATCGCTACAGGGAGTTGATACCTTAGTATTTACAGGGGGAGTTGGTGAAAACAGTGCTGATGTGCGATCGCAGACCTGTGAAGCCTTCCGCTTTTTAGGATTAGAATTAGACACTCAGAAAAATGCAAACCATCCTGTAGATCAAGATATTGCAACACCAGCATCAACGGTACGAGTGCTGGTGATTCACACCGAAGAAGACTGGGCGATCGCTCAAGAGACCCAACGCATCGTTTGCAAACGGTGAACCTTGCTCAACTCGTCGAGAAGGTCAGGACACTTGCTTCAGCACAGTGCCCAATAAGTCAATCATCTGATCAATGTGCTGCTTTTCTAGAATGAGTGGGGGCGAGAGCGCAATGATATCGCCTGTCGTCCGAATCAATAACCCTTGCTCAAAACAACGCACCATACAGTCGTAGGCGCGTACTGAAGGCTGTCCAGCGATCGATTCCAATTCAATTCCCGCCACAAGCCCTAAATTCCGAACATCAATGACATGGGGCACTCCCTTTAGGGAATGCACCGCATCCTCCCAGTAGGGCGCTAGTGTGTTTGCCCGCTCAAATAACCCTTCTTCTTCGTAAATATCTAACGTTGCTTGCGCCGCTGCACACGCTAATGGATGCCCCGAATAGGTGTAGCCATGAAATAGCTCAATCATCTGTTCTGAGCCTTGCATAAAGGCGTTGTAAATGCCCTCGCGCGCAAACACGGCTCCCATTGGTACAGTTGCATTGGTAATGCCTTTTGCTGCCGTCACCAAGTCCGGCATCACCCCAAAATAGTCAGTCGCAAATGCTGTTCCTAACCGTCCAAATCCAGTAATAACTTCATCGAAAATCAGCAGAATGCCGTATTTCGTGCAGAGCGATCGCAGCCGCTCTAAATATCCCACTGGCGGAATTAACACACCTGTTGATCCGGCAACGGGTTCAACAATCACAGCGGCAATGGTAGAAGGATCATGGAGCACCACAATGCGCTCTAACTCATCTGCAAGATGAGCACCCCAGCTAGGCTGACCTTTGCTAAACGCATTCTGCTCCAAATTGTGCGTGTGGGGTAGATGATCGACACCCGGCAGCATACTGCCAAAAAATTTGCGATTAGGAGCAATGCCTCCCACCGAAATTCCGCCAAACCCGACGCCATGATATCCCCGCTCTCGCCCAATCAGTCGCGTGCGGCTGGCGTCTCCTCGGACTCGATGATAGGCCAGCGCAATTTTAAGCGCTGTGTCAACTGACTCAGAGCCAGAATTGGTAAAAAACACATGATTGAGATCTCCTGGGAGCATTTGCGCTAGCCGTTCTGCCAACGCAAAGGGACCCGGATGTCCCATCTGAAAGGTTGGGGCGAAATCGAGCGTCGCGGCTTGCTGCGCGATCGCGCGTGCAATTTTGTCGCGGCAGTGCCCTGCGTTGACGCACCAGAGTCCTGCCGTTCCGTCTAGCACCTGCCGACCGTCTACAGTGGTGTAGTACATGCCTTTTGCCGATGCCATCAGCCGGGGCTTCGCCTTAAACTGCCGGTTGGCAGTAAAGGGCATCCAGAAAGCCTCTAAGCTCTCTGGCAATGAAAACGATTGTGCAAGGTCTTGCATGGCAGATCACTTCAGACATAGCGATACGTTCCACCATACCGTAAATGGAGGTGCGTTCTCTTGCGTCAGCCTGTGCTAGTCACAGATCAGGGGTAGCCCATCAAAAGCAGATTTTTTCTGGGTACAAGATATGGGCACAGCAGAGTGATTGCTCGGGTGCAAGCCTATGCGCGATCGCAAACTAGCCTGCGGCTTTCTTCCGAGTTCTACTGGCGGCTGTTTTAGCGGCAGCGGGTTTTTTAGCGGCGGGTGCTTTAGCGGCAGCGGGTTTTTTAGCGGCAGCGGCGGCTTTAGGCGCAGCTTTGCCTCGCTTGGCAGGAGTTTTAGCAGGAGCCTCTGCTTCTGCTTCAGGCTCTTTTTCCATAGCCGCGTCAGACATGCCATTTTGCAGAGCTTCTGCGGGCAAATTTAGAGTTCTGCGGCGTCTGCGAGTCTTGGTTTTGCCACCCCCATCGTCTTTCCGCGCCGAAGACAGATAGTACTTCAACGTAGATGGGCTGATTTCTACACCTGTTTTCGATAGCATTTGCGAAACTTCGGTGTAGCTGTATCCGCGATCGAGTGCCACTGTGATCTGATCTTTGAGCAAGTTAATCGCTTCTCGGAGTGACCAAATCTCTTTTGGCTTTTCGGGTAAGTCTTGCAGAGAGGTAGAGGCTTGGCTGATAGCGTTCTTTGAAACTAACGTTGATGTCGGTGATCTTCTTTTGGTTGCTGCCATTGTTTTGTTCCTTGTTGCTGGGTAAGGTTGATAACTTTGCGCGATATTTACCTCAACTGTGGAGTTTTCGGTTGCTTCGCAGTTCCCTGTTCGGGGTAATTGCAGATGCAAACGAACTGCAAACATGACGTTACTCGCTGAGGTGGATTGTTGAATTTCTGCTCTCAAGAGTTGTTTGCGACTCTACGAAGTTTGCGATTTGTATCGCATTGCTGTTATCGCTGTAATTATAGAGACATTTTCTAATTTAGCACCAAAATTTAAGAAATTGATGTCTAAATTTGTCTATATTGCCGTTGTGATTACTTCGATGTTGGTATTGACGAGTCGGAGTGAGGCGTATGTTATCGCTTCTTAGCCAATGATCGCTGCCCTGATCGCGCTGCTTATTCCCGATGGGTTAGCGGTTGTGATCAGGCGAATTGTTGCAGCAACGCGATCAGTAACGGAGCTAAGATCAGCGCGGGTAAAAAGGACGCAATGCTAAGCTGAGTGACTTCGAGCAGGTTTAGACCTAAGCCGATGATCATAAGTCCGCCAACGCCAGACGTAAGCAAGACGGGCGGTGCGGTGGCTGGATCGGGCAGAGATTGAGCGAAGATGCCAGCCGCGATCGACAGTCCGCCTTGGTAGATCAAAATGATGAGGCTAGAGCAGGCAACGCCGATGCCGTAACTGCTGCTTAGTGCGATCGCAGCAAAGCCATCCATCGCTGATTTGATCGATAGCACGGTGTTATTTCCTGCTAAGCCATTATTAAGGCTGCCAAGAATGGCCATCGGTCCGACACAAAACAGAAGGCTTGCGGCGACAAATCCTTCGGTAAAATTGCCGCCTCCTTTAAACAGTTGACGGAGCCAATTGCCTAACGTCTGTAGGTGGGTTTCGATCTGCCACCATTCACCTAAAAGTCCACCGATTACTATGGTGATCAGTCCAAGAATAATTCCGTCAATGTGGGCGGCTTGCACTTTGAGCAAACTTCCAGCCATGGTGACGCCTAAAAATAGGGTGAGTAGTCCGAGACCTTGGGTGATGATGCGCTGCATTCTGCGGGGCAATGCGTCTTGGAGTAGAAGTCCTAGAAAGGTGCCGAGCAGGACGGTGACGATGTTAATCCAGGTTCCACTGGTTTTGTCCCATAGGCTCAACGTTGCGGGGTAAATCAGCCACAGTGGGGGTAAAGACATGAATGAGGATTAGAGGATGGTGAAGTGGTTAATTGGCTGGCTCTAGTCTTTGCTTGGCAGCAGGCCTTTGGGACGCATCATATCAAAGATAAGGTTGCCTCACCGGAACGACGTGTAGTGGCTAATTTGTTAGTGGTGTGTCGGGTTCAAATTTAATGAGGAATAAAAAATCTGTGTTCGTTTCATCCCTCATAAATTTATGCAGTAATACTTTAGTCTAGCGATCGCGGTTTCTCAGCGATCCAGCATTTTATTTTCTGCACTCTTTCAATAGAAAGAATAATTGGCTGGGTAGATCCACTCCCTCGATAGAGAGATCTACCCGCTCTCTCCTGTATAAGTTTTGATAAGTCAGCAGTCTACTGTTTAGGTCAACGAATGCGATCTCAATGGGCTTGCTAAATCACTAGGGAATGGAAAGGATGAGTACAGGAATGATTTCAAAGCCCAAGTTTAGCCAAGACCAATCGGTGCGCTTTATTGGCGGTAAGGGCAAGGTGAAAGGATTGAATTCGGAGCCGGGTGGCTGGTTGTATATGGTTGAGATGGAGATGGGCCCTGAGCCGGAGATGGGCAGGATTGGGTATGAGACAACAGTTGTGCTGTCTGAGGTGGATTTATTGGCGTAGAGGGCGGCAAACGCTACTGTGACGGCTTGAGTTTGGTTATGGTCATGATCAGCCTCTAGGGGCTGTTTTCTTTTGTCCTAAAAGCAAAACGGATGAAAGATAGAGTGCTCTCATCCGTTATTAATCGGGTTCATAAATTCAATGGGTCGATTGTTTCTTAAAAATCAGCGGCTACGAAACTTTGCTGATGGGAAGGTACAGAACGTGAGGCTTGCGCTGATTGACAGGTTCGGGGCTACCCAAAACTCGCTTCTGAGCTTCTAACCAAATTACAACTTTAGAACTACTAGGGTAATACTGCTGCACAAACTTAATAAAATCATCAATCGTGCAAGGCTTGCCATACCCTCCCATGTATTGATGGAACTGTTCGTGTACTTCACACGTAAGTGTAATTAAATTGTTCTCGATATCTGCAAGATAAGGATAGGCGCTGCGAGAATATAAATGATGGGCAGCGATTTTAAGAGCATTTACTCTGTTTGGCTTCTCTCCTGTAACTTGGCATGTCTTGCGATCGCGCCTCTTTGCTTTATCCATTGCTTTCTGAATTCCCTTATCTCGGTCAACAATCTGACCGACAATATCTTTAACTTGCGGTTGAATCACTTCGCCCACATCCGTACACCACTCCTGACGGTTCTTCTTTGTTAGGGACGTCCCTAAGGTTTGGGACAACTTGACAATGCCTGACAGCGAATAGTGCAAGCCGCCTTCATCAATGAATTCGTCGTAATCTTGACCTTGAATAAGCGGTCGCTCGGCACGTTGTGCAGTCTCAGACATTTTGCTGAGGTAACTAGGCTTAGTTCCAAAGATGGCAACTACATCAGATTTTGAGATGAAAAAAATATCGTTTCGTTTAACCAGTGAGGAACAGTTATCTAGAATCTTTTTCCTAACGAATGCTCTACGAACTTCGCGCTTGGTATGCGAGAACCACTCTTTGATTACATCCCAAAAACCTGGCTTTCGCGTTGCATCCAAATAACGAGCAATTGTGTAAGCTCCCGATGTGGTGTACTCGCGCAATCCATTTCCAGCGACAACTTTGTAGTCTTTTCCTTCAAGCAGTTCCCATTCATCGTCTGGAATGGCATCAAAAAATTGTTCAATCGTAATCAGATCTTGAGAGCTAATCTTTAGGGTGTTGACTAGTTCTTTGGATGTAATATAATGCTCTGCCATTCTTAAAATCTCTCAGTCAAACTTTTGTAGAAAATAGTCAAACGGTTAAAAACTTCGGCATTCCCTGTTTCACTGTTATCGGGGTGGTAGATCTTGCTTAATGATCGGTAAGCAGATTTCACATCTTCTGTTGAAGCAGTTTTACGATCGAGTCCAAATGCTCGCCAAGGCAAATCATATTTAAAGATATTGATGCCGTTGATGCATCCCGCGCCTGTTTCGTTGTCTTCCTCAGGTAAAACTCCAACGAACTTGCGATACAAGGCTTCCCAGCCGTCTTTTTTGCCAAGCTCAAGCTTGCCCATGCCACTGGTCGCCATCTGGAAAGAGCTAGATTTCTTCAAAGCTGTTGTGTCTTGCTCACCGAAGTGGTCATAGACTGCTGCTTTAAGTTGAGCGAGCGTTAAGGGCTTGATTTTTCCAGGTTTGGGTAGTTTCGGCTTCTTCTTATAATTCTCAATAACAAATTGAGCGAAGTCTTCAAGAATAGCTGAATCTACACCTTGTTCTGAAATACGAGAAATTTCATTCTGTATCAGGTCGTTGAGCAGCACTTTAGTTTTGCTTGGTTGATCGCTTTTGGGTTTCTTAGAGGCTGATGTTTTGTTTTTAGTAGAAGTTTCTGCCATGATGCAAACCTCTGTGATGGATGACTGAATGCCGTAGCACTCGAATTTAGACTTTTCTGCGTTCTGAGTCTTTAGCAGATAAAGAGTCGTATGGAATGAAGCGAAATGTCGTGTCGAAAGTCTAGTACTCGGAGAATACCCTAGCTTAGACAGGGACTAACGTAAAAAAATTACGAACCTATATTCAGTAGGGTAAGAATTACTAGCTTGCTGGCAATGCACAGGTTTTGACTTGCTTTTGACAGTTTCAGCATTACAAAGCTGCCCTACAAACCAAGATACAAACTTTAAACAGGAAGTGCCGTATCAGTACGATGAATTCAACACTGATAGGCGTAAAGTTGCTATAAAGAATAGATTTAAGTATCAATTACAAATCAGCTTTGCGTAATTACACACAAAATTTTAGCGTTAACGATGCTGATTCTCAATCCACTGAAATAGTCCTAATGTACTTGTGGTTGCAACGAAGTTTCCAGCAATCCCATTCATATTTGCGATCGCGACAAGAACATCAAGCGATCGAATGATGCGCGCCGGATCGTAGATCGCCACTCCTTGAGGTTGCGCGATCGCTTTAGACAGCAATAACCCTAGCGTTGCTCCGCCGCCCAAAATCGTAACCAACATTCCAATCAGTCCAGTAATAACGCCGACTCGCAGCACTTGTAGCACTTCCGCTTTCTTAGGATGCACATTCGCGTTCGGATTGCGTAATCGTCGCGCAAATCGCGTCAATCGAAAAGCAAAATAGAGATTTGCAAGCAGCACCACTACCCCACAGGCCGCCCAAAAAATACCAATTCCTAACCCTGGCGTTACTCCTTCCGTTGGAACCCCGCCCGGAACACCTGGAACAGTCGTCTGGCTCACCTGTTGGCTAAAACTTCTGCCCGTGATTGCAAATACTAAGGTCAGGGCAGCAGCAGCCGTTAAAATGAACTGGAGGCAAAAGCTCGCCAGTCCAGCCCATCGAAGAACAGTAGCAATCCGATCGAGTTTGTGTTGGTTGAGGCTAGTTGGGGTTTGGGTTTGCATGAGAACGAAGGGCCACCGGACGACAGAATCTGAACGATTGCCTTTCACAGTAGCTCCAGATCAACTTTGTCAACACGACCGCAAGTAGCAAATTTTAAGTAGCGAATTTTGGTAAACCCATCACTCAGGGCATCACCCATTCGATTCCCAGTTCCCAACAGTTCTAGGAAATCACATCCGGCGGAAGAAAAAGAGAATTGACGAATTCCAAACCAGACGTTTCAAAAAACTCGATGGTCAGATTGCCAACGGCTTGAGTTGTAAACCAATCTACTCCACCGCTAATTGTTGCACCCAAAATCGGAACCGTAACCGCGAATGACCGTTGCAGCAGTTTTTCAGTCATTTTTCTGCCAGACACTTTGCACAGCAGTTCGGCTAAATATTTAGGAGCCTCTTTTGTTGCAACCTGAATTGACGACGTTTTAAGGACATCTACTGCGTTAAATGCAGAGTGTTTCATCATATTGGAGGCTTCGTTCATTGCAAATTCCTTCAGTTCATTTAACGAACCGTTGGCAAGCAGGAGAAAAACGGCGGTTTTGAGGTCAGTATTGTAAGGCGTATACCCATAAACGGATGCGATCGCTTTAATCATAAAATCCTGCGTCTTCCACGTTCTCACGAGATCTAGGGGCAACGTGAACGGCAACGCACCAGTTCCCATTAAGCCTGTTGCAGCGCCTAACCAACCGTTATTAAACGCTTGCTCCTCAACAATCTTTTGGGCAATTTCTTTGCGATCGAGGTGAGAATAGCTGACGCGAAGATTCTCAACGTAGGCTTCAATCGCCTGAGCATCAGAAACTAAAACCCAATCAACAAAAAATTCAAACGTCTTTTCTGCTAAGTTGAGGGATACAACATTCATAAAAATCTGCTCACAAAAATTTATAAACTGAACTTCAGTTCTCTGCATTCTAAATGATTTGCGATTCAGCCCGATTAAGGTTTTTCTAAATGAATAACTGAACGGTTAGAGATCTGCTGCGGGCTACGCTTGACCAAACGGTAACCTCACTGTAAACGTTGTCCTGCCGTCTCCACTATCAACCTGAATCTCTCCATTGAGGCATTCGACCAAGCGTTTAACCAGGGCGAGTCCTAGCCCTGTGCCACCTTGCTTCCACGGGTCAGCTTTCGGCACTCGGTAGAAGCGATCGAAGACCCGGGACAATTCTGCCTTAGGAATCTCAACGCCCGAATTGCACACCGTAATTTCAAATTCTGGATCTACCGCGTCTGCCGTCACCAAAATTTCTCCTTCAGGAGGTGTGTATTTGCAGGCGTTATTCACCAGCTCTACAATCACCCGTTCTAAACTAGAGCGATCGCACTCAACCTCTAGTAGCTCTTCATCGACTCGAACGGTTAACGCCTGCGATCGCGCCTCGGTGCGCTTGTAGAACGGTTCGATTAGCTCTGGAAGCCAGCTTTGTAAATCAAGTCGCTCAGGGCGCAGCACTTGCCCCCCCACTTCTAAACGCTGTAAGTCGAGCAAATCATTGATCAGTTCTGTTTCGCGCGTGCATTCGTTGTCGAGAATTTGTAAATAGTGATCGCGCTGAGTCTCCGTTCCCACCATTTTGAGGAGTTGAATGGCCATTTTCATGTTGGTCAAGGGCGTCCGCAACTCGTGAGACACCGTACTCAAAAAGTCGTCTTTGAGTTGGCTCATCTGATGCAGTTCATCAATTTGCTGATCTAAACTCGCCTCGATCTTTTTGCGATCGCTAATGTCTTCGAGCAAAATGAGAATGCCATCTAATTGAAAATCGCTCTCCGTTTTCTCAAACGAACGAGACTGATAGGATAACGGCTCTAGCTGCAAACGGTACCAGCGCGCGCCGAGCAACTGCTCTTTCGGTCGAGCAGGATGTTCAGATTGCAATGCGGCTAAGGCGTCTTGCCACTCACTTTTGCTCAACCAGTGGGGCACTAGCTCAAATTCTAATCGACTGCCGATCTCGAGTTTCAGCAGATTGGTGGCGGTAGGATTGCAAAACCAAACCAGCCCATCGAAATCAGCGGCAGCAAGCCCCATTGAAAGACTGCGTGCGATCGCAGCTTGGGTCGATTGCGATCGCCCAAATCGCTCAGCAAGGGCAGCTAGCTGAATCACGCGTTGCATTGAGGCAAGCGAGTTGGGCGGCAGCGACTGCGGCTCCCTAAACGTGGTCGGGCTAATCACAAGGTCAGACTCGTAGCGTTGCCACAGTTGCCGCACCTGCTGCTGCAAAATCGAATTCATGCGCAACCGCTCGGTCAACGCGACCAATATTGTCGTTGAAACAATCAGCCCAATCGGAAACGCAACTGGAATCAGAACATTAAATTTCAGTAAGAGTAAGCTCGCTCCCCCCCAACCTAGAGAACTGCCTAGGGCAATTAACGCTTGAATCTCCGACCGCCAAAAACTGAGAATCAAGCTTAGCCCTGGGCCTCCTAACAGCAGCAGCAGCCAGACAGGCTCCACAGGATGCAGCGCATTGTTTTGCAATACATTGTGAATCAGGGTGGCTTGCAGATGCACCCCGCTCGCAGGCGGATTGAGATTAAACGGAGTCCGCGCTGGATCGAGACCCGAAGCAGTTGCGCCGACCAGCACAATTTTGTTCCGAAAGGCACTATCGCCCACCAAGCCTTGCACCACGTCTGCAAAGGAATGACGATGAATGCGTTTGACCGAGCCTGCCCAATTGAGCCAAATCGGTCGGGTTAAATCTACGTGTGGAACAGGAGCTTGAGTCAGTGAGTAGCTATTGGTCGCAACTAGCCCAAAGGCAAGATTGGTTTGAAACTGAGGCTGGAGTTTTCGCACAATCCCATCCGAATCCATACTGGCTCGGATATGACCACTACCGAAAGCGGCATCTTGCAGTTGGGGTACGGGAAGCAGTGGAAACTCGCTTTGCTCGTCGGCTTGGGCCAGCACGACTCGCCTCGATCGGGCGATCGCTTGCGCTAAAATCGCGTCGTCTGGTGTTGTCTCAGAGAATAAAACATCGATCGCAATAACACCTGCTCCTGCTTTAGTTAAGCGATCGATGAGTTGAGCATAATATTTTCGCGAAAACGGAAATTGCTCTAACCGTTTAACGCTAGCATCATCGATCGCGACTAGCACCAAGCGATCATCCCAGGCAACTTCACCCCGCGCCTGAAATAGGGCCGTGTACGCCAGCTGTTCAGCAGGTTTCACCACTCCTAACTCTAGTAAGGCGGCGATCGTGATCGCCGCGATTCCACCCGGGAGTAAGCGCCATCCGAGTTCACTAAAGCGCCAGTTCATAAGTTTGTGTCTTTCCAAGCGGAGTAGTGACAACGACTTTAAGCTTCAGGAAGGAAGGAGCCAGATAGAGAACCCGGAAAAACCCATTGCGATCAACGGGTTCGGGCACTCCATCGATCGTGACTGTATTGACCGGATCAACCTGACCCACCAGACGCACATTCCGAATGCCTCCACGAGCGATTTGTCGGTCAAATCGGTATGCCAAGCCCGGATCATCTCTTAACGGTACTGGGTTTGTTGGCGCTTCACCTGAAATTGTAAAATTTTGATAGCCGCCTGGAACTCTCACTTCTACTCCTTGCGCGGTGGTGGCGACGGCTCCTTCTAGGGTTGCGATCGCGGTTTTGCCGCTCGGCCCGACGTTGAGTCCAAATTCTGTTCCTCGCACGCCACTCAGCCCTGCTGGAGTCCGAATCTCCAACTCCGATTCTCGGTTGGTAAACCTGCGGAGCTTGAGGCGAACCTGCCCTTGCAGGACATCGAGCCGCGTAATCCGTCCATTGTTTGGGGTTATTTTGAGTTCTCGCACCCGGAGTGTAGTTTTCTCTAACACCCGAATCGTCCCAAGTCCAGTATCGACCAATAGGGTTGCTGACGAATTCTTACCGGTGGTGATGCTGTCTCCTACAGCAGTTAAGCGATCGCCCACACGGGCAGGGCGAGCCACGTTTTTAGCCGCATAACTCACGTTGCCAGCGACCTGCTGAACTGAAATCCATCGATTCACTCGAACTCGGATACTGTCTTGCTGTGCTGTGCTTTGTGATACAAGCATCATTAACGGTGAGATAACGGCAGCAATAGCGCCGGGTAGAATCCTGCATTTCATAACGCTTTATTGTTGCATATCATCTCACATGTGCCAGAGTAAACAGAGTCAAATTTTACAGTCAAGTTTTTGCCGATCTGAAACAAGTACTTAACCTAATCCGTCACGCTGCTTTCAGGAATGCACTATTTCTATGAATGTAGTCGTTTCATGAATGGACTGGTTGAAAGCTGTAATGCCTCTCAGAGGACGGATTCAGATGGCTCTTGCATTTTTCTACTCAAACTAATATTACCAGTTCTAAAAGTCAAGTTTGAAAGAGGTTGACGACTGCGAACCTTACAGATGGATAGGAGTTATGAAAGTGGGTGCATCTACAAATGATTGGTCTAAAAACGAATAGATTGTGTTAGAAGAATTGAACAAAATCTGCTTGTTTAGCTGTTGAAGTGGGAGTTATGAAGAAAGTATTGACTTTAGGTGCAGTTTCATTGCAAATCAGTGGAGCCTTAATCGCAGGATGGTCAAGCTCAACTGCGGCGGCTCCAGCCCAATTAGCACAAAACGTGACTCCGAAAGCGGTAGATCAAGCTGTTGCCTGTGATGTGCTAGTTGTCGGCGGCGGAATTTCTGGAGTGGCCGCGAGTTATGAAGCGCTAAAAGCGGGGCGAACGGTTTGTTTAACTGAGATTACGGATTGGATTGGCGGACAGCTAACCGCTCAAGGAACCTCTGCCCTCGACGAAAAGCCGACTCAGCGATCGCAGCTTTATTTTCCACAAGGCTACACTGAACTACGGCAGCGCATTCTTGCTCAAAATAACAACAAAAATCCCGGCAGTTGTTGGGTAAGTTTGGTGTGTTTTTTGCCGAAGGAGGGGCACGAGATTCTACAATCTCTCTTGAAAGAAGCTGAAAAGCAAGGCAAAGGAAAGCTTTATCTTTTCCCCAATACGGCGGTCAAATCGCTACAAATTGAAGGGAGCCAGATTCAGTCGGTGCGGGGCATCCAACACAGTCCAGCCGCAGGCGCACCACCGTTAAATACATATCCGTTGTCTCGCACGATTGAAGATAGCTATCGCGAAGCGGACTCTGAGCTATTTAAGAAGAAAATTGTCCGGTTTACGCCGCCTGCATCGGGCAAATGGTCTGTGGTTGAAGCGACCGAAACAGGAGAATTATTAGCCTTAGCGGATCTGCCCTACCAAGTGGGAGTGGATGCGCGATCGTATCGCAATCCGTCGTCGTCGAGCGAGACGGGCAATCCTTACTGCGCTCAGGCGTTGACTTACACGTTTGCAATGGAAGCAACCAAAACTCCGCAAACCGCTCAGCCGCCGGATTTTTATGCTCAATACGAGAAGTCCTATAGTTTCAACGACGAGCGTTACGCTCAGTCGCCCGAACTTGTGTTCACCTATCGTCGCATCGCTAGCCAAAAGCCAAATTCGGGATCTAAAACGGTGCTCCCCGGCGATATCTCGATGCAGAACTGGAGTTGGGGCAACGACTATGCTCCCGGAACCTCGGCAGATAACTATTTGCTGACTCGTGAACAACTGCGTTCAACCGGACAACTTGAACCGGATGGCTGGCTGGGTGGCTACCGGGTCAGCACGCTCAAAGGAGCAGAAGAACAAGCGATCGGCTTTTTCCATTGGTTCCATTCCGGCACGTCCGATGCCAAGCAGCCGATCAAGAAGCCCTATCCCAACATTCGCTATCTTCAAGGCTTCGATTCTCCGATGGGAACGGCGCACGGATTATCGAAATATCCTTACCTGCGCGAGTCTCGTCGGTTAGTCGGTCGCTATGCCTATGGCTATCCCAACGGATTTTTAGTGGATGAAGTCGCGATGTCGCGCAAGAACTTTAAAGATCGGTACTACACTGAAACCTTGTCGCCAGAAGCCTACCGAAATTTAGCCGCCTCGATCGCGGGATTGCGCACTATTGATGTGATTCGCGGCAAGCTTGAGCCGCAGCAGGTCGAAACTCGGGGGCGATCGCACATCTATCCCGATAGTGTGGGCATTGGTCATTACAATCTGGACTTCCACCCCTGCATGGTCGAGTCGCCGCCCGAAAAACCGGGCAATCAGGAGCGTCCTGGAGAACGGCAAGGAGCCGGTGAAGCGTTTCCGTTTCAGATTCCGTTGCGATCGATGATTCCGCCGAAGATCGATAATTTACTTGTGACCGGAAAAAGTATGGCGATGAGTCACATTAGCGCCTCGGCGTACCGAGTTCACGCGATCGAATGGTCGATGGGTGCGGCAGCAGGAACAACAGCCGCCTATTCATTAGAAACGGGAATCATGCCGTATCAGTTAGTGGAAAACTTACCGAGAGCAAATCCTAAGTTAGAGGAATTGCAAAAACGGTTAAACGCGAATGGCAATCCGACTGCGTTTCCAAACACATCGATTCTGAATACGAATTGGAAGGATTGGAAATAAATCTAGGAATCGGGGTTGGTGATCAATGTTGGAATGTTGGTCATTGATACGTCGTCGCGTAGAGGCGCGACATGTCGCGCCTCTACGCGAATTTCCATCGCCTGCGATCGCGTTGAACCGTACCCCGAAACCTATCAAAATCCTGCGGCGATGCCTTCGCCGCGTGGATCAGCCGCTCCTTCCAACAGTCCATCTGGCTGCACGACGATCGCAGTTGCATTGCCCCAGTTGGGTCGCGATTCGTCAATCTGATGTCCGCGCTGTCGCAGTTCTGCAACGGTCAACGGATCAAATCCCCATTGTTCGATCATTAACTTATCAGGCAACCATTGATGATGAATACGGGGGGCGGCAACGGCTTTTTCAGCGCTCATGTTGTAGGCTAAAACGTTCAACACCACCTGCAATACGGTTGTGATAATGGTGCTGCCTCCGGGTGCGCCTGCGGTCATTCGCAAGCGCCCATTTTCGGTCACAATGGTTGGCGTCATGCTGGAGAGCGGAATTTTTCCCGGCGCGATCGCATTGGCCTCTCCGCCGACTAACCCAAAGGCATTCGGTGTATTCGGCGCACTTGCAAAGTCATCCATTTCATTGTTCAGCAGGATTCCGGTTCCTTTTGCCACCACTCCTGCCCCAAATCGAAGATTCACAGTGAACGTCAAACTCACAGAATTGCGATCGCGATCGACAACGGTCAAATGGCTCGTCTCGTTCGACTCGCGAGACAACTGCTGGATTAGTTTTGGATCACCCGCTTTGACTTGACTCGATGGAGTTGCTGTTTTAGGGTTAATTTCTTGCCGCCGAAGTTGGGCGTATTTTGGACTCGTCAACGCTGCAACGGGCACTTTGACAAATGCTGGATCACCTAAATAAGTCGCGCGATCGGCATAGGCAATTCGCATCGATTCTGTCAACAAATGCAATGTATCGGGACTATGCCACCCCAATGTTTTGAGATCAGTTGTTCCAATCAGATTGAGCATCTCAAGTAAATGCACTCCACCGGATGAAGGCGGCGGCATCGAACATACTCTTGCTTTGAGGAAATTGCCGCACACCGGATTTCGCCACGTCGGACGATATTGCTTCAGATCATCGAGCGTAATTAACCCACCGTTGACCGTCATATCCTGCGCGATCGCAGTCGCCGTCTTGCCTGTGTAGAAACTATTGGGATTTTCGGAGAGCGATCGTAACGTTGCCGCTAACTCTTTTTGCACCAAAAGTTCGCCAACTTGCAGCGGCTTTCCGTTGCGGGTAAACAGGCGTCGAGCATCCGCATTTTTTCCTAATATTTCTAAGCGCTCTTGTGAAGCCGTGGCTAAAGGCTTGCTGATCGGAAATCCAGTTTCAGCAATCCGAATTGCGGAGGCCATCACGGTCTTCCAAGGCAACTTCCCATAAGTGCGATGGGCTTCATACAGTCCGGCAACGGTTCCTGGTACGCCCACAGCGAGATGTCCGTCAGTGCTGGCCTTTGGACGCACCTTACCTTGAGCATCGAGATACATCGTGCGGCTGGCTTTGAGAGGAGCCTTTTCGCGAAAATCTAGCGCTCTAGTTTCGTTCTTGTTCGCCTGATACACCAACATAAATCCACCGCCGCCAATTCCGGCTGAAAACGGTTCGACAACAGAGATTGCAAATGTTGTGGCAACAGCCGCATCCACGGCATTTCCTCCTTGTTGCAGCATGGCAAGCCCCGCTTGAGAGGCGAGGGGATGGGCAGAGGCAACCATGCCCTTAGAGGCGCGATCGAGGAAGGGATAGGGAGTATTGGATGTAGGAGATGGGGAAGCGGAGGATTGAGCAATATCTCTAGCGTTCCGCTCTGCGCTGATGGCAGCAGTGATGGTTAGGGGATAAAGAATTGCAACAGAAGTTGAAATACTAAGGCAGATAAATTTGGAGAAATGTGAAAAGGCAAGTCGTTTCATAACTGACATCGATGCAGATTTAATGACGATACCATCAACCCATTTCTGTTACTTTGTTTTCGCAAATTTTGTTGTTTTCGCAAATCTTGTGAATGTCTTTTACATCTATTGCCCTATCCGCTGCCAAAGTTGCTCACTATCCCATACCCTACGCTCCATACTCCAAGCCAAATTAGAAAACACCAGCGCGTCAGCCGCAGCGCTGCCCGAATTCGCTCTGGAGTGATCGGGCGAATGGGTTCGCCTAACAAGGGCTTCGGTTTCTCAAGGCCGCGATAGTAGTTAACACCGCCAACTTGTACCTCTAGCGCGGCAGCGTAAACACACTCGCTCCAACCCGAGTTTGGGCTTGGATCTTGAGCCGCATCCCGTTGACATACCTTCCAGACCTGAATAGGTTTACCCGAAAGAAGACCTAATGTAATCACCGTCAATCGGCAGGGAAGCCAGGTTAAAACATCATCTGTTTTGGCACTAAACCAACCGATTTCAGCATAGGGCGCGGTTCGATAACCGACCATCGAATCGAGTGTACTCGCGGCTTTGTACGCGATCGCGAGTCCAACGCTCCCCACTGGAAAAAATGCTCCGACCAATGCATAGAACAACGGAGCCATCACCCCATCAACCGCATTTTCAGCAACGGTTTCAAACACGGCTCGGAGGATTTCGGGTTCTGATAAGGCGTCTGTATCACGTCCGACGTATAATCGCAGCCGCGATCGCGCCGCTTCCAAGTTTCCCTCGGTCAATGGTTTCAGCACATCTTCCGCCGCATGGCGCAAACTGCGCCCGGCAAAGCAACTGGCAAGTAGAACTACTGCGACTGCAATTCCCAATCCTGAATGAATCGAGTGAGCAATCGCAACGATAATTTGTGCGATCGCACTACTTCCAACAATGAGTGCGATCGCCAACCCAACGCCTGCCCCTTTCCGCAGTATTGGGTGTTTAACAAATCGGAAGGCAGTCGTTGTATATTGACCAATGCTCCAACCCATTACCTGTACCGGATGCAGCCATCCCCACGGATCACCAATCAGATAATCCAATACTGCCGCACTCACTAGAACGATCGCTGCATCCTTCAAATCTGCCTCAACCAAACTCATACCAACTCAGCAAATACTTAAATATCGTACAGACGTTTCGCCGAAACATCTCTTCACGATTTCGCACCATATAGCAATCTGCTGCATTGAAAAATAAATTGGCATCACACAATAAAACTAGCTTCTTCCCCTTGGGCAGCTTGCCAGCTTCGCGCATCGTAATATAAATCTTCTAACGAAATGCTGTACAAGGCTTCTTTCATTTTCTGATGCAGTCGATTCCATAGACTAAACGTGACCCAGTCTCCCGCCTGAGCGCTGTCAGGAGTGCGACGCGGCAACGGATCGATTGTCTCGCCCACCGCCTCTAAAATTTGCCCTAGCGAAATGTGAGCAGGCTGCCTTGCCAGTTGATAGCCGCCTTGGACGCCCCGCACGGAGCAGACAAGTCCTGCCCGTCGCATCTCAATCAGCAGTTTTTCTAAGTAAGGTGCAGGAATATCTTGACGCTGCGCGATCGCGCTCACTGGGGCGGGCTGTTGTTGAGGCTGAAAGCATAAGTCAAGCAGTGCCTTAACGCTGTAATGTCCGCGAGTTGTGAGTTTCATAATCGCAATAGCTACGTATTGATATTTTATGATGTGCAACGGCTGGTTGCACCTTGCATTCAAGTTTTCGAGGTGGTTTCATTCTTCCACTATTTTATCTGGGTACAGTGGTTGGGTTTGCGCTCTCATTGAGATTTCCGCAACTCCATCCGACGATTAGTATGATGTGCATGATGGCAGCCGTGACTGTAGCCATTACAAAGACGCCGATTAGTACAACGGTGATTCTCAGCATTTTGTCGAGGACATCAATGGTGCCGGTGATCCTAATTTCGTGTATTGTTAGTTTCTTGCTGACGACTGAATTGTCGTTAACTAAAATGCAGCGATCGCAGAGTGAGCTTCCTTCAGAATCACGCATTTTCACCAGCGAATCGGCCCCCAATCCGTTCCAGCCGAAGTTTAGTGAATAATTCAACACAACAAAAATTCCTCCAGTGCTACGCTCAGAACACCGGAGGAATTTTTGTTATGCGTCCTACGAAGTCTCGCCTAAATTATGGTCGCATCTTCAGCAACTCTTGTGCTGAGGCGACTAGTTTGATGTAAACATCGGTTATTTCTTGTGCTGGATTTAAGTGAAATGTCCAGACAATGTTGACTTTGAATCCTGCGTACTTCGCAAAGCCCGTCACTTCTACCTGCTCGTCTTGAGTGTCAACAGTCTGCGGAGTGGCTTGCATTCCCTTCGCTTCAGTTTGGAGATAATGCGCGATCGCATCTCTGCCCATCACCTCAGTCTTAAACGGCGCGTGCATGATGGCATCAACCGTAAATAGCTCTGCGGTTGCCTCAAATTCACCTGCGTTAAAGGTTTCAAAATACCGTTGAACCGTTTCAATCTCAATACTCGTAGAATCTAAAGTAACGTCACTCATAGTTCATTCTCATTACGCTTCTACAAATTACGAACTACAACGGGCGTATAATCTTCTCTCCCTGGATTGAAATGCACGACTTGACGAACCAAATTAAACAAAAAGCGTTAGAGCTTGGATTTCACAAAGTTGGAATCGTTCAGGTAGAAGATTTTAAGGACGATACAACTGCAACGGCATCTCTGCGATCGTGGCTCGATCAAGGTTACGCCGCAGATATGGCATGGATGGCAAATCCTAAGCGAGAAGATATCTCTCAGGTGATGCCAGAGGTGCGATCGCTGATCTGTGTAGCGCTTAATTACTACACACCTCACGCTCGACAGGAGGGCAAGGAGTACGCCAAAATTTCTCGCTACGGCTGGGGACGAGACTATCATCGCGTGTTGCAAAAGAAACTCAAAGCGTTGGCCTCGTGGCTAGAAACTCAGGGCGATGGGATTGTGGCTCGTTACTATGCGGATACGGGACCTGTGCAAGATAAAGTCTGGGCGCAGCGTGCTGGGATTGGTTGGATTGCGAAGAACGGTAATGTGATTACGCGGGAGTATGGATCATGGGTGTTTTTGGGTGAGGTGCTGACGAATGTGGAGTTAGAGCGCGATTGCCCGCACACTCACCACTGCGGAACCTGTACGCGATGTATAGAAGCTTGTCCTACTGGCGCAATTACTCAACCCTTTGTCGTTGATGCGAATCGATGTATTGCCTATCACACGATTGAGAATCGGTCTGAAACGTTGCCAGATGCGATCGCGCCTCATCTCAACAATTGGGTCGCTGGCTGCGATATCTGTCAGGATGTCTGTCCTTGGAATCAACGCTTTGCCCAAGAAACCGACGTTGCTGACTTCCAGCCTTACCCGTGGAACGTGAATCCGACGTTAGAAGAATTAGCCGAGATTTCTGATGAAGAGTATGAGCGACGATTTCCAGCTTCTGCATTGCGGCGCATCAAACCTGCAATGCTGCGCCGCAATGCTAGCAGCAATTCTCAGTATGGCGATTCAACAGGTGTTTAGCGGGATGTCTATCTCTAGACCTTCTAGCATGAAGGTGAGCAGATGATCCCAACTGTCGAAATATAATGTAACGGGTCAACGCCCGCAAATCATCAAAGAAGGTCTTACGAGTCGGCAAGTGAGACCGCAGCAACTTGTACTTTTGGTTGAGCAACTCTAGCAACGTGTGGAATAGCAGGGACAGGATATTCAAGGTCGCAAGCCGCGAGGAGAGGTGCTGTTTCCCGTGCCCGAAATTGTGTTCCAGGTTGTAGCCTTTGGTCTTAAGCGTGTTGTTATTTTCGTTTTCGACCTTCCATCAGGTACGCCCTGCTAGAACGATCTCTGCTAGGTTTTCATCGCTCAGCAGGTGATTGGTGGCAAGCGAATTCTTATATGTCACCAATTTAGCGATTACAACACTGAGTCAGAACCTCCACCGAAACCATTGATTATTTCGGATTTGGCTCGTTTCTGTGCTGTTGTTCACACTTTAATCAATAGCTAACTTGAAAGGGAATTACCCATGATGGTACTTTGTAAAATAGCCATCTCGGTTGCATATTAGCTTTTAGTAAGGCGGCAGAATTTTTCAGCGTAGTAGATATCCATACATATGTTTAGCTACTTGATAGAGATCGACTTAAAAACGATCTCTATCAAGTAGCTATTCCGCCCTGAACTGAGGTTCAGGGCGAGACAAAATCGCAGCGAAGAAGCTTTAAAACATGCCCTGGTTTCTTACTGCTATTCAACTAGGACACAGCATTATTTGTTCCTCCGCCTAGTGCCGCCAACTATTCAATTCGGCGTTTCGCCAAAATGTTTCTAATGTGTTTTTTAACTGTATGTTCTGTAATGTATAGCTGCGCCGCAATCTCCCTGTAGGATTTCCCCAGCAGGCGAAGTTGCCAGATTTCGCCTTCACGAGGCGTGAGACTATGTTTCTGAATGTCTGTCCTTGCGAGATTTTGTAGTGCCTGACTGCGATCTTCTAATGTTACCAATATATATGACTGAGACGAATGAGAGCTGTGTTTGACTTGGTCAAACATTGAAGCAGCATTGGTAGCATTAATCGTCAGCCACTGCGATCGAATGCGGATGATGGTCGAATTCATCAGCACTTCAGATTCTGGTATGAGTTTTTGATTTGCGAAGAGTTCATTACTTTCAATCAGCGCTTCACAAACACGCCAAATAGCAGCGGAAAAAACAAATGGCTCAAAGTTATCACTGTGATTAAAAGAATGCTTAATCGAATGACTTTGGTTCAATGTAGGGCATAACTGAGCAGCACGATGATTAAACTGAATAACTTCGCCATTGGTTGTCACAACGATAATGCCATCGATAAATCCCTCGATTACGGCTTGTGTAAAAGCTGAGTGGGATAGTGTCGATCCATTCGTGAACTGATGTAAAGAAGAGCGATCGTGTAATTGAAGAGAAGGCAGTTGAGTAGTAGCAAACACTGTTGTTTCCTCTTGAAGTAGGATTAGGCAGAGACTTCCAAAGATTTGCTTTCAAACTGCGATGCGATCACAAGCTGAAAGCTTACATAGAATTAGAACGAGAACCTAACGAGGAATATTCCAGAACTCCAAAAATTACTATTTAGGAAGCTGATCAAGATAGATTAAGAAGAATAAGAACGAAGCACTTTTAGAAAATATTCCAGACTAAGCGGAAAATTTTCTCTAATTTGCAAATGAGTATTCAAGCGCTCAGTCAGGATTCGTTAGAATTTGATTTCGCCTCTGACCCTAAATTCTGTGTAAATTTTTCATTATTTGATACGGAACATTGCAGTGCAGAACTGAATTGATCCTCCATACGTCTACTAGACTGACCGCCCCGCAGGTTAAAGAGCAATGCCTATGATCTCCAAGCCTTCAGCAGATCCTCCAGCCTCAGAACTGCTGCCCTGGTGGGGCAATGCCGAGCGCTCTGCCAGCCTTCAAGAAAATCACCAGCTAGAAAAACTCTTGGTCGATCGTGAACATCGACGACGGGTAGACCGAATTGCACAAAAGCAAACGCGAGGAACATCTATTCCCTGGGAAGAAGCCGCCCAAACCGCTCACCTAAAACTGGTTCGGGTCGTTCGAGCCGGAAAGTTTCAGGGTGAGAATCCCGATGCTTTCTATCGATGGGCAGCAACGGTAGCACGATTTGAAATCATCGATCTCGTCCGCAAGGAAAGCAACCACCGCTGGACTAGTCTCGACCAAACATTTCCGGGAACCGATACTTCATTATTAGAGACGATCTCTGACGATCTTAACTTACTCGATTCCGTTGAGCAGAGTGATTTAGTGCTCAGAACGATCGATGCGATCGCGGTTCTTGATCAACAGTATCCTGATCGGGGCTACCTTAAACTTTGGCAAGGACAAATCGCGGGCAAAAATCAGTCGCAGCTTGCAGCAGAATTAGGGTTAACCCAAAGTACGATTTCAAAGCGTTGGAAGGAATTAACCAAGCGGCTTGCGGAAGCACTAGGACTACTGCAGCCTGAAGCGGTACAGCATACGAAACTGAGTAAATCCTCTAGTGTTGGCTCCCTTGAAAGCTTGCGGAGCGATCGCAAGCGTACATCAACGCAATGGTAAATGGAGCGTGCCTGAAATTATAAAAAATTGAAGAATGAGTCATAGCCTGGCCTAACTTTCCGTTAATACAATTAGATCCATCTCCCCCTCCCGCTGCCCCTATGTATACAGATGTCATACCCGCCATGCTCCAAACCCTAGAACTTCGGCCTCCTAAACCCGGAGAAATCTGGGAATTAAAACGCTCTGTACAAAGTCCCATTGCTTTTTCCGACGACGACAAGCAGCGTCTTTACTCGGAGACCGCTCGATCGTTTCTATCAGGGATGTCTCCTGCTCGGTATATCATGATTGTTCGAGAAGCTGATCCCGATAGTTTAGAGGATCATTGGCAGACGATCGCAGTGATGGTTCTCTCTGAAGAGACCGGCTTTCTCAGCAATGTGGATGTACTGATTCCCAGCCGCGTTTCAGGGCTAGGACACAATCTACTTGCAGAATCTTGGCATGTGTTGCCGATGTTGACCTGTAATTTGTTGCGACCTGTGGGTCATCGCTTATCTCGTCAACAATTTGATCTGTTACTGGATGTAGGAGATTACTATCATGGGTTACGGGAGTGGTGTCCTACTACTATAGAGCTGGAGCAATCGGCACTGACGATTGGTACAGCCCCTCACTCACCAACCTTCCACAACCATGAAACTGCTTGGAGCGATGTGTTGAGTGTGCCGATCGCTGCATATCATACTTATCTCAATGCTACCCGGCGAATCGAAGTAGCAATGCATTCTGCATTGCAGGTCGAGCGGGATCTTACAGAAAATTCTAGAAATATCCTTCCCACTGCTCAGTCTCTAAAAACAGCCCTAAACCAATGGTTACACAACGCGTTTGCATTGGAGTGGCAAGCATTTTCTGATCTTCTCCGTCCTCAGCCGAATTGGGCACTACGCGGTTCAACTGAGGACGCGACAGAAACTGAGCACTTACCCGCTAATATTCACTTAACGCCAGATGAAATCTCTACGTTAGCTGGGCAACTCTCTCAAGCATCCGATGAACACCAGCGGCGGAAAATTGCTAAACGGCTGGGCAACAGCCCAGTGAAAGATCAAGCCGCGATTCGTGCTTTACTCGATCTGTTGCAAAGTACTCAAGATGATGAAACGGTGTGGGCAGCGATCGAGAGCTTATGGAAAATTGATCCAGGAAACTCTGCGGGCGCAGTTAGACGGGTAAAACGACTCGATTTAGGGATGCAAGTTGCCGGACAAGCGGTAGCCTTGGCAGTTGCCTTAGTGCAGAAAATGAATCAAAGAGTTGGTATTCTCCTACAGGTCTATCCGATTGAGAGTGAACCGTATTTGCCAGCCAATCTGAAACTGATTTTGCTCGATGAAGATGGAACTACCCTTCACGAAGTCACTGCCCGACAAGCCGATATTTGTATTCAGCTTAAATTTAGTGCTCACGCGGGTGAGTCATTTAGTGTCAAAGTTGCGCTGAATGATGCCAGCATTACCGAAGATTTTGTCATTTGATTGCGTCGTTTTCCAAGATTCATGACATTTAGCGAATACACACGGCGGCAGATTTTCAGGTAACGGCAACGAGGTGCTTCTATGTCATCAATGGCAGGTCTAAAAAATTCTGGAAAAAGCTTTCGAGGTCGTTCTTTTCAGGGGCGAGATTTAACGGGGGCAGATTTTAGCGGTGCAGATGTTCGGGGGGCAAACTTTCGAGGTGCCATTCTCACAGGCGCAGATTTTAGTCACGCCAGAGCTGGGTTACAACGTCGGTGGATCATAGCTTGGTGGATTGCCTTATTGCTCCTAATGCCTTTACTGGGATTATTATCGGCGCTTGCAGGTCTTTATCTAGGCTATATTACAACACCTGAAATTACTAATCAGTTTACCTTTCTTCCTAGTGCCGTCATATTCGTCGCTCTTGCAGTTCTCGGCGTAGTCATTTTACGCGAAGGATTACTAGCTGGAATTGGCTCGATCGTAACAACTTGCATTGTTGCGATCGCGGTTAGCAGTATTGGTATTGTTGCAATTCCAAATGTTCGTATCATTGACTTCCTAGATACAATTGCGACTGCCATTACAACACTGGTCTCTATCGTGGTTTGTGTTACAGTCGTTTATCCAACTATTTTTACAGTTATTATCCTGCTTACTAATTCGGCGAAGTCAGCGATTGCTAGTGCTGTTTTTGGTGGATTAGTTGGCATTGTAACGCCCACTCAACGCTATGGCAGTTTACTCTCGGTTATGACCTCTAGTATGGGTGTCGGGGTGTTTTTGCTGATTAGCGTTTATATCGCTTGGCGAGCGTTTTGCGAAGACGACAAACATTTGTTTGTCCATCAAGTTGCAACCTCATTTCTTGCCGTTGGAGGCACAAACTTTTCCGACAGCCATTTAGAGAAAACCAATTTTGCACAAGCTGATCTTAGCTATTGCAGTTTCAGAAACGCTCACCTTCAGCAGACCAATCTTCACACTGCCAAACATCTGAATCGAGCCAATGCTGGAAACACTATATTGTGTGATCCGCGCGTTCGTGACTTGCTCGTGACCCATCGAGGAGCAAATAAAGCTTATATCGCGTGCAATTTTAACGGCGCAAATTTAGCAGGCGTGGATTTGACGAATGCGAATTTGACCGGAGCCAATTTGCAACAAGCAACGCTAGAAGGGGCTTGGCTAGAACGATCAAATCTCACCAATACCCAAGCCTTGCAAACTAACTTTAAAGGTGCCACGCTCACGGGAGCCTGCCTGGAAGGATGGAATATCGACAGTACAACCCAGCTAGACGGCGTGATCTGTGATTTTGTCTATCTACTAAATCGATCGCGGGAGCGTCGTCCTAGCAGTGGAGAATTTGCTCCCGGTGAGTTTGCTAAGCTCTTTCAAGAAGTGGTTGATACGATCGATTTAATCTTTCGCAATGGCATCGATTGGAAAGCTTTTTCTAGTTCATTTGAGCAATTGCAAATTGAGAACGAAGGCATTGCGCTTCAGGTCAGAAGCATTGAGAACAAGGGTGATGGAGTAATTGTTGTTCGAGTGAATTCACCACCAGATGCAGATAAACAGAAATTACATGCTGAATTTACTCAAAGCTATCAACTCGCTCTAGAAGCATTAGACGGGAAATATCGCGCGGAATTAAAACAAAAGGATGAACAAATTGACTTCTATCAACAGCAGCAAAAGAATCTAACCGACATTATTCAGCAAATCGTCCGACCTGAACCGCTGAACTTGCCGCAGAAAGCCGGAAAGATCGTCATTCTCAATCTGGGACGAGGAGACTTTAGAACGGGGTTTGCGGTTACGCTGCAGATGGGTGAAGAAGGAGCGTTGCCGTCTATCCAAGTTGCTGCAGAATTGCCTTCTGCGCCGTACCTTCTAGAAGCTTATCAGCAGTGGCAATTAGCGTATCGCAAAAGCCTTAAGGCATCATTTCGATTGGATATTCCAGCGACCCAAATTACGAATATTAGCAATAGCGAGTTTTTCAAGGAGTGTGATGAAGTTGCAGCTCAGTTAAAAACCGGACTGAATCGGTGGTTAAACACGGATGAATTCCGCCCCATCAAAGAACGTATGCTGGAAAAGCTCAGTCCAGCAGAGCCAATTCGGATCATTATTCAAACTGAAAATATCCAGCTTCGTCGGATGCCCTGGATGGTGTGGGATCTCTGCGATCGCTATCCAAAAGCTGAGATCGCCCTAAGTCAGTCTGCCTTTGAAACAGTTGGCAAGAAAAACCGTTTAAACTCGAAGGTGAGAATTTTAGCAATTTTGGGGAACAGCTTAGGAATTGATGTTCAGGCAGATCGCGCTTTACTGCAGCAGCTACCCAATGCAGATGTAACATTTCTGGTAGAACCGAAACGCCAGGATCTCAACGAACAGCTTTGGCAGCAATCTTGGGATATTCTTTTCTTTGCAGGACATAGCGCCAGTCAGCCCGATGCAGAGACCGGCCATCTCTGGATTAACCAGAGCGATCGCTTAACCATTCCTCAAATCAAACATGGTCTTAGGTATGCGATTTCGCATGGATTAAGACTGGCGATCCTGAATTCTTGTGATGGGATTGGGCTGGCAGAGGATTTAACTGATCTGCATATTCCAGAGATGATTGTGATGCGAGAGCCAATTCCCGATCAAGTCGCTCAGATATTTCTCAAAAACTTTCTAACTGCTTTTTCGAGCGGCAAACCGTTCTACCAAGCTGTGCGCGAAGCAAGGGAACGCCTGCAAGGTTTGGAAGGACAGTTCCCCTGTGCAACATGGATTCCAGTGATCTGCCAAAATCCAGCGGAGATTCCACTCACATGGCAAGAGTATGTTCAGGAGGCATTGTCACCTTAACCGAGTATGTTCAAAGTTAAGCATGATAATCCTTGAACATTCAGCGTTTCTCAATATTACGCAACAGATTTCACACAAACGATTTCTTGCCTTTCACACAAGCGATTTCTCACCACTTCTCAAATCGTTGGGGTCGTGTTCTAGACATGGGGACGAGGATCAGGGAGAATAGGACGACTTGAACCCGTTAGATAATTCCTAGATTATGGTGATGGTACTTGAACCCGTACACTGTCCTGCATGCAACAGCACTA